>DATHAO010000067.1:0-92330 GCA_035296625.1 Acidimicrobiales bacterium | reverse complement strand
GGGCCGGCTGCGCCCGCCGTGACGGTCACCACGGCTCGCCGCCCCGCCGGGGGAGCGGGCCGTGGTGCGTGAGGAGCTGCTCGACCCCGGCCCGGGTCCCGACGACGACGCGGCCGACGTCGAGACGGGTCTCCGGCCGCGCCGCCTCGCCGAATTCGTGGGCCAGGCCGAGCTCAAGGCCCACCTCGAGATCGTCCTCGAGGCCGCCCGCCGGCGGGGCCAGTCGCCCGACCACCTGCTGTTCTCCGGCCCGCCCGGCCTCGGCAAGACCACGCTGGCCGGCATCATCGCCAACGAGGTCGACGCCCACCTCCAGGTGACCTCGGGGCCGGCCATCGAGCGCGCCGGCGACCTGGCGGCCATGCTCACCCAGCTCGAGGCCGGCGACGTGTTGTTCGTCGACGAGATCCACCGCCTGCCGCGGGCCGTGGAAGAGGTCCTCTACCCGGCCATGGAGGACTTCCAGCTCGACATCGTGCTGGGCAAGGGCCCCGCGGCCCGGTCCATCCGTCTCGACCTGCCGCGGTTCACGCTGGTCGGGGCGACGACACGCACGGGATCCATCACCGGGCCGCTCCGCGACCGCTTCGGCCTCGTCGCCCGCCTCGACTACTACAGCGCCGCCGACCTGGAGGCGATCGTCGAGCGCACGGCTGCCATCGTCGGCGTGCGCATCGACGACGCCGGCTGCGCCGAGGTCGCCCGCCGGGCGCGCGGCACGCCCCGCATCGCCAACCGGCTGCTACGCCGCGTGCGCGACTTCGCCGAGGTCCGGGGCGACGGGGTGGTGGACCGGCGCACCGCCCAGGAGGGCCTGGCGCTGTTCGGGGTCGACGACCTCGGGCTGGACAAGGTCGACCGGGCGATCCTGTCGGCCCTGTGCGAACGGTTCTTCGGCGGCCCGGTCGGGCTCTCGACGCTCGCCATCAGTGTCGGCGAGCAGACCGAGACGGTCGAGGACGTCTACGAGCCGTTCCTCATCCAGCAAGGCCTGCTCATGCGCACGCCGCGGGGTCGGGTTGCCCTGCCGGCGGCGTGGCAGCACCTGGGCCTGGTGCCGCCGGCCCAGCCGCTTGGCGGCTCGCCCACCCTGTTCGGGCCATGACGGCGGGCCGGTCCTCGGCCCCTGACGGACCGCCTGCTCAGCGCCTGCGGATGACGTTGGCCGGCACGCCGCGGGCGATCACGCCCGAGGGCAGGTCGCCGGTCACGACGGAGCCGGCGGCCCAACCTGCTGCACACCCGCGGCGCCGTGTGGGGCCGCGTCCTGGCCATGCGAGCCCTGGGCGCCCCGGCCCCCCGGTTCGAGCACATGCCCGCGTTCCCGACCTGGCGCGAGGACCTCACGCTGCGCCAGAAGGCCCAGTCGGTCTACGGCACGGCCGGCCCGTGCTGCGGCGCGGCCTGCGCCACCCGGCACCCGTCGTGCCGTCCGAGCCGGTCGCCACGCCGGTCAGCGTCGCCCGGCGCCGCCCTGCCGCGGGCGGCCCCGGCCCCGGCGCCGACCCGGCCGCCACGGCCTGACCGCAAGCCGGCCCCGCCTGTCGCACTCCACCACCTCCGGCCGTGCCGGCGGGCGACCCGCCGGCCGGGGCCGGTAGCGTTGCCGCGCTCCATGCAGCTCGTCGACCTCGACTACCCGCTCCCGACCACGGCGATCGCCCAGCACCCGGCCGAGCCACGCGACGCCGCCCGGCTGCTGGTCGACCGGGGGCCCGACCGGCCCCCGGCGCATGCCACGGTCGCCGACCTGCCCGGGCTCGTGGGCCCCGGGGACCTGATCGTCGTGAACACCACGAAGGTCCTGCCCGCCCGGCTGAACCTGCGCAAGGCGACCGGCGGGGCCGCCGAGGTGCTGCTGCTCGAGCGCGTCGGCGAGGGCACGTGGGAAGCGTTGGTCCGCCCGGGGCGCCGCCTCCCACCGGGCACGCGGCTCGTGCCCGGGTCCACCCCCGACGGCGGGCTCGTCGTCGAGGTCGGCGAGCCGGTGGACGACGACGGGACGCGGATCGTGCGCCTCGACGTCGGGCCGGGGGGCGACGAGCTGGCGGCGCTGGACCGGCACGGTGCCATGCCCTTACCGCCCTACATCACCGAGCCCCTTGCCGACCCCGACCGCTACCAGACCGTGTACGCCGATCGGCCCGGCTCGGTTGCCGCACCCACGGCCGGGCTGCACCTCACCGCCGCCGTGCTCGACGGCTGCCGGGACGCCGGGGCTCGCATCGCCGAGGTCGAACTCGTGGTCGGCCTCGGCACGTTCAGGCCGATCACGGCCGAGCGGGTCGAGGACCACCAGATGCACGCCGAGCGCTACCGCGTGCCGGACGCCACGCTCGAGGCGTGCGCCGGCGCCGACCGGGTCGTGGCCGTGGGCACGACCGCGGTGCGGGCGCTCGAGGCGGCCGCCGCCACCGGCCGGCGCGCGGGGCGGACCGATCTGTTCATCCGCCCTCCGTGGGCGTGGCGGGTCGTCGATGTGCTGCTCACGAACTTCCACGTGCCCCGGTCGTCGCTGCTGGCCCTGGTCGAGGCGTTCGTCGGCCCCCGCTGGCGGGACCTGTACGCGGTGGCGCTGGCCGAGGGCTACCGGTTCCTGTCCTTCGGCGACGCCATGCTGCTGCGGCGGGAGGGGGCGGCGTGACGCTCTCGTTCGCCGTGCACGCGACGAGCGGCGCCGCCCGCGTGGGCACGGTGACCACGAGCCGGGGCACGTTCGCCACGCCGTGCTTCATGCCCGTGGGGACGCGGGGGGCGGTGCGGACCCTGTCGTCGCAGGACCTCGAGGAGCTGGGCGCCGAGGTCGTGCTCGGCAACACCTACCACCTCATGCTGCGCCCGGGGGCCGACGTGGTGGCGGCGCTCGGCGGCCTGCACGGCTTCGCCGACTGGGGCGGCCACCTGCTGACCGACTCGGGCGGCTACCAGATCTTCTCCCTGCACCCTCGGGTCGACGACTCGGGCGCCACGTTCACCTCGATCTACGACGGCAGCCGCCATCACCTCACGCCCGAGGGCGCGGTGGACGTGCAGGTGCAGCTCGGCAGCGACATCCAGATGGTGTTGGACGTGTGCCCGCCGCTGCCGTCGCCCGAAGCAGTCGTGCGCCGGGCCGTCGACCGCACGGCCCTGTGGGCCGAGCGGGCCCGCAAGGCGTTCCTCGCCCACGAGCGTCCGGACCTCGACCAGTTCGGCATCGTGCAGGGCGGCGTCGACCTGGCCATGCGGGTCGAGAGCGCCGAGCGTACGGTCGCCGTCGGCTTCGACGGCTACGCCGTGGGCGGGCTCTCGGTGGGGGAGGACCGCTCCCAGATGCTGCCGGCCCTCGACGCCGCCGTGTCGGTCCTGCCGGCCGACCGGCCGCGCTACCTCATGGGCCTCGGTGATCCGCTCGGCATCGTCGACGCCGTGGCGCACGGCGTCGACATGTTCGACTGCGTGCTCCCCACCCGCCTGGCCCGCCACGGCACGGTGCTCACCAGCGCCGGCCGGCTGAACCTGCGCAACGCCCGCCACGCCACCGACTCCGGCCCGCTCGACCCGACGTGCGGGTGCGCCGTGTGCGCCCGCTGGAGCCGTGGCTACCTCCGCCACCTGCTGCTGACCGACGAGCCGACCGCCCCGCGCCTGCTCACCATCCACAACGTGACGTGGACCTTCGCCCTCGTCGACCGGGTGCGCCACGCCATCGCCGAGGGCACCCTCGACGCCCTGCGGGCGGAGGTCGCCGCCGCCTGGCCGACAGCCACTCGCGGCGGCGCCGTGCCGCCGTCGCCCGATGGCCATGTCGCGCCGGTGGAGCGCTAACCTCGCCCGGGTTTGCCATGGAACCGCTGATCGTCGTCGCCGTCACCTTCGTCCTCTGCTGGCTCCTCTTCATCCTCCCGCGGCAACGCCAGGTCCGGGCGCACGAGGCGCTCGTCCAGGCCGTGCGGGAGGGCGACGAGGTGGTCCTCTCCGCCGGCATCTACGGGCGCATCGTCGAGCTGGGGCCCGAGCGGATGCGGCTCGAGGTGGCGCCCGGCGTCGAGGTGTGGGTGGCGCGCCGGGCGGTCCTCCGCCGGGCCGAGCCGCCCGCCGTCCCGGGCGGGACGACGGCCGCGGCCGACGACGACCGGGCCCCTGCCCCCTCGGGTCCGCCCGCAACGAACGAGCCCCGATCGGACGGCACGACGTCCCCCGAGGCCACCCAGTGAGGACGTAGCCCGTGCGCCGCAAGTTCATGAGCCCCCTGCTGTTCATCGTCGTGCTGGCGATCGGCGGCCTGGCCGCCACGGTCGCCACCGGCAGCAGCCCCGAGCTCGGCCTCGACCTGCAGGGCGGGGTGTCGGTCGTGCTGGCGCCGACCAAGGACGTGGCCGACGAGCAGCTCGACCAGGCGCTCGAGATCATCCGTACCCGTGTCGACGCCCTCGGCGTGGCCGAGCCCGACATCGCCCGGCAGGGTGATGCCATCGTCGTGCAGCTCCCCGGCGTCAAGAACCGCGACCGGGCCCTCGACCTCGTGGGACAGACCGCCGAGCTCCGCTTCCGCCCGGTGCTCACCTCGGTGCCCGTCGCCGCAGCCGAGTCCGGCTCGGCCGGCGACACGACCGCCACCACCGGCGCGCCGGTCGACACCGGCGACACGACGGCGACGACGTCCGCCCCGGACGACACCACGGCCACGACGGCGGCCGACGACGAAGGGGCCCTCGGCGCCGCCCCCGGCGAGAGCGCTCTGGGCGGGTCGGCGGGCATCGGCCAGCAGGAGGGCACGACGACGACCACGGCGGCCCCGGACGACACCACGACCGACGACACGACCGCCACGACCGCGCCGCCGGGCGGCGAGCCGACGACCACGGCCCCGGCCGAGGACACGCCCGCCGCCGGCTCGCTCGACGTGACGCCCCGCGAGGAGGACGAGGCCGACGCCACGGTCGTGCTCGACGGCAAGGACGACGACACCCGCTACCAGCTCGGCCCGACACTCGCCTCCGGTCGCGTCGTCCAGACCGCGTCGGCCAAGCTGGTCAACGGCCAGTGGACGGTGTCGCTGACGATGCGTGGCGGGGCCGACGGCATCGACAAGTTCAACGAGATCGCCGCCGAGTGCTACAACGGCACGGCCACCTGCCCCTCCCACCAGCTGGCCATCGTGCTCGACTCGGTCGTGCAGTCGGCGCCCAACATCCGCGAGCCCAGCTACACCCGCGACCAGATCTCGATCAGTGGCAGCTTCGGCCAGTCCGAGGCGAAGGACCTCGCCCTCGTGCTGCGCTACGGCTCGCTGCCCGTCGAGCTCGAGCGCCAGACCGTCCAGACGGTCTCGGCGTCGCTCGGCGAGGACTCGCTGCACGCCGGCGTCGTGGCCGGCATCGTGGGCCTCGCCCTCGTCGTGCTGTACATGCTCCTGTACTACCGGGCCCTCGGCGTGGTCGTGATGCTGGGCCTGGCGGTGTGGGGGTCGCTCCTGTTCGCCACGATCAGCTGGCTGGGGGCGACCCAGGGCCTGGCGCTCACGCTCTCGGGCGTCACCGGCATCATCGTGTCGATCGGCGTGACCGTCGACTCCTACGTCGTGTTCTTCGAACGCCTGAAGGACGAGGTGAAGGCCGGGCGCACCCTGCGCTCGTCCAGCGAGAGGGCGTTCAAGCGGGCGTTCCGGACGATCCTGGCCGCCGACATCTCGTCGTTCCTGGGCGCCGCCGTGCTCTGGTGGCTGACCGTGGGATCGGTCCGGGGCTTCGCGTTCTTCCTCGGACTGTCGACGGTGCTCGACGTGGCCGTCGCCTGGTTCTTCACCCGGCCGATGGTCACTTCGCTGTCGCGGAGCCGATTCTTCACCGAGATGCCGGTCGTGGGCGTCGCCCGGGGCCTGGCCACCGAGACGCCGGCGACCGCGCCGGCGAAACCGGCGCCCGAGCCGGCGACGACGGGAGCCGGACGGTGACCACCGTGGACGACAACACCGAGCCCGCGTCCGAGCCCACCGCGGCGCCGGCCGGCCCCCCCCGGCGGGGTCTGGGCGCCCGCCTGTACCACGGCGAGACGAACATCGACTTCGTCGGGCGCCGCAAGAGCTGGTTCACCCTCTCCGCCGTCGCCGTGCTGATCAGCATCGTGGCGCTGTTCACGCGTGAGCTGAACCTCGGCATCGACTTCGAGGGCGGCGACGTCTGGCAGGTCCCGGCCGGCGACGCGTCGGTCGAGGATGCCCGCGACGCGGTCGAGGGGGCCGGCATCAATGGCGCCACCATCACCGAGCTCGAGAGCGACGCCGGGCGCGAGCTACGGGTCGAGGCCGACACGGTGACGCCCGAGCGCAGCGACGACGTCGGGTCGACGCTCGCGGAGTTGACCGGGGCGTCGATCGACGACGTCGACATCACCTCCGTCGGCCCGTCGTGGGGCCGGGAGATCAGCTCGAAGGCGTTGCGGGCGCTGGCCGTGTTCCTCGTGCTGGTCACCATCTACATCGCCCTGCGCTTCGAGTGGAAGATGGCGCTGCCGACGCTCGTGGCGCTCGTCCACGACGTGCTGATCACGAACGGCGTCTACGCGCTGACCCAGCTCGAGGTGACGCCCGCGACGGTGATCGCCGTGCTGACGATCCTCGGCTACTCGATCTACGACGGCATCGTGGTGTTCGACAAGGTCGACGAGAACACGCGACGCGTGTCGACGTCCGGCGGCCTCAGCTACGGCGGCATGG
Organism: Acidimicrobiales bacterium; assembly: GCA_035296625.1. Lineage (GTDB taxonomy): Bacteria > Actinomycetota > Acidimicrobiia > Acidimicrobiales > VFJN01 > DATCLS01. Next base: position 85,633 of record DATHAO010000067.1, on the reverse strand, counting down.
TCAACGTCTCGCTCAACCAGGCGCTGATGCGGTCGCTCAACACCACGATCACCGCCCTGCTGCCGGTGGCCTCGCTCCTGATCGTCGGATCGTGGATCCTCGGCGCGACCACGCTCGAGGAATTCGCCATCGCCCTGCTCATCGGCCTGTTCTCCGGCGCTTACTCGTCGATCTTCCTGGCGTCGCCGCTGCTCGCCCTGCTGAAGGAGCGCGAGCCCCGCTACCGCGACATCCGTGACCGCATCGCCGCCCGCGGCGGCGATCGCGACATCGTTGCGGCGACGATCGCAGCCGGCGGTGGCCCGGTGCAGCGGCCGGTGCGGACCTCCTCGGGCCCCGCCGAGCCGTCGGAGGGAGCGGCCGAGGCGCCCGCCGGCACCGTGGGTCCGTCCGGGCGGGTCATCCCCCCGCGGCCGCGCAAGAAGACGAAGGGTCGGCGCTGACTCCCAGGTAGAGGGGGCGGCCGACGCCGACCGCTAGATTCGCCGCCCATGACCCTCGATCCGGCCTGGCTGGCCGGCCGGCTGCGCGACGTGCCCGACTTCCCGAGGCCGGGCATCGTGTTCAAGGACCTCACCCCGCTGCTGGCGGACGTCGAGGCGTTCGCGGCGACGGTCGCCGCGCTCGTCGACCACGCGTCCGGCCTCGGGGTCGACAAGGTCGTGGCCATCGAGGCCCGGGGCTTCATCTTCGGCTCGGCCGTCGCCCACGGCCTGAAGGCCGGCTTCGTGCCGGTGCGCAAGCCCGGCAAGCTGCCGTGGCGCACGGTGCGCGAGACGTACGAGCTCGAGTACGGCACCGACACGCTCGAGGTCCACGAGGACGCCGTGTCGCCGGGCGACGCCGTCTACGTCGTGGACGACGTGCTCGCCACCGGGGGCACTGCGGCGGCCACGTGCCGTCTCGTCAATCGCCTGGGCGGCCACGTGGCCGGCATGGGCTTCGTCGTCGAGTTGGGATTCCTCGATGGACGGGCGAGACTTCCTGACACCAGCGTCAACAGCCTCATCACCGTGTAGGGGGGTAGACGTGCCGACGGTCGACCGTGTCCTGCCCTGGCGGCGCAACCACCAGCCGCCCGCGGACGAGGTCGCGCCGTTGCTGAGCACCTACCGGCGCCGGCACCCCAAGGCGCCGACGGCGCTGATCACCCGTGCGTACCTGCGCTCTGCCGACGCCCACCGGGGCCAGCTGCGCAGCTCGGGCGAGCCCTACGTGCACCACCCTCTCGCCGTGGCGCGCATCGTCGCCGAGCTCGGCCTCGACGACGTCACGGTCGCCGCCGCCCTGCTGCACGACACCGTCGAGGACACCGGCGTGACGATCGACGACGTCACCCGCCTGTTCGGCGCGGACGTGGCCGCCATCGTCGACGGGGTCACCAAGCTCGACCGGGTGCAGTTCGACTCGAGGGAGGCCCAGCAGGCCGCCACGATGCGCAAGATGCTCGTGGCCATGGCCAAGGACCTGCGGGTCCTGATCATCAAGCTGGCCGACCGCCTGCACAACATGCGCACGATCGCCGCGCTGCCGGCCCACAAGCAGGACCGCATCGCCCGCGAGACGCTCGACATCTACGCCCCGCTGGCCCACCGGCTCGGCATGCAGGACGTGAAGGTGCAGCTGGAGGACCTGGCGTTCGCCGCCCTGCACCCCAAGCGCTACGCCGAGATCGACCACATGGTCTCGGTCCGCACGCCCGAGCGCGACATCTACCTCACCCAGGTGCTCGAGGAGGTGCGCCAGCGCCTCGCCGAGCTGCGCATCAACGCCGAGGTCACCGGGCGGCCGAAGCACCTCTACTCCATCTACGAGAAGATGGTCGTCAAGGGGCGCGAGTTCGACGACATCTTCGACCTGGTGGGCATGCGGGTCGTCGTCGACTCGGTGAAGGACTGCTACGCGGCGCTGGGCTCGATCCACGCCACCTGGAAGCCGGTGCAGGGCCGCTTCAAGGACTACGTGGCCATGCCCAAGTTCAACCTCTACCAGTCACTGCACACCACGGTGATCGGGCCGCAGGGCAAGCCGCTCGAGGTGCAGATCCGCACCAGCGAGATGCACGCCCGCGCCGAGCAGGGCGTGGCCGCGCACTGGCAGTACAAGGAGGGCGACCGCAAGGCCGACGGCGACCTCCCCTGGCTCAACCGGATCATCGACTGGCAGTCCGAGACCACCGATCCCGACGAGTTCATGCAGAACCTGAAGATCGACCTCGAGCAGGACGAGGTCTTCGTCTTCACGCCGAAGGGCAAGGTCGTCACGCTGCCGGTCGGGGCCACGCCGATCGACTTCGCCTACTCGATCCACACCGAGGTGGGCCACGCCTGCATCGGCGCCCGGGTCAACGGGCGGCTCGTGCCGCTCGACTCGACCCTGGTCTCGGGCGACACGATCGAGATCTTCACCTCGAAGGTGGAGGGTGCCGGCCCCTCGCGCGACTGGCTGCACATCGTCGCCACGCCGCGGGCGGCGGCCAAGATCCGCCAGTGGTTCTCCCGCGAGCGCCGTGAGGACGCGATCGACTCCGGACGCGACGAGTTGATCAAGGCGCTGCGTCGCGAGGGCCTGCCGGTGCAGAAGCTGCAGAGCGGCCCTGTCGTGCTCGAGGTCGCCAAGGCTATGAACTACGCCGACCTCGACGCCCTGCACGCGGCGATCGGCGAGAACCACGTGGCGGCGAAGGCCGTGGCGGCCCGCATCGCCAAGACGCTGCGCGACGTGGGCTCCGAGCCCGAGTCGAGCCTGCCGTCCACGATCCGCGAGACCCGCCGCAGCCGCACCGGCCCGGCGCCGGCCGGGGTGCACGTCGAGGGCCTCGACGACGTGTTCGTCCGCCTGTCGCGCTGCTGCACGCCGGTGCCGGGCGACGAGATCATCGGCTTCGTGACCCGGGGCCGGGGCGTGTCGGTCCACCGGGCCGACTGCGCCAACGCCGTGTCGCTGGCCGCGGGGCAGGCCGACCGGCTCATCGACGTGGAATGGGACAACGACCCCGGCGGCGTGTTCATCGCGTCCGTCGAGCTGAAGGCCCTCGACCGGGCCAAGCTGCTGCGCGACGTGACGGCGGCGTTCGCCGATTTCCACGTCAACATCCTCACCTGCACGACCCAGACCGGCTCCGACCGGGTGTCGAAGATGCGCTTCGACATGGAGATCGGCGACCCGTCCCACCTCGACTCGCTGCTCTCGACGATCCGCGGCATCGACAGCGTCTACGACGCGTACCGCGTCGTCCCCGGCAAGGCCTGACCCGGCCGCGAGCGGGCTCGTCCGCCGCGAGCTAGACAGCCGGGCATGGGGCCACGCCAGGTCACGTCCACGCACCACGTCGTCGTCGGCGCAGGAGCGGCCGGCTGCGTGCTCGCCGCCCGGCTCAGCGAGGACCCGTCGGTGGGGGTCACGCTGCTGGAGGCCGGCCCGCGGGCGCGGGCGCTGGCAACGCGCATCCCTGCGGCGTTCAGCCAGCTGTTCAAGGGCGACCTCGACTGGGCCTACGAGACCGAGCCGCAGCCGGCGCTGAACGACCGCCGCCTGTTCTGGCCGCGGGGCCGGGCCGTGGGCGGCTCCACGGTCATGAACGCCCAGATGTGGGTGCGCGGCCCCCGGGCCGACTACGACGGCTGGGCCGATGCTGGATGCACGGGTTGGGGTTGGGACGACGTGGCCGAGACCTACCGGTCGATCGAGGCGGCCGGGCGGGGGCCGGCGCCGTGGCGGGGCACGTTCGGCCGCCTCTCGATCCAGGACCTGCGCGACCCGAACCCCATGACGCTGGCGTTCCTGGAGGCGGCCACGGAGGCCGGCATCCCCCGCACCGCGGACGTCAACGACCCGGACCACCAGGACGGCGTCGATAGCACGCAGGTGATCCAGCGGCGGGGGCGCCGCCACAGTGTGGCCGACGCCTACCTCGCCCCCGCCCGGCGGCGGCGGAACCTGACCGTCGTCACGGGCGCCCGCGCCACGCGTGTCCTCGTCGAGGATGGCCGGGCAGTGGGCGTCACCTATCGCCGGGGCGACGCGGAGCAGGTCGTGCGGGCCGACGGCGAGGTGATCCTGTGCGGCGGCGCGGTGAACACCCCCCAGCTGCTGCTGTGCTCGGGCATCGGGCCGGCCGGGCACCTCGCCGGCCACGGCATCGCCTGCATCGCCGACGTGCCGGCGGTGGGTGGCCAACTGCAGGACCACCTCTCGGTCGTGACCGTGGCGCTGTCTCCCGCCGGGGAGGACGGCTCGCTGCTCGCCGCCGAGGCACCGGCCCAGCTGCTGGCCTGGGCAACGCGAGGGCGGGGCATGCTCACGTCCAACGTGGGCGAGGCCCTGGCGTTCATCCGCACCGACGCGAGTGCCCCGGCGGCCGACGTCGAGCTGATCTTCGCCCCGGTCCCGTACCTGGACCACGGCCTCACCGAGCCGCCCGGCCACGGGTTCACCGTCGGAGCGATCCTGCTGCAGCCCCGGAGCCGGGGCACGATCCGCCTGGCGTCGGCCGACCCGCTCGCCGCGCCGGTCATCGAGCCGGCGTACCTGAGCGACCCGGACGGCCAGGACCTCGCCACGCTGACCGCCGGCGTGCGCCGGGCCTACGACGTGCTGCACCGGCCCGCGCTCGCCCGCTACCTCGAGCGCGACCTGCGCCCGGACCACGCGCCCGTCGACGACGCCGACTGGCACCGCCACATCCGGACCTACGCCGAGACGCTCTACCACCCGGTGGGCACGGCCCGCATGGGAGCGGCCGACGACCCGGACGCGGTCGTGGGCCCCGACCTCCGGGTGCACGGCGTCGAGGGACTGCGCGTGGCCGACGCCTCGGTCATGCCCACCATCACCCGAGGCCACACCCAGGCGCCCACGATGCTGATCGCCGAGCGGGCCGCAGCCCTGCTGCGGCGCGCGGCGGCGACCACGGCCGCGGGCGGGCGGGTCTTCTAGTGTGCACCCGGTGACCTCTGGGGGACTGGCCGACATCGACGCGGGCGCACCGGGCGGGGCGCCCGGCACGGGCAAGCCGCCGGCCGGCGAGGTCCCCGCCGGCGAGGCTCCGGCGGCGGACCGGTCCGCCGCGGCGCGCACCGACCGCCGCTGGGTCGTCGCGCTGCTGGCGATCTGCGCCGTCGGCCTGGCCGTGCGGGTCGGCTACACGCTGAGCCACGAGCTCGACGACCTGGGCGGCGACGCGTACTACTACCACGCGGCCGCCAACCTGCTGGCCGACGGCGAAGGCTTCGTCCACCCCTTCTACTGGGACGAGGGCATCCGGGCGCCGGGCGCCGACCACCCGCCCGGCTACCAGGTGGCGCTCGCCCTCCCCTCGCTGTTCGGGTTCGACTCGGTGCGCGACCACCAGCTGTTCTCCTCGTTCCTGGGCACGGTCACCGTGGGGCTGGCCGGCATCGCCGGACGCCAGGTGGCCGGGCGGCGCACAGGCTTGATCGCCGCGGGCATCACGGCGCTGTACCCGAACATCTGGATGAACGACGCCGCGGTCATGTCCGAGACGCTGGCCCTCCTGTTCGGCGTCGTGGTTGTGATCGCCGCCTACGCCGCCTGGCGGCGACCCGACGCTCGAGGGTTCGCGCTCGCCGGCCTGGCCGTGGGCCTCGCCACCCTGGCGCGTGCCGAGGCCGCCATGCTCGTCCCCCTCGTCGTGTGGCCGCTCGCCGCCTGGGCCCCGGGGCTGGACGGCTGGCGGACCCGGCTGACCCGCGTGGCGATCGGCACCGGCGTGGCCGGCGTCGTCGTCGGCGTGTGGGTCGTGCCGAACCTGGTCCGCTTCGAGGAGCCGACCACGCTGTCGACCCAGCTCGGGCCCACGCTCGACGTGGCCAACTGCGACGACACCTACTTCGGCCCGGGGCTGGGCTCGTGGTCGTTCGACTGCGCCATCGCCTCCGACGCCGAGGTCAAGGCCGACCCGCGCTTCGACGTGGCCGACCGCTCGGTGATCGACGGCTATCTCACCGACAAGGCCGTCGAGTACGCCCGTGACAACCTCGACCGGCTGCCGGCCGTGGCGGCCGCCCGGTTCGGGCGGGCCTGGGGCCTGTACGTGCCGATGGACCAGCTGCGCTTCGACCGCTTCGCCGAGAACCGGCCGATGGGGGCGTCCCAGGTCGGCCTCGCCGCCTACTACGTCCTGGCGGTGGCGGCGGTGGGAGGCGTGGTCACGCTGCGACGCCGGGGCGTGCCGTCGTTCCCGCTGGTGGCGGGCGTGGTCAGCGTGGCCGTGACGGTCGTGGTGTTCTACGGGTCGACCCGCTTCCGGGCCCCGGCCGAGCCGTCGATCGTGCTACTGGCCTCCGTTGCCCTCGACCAGCTCGTGGGGCGGCTGCGGCGCGAGAGCGGCGACGTCGTGACCCGCGACGCCGCGGGCGTTCCCTCCGGCTGAGACCGCTCGCCCCGGAGCGTGCTTCCGCGCGCCCCCCTGCTGGTGGTCTCGACCACGTACACGGTACGCGATCTGTTGCGTCCGGAACGGGCATCGACCTCACTGACGTGGAACGATCGTTGTGCCTTCGCACAAGACCGCGAGGGCGGGAACTGCTGGCGGACCCCCTGGGTGAGCGCAGTGCACGACGAGACAGCGCGCCGTCCTGCGGCGACGAGGGCGGGCGAGCGCCTGCCCGGCATCGACGGTGTCCGAGCCATCGCCGCCCTCGGCGTGGTGGTCGTCCACGTCGGGCTGATCTCGGGTTACAACATGGCGCCCGACCACGCGCTCGGCCCCTACTTCGCCCGCGCGGAGGTCGGCGTCTCGATCTTCTTCGTGGTGTCGGGCTTCCTGATCTGGCGCCCGTTCGTGGCCGCGTCCCTGGCGGGGCGCCCGGGCCCACGGGTGCTTCCGTACCTCGGTCGCCGGCTGCTCCGGATCGTGCCGCTGTACTGGGTGGCGCTCACGGTCGTGCTGTTCGTCGACCACCGCAGCCCCGTCCACGGGCTCGGCGATCTGGTGACCTACTACGGCTTCCTGCAGGTCTACCGGCCCGGCTACGAGGTCGGGGGCCTGCAGCAGGCCTGGAGCCTGTGCACGATCGTCTCCTTCTACCTGCTGGCACCTGTTCTGGCGCTCGGTCTGCGGGCGCTGTGCGACCGGGCCCGCGCCTCCGCCGCCGCCCGGTTGCGCGTCGAGGGCGCCGTCCTCGTGGCCGTGGCCGCCGCCGGGCTCGCCTACCGGTGGGTCACGGTCAACGACTACGTGCAGGGTGACCCGCTGTCATCCGATGGGCGCGTCAATTGGCTCCTCACGAACGCCGACGTGTTCGCCGTCGGGATGCTGCTCGCCGTGCTCCACGCCTGGGGCGGGGACCGGTCCGGCGGCTGGTCGGCCGCCGTCCGAGGCCTCGGCCGGGTCCCGGCCGGGGCGTGGTGGGCGCTCGCGGCCCTCTGCTACTGGGCCGTGTCGGTCCGCCTGGGCCTGCCGCTGGCGGTCGGCGCCCACGACGCCCGCGAGTGGATGGGGCGCGAGGTGCTCTACACCGCCACGAGCGTGTTCCTGCTGGTGCCGGCGATGTTCGGTCCCCAGGACCGCGGGCTGGTCCGCCGGTTCCTGCGCTGCCCGCCGATGGCGTGGCTCGGCGTGCTGTCCTACGGCATCTTCGTCTGGCACGAGTGGGCGCTCGACCTGTGGCGGGACTGGCGGGGGCTGCCCCCGTTCACCGGCTCGTTCCCCAGCATGCTGGCCGTCACCCTGGGGCTGAGTCTGCTGCTCGCGCTGGCCACGTGGCTGGTGGTCGAGCGACCCGCCCAAGCCCTCGCCGCCCGCTGGGCCGCGGCGGAGCGCGGCGCGCCGCAGCCTGCGCCCGCCCCGGCCGTCACCGGCCCCGCTCGTGCGCCCCGTCCGGTCGCCCCTCCGCGCGGCGACCTGGTGCTCGGGCGCCCGCCCGCCGTCCGGGCCGGGCGACCCGACGAGTGGCCGTCGGTCCCCGCGCCGGGGGTGCTAAGCGCCCCCGACGAGCAGTGGTCCGACCCGGTGCGCCCGCCCGTCACCTAGCGTCGCCCGAGCCAGGCGCACCCGGTGGATCCCGTTCGGAGCGGGGTGTCGGCCCAGGTAGCCTCGCCTCTTCATGGCAGAGTCGTTCCGCGCCCCGATCGGCACGCAAGACGTGCTGCCGCCCGACTCGGCTAGGTGGAAGGCCCTCGTGGCCGCGTTCGCCGGTGTCGCCGAGCGGTTTGGCTACGGGCTCGTGCACGGCCCCCTCTTCGAGGACATCGGCGTGTTCCAGCGCCTGGGCGCCGGCACCGACGTCGTCCGCAAGGAGATGTACGACTTCCGCGACAAGGGCGGCCGCCACCTCGCCCTGCGCCCCGAGGCCACGGCCTCGGTCGCCCGGGCGTTCGTGCAACACCGGCCGCCCACGCCGTGGAAGGTGTGGTGCCTCACGCCGGCGTTCCGCTACGAGCGCCCCCAGGCCGGCCGGTTGCGCCAGCACCACCAGGTCGACGTCGAGGCGCTCGGCGCCGCCGATCCGGACCTCGACGTCGAGGTCGTGGCGCTCGGCGCGTCGTACCTGTCCGCCCTCGGCCTCCGGCGCTGGCGGCTTGCCCTCAACACGATGGGCACGCCCGGCGACCGCGAGGTGTTCGCCGACACGCTGCGGTCCTGGCTGCGGTCCCGCTCGGCCGGGCTGGCGCCCGACGACCGCGAGAAGATCGAGGGCCACCCGCTGCGGGTGCTCGACTCGAAGCGCCCCGAGACCCAGGCGGTCGTGGCCGACGCCCCCCGCATGGCGGACGTGCTCGACGCCGGCTCGCGCGCCCACTTCGAGCGGGTGCAGGCCGGTCTTGAGGCGCTCGGCATCCCCTTCGAGGTCGACGCCCGCCTCGTGCGGGGGCTCGACTACTACACCCACACGCTCTTCGAGTTCCAGAGCCTGGCGCTCGACTCGGCCCAGTCCACGGTCATCGGCGGTGGCCGCTACGACGGCCTGGTCGAGCAGCTCGGCGGCCCGCCCACGCCGGGCATCGGCTTCGGTTCCGGCATCGAGCGGATGCTGCTGGCCTGCGACGCCGAGGGCGTCTTCGCGGCGCCGGAGGCCGTGCTCGACGTGTTCGTGGTCGACGCGACCGACGGCGCCGCGGCGCGCGACATCACCGCCGAGCTGCGGGCCGCCGGGCTCCGGGCCGACCGCGCCTTCGACGGCCGGTCGATGAAGTCGCAGATGAAGGCGGCCGGCCGCTCGGGCGCGCCGGTCGCCGTGATCGTGGGCGAGGCCGAGGCCGGGGAGGGCACCGCCACCGTGCGCGACCTCCGTCGGGCGGAGCAGCAGGTCGTCACCCGCGCCGAGGTCGTCACCCTCGTGCGGAAGTTGATGGAGGGATCGTGACCGACACCACCGAGCCGAGCTTCGCCCCCGCCTTCGGGATGCGCACCCACTGGTGCGGCGAGCTGCGGTCCGCCCACGTCGGCCTACGCGTCTCGCTGTGCGGCTGGGTGGCGCGGCGCCGCGAGCACGGCGACCAGCTCGCCTTCGTCGACCTGCGCGACCGCGAGGGCATCGTCCAGTGCGTCGTGAACGGCGCGCTCGACGCCCGCACCGAGTGGGTGGTCCGCATCACCGGCACGGTGCGCCAGCGGCCCGAGGGCACCGTCAACCCCGCCCTACCCACCGGCGAGATCGAGGTCGGCGACTGCGAGGTCGAGGTGCTCAACCAGGCCGAGCCGCCGCCGTTCCCGGTCGACGACCGGGTCCAGACCGACGAGGTCGTCCGGCTCAAGCACCGCTACGTCGACCTGCGGCGCGACCGCCTGCAGCACAACCTGCGGGCCCGGTCCGCGGCCAACAGCGCCATCCGCAGCGCCATGGAGCGCCGGGGCTTCGTCGAGGTCGAGACGCCGATGCTCATCGCCTCGACGCCCGAGGGGGCCCGCGACTTCGTGGTGCCGTCGCGCCACCAGCCCGGTGCGTTCTACGCGCTGCCGCAGAGCCCGCAGCTGTTCAAGCAGCTCACGATGGTCGGCGGCATCGACCGCTACTTCCAGATCGCCCGCTGCCTGCGCGACGAGGACCTGCGCGCGGATCGCCAGTTCGAGTTCATGCAGCTCGACGCCGAGGCCAGCTTCGTCGGCCAGGAGGACGTGCTGACCTTCATCACCGAGGCCGTCCGCGCCTGCACCCGGGCCGTCACCGGCACCGAGATCGCCGAGATCCCCCACATCACGTGGGAGGAAGCGCAGGAACGCTACGGCTCCGACAAGCCCGACACCCGCTTCGGCCTCGAGCTGGTCGGGCTGACCGAGGTGTTCGCCTCGACCGGGTTCAAGGCGTTCCAGGCGCCCTGCGTGAAGGGCATCCGCGTGCCGGGTGGGGGCGACGCCACCCGCCGGCGGCTCGACGAGCTGACCGACATGGCGAAGCGCTGGGGCGCCAAGGGCCTGGTGTGGATGCGGGTCACCGCGGAGGGGCTCGACAGCCCGGTGGCGAAGTTCCTGTCGGACGACGAGCTCGGCGCGTTGCGCACGGCGCTCGGCGCGGAGGCGGGTGACCTGCTCCTTCTCGTGGCCGACGAGCGCCCGCTCGTACGCCACGTGCTCGGCCTGCTGCGCCTCGAGCTGGGCCGCCCGCCGGTTACCGAGGGCGGCCTGCAGTTCGTGTGGGTCGTCGACTTCCCGCTGTTCGAGAGCCTGGGCGACGACAAGCGGCCGGTGCCGGCCCACCACCCGTTCACGATGCCCCACCCGGACGACGTCGACCTGCTCACCTCCGGCGACCCGGCCGACCTGCTGAAGGTGCGGTCGCAGGCCTACGACCTCGTTCTCAACGGCTGGGAGCTGGGCTCGGGCTCGGTCCGGATCCACCTCTCCGACGTGCAGCGCACCATCTTCGGGCTGCTCGGCATCTCCGAGCAGGAAGCGCAGGCCAAGTTCGGCTTCCTGCTCGACGCCTTCCGCTACGGGGCGCCGCCGCATGCCGGGTTCGCGTTCGGCATCGACCGGCTCGTGGCCCTGCTCGTGGGCGAGGAGAACATCCGCGAGGTCATCGCCTTCCCGAAGACCCAGTCCGGCGCCGACCCCCTCACGAACGCGCCCGCGCCGATCGATCCGGCCCTCCTGGCCGAGCTCGGCCTCCGCCTCCTCCCGCCCAAGGCCTGACCGACCCCCCGCCCGACGCGGGCCTCGGGCTCGGGCTGCGTCCCTCTGGGCTCAGATCCGGTCGAGCAGGCCGGCAAGCGTCTCGGCGATCTCGTCGCGTTGCGCCTGCCACCGGCGGCCCCGGACGCGCACGCCGCTGGCCGTCACGGCCGCGCCGGCGGGCAGGGCGGCGACCACGAACGCCGGCTCGGCGAGCAGCGCGCCGCCGAAGCCGGCGGCCAACGCCACGGCGGCCCCCAGCCCGGCCGAGCCCGCCACCACGCTGGACCGGCTCACCGCCATCGTCGCTTCGACCCGCACCAGCGTGCGCCCGTCCGCCGGGGTGACCTGCACGACGATGGACCCCACCCCGTCGAGGCGGATGTTGCCGGCGAAGTCGAGCTTGCGCATGACCTTCGCCGCCAGGTCGACGCGCGGCCGGTACAGCGCGTCGGTGGCGCTGCGGCGGCGGACCTCAAAGAGCTGGCGGCGCATCTGAGCCTCGATGCCGGCGAGCGCGGAGGCCGGCGCCGGGGACACGAGGCGCTGCTCGACCACGACCGGCGACACGGCGGCGGCCCGACGCCGGCGGGCCGGAACCGCCTCGGTCGTGGCCAGAGCGCCGACCCGCAGCTCCGCCACGGCCTGGCGCACGGCGGCGGGGGAGAGGCCGACCTCGCCGGCGGCGGCCTCGACGGCATCGGTGTCGTAGCGGTCGTCGTAGCCGCCGCCGGACCGGCCCCCCGGCCCGCCGCCCCGCGACCCGCCGACCCGTCCTCGGCCCCCGCCTGCGGCCTCAGCGTCGGCGTCGAGCTCGGCGGCCCGCCGCAGCACGGCCGCCACCTCCTCGCTCGTCAAACGCCCGGCGTGTCGACCTTCGTCCACGCCCCCATGATCGCCGACCGCCACCCTCCTCCGCCCCCGCCCCCACGATTTGACTCCTTTGTCCCCACGGTCGCTGCCTGCCTCGCCGTCGCGCCGCGCTGCCGTCCTCGCAGCCGGCGACGGCGCGGTGGCCTCGCACATGGCCGCGGCGGCGGCCTTGCTCGGCTTCCGAATAGCGACGGGAAAGCGGTGGGTGAGGGAGGGCCGGTACCCTCCCGCCGATGGCCAGGAGCGCGCAGCCGCCGACGGGGAATGACCTGTTCGCGGCCGCCGCCGAGGAGCACCTGGCCCAGCAGGCGCCGCTCGCCGCCCGCCTGCGTCCGCAGAGCCTCGACGACATCGTCGGGCAGGACGAGCTCGTAGGCCGCGGCAAGCCGCTGCGCGTGCTGGTCGAGGCCGACCGGCTGTCGTCGGTGATCCTGTGGGGCCCGCCCGGCACCGGCAAGACGACGTTGGCCCAGGTCATCGCCCTCCACACGTCTCAGGCCTACGAGCAGCTCTCGGCCGTCTCGGCCACCGTGAAGGACGTGCGCGAGGCCGTGGCCCGGGCCGAGCAACGCCTCGGCGAGCGCGGCCAGGGCACGATCCTGTTCCTCGACGAGGTGCATCGTTTCAACAAGGCCCAGCAGGACGCCCTCCTCCCCTCCGTCGAGAGCGGGCTGCTCGTGCTGGTCGGCGCCACGACCGAGAACCCGTACTTCGAGGTCAACGCGCCGCTCATGTCGCGCTCGACGCTGTTCCGGCTCCAGCCGCTCGGCCCCGAGGCGATCGCCCAGCTGCTGCGCAAGGGCCTCGAAGCCGAGGGCGCCCGGGCCGACGACGACGCGATCGACCACCTGGCCGAACGGGCCGGCGGCGACGGGCGCCAGGCCCTGACCAGCCTCGAGGTGGCCGTGGCCCTCGCCCGGGCCCGCGAGGCCGAGGCCGGCGAGGCCGACCCCGACGTACCGCCCACGGTCACAGCCGTCGACGCCGAGGCGGCGCTCGGCACGAAGATCCAGCGCTACGGGCGCGACGACCACTACGACGTCGTTTCCGCCTTCATCAAGAGCGTCCGGGGCTCCGACCCCCAGGCCGCCCTGCACTGGCTGGCCCGCATGCTCGAGGCCGGCGAGGACGCCCGCTTCATCGCCCGCCGCCTGGTGATCCTGGCCAGCGAGGACGTGGGCGAGGCGGACCCGCAGGGGCTCGTGGTGGCGACCGCCGCGGCCCACGCCGTCGAGTACGTCGGCCTGCCCGAGGCTCAGCTCAACCTGGCCCAGGCCACGGTCCACCTGGCCACGGCCCCGAAGTCGAACCGGGTGGCGATGGGCATCTGGAACGCCCGGGGCGACGTCGCCAAGGGTGTGGGCGGCGAGGTGCCGGTCCACCTGCGCGACGCCCACTACCGGTCGGCCAAGACGCTCGGCCACGGGGTGGGCTACGACTATCCTCACGACGACCCTCGCGGGTGGGTGGCCCAGCGCTACCTGCCCGACGACATGAGGGACGCCACGTACTACGAGCCGTCCCTCCACGGCTTCGAGCAGGAGATCCGCACGCGCATGGAACGGTTGGCCGAGGGCGACGACGGCACCGGCGGCACCGCGGCCACCGGCGACGGCAGCCGCTCGTGACCGCCACCGACCTGGCCGCCGTCATCGTGGCCGCCTGCAGCGTCGTCGCCGTGGTGCTGCTGGCCGTGGCGCTCATCGCCCTCGTCCGCACGCTGCGCGCCATGCGCGACGTCGCCCACCTGCTGCGCACCGAGACGGTCCCGGTGCTCGACGACCTGCGCACCACTGTCGACGTGGCCAACGACGAGATCGAGCGGCTCGACCGCCTCGTGACCACGGCCGAGTCGGTCACCGGCACGGTCGACTCGGCCTCGCGCCTGGCCTACATCGCCATGGCCAACCCGGTCATCAAGGGCGTGGCCTTCGCCAGCGGCACCGCCAAGGCCGCCCGCCGCCTGCGCGGCCGCAAGGAGGTCTGACCGCCGTGTTCCTGATCCGCCGGCTCGTGTGGTTCGCCACGGGAGCCACCGCGGGCTTCGGCGGCGCCATGTGGATCCGCCGGCAGGTCCGGCGCCGCGTCGAGCGCCTCGTCCCCCGGCGGGTGACCGCCGACGCCGGGGCGTCCGCCCGCCGGGTGCGGCTGGGCGTCGTCGACGCCGTGCGCGAAGGGCGCGCCGCGGCCCGCGGCCGCGAGGCCGAGCTGCGGGCCGAGCTGCGCCCCGGCGCCGGCCCGCCCGCCTGGCGTGGGACAACGCACCGGGGAGCGCCCGCCCGTCACAGTTAGGCTGGTGCCCTTATGGCACCACGTTCCTCCGCCGAGCTTCGCAAGGCATGGGACGACTTCTTCGTCGCCCGCGGGCACAGCGTCGTCCCCTCGGCCAGCCTGATCCCCACGCACCCCAGCGCCCCGATGTTCACGAACTCGGGGATGATGCCGTTCGTGCCGTACTTCCTCGGCGAGGAACCGGTGCCGTTCCAGCCCCCGCGTGTGGTCTCGACCCAGCGGGTCGTGCGGGCGGGTGGCAAGCACAACGACCTCGACGCCATCGGTCGCTCGCTGCGCCACCTCAGCTTCTTCGAGATGCTGGGCAACTTCAGCTTCGGCGAGTACTTCAAGGAGAAGGCGATCCCGTGGGCGTGGGAGTTCGTCACCGAGGTGCTGGGCCTCGACGGCGACCGCGTCTGGATCACGGTGCATGTCTCCGACGACGAGGCCGAGCAGATCTGGGCCGACGCGGTCGGCTTCCCCCGCGAGCGCATCCAGCGGCTCGACAAGGACAACTTCTGGGAGATGGGCGAGACCGGCCCGTGCGGCCCGTCGTCCGAGATCTTCTGGGACTACGGCCCCGACCTCGGTCCCGGCGGCGGCCCCGCGGACCGGGCGGCCGAGAACCGCTACGTCGAGATCTGGAACCTCGTCTTCCAGCAGTACCTCCGCAACGCCGACGGCACGCTGCGCGACCTGCCCAGCAAGAACATCGACACCGGCGCCGGCTTCGAGCGCATGCTCGCCGTGCTCGCGGGCAGCCCCAGCCTGTATGCCGCTGACACGCTCTCGTCGCTGGTCGAGGAGGCGCAGTCGGTCACCGGGCAGCGGATCGGTGGGTCCGAGCTCGGGGACATCGCGCTGCGGCTGATGGCCGACCACGCCCGCACGATGACGTTCTTGGTGGCCGACGGGGTCATCCCGTCCAACGAGGACCGCGGCTACGTCCTGCGACGCATCATCCGCCGGGCCATCCGCTTCGCCTACCTGCTCGGCGTCGAGCGGCCGGTGCTGCCCACGATGGTCGAGCGGACCATCGACGTGATGGGCGACGCCTACCCGGTGGTGCGCGAGGCGCACGACCTGGTCGTGCCGATCATCGCCCGCGAGGAGGAGTCATTCCGGCGCACGCTCGCCACCGGCTCGCAGATCCTCGACACCAGGCTCGACCAGCTGCCCGCCGGCGAGGCCCTGCCGGGTGAGGTGGCGTTCCAGCTGCACGACACCTACGGCTTCCCGTTCGAGGTCACCCAGGAGACGGCCGAGCTCCGCGGCGTCCAGGTCGACGTCGACGGCTTCCAGGCGGCGATGGACGAGCAGCGCCGCCGCGCCAGGGCCGCGAGCAAAGGCGGGGGCGTGGCCACCGGCGACGAGGTCGACGAGCAGCACCGCCTGCTGGCAGAGCACGGCGCCACGGTGTTCACCGGCCGCCGGGAGTACGAAACCGAGGCCACGATCATCGGCATCATCGGCGACGGCCTCTACCTCGACCGCAGCCCGTTCTACGCCGAGTCGGGCGGCCAGGTCGGCGACACGGGCACCATCACCACCGAGACCGGAGTGGTCGACGTCATCGACACCGGCTACGCCCTGCCCGGCCTGCACCAGCACACCTTCAAGGTGCGCGAGGGCCGCGTCGAGGTTGGCCAGGCGGCCGTGGCCCGCATCGACGGCGAGCGGCGCGACGCGATCCGCCGCAACCACACCGGCACCCACGTCCTGCACTGGGCGCTGCGCGAGGTGCTCGGGGGGCACGTGAAGCAGCAGGGCTCCCTCGTGGCGCCCGACCGCCTGCGGTTCGACTTCAGCCACTTCGAGCCGGTCACCGACGACCAGCTGCGCCAGATCGAAGACCTGGCGAACCACGAGATCCTGGGCAACGCCCCGGTCCGCCACTACGAGACGACGATGGCCGAGGCCCGAGAGCTGGGCGCCGTCATGTTCTTCGGGGACAAGTACGGCGACATCGTGCGGGTCCTCGAGGCCGGCGAACACTCGGTCGAGCTGTGCGGCGGCACCCACGTCCGCCGGCTCGGCGACATCGGGCCGCTCAAGGTCGTGAGCGAGAGCTCGATCGGGTCGAACCTGCGCCGCATCGAGGCCGTGACCGGGTTCGGGCCGATCGACCGCCTGCGCCAGGAGGAGGAGCTGATCGACCGCGCCGCGGACGCGCTCGGCGCTCCGGCCGACGAGCTGCCGGCCGCCGCCCTCAAGCTGCGGGCCGAGGTCAAGGCCCTGCGCGACGAGCTCAAGGAGCTGCGCCGCGCCGCGGCCGGCAACCAGGCCGCCGAGCTGGCGGCCACGGCCACCGACGGCGTGGTCGTGGCCCGGGTGGACGGCACGGGCCGCGACGAGCTCCGCGAGCTGGCCATGGCGGTGCGCTCCCGGCCCGGCATCCGCGCCGTGGTCGTGGGCGGCGAGCCCGACACCGGCGGGGCCGCCCTGGTGGCCGCGGCCGCCAAGGACGGCGGCGTCAACGCCGGCGAGCTCATCGCCGATGCCGCCCGCACCGTGAAGGGTGGTGGCGGCAAGGGCGCCGAGCTCGCCGTGGCCGGCGGACGCGACCCGTCCCGCCTCGACGAGGCTCTCGACCAGGCGCGGGCGGCGGCCGGCATCGCGTGATCGCCGTCCGGGTGGCGGCCCGCTCCCGCGGCGGGCCGTCGTGACCCGCGCCGTCGGCCTCGACATCGGCACCCGGCGCATCGGTGTGGCGCTGTCCGCGGGCACGCTGGCGACGCCCTACGAGGTCGTGACCCGGTCGGGCGACCGGGTGCGCGACCACCGCCGGCTCACCGACCTGGCCGAGGAGGCGGACGCCGGGATCGTGGTCGTGGGCCTTCCCCTGTCGCTCGACGGGTCGGTCGGACCGGCGGCCCGGCTGGTGCTCGAGGAGGTCGACGAGCTGCGCCCACGCCTCGGCCTACCAGTCGTGACCTGGGACGAGCGCCTGTCCACCGTCGAGGCTGAGCGGCGGCTGCGATCCGCGGGGGTGAAGGGGCGCGACCGTCACCGAGTCGTGGACCAGGTCGCTGCTACGGTGATCCTCCAGTCGTGGCTGGATGCGGGCGCACCAGTCGACTGAGTTTCACCGGACCGCCATCCGCGCCCGCGCTGACGCATGTCGCCTTCCGTCCCGCATGATCCGTCCCGCTCGCGCCGCCGCTTCGGGCGGCGGCGCAGCTCGCCCCAGGCGGGCGATCCCGACGACTTCTGGAACCGGGACGGCATCACCGGCGGCGACTTCTGGGCCGAGCCGACCCCCCGCGTGGCGCGCCCGACCGATCCGAGCCCCAGCACCGACGTGCCGGGTTCCGGTGGGCCCAGCGGGCCTCCGCGCTGGTCCGGCCGGGCGACCGGGGAGCGCCTCGACCGGCGCAGCGCCGCCCGCCAGTCCCTCGGCGTGGAACCGCCGGCACAGCCCGGACCGCCGGTCCCGCCGCCCGCACCGTCGCCCGCACCGCCGCTTGGCGGTCGGCCGCCGGCGGGCCTGCCGCCCGCGCCCGCCCAGCCCGCTGCCCTCCCCGGGCGCGAGGGCTACAGCGCCCCGGATCCGGGCAACTACGCGGGCGGCCGCGGGGCGGCCGCTCTCGGAGGCCGACCGGCCGGGGGTCCTTACCGCGACCACCCTCGCGGCGACTACGGCGACGCCGGGACGGTGTCCCCTGCGGGCGGTCACGACGAGTCGGGCCTCCTGGCGCGCCGGCAGGCGGCGACCGCCCCCGGCGCCGTCCCTCCCGGTGGACCGAGCGCCGCAGCCGGAGCGCCGGCCGTGGCCGCCACCGGGGCGGGATCCGCCGGGCACCACCGGTCCGGCGACCACGACGCGATCGGCGAATCCCTCGACGGCGGTCCCCGCCAGCTCAGCGACACCGGCGGTCACCTGGCCGCCACGAGCTGGCGCGGCGGCCTGCTCGACGGCGCGTCGGCCGACGCGCCCGCCGGTGAGCAAGCCGGACGACGCCGGACCGGCGCGGCCGGCAGCGACCGGCGACGCGCCGACCGCGGGGGAACGGAGAGCGGCAGCGTCGCCGACCCGACCCGCACCCGCAGCGACCCCTGGGGCGGGCTGGACCTCTCGGCGGGCGGCGCGACGCCGGTCAGGCCCGACCGCGGTGACCCGTGGGGCCAGCTCGGGGGGCCGCCGTCGGGTGCGACTCCCGCCGTCGGCCGGCGCACCGGGCCGCACGACCGGCCGCCGCCGGGACCGCCCCCCGCCGCCGGGCGCCGGACCGGTGCCTACGACCGGGTGCCGACCGGCGGGGTTCCCGTGGCGGGAGGCGGTCCCCCCGGTGGCAGCCCGTGGGGCCAGCTGGCCGGTCTGCCCTCCGGCCGGACGCCGACGGTCGGCGATCGGGGCCCGGCCACGCCGCCGCCCGCGGCCGGCCCGCCGGCCCGGCTACTGGCCGACCGGCCCGCTGCGGCCGCCGCCTACCCCGGAGCGGGCACGCCCTCCGGGGCCACCGGCCCCGGCGGCTACGCCACGGGGCCGGATACGACGGGCGCGTCCATCTACCCGGGCACCTCCGGCACGGGCGGATACCCCGGCGCCGTCCCCGGCCAGCGCGGGTCCGGCTACCCGGGTCCGCCGGGAGGCCATGCCGACCCGACGGGCACGGGCGTGTACGCCGCCGGCACCGGCCGCGACCCGTCCGGTCCGATCCGTGCGGGCGGTCCGGGTCCCGCCGGCCCGACCGGTCCCGCGGGTGGCGTTCCCGGACCGGCCGACGACCCCGGTCGGCAGGGCGGCCCACCCGCGGGAGCCGTCGGTCCGGCCACCGAGCGCGCGCCGGCCGTCGGCACAGGGGCGCCCACAGCCTCCCGCGGCTCGACCGCCGCCGGCCTCGCCTACGGGGCGCGGCGCACCGACGACGACTACGACGACGACGTCTATGACGAGGACGACTTCGACGACGACGACTTCGACGGCGACGAGGAGCCACCGCGCCGCGGCCGTTGGCGCCGCCGGCTCATCGCCCTCGCCGTCGTCATGGCCGTCCTGGCCGGTGCCCTGTTCGCCGGCTGGCGGTACGTGGACCGGCGCATCGACCCACCGGGCGGGCCGGGCGAGGCTGTCGCCGTCGAGATCCCCGAGGGGTCCTCCACCGGCGACATCGGCAAGCTGCTCGCGGGCAGCGGCGTCATCAGCGACTCGACTGTGTGGGGCTGGTACACCCGCGTGAAGTATGTCGGCTCGATCCAGGCGGGGCGCTACGAGATGCACCGCAACTCGTCCTTCGGCGAGGCGCTCGCGGCCCTGAAGGCCGGTCCCGAGGCGCCGCCGGCCCTCATGGTCACGGTGCCCGAGGGCTACACGGTGCGCCAGATGATCGAGCGCGTGACATCCCCCGAGAACGGCGTTGCGGGCTTCGAGCCCGACAAGGTCCAGGCCGCTCTGGACAGCGGGGTGGCGCGCTCGCGCTTCGTCCCCGCCGACGAGGCCTCGGCCGAGGGCACGCTGTTCCCCGAGACCTACAGGCTCGAGGAGGGCGACGACGAGGCGGCCCTCGTCAAGCAGATGATCGGCCAGTTCGACTCGGTGATGGACGAGCTCGAGGCCGAGCGACGGGCGGCCGAGCTCGGCGTCACGCCCTACGAGATCGTCATCATCGCCTCGCTCGTCGAGGAGGAGGCGCGGGTGCCCGAGGAGCGTCCCCGCGTGGCCCGCGTGATCTACAACCGCCTCGAGGGCAACATGCCGCTGCAGATCGACGCCACGAGCTGCTACGAGAAGGACACGCCCTGCACGCTGACCGACGCCGACCTCGCCGGCGACTCGCCGTACAACACGCGCAACGACCCGGGCCTGCCGCCGACGCCGATCTCGTCGCCCGGCCGGGCAAGCATCGAGGCGGCGCTCGACCCCGAGCCCGGCGACTGGCTGTACTACGCCCGGTCCGACGACGAGGGTCACCACACGTTCACGAACACCTACGAGGAGTTCCTCGAGGCCCGGCGCGAGTGCGCCGAGCAGGGACTGGGCTGCGGGTGATCTCGGGCGCCACCCGGGTCGCCGCCCTCATCGGGTGGCCGGCCCGGCACTCGCTCTCACCCGCCATCCTCAACGCCGCGTTCGCCGCCACGGGCGCCGACTGGGTGTTCACGGTGTTCGAGGTTCCCGCCGGCCGCGGCGAAGCCGCGGTGGGGGCGGCCAGGACGTTGGGCCTCGGCGGGCTGTCGGTCACGATGCCGCACAAGGCGGCCGCCTGGGCCGCCGTCGACGAGCGCACGCCGGCCGCCGAGGACCTCGGCGCCGTCAACTGCGTCTACTGGCGGGGTGACGTGCTCTGCGGCGACAACACCGACGGCCGGGGGCTGCTCGACGCGCTGCGCATCGACGAGGGCGTCGATCCGGATGGGGCGCGCTGCGTCGTGCTGGGGGCGGGCGGCGCCGGACGGGCCGTGGCCCGGGCGCTGGGCGGTGCGGGGGCCTCGGAGGTCGTCGTCGTCAACCGCTCGCCGGCCCCTGCCGAGCGAGCGGCGGCGCTCGCCGGGCCCGCGGGGAAGGTGGGGGACGCCACCGCCGTGGCGCACGCCGACATCGTCGTGAACGCCACCCCGCTCGGGATGGGCGTCGTCGTGGGAGTGGACGGGCAACCTGAACCGCTGCCGGTGGACCCGGACCTCCTCACGAGCGGGCAGATCGTGGTGGACCTGATATACCACCCCCCGATCACGCCCCTCCTGGCGGCGGCGCGTGATCGGGGGATCGACGCGGTCAACGGGCTGGGCATGCTCATCCACCAGGCCGCACAGGCTTTCCGCCACTGGACCAACGAGGAACCGGCCCTCGAGGCGATGTCGGCTGCGGCTCTCGCCGAGCTGACGCGCAGGTCGGTGGCGGAGCGCTCCTGAGAACATCGCCCGACGTCCGATGGGCGCGCGCTGCGCGCGCGACATAGGCTGCCACGAGCGCTGGAGTCAGAGGCGGGCCGAGCCCCCATCGGAGGTAGAGCGTTGGCGCTGCAAGGAACTCTGGACACGTTCGCGCTGCCTGATGTCCTGCGGTTGCTCGCAACCACGGCGAAGACCGGCCGCTTGCGCATCGAAGGCGATCGTGGTGCCGGGAGCGTGTGGCTCCGTGACGGGACCGTCATGGCGGCGACCGCGGACCGTGCCGTCGACGACGCCCCCGCCGAGGAGGTGCTGTTCGAGCTGCTGCGCTTCGAGGAGGGCTCGTTCTCCTTCGACATGGACGAGCTGTCGCCCGACGGCGAGCAGCCCGAGGACGTCGAGGTGCTGCTGCGCAACTCGGGAGCGCTCCTCAGCGAGTGGAGCGAGCTCAAGACCGCCGTGCCGTCGCTCGACCACCGGGTGGCGCTCGTCGAGTCGCTGCCGTCCGACGACGTCACCATCGACGCCAACCGCTGGCCCACGCTCGTCGCCATCGGTGCCGGGCGCTCGGTCGGCGATCTCGGCCAAGCTCTGGGTCTCGGCGAGCTGAGCGTCTCACGGGCGGTGCGTGACCTCGTCGATCTCGGCGTCATCAGCATCGAGCCGCCGGGCCCCGCCGACGTCCCACCGGCACCGCGCACCGACAGCCGAGCGCACCTCGCGATGCCCCGCACCGACTCACCCGTGCGCGACGCATCACCGCCGCGCCCTGAAACCGCGCCCCGTGAGGTAGCGCGTCGCGGCCCTTTCGGGAGTCTTGGCTCCGGTGAGATGCTCGGCACGGCGGGCGCGGTGCACAACGCCGACGCCATGACGACGGCCGAGATGCAGCGGGCGGGCTGGCTGCAGTCCCCCGAGCGCACCTCGGGCTCGACCCCGGCCGTACCGGGCGACGGCGCCCCGGCGGTGCGCGACGATCTGAGCCCTGGCCCGCGCAACGGCGCCAAGGGCAACGGCGGCGGTGCCGTGTCGATGACGCGTCCGCCCGGCCCGCCCGGCGCGTCGACGTCGCGGTTCTCGGGCCGGTCGGCCTCGGCGGGGAAGCGCTCGTCGCCTCGCCCCGGGCCGAGCGCGCGGTCGTCCTCGCTTAACGGACGCTCGACGACGCCCGGCCGGCGGTCGAGCGGGCCCGTTGGGGCCGGTTCGGGCATCGGCGACGAGCGGGCCTCGGCCTCCTCGCCCGAGCGGCCCTCGGGCGGCGCACATGTTGAGCCGTGGCGCGGCTCGACCCGCCCGCCGGTTCCGCCTCGGCGCAGCGGTCCCCGCCTGACCCCGCCGACGTTTGAGCGCGGCGGCCTGAGCACGCCGCCCGGCTTCGACAGCGGTCCCTTCGTGCCGTCGTCGCTGCCCCCCGACACGGGGCAGATCCGCCCGGTGTCCCCGGGCTCGCTGCCGCCCGACCTCCACTGGGCGGCTGACGACGCCTCGCCGCTGGGCAGGGGCGGCCTCGGCGCCGGGCTCCACAACGGGATGGGCAACGGCGGCAGCCGGGGTGGCCCGGCCGTTCCGCCGCCGGTCCCCGTCGACCCGTCGAAGGTGGCGCCGCACGTGGCGGCACTGAGCCCCGAGGCCCGGGCGGCCGTGCAGGCCACCGCCGGCAACAGCGGAGGCTCGACCGGCCCGGCCAACGGCGACGACGTCGCCGACCGGGGCCAGCTGCTGAACTTCCTGTCGTCGGTGCGGCCCTGACGCGACCGCCGAGGTGACTCCGACGCCCGGCGGGCCGCTGAATGGCCCCGCCGGGCGTTCGGCATCCTCGGGCACTCCCGAGACGCGCCCCGGCGCCGTTCCCGGTCCGGTGGCCGCTCCCGCGGCCGGTCCGGCGGCCGCACCGGACGGCCGCGCAATCGCACCCGGAGGGGGCAGGCGGTGCCTGCTGGTGACCGGCGGCTCTGGATACCTGGGGCGGGTCGTCGCCGAGCGGGCGAGCGCCGCCGGATGGACGGTCGTGGCGGCGTCCCGGTCCTCCACGATCCATCCCCTCGACGTGCGCGACGCCGATCAGGTCAACGGCCTGGTGGCGGCCGTGGGAGCCCGTGCCGTCGTGCACACGGCCTATCGGCAGGATGGGGCCGAGGCCCGGCCCACGATCGTGGACGGCTCGGCGGCGGTGGCCCGGGCGGCCGTCGCCGCGGGTGCCCGTCTGGTGCACGTCTCGACCGACGTGGTGTTCGACGGGCGGGCGGGACGGCCTTACGTCGAGGACGACGCGCCGTGCCCGCTGTCGGCCTACGGCCGGGCGAAGGCCGACGCGGAGGGCGTCGTGCTGGCCGCCGATCCGGCCGCCGTGGTCGTCCGCACGTCGCTGATCGTCGGCGGGGCGGGCCGGCCGCCGAGCCCGCACGAGCGCATGGCACTCGACCCGGCCGCGGTCCTGTTCACGGACGAGGTGCGCTGCCCCGTGGCGGTCGACGACCTGGCGGACGCCCTGGTGGAGCTGTGCGACGTGCCGGTCGCCGGCATCCTGCACGTCGCCGGTGCCGATGCGCTGTCCCGCTGGCAGCTCGGCGCGCTCGTCGCCGGCCCGGGCGTGCGGGGCGCGCCTGCGCCGCCCGGCCGCCCACTCGACTGCCGCCTCGACTCGTCCCGCGCTCGCCGCACCCTGCGGACCCGACTCCGCGGCGCCCGCGAGTTCTTCGCCACCCTCTGATCGCGCATCGCCGTCGGCGCGGCAGATCGGCCCGGAAAATTCTACGGATCGGACGCACGAACCGAAGGCCGGACGAAACGCCGCCGGAGGTGGTCCACCTCCGGCGCCGGGCCCTACGGTCTCGCCGTGCCTCGTCCCGCCCGTCCCTCCGCCGCGTACCCGGCGCCTGGGCTCCGGCCGAGCGGCGCCGCGGCCCGTCCGGCCCGTCCCGCCGCCGCGCACCCGGCGCCTGCGCCCCGGCCGCGCGGGCGCGGCGGGGAGGCGCACCGGCGCTCGGGGCGCGACCGCGGGTGGGGGCCCGCCAGTCGGTCGAGGCCAGGCGGCGGGGGAGCTGCGTGACGGCCGTGCTGGCCCTGGGGGCCGCCGTCCTCGGGTTGGTGGTCGTCGGGCCGCTCCTCAACCGGGCGATCCTCTGGTGGATCGGGCGCCACGTGGTCGTGGCCGGCCTGCTGGGGCGCACGCCGAGCTCCCGAGAGCTGGCCGGCTCCCGGGCGCCGGCCCGCTGCGAGCGCTGCGGGGCGCCGATCGAGGTCCGTCCCGGCGGCGCCCGCCTGCCGGCCCTGCTGCCATGGGCGGCTGCCGCCGGCCGCTGCCGCCGCTGCGGCGCCTCGCGCCCCCGGTGGCTGGCGGCGGTCGAGCTGGCGACCGCCACCGGGTTCGGGCTCGCAGCTGCGCGCTTCGGCTGGTCCGCGGAGCTCCCGGTCGTGCTGGCGCTGGTGGCCGGGCTCGTCGCCGCGAGCGCGGTCGACCTCGCCTATCTGCGCATCCCCACGCCGTTCCTGCGGGTCGCCGGAGGCGTGGCCGTCGCGGCCATGGCGGCCGCCGCCGTCGTCGCCGGCCCGGCCGACGCCCTGGTCGGCGGCCTGCTGGGCGCCGCCGTCTACGGCGGCTTCCTGCTGGTGTTCCACCTGATCTCCCCGTCGAACCTCGGCTTCGGCGACGTGCGCCTCGGCGTGCTGATCGGCCTCGTCGTCGGGTGGCTGGCGTGGGCGCCCGACCGGCCGGTCGAGGGTCCCCTGTCGGCGGTCGTCGCCGCGGCGTTCGTGGGGGCCCTCGTGGGCTCGGTCGTCGGGACCGTCCTGCTCCTGGCCCGCCGCCAGAACCGCCCGTTCCCGTTCGGGCCCGCGCTGGCACTCGGCGCCGTGCTCGTCGTCCTCACGCTCTGAGGGCCGCCCAGCACGCGCGGCCGAACCGCCGGGCGTGCCCGGGGGCCGGCCCGGCGTGCGCTCGCCCCGGGCACGCCGGGCGCCCCCGCTGGCGGTCGCCCCCCGGCACCCGGGGTGCGCCGCGCGCATCGCTCGCCGCACCGCACGCCGGGTCCCGCCCAGCGCGCGCTCGCCGCCGGCCACCCGGGCGCGCCCGCGGACGCTCGCATGCGGAACCGGTACCGGCCCGCGACGGGGCGATCGGTATCGTCGGGACGTGCTCCGCTTCCTCACGGCCGGTGAGTCCCACGGCCGGGCCCTCGTCGTGATCGTCGAGGGCCTGCCCGCCGGGCTGCCGGTGACCGTCGACGACATCCAGCGCGAGCTGTCCCGCCGCCGCCTCGGCTACGGGCGCGGCCCCCGCATGCGGTTCGAGCAGGACGAGGTGTCGATCGTCGGTGGAGTCCGGCACGGGCGCACGCTCGGCTCGCCGGTGGCGATCGAGATCGGCAACACCGAGTGGGTCCGATCCGACAAGTGGCACGAGGAGATGTCGGTCGGCCCGGGCGAGACGAAGGCCCGCCTGACCCAGCCCCGCCCAGGTCACGCCGACCTCGCCGGCATGCAGAAGTACGGCTTCGACGACGCCCGCGACGTGCTGGAACGGGCCTCGGCCCGTGAGACGGCGGCCCGGGTGGCGGCCGGTGCGGTGGCCAAGCTGCTCATCGGCCACCTCGGCATGCACGTCGTCTCCCACGTCGTGCGGATGGGCTCGGTGCGCACGAAGTCGACCGAGCGCCCCCGCCCCGAGGACCTCGACCGCGTCGACGCCTCGCAGGTCCGCTGCTTCGACCCGGCCGCCGAGGACGAGATGGTCGCCGAGATCAAGGCCGTGTCGAAGGAGGGCGACAGCCTCGGCGGCATCGTCGAGGTGCTCGGCTACGGCGTGCCGGTCGGCCTCGGCAGCCACGTCCACTGGGACCGGCGCCTCGACGGCCTGCTGGCCCAGGCCCTGCTCAGCATCCAAGCAGTCAAGGGCGTCGAGATCGGTGACGGGTTCGAGGTGGCGGGGCGCCCCGGCAGCGAAGCCCACGACCCGATCCGCTGGGACGCCGAGAGCGGCGCCTACACCCGAGGCTCCTCCCTGGCCGGCGGGGTCGAGGGCGGCATGTCCACCGGCGACCTGCTCGTGGCCCGGGCCGCCATGAAGCCACTCGCCACGCTGAACCGGCCGGTGCTCGAGACCGTCGACGTCGAGACGAAGGAGACCACGGTCAGCTTCAAGGAGCGCACCGACGTCACGGCCGTGCCCGCCATGGGCGTGGTGGCCGAGACGATGGTGGCCCTCGTCCTCGCCGGCGAGGCGCTCCGCAAGTTCGGCGGCGACTCGCTCGGCGAGATCGGGCGCAACAAGGCCGGCTTCGACGCCACGCTCGCCGATGGCTGAGGCCGCCGTCACCCGCCACGTCGTGCTCGTCGGGCTGATGGGCGTGGGCAAGTCGACCGTGGGCCGCCGCCTCGCCAAGGAGCTCGAGCGTCCGTTCGTCGACGTCGACGAGCAGGTCGAGCTGCGGGCCGGGCTCGCCATCCCCGCGCTGTTCCGCCGCGACGGAGAGGATGCGTTCCGCCGCGTCGAGGCCGAGGTGCTCGCCGACCTCGTCGGCCGGACCGACCCACTCGTGATCGCCGCCGGCGGCGGAGCGGTCAACCGGCCCGAGAACCGTGCCCTGCTCGTCGGCCGCACGTTCGTCGTGTGGCTGCGGGCGTCACCGGCCTTCGTCGCCGCCCGGGTCGACCCCACCCACCGGCCGCTGCTCGCCGGAGAGCCCGATCCGGTCGCCGCGCTGGCCCGCCTGCAGGCCGAGCGCCAGCCTGCCTACGCCGAGGCCGCGGACGTGGACGTCGACGTCGAGCCGTTCCACCGCGGCGACGACAAGCCGAAGCGGGCCCTCGCCCGCCACATCGCGGCCCTGGTACGAGGCGAGGTCCCCCCGCCGCCCTCGGGCCAACGGCCCAGGGCCGCCTTCTCCACCGAGCCGACCGAGCCGGCATCGCGGCCCGTGGGGCCGGCCGCCCGGACGTCCGAGCCGGCAGTGCCGCCCGTGGGGCCGGCCGCCCGGACGTCCGAGCCGGCAGCGCCGCCCGTGGGGCCGGCCGCACGGTTGCCCGAGCCGGCAGCGCCGCCCGTGGGGCCGGCTGCCCAGCCGACCGAGTCGCCCGCGCAGCCCGTCCAGCCCGCCGCCCAGACACCCGAGCCGGCATCGCCGCTCGTGGGGCCGGCTGCCCAGCCGACCGAGTCGCCCACGCAGCACGTCGAGTCCGCCGCACGGATGCCCGAGCCGCCGGCATCGTCGCCCGAGGCCGCCGAGGCGGGACGGGCCTGATGCGCCCGCACCCCGGGCTCACGCTCACCGGGCAGGCCGCGGGGTCGGTGGGCGCGCACGGTCCGCAATCCCCGCACGCCGGGCTGTTCGCCCCCCGGTGGGCCCTCGCCGACCGGTACGGCGCCGACGAGGCGGGCTTCTTCGCCCCCCGCTGGACGCCCGCCGGTCGCCTCGGCGCCCCGGTCGACCAGGGCGTGTACGAGGAGAACCCGCCGTGGGACTGATCCGCCTGTCCGTCAAGGTGGGCGGCGGCGCCTACCCGGTCGTCGTCGGTCCCGGCGCCCTCGGCGAGCTGGCCGGGGTGGTGCCTGCCGCCGCCCGCCGGGTGGCGGTCGTGACGCAGCCGGGCATCGGCGTCACGGTCGACCCGGGTCGCGAGCACGAGGTGTTCGCGGTGGGCGACGGAGAGGCGGCCAAGACGCTCGCCACCGTCGAGGACCTGTGCCGTGCGTGGTCGCGCTGGGGCCTCACCCGGGGCGACGCGGTCGTCGCCGTGGGCGGCGGTGTCGTCACCGACACTGCGGGGTTCGCCGCCGCCGTCTACCACCGGGGCGTGGCCGTCGTGCAGGTGCCGACCACGCTGCTCGGCATGGTCGACGCCGCCATCGGCGGCAAGACCGGCGTGAACCTGCCCGAGGGCAAGAACCTCGTCGGCGCGTTCCGGCAGCCCCGGGCCGTCGTCTGCGACACCGAAACGCTCGCCACGCTGCCGGCCCGCGAGCGGCGCAGCGGCGATGGCGAGATGGCCAAGTACCACTTTCTCACCGGCGACGATCTCGCAGCGCTGCCCATCGACGAGAGGGTGGCGGCATGCGTGCGCATCAAGGCCGCCGTCGTGGCGGCGGACGAGCGTGAGGCCCCGGACGACCGCCGGGGCCGGGCCAGGCTCAACTACGGCCACACGCTCGCCCACGCCCTCGAGACCGCCGGGCGCTACGGCCTGCGCCACGGCGAAGCGGTGGCCGTCGGCCTCGTCTACGCCGCCGAGCTGGCCCGTCACCTGGGGCGGATCGGCGACGCCCGGGTGGCCGACCACCGGCGGGTCGTAGCCGGCTACGGGCTCGACGCCGCTCTGCCCGCCGGGACCGACCCGGCCGAGCTCGTGGCGCTCATGGGCCGGGACAAGAAGGCGATCGACGGGCTGACGTTCGTCCTCGACGGCCCCGACGGGGTCGAGGTCGTGGCCGGCGTCGCCCCCGACGACGCCCTCGCCGCCCTCGCCCGCATGGACCGGCACACGGCGTCGGCCCCTCGTTTGCCCGCCGGCACGTCGCCTGCTCCCGGCGCCACGGGAACCGCCGAGGCTCCGTCTGCCGCCGGCGCCGCATCGGCCCCTGGCGCCCCCGGAGCTGCCAGCGCGTCATCTGCGGCCGGCGCCTCGCCGGCCTCCGATGCCGGAGCGGCCGGACCCGGCCCGGCTGGGGACGCCGGGCGGCCGGCGTGACTGAGCCCGGCGTGGCGCTCGGCGCCGCCGTCGACCCGGCGGAGGTCGCTCCGGCCACGGCCGGCCAACCCGGGCGTCCGCTCGTGCTGCTGCTCAGCGGGCCGAACCTGAACCTGCTCGGCGACCGCCAGCCCGAGGTCTACGGCTCGGCCACCCTGGAGGACCACGTCGCCGCGGCCACGGAGGCGGCCGCCAGCGCCGGGCTCGCCGTCGAGCACGTCCAGTCGAACCACGAGGGTGTCCTGATCGACGCCGTCCACGGCGCCCGCGGGCGCTGCGCCGCGATCGTGATCAATCCCGGGGCGTTCACCCACTACGCCTGGGGTTTGCACGACGCGCTCGCGGCGTTCGACGGCCCGGTCGTCGAGGTGCACCTCTCGAACCCCGACGCCCGCGAGCCATGGCGCCGCACGTCGGTCGTGTCGCCGGTGGCCACCGGCACGATCGCCGGGCTCGGCGGCCACGGCTACGTGCTGGCCATCGCCGCTGTCGCCCGCCTGCTCGCCTGAGCGTCCACCGGCGTCGGCGCCCGCGCCGCCGACCCGCGCCCAGCGCCCGCGTCCGCGCCCGCGCCCGCACCCGCACCTCCCCCGATTCTGGCAGCGGTCACTTCGCCCCTCAGCGCTCAGCGCCGCCAGAACGGCCGGTGGCCGGTCCGTGCCAGCCTGTCTCAGCGTCCGGCGGGTCAGCGCCGCCGGAACGGCCCGTGGCCGGCCGTGCCTCGCCAGCAGCCGGCCGATCAGCGTCGCCGGAACGGCCGGTGGCCGGCCGTGCCTCGCCAGCAGCCGGCCGGTCAGCGTCGCCGGAACGGCCGGTGGCCGGCCGTGCCTCGCCAGCAGCCGGCCGGTGAGCGTCGCCGGAACGGCCGGTGGCGGCCCAAGTACGCCGACCCTCAGCGCTTCGGTCGGTCGAGCCACTTGTCGCCGTGGGTGGGCTGCCACGCGGCGAGCAAAGCCAGCAGCTCGTCGACCTCGCGGGCCACGAGCAGCAGCGCCCGGTGCTCGGGGCGCACGAATCGCTGCTCGACCGCCCTGTCGGCAAAGGCGAGCAGCGGGTCGAAGTAGCCGGTCGGGTCCAGCATCGAGCACGGCTTGTCGTGCACACCGAGCTGCGTCCAGGTCAGCGCCTCGAACAGCTCGTCGAGCGTGCCGAACCCGCCCGGCAGCATCGTGAACCCGTCGCCGAGGTCGGCCATGCGGGCTTTGCGCTCGTGCATGGTGGCGGTGACCTCGAGCTGGGAGAGCCCGGTGTGGGCGATCTCGCGGGCGACGAGCGCCTCGGTCATCACGCCGATCACCTCGCCGCCGGCAGCCAGGGCGCCGTCCGCCACCGCGCCCATGAGACCCACGTGGCCGCCCCCGTAGACGAGTCCGATGCCCCGCTTCGCGAGCGCGGCGCCGAGGGCCGTGGCCGTGGTGACGTGGCGCGGGTCGGCGCCGGGGCTGGAGCCGCAGAAGACGGTGAGTCGGGCGATGTCCACGGCCGGATCTGATCGCGCCGGGAGGGGCCGCGGCGAGCGAGTTGGTCGCGGGCCGACCGGGCAGCACCCGTAGGCTGACCGGCGATGACGTTCGCCCTCTCGTCGCTGCCCCCGATGGATGTGGTCGGCCGGCTGCCCCGCCTCCGTGCCGCCTTGACCGAGGTCGAGGGCGGATGCGACGGCCTGCTCGTGACCAACCTGACCAACATCCGCTATCTCACGGGCTTCACAGGATCGGCCGCCGTGCTGCTCGTCACCGCCGACGACCTCGTGTTCGTCACCGACGGCCGCTACCGCGACCAGGCCGGCGCCGAGCTGGACGCCACCGGGGTCGAGGCCACCGTCGCGATCGGCCGCACGGCCGACGAGCAACGCGACCACCTCGTGGACCCGATCGGTGGTTTGACCACCCTCGGCCTCGAGGCCGACGACGTGAGCTGGGCGCAGCAGCGCCGCTTCGCAACGGACTGGTTCGCGGGCACAGAGATGGTCGCCACCGGCGGCCTGGTCGAGCGACTGCGCAGCGTGAAGGACGCCGGCGAGGTCGCCCGCATCGAGGCCGCATCCTCGATGGCCGACGCCGCCCTGGCCACGGTGCGCCACCGGCTCGGCGAGGGTGCCACCGAGGCCGAGATCGGGCTCGACCTCGAGTGGGAGATGCGTCGCCTCGGCGCCGAGGGCCCCTCGTTCGAGACCATCGTGGCCTCCGGCCCGAACGGGGCCATGCCCCACCACCGGGCCGGGCACCGCCGCTTGGGCGAGGGCGACCTGGTCGTGCTCGACTTCGGAGCGCTGGTCGACGGCTACCACTCGGACATGACCCGCACCCTCATGGTGGGTGAGCCCACGCCCACGCAGGCCCGCATGTTCGACGTCGTGGCCGAGGCGCAGCGGGCCGGGGTCGCCGCCGTGCGGGCCGGGGTCGAGGTCACGGAGGTCGATGAGGCGTGCCGGGCCGTCATCCGCGACGCCGGGTGGGAGGACGCGTTCAGCCACGGCACCGGCCACGGCGTGGGCCTCGACATCCACGAGGACCCCAGGGTGTCCTGGTCGGCCGCTGCTACCCTGGTCGACGGCCACGTCGTCACCGTCGAGCCCGGCGTCTACCTCGCCGAGCACGGCGGCGTCCGAATCGAGGACACGGTCGTGGTCACCCCCGATGGCAGCCGCACTCTCACGCGTGCGCCCCGGGACCCAGACCTCTGACCGTCGCGCCAGGAGCACTCCGATGGCCGCCACTACCACCAACGACCTCAAGAAGGGCATGACCCTCGACCTGCCCGAGGGGTTGTTCCAGGTCGTCGACTTCCAGCACGTCAAGCCGGGCAAGGGTCCGGCCTTCGTGCGCACGACGCTGCGCAACCTGCGCACCGGCAACGTGCTCGATCGCACGTTCCGGGCCGACGAGAAGGTCGAGCGCGCCAACGTCGACAAGCGCGAAATGCAGTACCTCTACCGCGATGGCGACGATTACGTCTTCATGGACGCGGCCACCTACGAGCAACTCCACGTGGGCACCGTCTCGCTGGGCGACGCTGCGAACTACATCGTCGACGGCTCGACCGTCACGGTGCAGTTCTGCAAGGACGAGATCATCGGCACCGACCTGCCCGCCGCCGTCGAGCTGACCGTGAGCGAGACCGAGCCCGGCATCCAGGGCGACCGGGTCTCCGGCGCCCGCAAGCCGGCGACGCTCGAAACCGGCATGGTGGTGCAGGTGCCCCTGTTCGTCGAGAAGGGCGAGCGCATCAAGGTCGACACCCGCAGCGGCGAGTACCTGACCCGCGCCTGATCGGCGGCCGCACCCCATGAGCGACTTCGAGCCCTCGGAGGTCGAGAGCAGGCGAGGCGCCCGCGAGCGGGCCCTCGAGCTGCTCTACGAGGCCGAGGCGAAGGGCATCAGCGTGGAGGAGGTGCTAGCCGGCCTGCCGGTCGCTCCGGTCGAGATGGCCGTCGAGCTGGTTCGGGGCGTCGCCGCCCACGCCGAGCGCATCGACGAGATCGTCACGCGGCGGGTGGCCCCCCGATGGACCCTCGCCCGCCTCGCCGCCCTCGACCGGGCGGTGCTGCGCCTCGGCACCTATGAGCTGCTCGAGCGGCCCGACCGCTCCCAGGCCGTGATCATCAACGAGGCCGTCGTGCTGGCCCGGCGCTACGGCACCGACGCGTCCCCCCGCTTCGTGAACGGCGTCCTGTCGGCCGTGGCCGCCGAGGTCCGGGGCGACGAGCCCGCCCGCCGACGTCCGGTCCAGACCGGCGACGCCGGGGCGCCGATCGTCGAGGCGCTGATCATCGACCTCGACGGCGTCATCCGCCACTGGGACGACGACGACCTCCCGGCGATCGACCGCGCCCACGACCTGCCCGCCGGCACGGTCGCGGCCGCCGCCTTCAGCCCCGAGCGGCTGGACGCCGCCATGCGCGGCGACATCACGTTCGAGGACTGGTGCCAGAGCGTCGGCGACGCCGTGGCCGACGCCCACGCTGTCGACGGCGGCACCGTGTCCAAGGCGTTCGCCGACACGGGCTGGCAGATCGACGCCCAGGTGCTCGACCTCGTCGACCGCGTCCGGGCCCGTTTCCCGGTGGCCCTGCTGTCCAACGCCAGCACGCGTCTGGTGGACGACCTCCGGGCCTCGGGCATCGCCGACCGGTTCGACGTCGTCGTGGGCTCGGCCGACATCGGCGTGTGCAAGCCCGACCCCGCCGCCTTCGTCGAGGCCGCCGAGCGGCTGGGTGTGCCCGCCGGACGATGCCTCCTCGTCGACGACCAGCCCGCCAACGTCGAGGGCGCCCGGGCGGCCGGCATGTGCGCCGAGCTGTACGCCGGGCCCGAGTCCCTGGCCGCAGCGCTGGCGGCCGTCGGCCTGCTCGACGACGCCGTCTGAGTTCGTGGCGGTGACCCGGCGGCCTGGACGCCTGCGTGCGATCCCGCTGCCCGACCCACCCCTCGCGGACGCCGCCACCGGAACCGTCCTGCGACCCTGGGGCCGCCACGACCTCGCGGCCGACGCCGAGTCGCTGGCCACCGCGTGGCAGGACACGGAGGTGGCCCGCGCCACGGCCGTCCCCGCACGACCGAGCGTGGCGCTCGCCGCCCGGTGGATCGCGGGAGAGGCCGAGCGGCGAGAGCAGGGCCTGGCCATCGACCTCGTCGTGGCTGCCGCCGCCGACGGCGGGCGCCGCGTGCTGGGCGAAGTCGGCCTCGCCCACCTCGACCTGCAGGGTCGGGCCGAGATCGGCTTCTGGCTCGGTTCCGAGCACCGGCGGAGGGGCGCGGCCACCGCGGCCGTGGTCCTCCTCACGGCGTGGGCACTGGCGCCTGCGGAGGAAGCCTCGGGGCTCGGCCGGACCCGCCTCTGGGCGCGGACCGTGCCGGGCGACGCACGGGCCGCGGCGGTGCTGGAGCGGGCCGGCTACCAGGGACGCGGCGAGGCGAGCGGGTCACGGGTGTGGACCATCGACGCTGCTAGCGTGCCACCCTGACCGTGAAGCGGGTCCAGCGAGACTCGAACGGACAGCCAGGAGGTCCCAACAGTGGCCGAGCGCGAACGCCGCCAGACGCCCCCGTTCGGGGGCGTTTTCGTTGCGCGCAGCCAGGTCCTAGGCCGTGACGACGTGCGTCGCGCCATCTGCCGCATGGCGCACGAGATCGTCGAGCGCAACCACGGCCTCGACGACGTCGTCCTGATCGGCCTGCAGACCGGCGGCGTGCCCTTCGCCGAGGCCATGGCCGAGGCACTCGACGTCATCGAGGGCGTCCGACCCGACCTGGGCACGCTCGACGTGGCGTTCCACCGCGACGACATCGGCCTGCGCCCGGTGCTGCCCTCGACGGTCACCGAGATCCCGTGGGACCTGACGGGCAAGGTGGTCGTGCTGGTCGACGACGTGCTCTTCACCGGCCGCACGATCCGGGCCGCGCTCGACGCCGTGCACACCTACGGACGGCCGCGGGCCATCGAGCTGGCGGTCATGATCGACCGCGGCCACCGCGAGCTGCCGATACGGCCCGACTTCGTGGGCAAGAACCTGCCGACACGGCGCGACGAGGCCGTCAACGCCACCCTCGATTGCGTGGAGCTGGGCGAGATCCACAAGGAGCGCTGGTGAGGCACCTGCTGGCCGTCTCCGACCTGTCGCGGGCAGATGTCGACCGCCTGCTCGATCTCACCGACGCCTTCGCAGAGGTCGGCCGCCGCCGGGTGCCGAAGGTGCCGGCCCTGCAGGGCCGCACCGTCACCTGGCTGTTCTACGAGGACTCGACCCGCACCCGCCTCAGCTTCGAGCAGGCCGCCAAGCGGCTCTCGGCCGACACGCTGAACTTCTCGGTCTCGTCGTCGTCGGTGCGCAAGGGCGAGTCACTGCGCGACACCGTCGAGACGATCGAGGCGATGGGGGTCGACGCCATCGTCGTGCGCCACGGGTCCTCGGGCGTCCCGGCCCAGATCGCCCGGTGGGTGTCGGCCAGCGTGGTCAACGCCGGCGACGGCTGGCACGAGCACCCCACCCAGGCGCTGCTCGACTGCTACACGATCCGGGCCCATCTCGGCGGCCTCGACGGCGTGCGCATCGCCATCGTGGGCGACGTCGCCCACAGCCGCGTGGCTCGCAGCGATGTGTGGGCCTTCGCCCTGATGGGCGCCGAGGTCACGCTGGTGGCGCCGCCGACGCTGCTGCCGCCGAGCGTCGAAGGCTGGCCGGTTCGGGTGGGCCACGACCTCGACGCCGTCCTGCCCGACGTCGACGTCGTCTACCTGCTGCGCATGCAGCGCGAGCGCATGACCGAGGCGCTCGTGCCGTCCCTGCGCGAGTACTCGGCCCGCTTCGGCCTGACCGGGCGCCGGGTCGAGCACATGGGCGACAAAGCGCTGGTCATGCACCCCGGACCCATGAACCGGGGCGTAGAGATCGCCGCGGACGTCGCCGAGCTGCCGCGGTCGGTCGTCGTCGACCAGGTCCGCAACGGAGTGGCCGTGCGGATGGCCGTGCTCTTCGAACTGCTGGGCTCCGGCCCGATCCGACCGGGGGGACCAGGGTGAAGGGCAAGTCGATCGTGATCCGCGGCGGCCGGGTCGTCGACGCCGGCGGCGAGCGCCAGGCCGACGTGGTGATCGAGGAGGGGCTCGTCGCCGCCGTGGGCGAGGGGCTGTCGGCCGACGTCGAGCTCGATGCCGGCGGCTGCCTCGTCGGTCCGGGCCTCGTCGACGTGCACACCCACCTGCGCCAGCCCGGCAAGGAGGAGGCCGAGACGATCGAGACCGGCGCGCGGGCGGCGGCGCTCGGCGGCTACACGTGCATCCTCGCCATGCCCAACACGACCCCGGCGATCGACTCGGCCGGCGTGGCCCGCGAGGTCCTCGAGCTGGGGCGGGGCGCGCCGTGCGACGTCCGCACCTCGGCGGCCATCACGATCGGGCGCCAGGGCACCCAGCTCACGCCGATGGCCGAGCTGGGCGACCTGGGGGTGCGGTTCTTCACCGACGACGGCAGCGGCGTGCAGGACACCCGCCTGATGCGCCGGGCGCTCGAGTACTCGATCGGTCTCGGCGTCACGCTCGCCCAGCACTGCGAGGACGAGGCCCTGGCCGCGGGCGGTCACATGAACGAGGGCGCCGTCTCGGCCCGGCTCGGCATCCCCGGCCAGCCCGCCGAGGCGGAAGAGCTCATGGTGATGCGCGACATCGCGCTCGCCCGCCTCACCGGGGCCAGGGTGCACCTCCAGCACCTGTCGACGGCCCGGTCCGTCGAGCTGGTGGCCCGGGCCAAGGCCGACGGGGTCGCGGTGACGTGCGAGGCCACGCCCCACCACGCCATCCTCACCGACGAGCGCTGCGCGACCTACGACCCCGTGTTCAAGGTCAGCCCGCCGCTGCGCACCGAGGCCGACGTGGCCACCGTGCGGGCCGGCCTGGCCGACGGCACGGTCGACTGCATCGCCACGGACCACGCCCCTCACGCCCCCGAGACGAAGGAGCTGCCCTTCGACGAGGCGCCGCCCGGCATGCTCGGCCTCGAGACGGCGCTGGCCCTGGCGCTGACCCACCTCGACCTGCACCCGGTCCGCCTGTTCGCCCTGCTCGCCACCGTCCCTGCCCGCATCCTCGGGGAGGCGGACGTCCACGGCGGGCCGATCGCGGCCGGCCGCCCGGCGAACCTGTGCGTCGTGGATCCGACGGCGGAGTGGGTCGTTGACCCGACGCGACTCGCCAGCCGCAGCCGCAACACCCCGTATGCCGGCATGTCACTGACCGGCCGGGTCCGCCACACCGTGCTGAACGGCGAGCCGGTGGTGGTCGACGGCGAGGCACAACGATGAGGGATGCGCACTGCTATTCACTAGACTGCATGACCATGCAGCAGGTGATGACGTGACCGTGCGGGAAGGGCTGCTGGTGCTGGCCGACGGTTCGACCTTCGAGGGCGAGCTGATCGGCGCGGAGGCTGCGGGCGGGGTCGCCTCCGGCGAGGTCGTGTTCAACACCGTGCTGGCCGGCTACCAGGAGGTGATCTCCGACCCGTCGTATGCGGGCCAGGTCGTGACGTTCACCTACCCGCACATCGGCAACTACGGGGTCAACCCGACCGACGACGAGAGCCGCCGGCCGTTCTGCCGCGGCGTCGTCGTGCGTGATCTCACGCGGCGCCGCTCGAACTGGCGCTCGACCGGCGATCTCGACGCCTACCTGTCCCGCCACGGGGTGCCCGGCATCGCCGGCGTCGACACCCGCCGCCTCACTCGCCACATCCGCGAGTCGGGCGCCCTGCCCGGGGCGTTCGGCGACGCGGACGAGGTCACGCTGAAGGCGGCGGCGATCACCGAACCCGGCACCGAGGGCCGTGACCTGGTCGCCGAGGTGACGTGCGCCGCGCCCTACGGCGTGGCCGCCACCGGTCCCGGCGCAGCCTCCGGCCGCCGCATCGTGGCCTACGACTTCGGCATCAAGACCACGATCCTGCGCCACCTCGCCGGCCTCGGCCAGGTCACCGTGGTCCCTGCGGGCACGGCGGCCGTGGACGTGCTCGACCGCCGGCCCGACGGGGTGTTCCTGGCCAACGGGCCGGGAGACCCTGCGGCGGTCACCTACGCGGTCGACGCCATCGGTGACCTGGTCGGCGCCGTGCCGGTCTTCGGCATCTGCCTCGGCCACCAGCTGCTCGCCACCGCCCTGGGCGGCACCACCCACAAGCTGCCCTTCGGCCACCACGGCGGCAACCACCCGGTGCGCCGCCTGGCGAGCGGCCGGGTCGAGATCACCAGCCAGAACCACAACTACGCCGTCGTCGAAGGATCGATGGGACCCGACGTCGGCGTCACCCACGTGAACCTGAACGACGGCGTGATCGAGGGCGTGGCCGCCCCGCGGCTGAGGGCCTTCTCGGTGCAGTACCACCCCGAGGCCGGGCCCGGGCCCCACGATGCCGCCTACCTCTTCGACGAGTTCGCCACGCTGATCGACGGGAGCCGGTAGGTGCCGAAGCGCACCGACATCGAATCGATCCTGCTCATCGGCGCCGGACCCATCGTCATCGGCCAGGCCTGCGAGTTCGACTACTCGGGCACGCAGGCCTGCAAGGTGCTGCGTGCCGAGGGATACCGCGTGATCCTGGCCAACTCGAACCCCGCCACGATCATGACCGACCCCGACTTCGCGGACGCCACCTACGTCGAGCCGCTCGACGCCGAGCACCTGACGGCGATCGTCGAGCGAGAGCGGCCCGATGCCGTGCTCCCCACGCTCGGGGGCCAGACCGCGCTCAACCTCGCCATGGAGCTGGTCGAGCGCGGGGTCATCGGCGGGCCCGGCACGCCCGAGCTCATAGGGGCGAACGCCGAGGCGATCGCCACCGCCGAGGACCGCCAGCAGTTCAAGGCGGCGATGCAGGGCATCGGCCTGTCCGTGCCGGCCTCCGGCACCGCCCACACGCTCGACGAGGCCCTCGCCGTGGTGGACGACATCGGCTTGCCCGTCGTGATCCGTCCCGCGTACATCCTCGGCGGCAAGGGCACGGGCATCGCCAGCACGCCCCACGAGCTGCGCGGCATGGCGGCCAACGGCCTCGACGCCAGCCCGATCTCCGAGATCCTCATCGAGCGGTCGATCGCGGGCTGGAAGGAGTACGAGCTCGAGGTCATGCGCGACCGCGCCGACAACTGCGTGGTCATCTGCTCGATCGAGAACCTCGACCCCATGGGCGTCCACACCGGCGACTCGATCACCGTCGCCCCCGCCCAGACGCTCACCGACGTCGAGTACCAGGCCATGCGCGACGCGGCGTTCGCCTGCATACGCCGGGTCGGCGTCGAGACCGGCGGCTCGAACGTGCAGTTCGCCCTCGACCCGGTCACCGGCGACATGGTCATCATCGAGATGAACCCCCGGGTCAGCCGCTCGTCCGCGCTGGCTTCGAAGGCGACCGGCTTCCCAATCGCCAAGATCGCCGCCAAGCTGGCCGTCGGCTACACGCTCGACGAGATCCCCAACGACATCACTGCGAAGACGCCGGCCAGCTTCGAGCCGACGATCGACTACGTCGTCACGAAGGTGCCCCGCTGGGCCTTCGAGAAGTTCCCCGGCACGGCGGAGGTGCTGGGCACGTCGATGCAGTCGGTCGGCGAGGCCATGGCGATCGGCCGCACGTTCCCCGAGTCGCTGCAGAAGGCGCTGCGGTCGCTCGAGCACGGCCGTCATGGCCTCAACTGCGACTCGGCCGAGGCGGGCCTCGACCTCCTCGACGACGACGAGCTGCTGCGCCGGGCCGCCATCGCCACGCCCGACCGCCCCTTCCAGCTCGAGGCGGCCCTGCGGCGGGGGATCTCCGTCGACCTGCTGGCCGAGCGCACGAAGGTCGACCCTTGGTTCCTCGACCAGATCCTGCGGGTCGTCGAGGAGCGCGACCACCTCGCGGCGATCGGCCCGGAGGGGATCACGCGCCGGGGCTGGAAGCGCGCCAAGCAGCTCGGCTTCAGCGACGCCCAGCTCGGCTGGCTGTGGGGCCTCGAGGAGGCCGAGGTGCGCCGGCGGAGGGTGGCGGCCGGCGTGCGCCCCACGTTCAAGACGGTCGACACGTGCGGTGCCGAGTTCGCCGCCGCGACGCCGTACCACTACTCGACCTACGAGGACGAGGACGAGATCGTCGCCAGCGGGCGGCGCAAGGTCCTGATCCTCGGTTCGGGCCCGAACCGCATCGGTCAGGGCATCGAGTTCGACTATTGCTGCGTGCACGCCAGCTTCGCCCTGGCCGACGCCGGTTTCGAGACCGTGATGCTCAACTGCAACCCCGAGACGGTCTCGACCGACTACGACACCTCCGACCGCCTCTACTTCGAGCCCCTGACGCTCGAGGACACGCTGAACGTGATCGAGGCCGAGCAGGCCGCGGGCGAGCTCGCCGGCGTCGTGGTGGCGCTCGGCGGTCAGACGCCGCTGAAGCTGGCGTCGTCGCTGCCTGCCGAGCTCGTGCTCGGCACGTCCGCGGCCTCGATCGACGCCGCGGAGGACCGCGAGCTGTGGAACGCCCTGTGCGCCCGCCTCGAGATCCCGCAGCCGGCCGGAGGCACCGCCACGACGGTCGAGGATGCGCTCGCCATCGTCGGGCGCATCGGCTACCCGGCGCTGCTGCGGCCGTCCTACGTGCTGGGCGGCCGGGCCATGGAGATCGTCTACGAC
Organism: Acidimicrobiales bacterium; assembly: GCA_035296625.1. Lineage (GTDB taxonomy): Bacteria > Actinomycetota > Acidimicrobiia > Acidimicrobiales > VFJN01 > DATCLS01. Next base: position 45,747 of record DATHAO010000067.1, on the reverse strand, counting down.
GACGAGGGCCTGCGGCGGGCCATGGCCGAGCTCGCCAGCTTCGGCAGTCTCGGCAAGGAGGGCGGGCTCTCCGCGTCGCGGCCGGTGCTCGTCGACCGTTTCCTCGAGGACGCCACCGAGGTAGACGTCGACGCCCTGCGCGACGCGGCCGGCGAGGTCGTGGTCGGCGGCGTCATGGAGCACATCGAGGAGGCCGGCGTGCACTCCGGCGACTCGGCCTGTTCGCTGCCGCCGCACTCGCTGGACGCCCGCACGATCGGCGTGCTCGAGGACTACACCCGCCGCCTCGCCGCCGCGCTCGACGTCCGCGGCCTGATCAACGTGCAGTACGCCGTCAAGCAGGGCCAGGTCTTCGTCATCGAGGCGAACCCCCGGGCCAGCCGCACGGTGCCCTTCGTGGCCAAGGCCACGGGCGTGCCGCTCGTGAAGGTCGCCGCCCGCATCATGGCCGGCGCCACGCTCGCCGGGCTGCGGGCCGAGGGTCTGCTGCGCGACCCCGTCACCGATGGCCACATCGCCGTCAAGGAGGCGGTGCTGCCGTTCAACCGCTTCCCCGACGTCGACTCGGTGCTCGGCCCCGAGATGCGCTCGACTGGCGAGGTGATGGGCCTCGACCACACGTTCGGCCTGGCGTTCGGCAAGTCGCAGGTGGCGGCCGGTGACCGGCTGCCCGAGTCGGGCATGGTGTTCCTGTCGCTCGCCGACCGGGACAAGTTCGCCGGCGCCGTGGCCGCCACCCGCTTCGTCGAGCTCGGCTTCGAGATCGCCGCGACGGCGGGCACCGCCGACCATCTCGAGGCCCACGGCGTCGCGGTCGCCCAGCGGATCGGCAAGCTCGCGTCCGACGGCCACGGCGACACCGCGGGGCTGCCCACGGCACTCGACCTGATCGGCGCCGGCAAAGTGCAGCTCGTGGTGAACAGCCCGCGCGGGCGCGGGGCGCGGGCCGACGGCGCGTACATCCGCCAGGCGGCCAGCGCGCACCGCATCCCGTGCCTGACCACGACCGCCGCCGCCCTGGCCGCCGCCGAGTCGACGAGCGACCGGGCGCAGCACCCCCTGCGGGTCCGCACGCTGCAGGAGCACCAGGGGCTCGTCACGCCCCCCGACCGGTGATCCGGAGCCGCCGGGGACGCGGGCCCCGGCCGGCGTCGTCGGTCGACATGACGGCCCGCGTCGGCTCGGTCACGCTGCCCAACCCGGTGATGACCGCCTCGGGCACCGCAGGCCACGGCGCCGAGCTGGCGCCTTACCTCGATCTCGGCGGCCTGGGCGCGGTCGTGGTCAAGTCCCTCCACGCCGACCCGTGGCCGGGCAACGCGCCGGTGCGGCTCCACGAGACGGCGGCCGGCATGATCAACTCGGTGGGCCTCCAGGGCCCCGGCGTGGCCGCCTGGGCGGCACACGACCTGCCGGCGCTCACGGCGACCGGGGCGCGGGTCGTGGCGTCGATCTGGGGTCGCACGGTGGCCGAGTATGCAGGCGCCGCCGCCGCGCTCGGGGCGGCCGGCCTGCCGGACGCGGTCGTGGCCGTCGAGGTCAACCTGTCGTGCCCCAACACCGAGTCGGGCCGCCACCTCTTCGCCCACTCCGCCGCCGACACCGCAGCGGCCGTGCGGGCGGCCGCCCGTGCCTGCTCGCTTCCCCTGTGGGCCAAGCTGAGCCCCAACGCGGGCGACCTGGCGGCGGTGGCCGGTGCGGCGCACGACGCGGGTGCCGAGGCCGTCACGCTCGTCAACACCGTGCTGGGCCTGGCGATCGATCCCGAGTCCCGCCGCTTCCGCCTCGGCGCCGGCGCCCGCGGCGGTGGCCTGTCGGGGCCCGCCATCCACCCGGTGGCCGTGCGTGCCGTCTTCGACGTGCACAGGGCCCTGCCGGAGCTGCCCATCGTGGGCGTGGGCGGGGTGGCGAGCGGTGCGGACGCCGCGGAGCTGATCCTGGCGGGCGCGAGCGCCGTGCAGGTCGGGACCGCCACCTTCGCCGACCCCCGGGCCGCGGGCCGGGTGCGTGACGAGCTGGCCGCCTGGGCGGCTCGCCAGGGCGTGGGCGCCGTCGCCGACCTGCGCGGCGCGGTCGAAGGCGACGAGGCCGTGACGGCCCACTAGCGCCGCGTGCCGGCAGTGGGCCCCGGTTGGCCGCGAGGGCGGCGGCTGTCGGGGCGATGGGCCGGTGGACAGGCCAGCGGGCGGATCGGGACGACGACGAGAGGGAGACAGAATGGACAGGACCCCTGCGAACGGCGCGGCGAACGCCCCGGGAACCGGCGGCGCCCAGGGGGCGCCGGAAGGCCTGCGTGCCCGCTTCGCCCTGGCGCTCGACGTCGACGACCTCGTCGTCGCCCTGAGGCTGACCCGACTCCTCGCGCCCTGGTTCGGCACCGCCAAGGTCGGCCTGGAGTTGTTCAGCGCCGCCGGCCCGGACGCCGTGTCCTCCGTGCGTGACGTGGGCGTCGACGTGTTCGCCGATCTCAAGCTGCACGACATCCCCACGACGGTGGGCCGCGCCGCCCGGGTGCTCGGGGCCCTCGGCGTGCGCTACCTGACACTGCACGCCGCGGGAGGACCGGCCGTGCTGCGCGCCGGCGCCGAGGGCCTGCGCGCCGGCGCGGCCGACGTCGGCCTGCCCGAGCCCGTGGCCCTGGCCGTCACGGTCCTGACGAGCGAGCCCGAGGCCCACGTGCACGTGTTGCACCAGCGGGTCATGGCCGGCCTCGAGGCCGGCTGTGGCGGCTTCGTGTGCGCCGCCCCCGACATCGCCGCCATCCGCCAGCTGGCACCCCGGGCGGTGCTCGTGACGCCCGGCATCCGTCCCGCCGGGGCCCCGGCAGACGACCAGGCGCGGGTGGCGACGCCGGCCGACGCGCTCGCCGCCGGTGCCGACCTGCTGGTCGTCGGGCGGCCCGTGACTCGGGCCGACGACCCGGTCGATGCCGCCCGCCGGCTCGTGGCGGAGGCCGCCGCCGGCTGAGTTGCAGCGACACGCCAGAGCGCGGATCGTGCTCTCCGAACCACCGTCCGAGGCTCTTCGCGGTACGGAAGTCCACGTCCCAGGGGTTTTCGCCGCGGTGGTGTCGCAGTGCGGGGGCTCGTCTGGTCTAAGGTGCGCGCCTATGCCGCAGCCTCCTCAACTGACTCCTGAGCAGCGTGAAGCAGCCCTCGCCAAGGCGGCGGAGGCTCGTCGCGCACGAGCCGAGCTCAAGGAGAAGCTCAAGATGGGGTCGTTGACCCTGAAGGAGCTCCTCGATCAGGCCGACGCCAACGACACGGTCGGCAAGATGAAGGTGCTCGCCGTACTCGAGTCGCTCCCGGGCGTGGGCAAGGTCCGTGCTCGCCGGGCGATGGAAGACATCGGCATCGCCGACACCCGCCGGGTCCGAGGCCTGGGCGACCAGCAGCGCAAGAGCCTGCTCGAAGCCTTCTCGGGCTGATCCTGCTCCCAGCACCGTCGCTTGCTGATCACGGTCTCGGGCCCACCGGGCTCGGGGACGACCACCGCTTCGGCGCGCATCGCCAGCCGGCTCGCCCTCGAGCTGCTGCCGGGGGGCGAGGTGTTCCGGGCCATGGCCGCCGAGCGTGAGATGACCCTGCCGGTCTTCGGCGTCTACGTCGCCGAGCACCCCGAGGTCGACGTCGAGCTCGACAGCCGGCTCGCCGCTCGGGCCCGCAAGGGCGACGTGGTCATCGAGTCGCGGCTCGCCGGGTGGATCGCCCACACCGACCGGCTCCCGGCCGTCACCACCTGGGTCGACTGCGCACCGGAGGTGCGGGCCCAGAGGGTGGCGGACCGGGAGGACAAGTCCGTCGAGCAGGCCGCCGCCGAGAACCTCGAGCGGCAGCGGGTCGAGCGTGAGCGCTACCTGGCGCTCTACGGGATCGACATGACCGACCTGTCGATCTACGACCTCGTGCTCGACTCGGGCCGGCTGCCGGCCGACGAGATCGCCGCCCAGGTCGTCCACGCGGCGACGCTGCGCACGTGGTGATCCCGGCCTGACCACGGCCGGCGGCGGTGGGGATTCACCCGCGGCCGGTGCGAGGCGTTACCCTGGCACGTCTACTCGGTCCGGATCACCAGCTCAGAGGTCCCCGTCGCATGGCCACGCGCCAAGACACCATGATGAACCCGTCGATCGAGGACCTGCTCGGTCGGGCCGGGTCGAAGTTCTCGCTCGTCACCCTCAGCTCGATGCGTGCCCGCCAGATCAACGCATATTTCAACCAGCTGGGTGAGGGCCTCGGGGCGATCGTGCCCCCGCAGGTCACCTCCGTGGCGCGCAAGCCGCTCTCGATCGCCTTCGAGGAGATCGCGGGCGACAAGATCGTCCCGGTCGCCGTCGACGCGGCCGCCGGCGAGGGCGAGGGGTCGTCCGCCACCGAGGGCGACGGCGCCCCCGGTGCCGACAGCCCCGCCAGCTCGTAGCGGGCCTCCGGGTGATCGACGGGCGGCGCATCGTCCTGGGGGTGTCGGGCGGCATCGCCGCGTACAAGGCCGTCGAGGTCTGTCGACGGCTCGTCGACGCCGGCGCGCACGTGGTGCCGGTGATGACGCGGGGGGCCACGCGGTTCGTGGGTGAGGCGACGTTCTCCGCCCTGGCCTCCGAGCCGGTGCACACCTCCCTGTTCGCCGACGCCGACCCCATCCCGCACACGCGGCTCGGCCAGGGGGCCGACCTGGTGCTGGTCGTGCCGGCCACGGCGCGGGTGCTCGGCAGCTACGCGGCCGGCATCTCCAACGACCTGCTCACCGCGACGCTTCTCGCCACCGAGGCGCCCGTCGTCGTGTGCCCGGCGATGCACACCGAGATGTGGCGGCACCCGGCCGTGCAGGACAACCTCGCCACGCTGCGGCGCCGGGGAGTGCACGTCGTGCCCCCCGAGCCGGGCCGCCTGGCCGGCGGCGACGTGGGCGAGGGCCGCCTGGCCGCGCCCGAGGCGGTCGTGGCCGCCGTCGAGCGGGTCCTCGCCGCCGAACGCGATCTGGCGGGGTTGCACGTGCTGGTCACCGCAGGCGGCACCCGCGAGCCGATCGATCCGGTGCGCTTCGTCGGCAACCGGTCCTCCGGCAAGCAGGGCCACGCCCTTGCGGAGGAAGCGGCCGCCCGGGGCGCCAAGGTCACCCTCGTCACGACCGTGGGCCTGCCCGTGCCCGTCCACGCTGACGTCGTGCGGGTCGAGACGGCCGCACAGATGGAGGACGCCGTGCGAGCCGCGGCGCCGGGAGCCGACGTCGTGGTGATGGCGGCCGCGGTCGCCGACTTCCGGCCCGTGCAGTCCGCCGACCGCAAGATCAAGAAGGCCGGCGGCGTGCCAGAGATCGTGCTCGAGCCCACGCCGGACATCCTGGCCGGGCTCGGCGCCCACAAGCCCCCCCGCCAGACGCTGGTCGGGTTTGCAGCAGAGACAGACGATGTGCGGCAGAATGCGGCTCGCAAGCTGGTGGACAAGCGCGTCGACCTGCTCGTGGCGAACGACGTCACGGCCGCCGGCGCCGGATTCGAGCACGACACCAACAGCGTCGTGATCCTGAACGCCGACGGCACTGAGCGCGAGGTGCCATTGGCCGACAAGCGGGCCGTCGCCCGCGCGGTGTTCAATGCCGTCCTCGAGAGGAGAACCAAGCAGTGAGTCAGTGGACCTTCACGTCGGAATCGGTCACAGAGGGCCATCCCGACAAGATGGCCGACCAGATCAGTGACTCGATCCTCGACGCGATCCTGGCGCAGGATCCGATGGCCCGCGTGGCCTGCGAGACGATGGTCACCACCGGTCTGGCGATCGTCGCCGGCGAGATCACCACCACCGCGTACGTCGAGATTCCCAACATCGTCCGCGAGACGATCAAGGGCATCGGCTACGACAGGGAGTCCGTCGGTTTCGACGGCAACACCTGCGGGGTCATGACGTCGATCGACCCGCAGTCGCCCGACATCGCCCAGGGCGTCGACACGGCGTACGAGAAGCGAACCGAGGTCACCGAGGAGGAGCTCGACAGCCAGGGCGCCGGTGACCAGGGCATGATGTTCGGCTACGCGGTCGACGAGACCGACGACCTCATGCCGCTGCCGATCTGGTTGGCACACCGGCTCGCCGCCCGGCTGGCCGAGGTCCGCAAGGCCGGCATCCTGCCCTACCTCCGGCCCGACGGGAAGACGCAGGTCACCTTCGACTACGTCGACGGCGTGCCCACGGCGCTCAAGACCGTGCTCATCTCGACCCAGCACCAGCCCGGTGTCGACGCCGAGACGCTGATCAAGCCCGACCTCATCGAGCAGGTGATCCGGCCGCTCGTCCCCGCCAAGTTCGCCGACGACGACTTCCGCGTGCTCGTCAACCCGACCGGCAGCTTCGAGCTCGGCGGTCCCCACGCCGACTGCGGCCTGACCGGCCGCAAGATCATCGTCGACACCTACGGCGGCGCCGCCCGCCACGGCGGCGGTGCGTTCTCGGGAAAGGACCCGTCCAAGGTCGACCGCTCCGCCGCCTACGCCGCCCGCTGGGTGGCGAAGAACGTCGTGGCCTCCGGTGCCGCCAAGCGCTGCGAGGTGCAGGTCGCCTACGCCATCGGCGTGTCGCGGCCCGTGTCGATCCTCGTCGACACGTTCGGCACCGAGATCGCGGACGCCGCCAAGATCACCCAGGCCGTGAAGGAGATCTTCGACCTCCGCCCGGCCGCCATCATCCGCGACCTCGACCTGCGCCGGCCGATCTACCAGAAGACCGCCGCCTACGGTCACTTCGGTCGTGACGACAAGGAGCTGAGCTGGGAGCAGACGACCCGGGTCGACGACCTCAAGAGCGCCCTCGGCCTCTGATCGTCGCACCGGGCGCGCGCCGTCGCCGCGGAGAGGTGGCAACCTCTTCGGCGACATGACGGCCTCCGCTCCCGACGCGCCGCGGGTCGTCCGGGTCCTGCCCGACGAGCCCGCCATCGCCAAGAGCTTCGACTACCTGGTCCCCGAGGCCGTTGGGGACCAGGTGCGCGTGGGCGACCGCGTCCGCATCGCACTGGCCGGGCGGCGGGTGGGCGGCTGGGTCACGGCCGTCGGCGTCGAGCCGCCCGCCGGCGTGGCGCTGCGGCCCCTAGCCAAGCTGTCGGGTCGCGGGCCGACGCCGGATCTGCTCGAGTTGGCCGACTGGGCGGCCTGGCGCTGGGCCGGTCGCCCGGCGTCGTTCCTGCGGACCGCCTCGCCGGAGCGGAACGTCCAGTCCCTCCCCGCTGCGGCCCAGGGGACCGCCGGCGACCGGCACGGGCGTGCGGCGACGGGGCCGAGGCTGGCCGAGCGGGCGCTGGACGCCGGGCGGGCCGTCGTGCGTCTGCCGCCCGCCACCGACCCGTCGCCGATCGCGCTGGCCGCCGCAGCACGAGGCAACGCGCTCGTGCTCTGCCCGACGCTTGCGCTGGCCCACCACGTCGCCGGCCGGTTGCGGGCCGGGGGCGTGCCCGTCGCAGAGCACCCGGCAGACTGGGCGCTCGGCGCCGCCGGCGCCACCGTCGTGGGCACCAGGGCGGCCGCCTGGGCGCCCGTCGGCGACCTGGCCGCCGTCGTGATCGTCGACGAGCACGACGAATCGCACCAGCAGGAGCAGGCGCCGACGTGGCACGCCCGCGACGTGGCCGCCGAGCGCGCCCGGCGGGCCCGCGTCCCGTGCGTGCTCACCTCCCCGTGCCCGTCGCTCGAGGCGCTCGCCTGGGGATCGCTGCTCAGGCCCGACCGTGCCGTCGAGCGCCGCGGCTGGCCGGTCGTCGACATCGTCGACATGCACCGCGAGGACCCGCGCACCGGCCTGCTGCCCGAGGCGCTCGTGCGGGTGCTGCGCAGCGACCGCCGGGTGCTGTGCGTGCTCAACCGGACCGGCCGGGCCCGGCTGCTGGCGTGCGCCACGTGTCGGGAGCTGGTCCGCTGCGAGCGCTGCGACGCCAACGTGACGCAGCCCGGCGACGAGCTGGCATGCGGCCGGTGCGGCGCCACCCGGCCGATCGTGTGCCTGCACTGCGGGGGCACGAAGCTGCGGGCTCTGCGCCAGGGCGTGGCGCGGGTGCGCGACGAGATCGCCGCCCTGGTGGGCGAGCCGGTCGACGAGGTGACGGGCGCCCGGCCGGTCGGCGAGGCGCCACGGACGCGGGTGGTGGTGGGCACGGAGGCCACGCTGCACCAGATCGCCCGGGCCGACGTCGTGGCGTTCCTCGACATCGACCAGGAGCTGCTCGCCCCGCGCTACCGGGCCGCCGAGCAGGCCCTCGCGCTGGTCGCACGGGCCGCCCGCCTGGTCGGGGGCCGGTCCGGCGGCGGCCGGCTGCTGATCCAGACCCACGTGCCGGGGCACGAGGTCGTGCAGGCCGCCCTGCACGGCGACCCGACACGGGTGAGCGACGCGGAGGCCGAGCGACGGGAGCTGCTGCGCTTCCCGCCGGTGACGGCCATGGCCGAGATCTCGGGCGCCGCCGCCCCCGACTTCGTCGCCGCCCTCGCCGCCCGTCTCCCGGACCCCGTGCACCCCGTGCTTGCCTCGCCGTCGCCGGCGTCGCAGGCGTCGGCCGACGCTCTTGCCGGCCGCCGGGGGACGGCCCCGCAGGCCCTGACCGTCGATCCTGGCCGGCCCGCCACGGCCGAGATGCCGGGCCGCCCGCCGCAACGTGCCGGCGACGAGGGGCCGCCGGCGGAGGTCGAGGTGATCGGCCCGGCGGACGGGCGCTGGCTCGTGCGGGCACCCGATCACCGAACCCTGTGCGGCGCTCTGGCCGCGGTGCCCCGTCCCGCGGGCCGCCTGCGCGTCGCGGTCGACCCGCCCCGCATCTGACGCGTCCTGTCGTCGGGACCGCCGCTGGCTCCATGCCCTTCTTTGCACCGTTTCCGTGCCATGACGACGTGTCATGACGACGAGATCCGTGCAAACCGGCGGACGCACCGACGCACGACGTGCGAACGCAGGGACGCGGGCGCAGGGGGTCACGGGCCGCGGGGTCCATAGAGTGGCGGACGTGAGGACCATCGACTGGGGAGCGGAGGGGGCCGTTGTCATCGTCGACCAGACCCTGCTGCCCCACGAGGTGCGATTGCTGCGTCTGACCGAGGTCGACGAGCTCGTCGACGCCATCCGCCGCCTGGCCGTCCGTGGCGCCCCGGCGCTCGGGGCCGCCGGTGCCCTCGGCGTGCTGCTCGCCGTGCGCCAGGCCCGGCGCGACGGGTGGGGGCAGGCGCAGCTGGCTGAGGCCGTCGAGGCCCTCCGCCACGCCCGCCCCACGGCGGTGAACCTGGCGTGGGGGGTCGACCGGGCCGTCGCCCGGATCGGCGAGGGCGAGTCCGGCGTCGAGCGGGCGGCCCGGACGGTGCTCGACGAGGACGTCGCCGCCAACCGCGCCATGGGCGAGCGGGGCGCCGACCTGCTCACCGAGCTGTGCGCCGAGCGGGTCGACGGCGGGCTCCGCCTCCACACCCATTGCAACGCCGGGGCGCTGGCGTGCGTCGACTGGGGCACCGCGCTCGGCGTCGTCCGCACGCTGCACACGCGGGGTGCCGTCGCCCGCGTCTACACGGACGAGACCCGGCCGCTGCTGCAAGGCACCCGCCTCACCGCCTGGGAGCTCGACCAGCTCGGCGTCGACTACCGCGTCGTCATCGACGGTGCCGGCCCCTCGCTGATCGCCCGCGGCCTGGTCGACGCCGTCGTCGTGGGCGCCGACCGGGTGGCGGCCAACGGCGACGTGGCGAACAAGGTCGGCACGTATCCGCTGGCCCTCGCCGCGGCTCGAGCCGGCACTCCGTTCGTCGTTGCGGCGCCCGAGTCGACGCTCGACCCCGGCACTCCCGACGGCGCGTCCATCGAGATCGAGGACCGGGGCGACGACGAGGTGCTCGCCGTGGCCGGCCGGCGCATCGCCCCGCCCGGCGCCCGTGCGGTCAACCCGGCGTTCGACGTCACGCCCGCCGACCTCGTCACGGCGATCGTGACCGAAGACCGGGTCGTGCGCCCGGCGGCCGGTGAGCACCCGGCGGCCGGCGGGCGCCCGGCGTGAAGTCCGGCTGGAACGACCACGAGGCGGCCGCCTGGGGCGGCGACGACCTCGGGCTGTGCGTCTACGCCTCCCGCCTGCTCGGCGCCGACCGCTCGCTCGTGCTGTCGGGCGGGGGCAACAGCTCGGTCAAGACCACCGAGCCGGACGTGTTCGGCGATCCGGTCCGGGTGCTGCACGTGAAGGGCAGCGGGTGGGACATGGGCTCGATCGAGCGCGCCGGCTTCGCCCCGCTGCGGCTCGAGCGGGTGGCCGGGCTCGCCAAGCTGCCGGCGCTGAGCGACGCCCGCATGGCGAACGAGCTGAAGGCAGCCTCGCTCGACGCCGCGGCGCCGGCGCCGTCCGTCGAGTCGATCCTGCACGCCACGTTGCCGGACCGGTTCGTGCTCCACAGCCACGCGGACGCGGTGCTGGCGCTCACGAACACCCCCGATGGCGAGGACCACGTCCGGGCGGTCTTCGGCGACGAGGTCGTCGTGGTGCCCTACGTGATGCCGGGGTTCGTGCTCGCTCGGCTGTGCGCCGAGGAGTTCCCGGCCCGCCGCCACGCCGGCACGCGCGGCCTGGTGCTGCTCCACCATGGGCTGTTCACCTTCGGTGACGACGCCCGCACGGCGTACGAGACCCACATCGACCTCGTGGCCCGGGCCCTCGCCCACGTCGAGCGGGCCTTCGCCGCGTCGGGCGGTGCCGCCGCCTCTGGCGCGACCGGCTCGACGGTGGTCCCGCCGGCCGTGTGGACCCAGGCGCCACCCGAGGTGGGCACCGCCGGCGCCAGCGCGGCACGGCCGCTCACGCCCGGCGCGGGCACGGCCGGCAGCCCGGCACCGCCGCTCACGCCCGGCGCGGGCACGGCCGGTACCCCCGGCACCCCCGGCGAACTGGTGGCGATAGCCGACCTGCGCCGCGACCTCTCCGCCGCCGCCGGGCACCCGATGGTCCTGCGGACCAAGGCGGGCGAGGCCGGTCGGCGCTTCGCCGCCCGCCCGGACCTTGCCGCCGTCTCGCAGGTCGGCCCGGCGACGCCCGACCACGTGCTGCGCACCAAGCGCATCCCGCTGCTCGGGCGCGACGTGGCCCGCTACGTCGAGGCGTACCGGACCTACGTCGACGGCCACCGCAGCCGCCTCGGCGACCGGGCGCTCGTTCCCGTCGATCCGGCGCCGCGGGTCGTCCTCGACCCGGAGCTCGGGGTGCTCGCCGCGGGGCGCCGGGTTGGCGACGCCCTGGCCGCCGCCGAGATCTACGACCACACGATCTGGGTGGTCGAGCGGGCGGTGGCCCTCGGCGGGTACCAGAGCGTGTCCGAGCCCGAGGTGTTCGACGTCGAGTACTGGGAGCTCGAGCAGGCGAAGCTCGCCCGCCAGGCCCCGCCCGCCCCGCTCGCCGGGCGCGTGGCGCTGGTCACCGGCGCCGCGTCGGGCATCGGCCGGGCCTGCGCCCGCGCGTTGCTGGCGCAAGGGGCCGCCGTGACAGGGCTCGACCTCGCCGAGACGGTCGACGAGGTGGCTGAGGTGGCGGGGTACGTCGGCGTGGCCGGCGACGTGACCGACGAGGCGGCCGTCGCCGCCGCCCTCGACCGGACGGTCCGCGCCTTCGGGGGGCTCGACCTGCTCGTGCTGAACGCCGGCGTGTTCCCGGACTCTGCCCCGGTCGCCGAGCTGTCGCCGGACACGTGGGCCACGACGATGGACGTCAACGCCGGGGCCGCCGCCGTCGCCCTCCGCCTGGCCCACCCGCTCCTGTGCCGGGCGCCGGGCGGGGCGGCCGTCGTGGTCGTCGGGTCGAAGAACGTGCCGGCCCCCGGAGCGGGAGCCGCCGCCTACTCGGCGTCGAAGGCCGCGCTGACGCAGCTTGCCCGCGTGGCGGCGCTGGAGTGGGGCGGCGACGCCATCCGCGTCAACGTCGTGCATCCCGACGCCGTGTTCGATACCGGGCTGTGGACCGACGAGCTCATCGCCGAGCGGGCTGCCCGCTACGGCCTCACGCCCGAGCAGTACCGCACGCGCAACGTGTTGGGCGCCGAGGTGGGCGCCGACGACGTCGCCCGTCTCGTCGTCGCCCTATGTGGACCGGCGTTCGCCCGCACGACCGGCGCGCAGGTCCCGATCGACGGTGGCAACGACCGGGTGATCTGAACCGGCACCCGGTGCCCGGCATCGGCCACCGGCATCCGGCATCCGGCACTCGGTGCCCGGTGCCCGGTGCCCGGCGCGGTGCCCGGCACCCGGTGCCCGGCGCTCGGCCGCGGTGCCCGGCACCCCGTGCTCACCCGTCCCGGTCTCGAGCCGGCCGTGCGACCGACGTCGCCGAGTCGCGTCGGGCCGGTGCGCGGCGGACCGGCGAGGTGATGCGAGGCGAGGCGGCGACGGTGGGCCGCCGGAGCGGTCAGAACGGCGTCGAGCACCAGGGCGCCCGCGGCGCCGTGAACATGGCCGACGCCTCGGCGACGGCCCCGGGCCGGCGCTCGTCGACCCAGCCGGCGGCCGCCAGCCGCGCCCAGGACAGGCCGCCCAGGTATGCGGCGCCGAGCGCCGTGATGGGCGCCACCAGGTCGGGGCTGCGGCGGGGAGCCGGCACGCACTCGGCCCCGTCCGGACCGGCGTCGAGCGCGAACCGCCCGCCGCCGAAACCGTCCGGGTCGACGACCTCGATCACGAACGACCCCATCGCCCCGTAGCCGCGGGCGCCGAGCGCCGCGGGCACGTCGAGCACCCGCAGCCAGATGTGGTCGAACCTGTCGGCGAGCACGGCGGCCCGCCCGTCCACCAGGCGGAACGGCAGCGGGTCGTCGACCGGGCGCAGCCCGACCTGCACCGTGGCGACCCAGTCCACCGTCGTGAGGTAGCGGTAGAGCTCCCGCTCGGCTTCGTCGGTGGCGGCCAGGAAGATCGATGTGGTGAGCCCGCCCCGCGGCCGGTTGTCGACCCAGGCGTCGCGCACGGAGTAGGCGGCTGCGCCCTGCACCTCGCCCGCGCCATCGCGCCACACGACCTTGACGGCCAGGCGCCGGGCCTCGTCGCCGCCGTCGTGGATCTCGCGCAGGCCGGCCCACACGTCGTCCCACGGCTCGTCCCACGTCATGTGACCCGGCGTGCGCTGCCACGTCCGCTCGTAGACGTCGGTCAGCGCCTCGCGGAACGCCTTCGCCTCGACGAGCACCGTCGAGCCGGTGGGCGGATCGCGGAAGGCGGCGGTCACGGCGTCGAGACGCACGCCGCACGCCTCGGTCGCCACGCCGTAGCCGTAGCGCCCGTAGATCGGCCACTCGGCCGAGACGAGGATGGCGACCGGCTCCTCACGGGCCGCCACGTCGGCCAGCTGGGCGGACATCAACCGCGACAGGTGACCCTGGCGCCGGTGGGTGGGCAGCACGCCGACCGAGCTGACGGCCCCGGCCCGGACCGACCCGCCCGGCACGCGCAGGTCGGTCGGGAACGAGCGTGCCGTGCCGCACAGCGTGCCCTCGGCGTCGAACGCGGCCAGCGCCCGGCCGGCCGGCCACAGCGCCCGGCGCACCGCCACGTCGTCGTCGCCGGGCGGGCCGTGGAGCATGGCGGTGCGTTGCACGCCGATGAACGCCGCCAGCTCCTCGTCGTGGACCGGACGCACCGTGGGAGCCGCCATGCGGCTCACCGTACGGTCTGGCCGCCCGCCGGTCCCGCGGTTTCCGCGTCGATCGACGGCCGGTCGGGCCCGTCCGCCCAGCGGCGACGGCGCACGTCATAGAGGGCGATCGAGGTGGCCGTGGCCACGTTGAGCGAGCCGATGCGGCCGAGCTGGGGGATGAACGTCACGACGTCGCACGCGCCGAGGCCGGCGGGAGAGAGGCCGCGGTCCTCGTGGCCGACGACCAGGCAGGTGGCCTCCCCGACCGGCAGCTCGGGGAGCGGCACGGCGTCGTCGGTCAGCTCGAGGCCGACCACCCGATAGCCGTCGGCCCGGGCCTCGCCCGCTGCCTCCTCGACCGTGGCCGCCCAGTCCAGGGACAGGAAGCGCTCGGACCCGAGTGCGGTCTTCGCCACCTTGGGGTGGTCGGGCGGGATCGTACCCTCGACGAGCCACAGCCGGTCGACGGTGAAGGCCGCGGCCGTGCGCAGGATCGACCCGACGTTGAACGGACCGCCGAGTCGGTCGAGCACGAGGGCCACCCGCCCCGTCGACCGGCGGCGCCAGCCGCGGTGCAAGCGCTTGAGTCCGGTGGAGTCGAGCTGGCGGCTCACGCCGGACCGTCGCCCCCGGCCCGGCGGACCTCGATCACCCTGTAACCCAGGCGGCTGGCCCGGCGTTCGACGACCCAGCCGCGCCCGCCCAGCCAGCGGGCGAGCGAGTCGGCCCCCAGGTGCTTCTGGACGACGAGGCTGGCCGCGGCACCCGGCGCCAACCGGTCGAGCCACGTCGTCAGCAGCTCGTGGAGCGCCGCCTTGCCGACCCGCACCGGCGGGTTCGACCAGAGGGCTGCCACGGCCAGCTCGCCGGGCACGTCCTCGGGGCGGGCGACCCGCACGTTCGCGAGCCCGGCCGCCTCGGCGTTGGCCCGGGTCAGCTCGCGGGCCCGGTCGTTGACCTCGACGGCCCACACGGTGGCCCCGGGGGCCCGCGCCGCGAGCGTGAGGGCGATCGGGCCGTAGCCGCAACCGAGGTCCACCAGATCGCCGGTCTCCGGCGGGGGTGTCACGCTCGTGAGCAGCACCTTCGTTCCCGGGTCGATGCGGGTGCCCGAGAACACGCCGCGGTCGGTGCGCAGGCGCAGCGACACGTCGGGCAGATCGAGCCGGACGGTCGAGGGCCGCGACGGCGTGTCGGGCGATTCGGCGAAGTAGTGCGTGGGTGAGCCCACGACCAGCGACGGTAGCCTGGCGCCTCATGGCCCCCTACACGATCCGCCTGGTCGGTGATCCCGTCCTGCGCCAGCGCGCTCCCGAGGTCGCGAACATCGACGGCCGGCTCGTGAAGCTGGCCGAAGACATGGTGACCACGATGTACGAGGCGCCGGGCATGGGCCTGGCGGCCCCCCAGGTGGGAGTCGAGAAGCGGCTGTTCGTCTACGACGTCGGCGAGGGCCCCCGCACGATCGTCAACCCCGAGATCGTCGAGACGGACGGCGAGTGGGCCTACGACGAGGGCTGCCTCTCGGTACCGGGCCTGTCGTGGGAGATCATCCGTCCCAAGCTCGTCCACCTCGTCGGGCGCGACGTCGAGGGCAACGAGGTCTCGATCGAGGCCGACGAGATCGAGGCCCGCTGCTTCCAGCACGAGCTCGACCACCTCGACGGCGTCCTCCTTCTCGAGCGGCTCGACAGCGATACGCGCAAGAAGGCCCTGAAGACGATCCGCGAGCTGGGCATCGGTGCGTCGGTTCTCAACGACGCCGAGCTGAAGCCCCGCCGCGGCGGCTTCTCGCTCCGCTAGGTCACCCGGCGTCCAGTGCCGCTCGCCTCGGCGCCCTCCCACCCTCAGGACTTCGCCTTCCTCGGCACGCCGGCCTTCGCCGTGCCGCCCCTGCGTGCGCTCGTCGAGGCCGGCCACGACGTGGCGCTCGTCGTGTCGCAGCCCGACAAGCGGCGGGGGAGGGGCGGTGCCCTCGTGCCCTCGCCGGTCAAGCAGGCTGCGCTCGACCTCGGCATCCCCGTGACGGATCGGGTCGACGACGTGCTCGACGTCGGCGCGGAGCTCGGCGTGGTCGCGGCGTTCGGCCGCATCATCAAGCCCCACGTGCTCGAGCGGCTGCCGATGGTCAACCTCCACTTCTCGCTGCTGCCCCGGTGGCGCGGGGCAGCGCCGGTCGAGCGGGCCATCCTGGCCGGCGACGAGCGCACCGGCGTCGACCTGATGGTCGTCGAGGAGGGCCTCGACACCGGCGGCGTGCACGATCGCGTCGAGGTGGCGATCGGGCCGGACGAGACCGCGGACGAGCTCGTGCGCCGCCTCAGCGCCGCCGGCGCCGAGATGCTGGTGCGCAACCTGGCCGCCGGGCTGGGCACGCCCCGCCCGCAGGAGGGCGAGCCCACCTACGCCCACAAGATCGAGCCGGCCGAGCGCCGCATCGACTGGACGCGGCCGGCCGTCGAGGTGCACCGGCTCGTGCGCATCGGCGGCGCGTGGACGACCCACCACGGCGCGCGCCTCAAGGTGTGGGCCACCACGCTCGAGGACCGCCCCGGCACCGTGCCGGTCGAGGCGGGCGACGGGCCGATCCACCTCGTCGAGGTGCAGCCCGAGGGCAGGCGGCGCATGCCGGCCGCCGCCTGGGCCAACGGCGTCCACTGGGACCCGTCCGACAAGCTCGGCACCTGACCCGATCGCCGAGGCTCCCCACCGTGTCCGCACCCCCGCCCTCCTCGCCGTCCGGCGGCCCCCGCCCGCCGTCCCGCCCCGGACGCCCGTCGGGCTCCGGTTCGGGTTCGCGTGGTTCAGGCCGTCCGCCCGGCTCCCGCTCGGGTTCGCGTGGCTCCGGCCAGCCCTCCGGCAGCGGCTCCGGATCGGGTTCGGGCGGCGCGGGTCGTCCCTCGGGTTCCGGTTCCGGATCCGGTTCGGGCGGCGCGGGTCGTCC
Source organism: Acidimicrobiales bacterium (assembly GCA_035296625.1). Classification (GTDB taxonomy): domain Bacteria; phylum Actinomycetota; class Acidimicrobiia; order Acidimicrobiales; family VFJN01; genus DATCLS01. The sequence goes on along the minus strand of DATHAO010000067.1, from coordinate 29,183 downwards.
GTCGGGTTCCGGTTCCGGATCGGGTTCCGGCCGCGCGGGCCGTCCCTCGGGCCGCGGCTCGGGCGCCGGACGGTCGGCCACCGGCGGCTCGCGTCAGGGGCGTGGCGGGCGGGACGATCGGGGGCGGGGTCCACGGGACCGGAGAGACGAGCCAGAGGGCCTGCCTGGGCTGCGGGGGCTCGCCGCCCGGGACGCAGCAGGCGACGACGACAGGCAGCCCGTGGCTCCGGTGCGCCTCGTTGCGCTCGACGTGCTCGACCGCATCGACGGCGAGGGCGCCTACGCCAACCTGGCGCTGCCGGCCGCCCTCGAGCGCTCGGGGCTCGATGCCCGCGACCGCCGTTTCGTGACCGAGTTGGTGTACGGCACCACGCGCATGCGCCGGGCCTGCGACTTCCTCGTCGACCGGTTCCTCGCCAAACCCCCGGTCCTGCGCGCTCGCAACGCGCTGCGCCTCGGTGCCTACCAGATCGCGTTCGCCGGAGTTCCGCCGCACGCAGCGGTGGCCGAGACCGTGGCCGCCACGCCCAAGCCGCTTCGGGGCCTGGTCAACGCCGTGCTCCGCCGAGTGGCCGAGGCGCCGGTGACCTGGCCCGACGACGCCGTGCGTCTGAGCGTGCCGGACTGGATCATCGACCGCCTGACCGCCGACCTGGGCCACGACCGGGCACTCGCCGCGCTGGCGGCCATGGACGAGTCAGCCTCCGCCACCGACCGGGGCGACGGGTACGTGCAGGACAGCGCCTCCCAAGAGGTGGCCGCCATCGTCGGCGCCGGACCAGGCGAGCGGGTGCTCGACGTGTGCGCCGCGCCGGGCGGCAAGGCCACGGCGATGGCCGCCGCCGGAGCCTTCGTGGTCGCCGCCGACCTGCGCCCGGGCCGCGCCGGACTGATCCGGGCGAACGCCGACCGCCTCGCCGCCACCTTGCCGGTCCTCACCCCGCCGCCGCCCCGTGCCGCTCCCGCCGACCGCCTCGCCCGCCTCGCGTCCGGCACCGCCACCGGCCCACTCACCAACGCCGTCTCGAGCGACGACCCCGGCCCGGGCTCCGTCTCCAGCGACGATCCCGCCCCCGCCTGCGTGTCGAGCGATGACCTCGGCCCGGCGTCCGTCTCGAGCGATGACCCGGTCCCGGCCTCCGTCTCGAGCGACGACCCCGCCCGCGTCTCCGCCAGCCCGGTTCCGTGGGCCGAGGGACGCCAGGACGACCCGAACCGGGCGTCCACGACAGCCCGCCGCATCGCGGGGGTCGGGGTCGTGGTCGCCGACGGCACCCGGCCCCCGTTCCGCCCCGGCTCGTTCGACCGCGTGCTCGTCGACGCCCCGTGCTCGGGGCTCGGCACTCTGCGACGCCGTGCCGACCTCCGCTGGCGGATCGAGCCCCGCTCCGTCGACGACCTCGCCGCGCTGCAGTTCGCCCTCGTGACGGCGGCCGCCGACCTCGTCCGGCCCGGCGGCACGATCGTCTACTCGGTCTGCACGCTGACGGCCGCCGAGACGACCGGCGTCGACGACCGCCTCGCCGCCGCCCGGCCCGACCTCGAGCCGCTCGACGCCCCGACCGGCGATTGGGAGCCGTGGGGCCGCGGTGCGATCCTGCTGCCGCAGACGGCCGGCACCGACGGCATGGCCGTGTTCCGCTACCGGTGCACCGGGGGATGAGGCCATGACCGACCACCGCCAGTCCACCCGTCGCTGGCCGGCCAAGGTGCTCACGGTGTCCGACGGGGTCGTGGCGGGCACGCGCGAGGACCGCTCCGGTGCGGCGCTGGCCACCAGACTCGCGGAGGCCGGCTTCGACGTGGTCGAGCGCAAGGTGAGCCCCGACGGGATCGAGGCGGTGGCCGCCGCCCTGCGGGACCTGTCCGCCGGGTTCGCCGGCCTCGTCGTCACCACCGGCGGCACCGGCTTCGGGCCGCGCGACCTCACGCCCGAGGGCACCCGGGCCGTGATCGACCGTGAGGCTCCGGGCCTCGCCGAGGCGATGCGGCTGGTCAATCCCGCCGGCCGCCTGTCCCGGGCCGTGGTGGGCACGATCCACACGACCCTCGTCGTGAACACGCCCGGCTCGCCGACCGGCGCGGTCGAGTGCTTCGAGGCCGTCGCCGACGTCGTGCCCCACGCCCTGGACCTCCTCACCGGAGGCCGCCCCCACTGAGCGCTCGGCACCACTGAGCGGCGGCCCCCACCGACCGCCCGGACCACCGACCCGCCCGGACCACCGACCGCCCCGCGCCAAGGGGGCGCCGGTCCCCACAAGCGGCGGTCCCAATGGGACGCCCGGACGCCGCGCGCCGAGCCGGCGCTCGCAAACCCTGGACAACCAAAACTAGAACGTGTTCTAATTCGGTTCGTGGTCCGAGTCCCTACGCTGCCCCGGGTGGAGAGCGCCACCGACCGGGACCACATGCTGCGAGCCGTCGCGCTCGCCGCCGCCGTGCGCCGCACGACGGCCCCGAACCCGTGGGTCGGGTGCGTGCTCGTGACCGCCGACGGGCGCGTCGTCGAGGGGGCGACGCATCCGCCGGGCGGCCCACACGCCGAGGCCGCGGCCCTGGCGGCGGCCGCGGAGCAGGGCGTCGACCCGCATGGCGCCACGGCGTATATCACGCTCGAGCCCTGCAGCCATCACGGCCGCACTCCGCCGTGCGCCGACGCCCTCGTCGCCGCCGGCATCGACCGCGTCGTCGTCGGCATCGAGGACCCCGACCGCCAGGTGGCGGGCCGGGGCATCGCCCGCCTGGGGGCCGCCGGCGTGGAGGCCACCGTGGGCGTGGCCGCCGACGTGGTCGCCGAGCAGCTCGCCGCCTACGTCACCCACCGCACCACCGGCCGCCCGCACGTCGTGCTGAAGCTGGCCGCCGGCCTCGACGGGGGGACCGCCGCGGCGGACGGCACGAGCCGGTGGATCACTGGCGAAGCCGCCCGGGCCGACGCCCACGGCCTGCGCGCCGACAGCGACGCCATCCTGGTCGGCGCCGGCACGGTGAGGACCGACGACCCATCGCTCACCGTCCGCCACGTGGTCGGCTCCGACCCGCTTCGCGTGGTGCTCGGCACCGCACCGCCCGGCGCCCGGGTGCACCCCTGCGTCGAGGTGGGCGGCGACCTCGGTGACGTGCTCGACGACCTCGGCGCCCGCGGCATCGTCCAGCTGTTGGTCGAGGGCGGCCCCACCGTCGCCGGCGCGTTCCACCGTGCGGGCCTCGTCGACCGCTACGTCCTGTACCTGGCGCCCGTCCTCTTCGGCGGCGACGACGGCCCCAGGTTGTTCACCGGCCCCGGAGCCGCCACGATGGCCGACGTGTGGCGGGGCCGAATCACCGGCGTGACCGCCCTGGGCGACGACATCCGCGTCGACCTGCAACCCCCGAGGAGCAACTGATGTTCACAGGGATCGTCGAGGAGCTCGGCGTGATCGCGTCCGTCGACGGCGGGCGCATCCGGTTCGAGGCCACCGGCGTGCTGGAGGACGCCAAGACCGGCGACTCGATCGCCGTCGACGGCTGCTGCCTCACGCTGGTCGACATGGGCCCGGGCTGGTGGGAAGCCGACGTCAGCGACGAGACCCTGGCCCGCACGACCATCGGGTTCCGCCGGGTCGGCGACCGCGTCAACCTGGAGCGTCCGGTCCGGGCCATCGACCGGCTCGGCGGCCACATCGTGCAGGGCCACGTCGACGGCGTGGGCGAGGTCGTCGAGCCGGCGCCCGATCTGCGGGTGCGCATCCCCCGGCAGCTGCTGCGGTACGTGGTCGAGAAGGGCTCCGTGACCGTCGACGGCATCAGCCTCACCGTCGTCGACGTGCTGGACGACGGTTTCACCGTCGCGGTCATCCCCCACACCAGCGCCGTCACGACGCTCGGCGAGCGCCGCCCAGGCGACCGGGTGAACCTCGAGGTCGACGTGACCGTGAAGTACGTCGAGCGGCTCCTGACCTGGCGCGACGCCGACGGGGAGGGCTGAGCGATGCCCTTCGCCAAAGTGGCCGATGCCGTGGCCGCCGTCGGCCGCGGTGAAATCGTGGTCGTCGTCGACGACGAGGATCGCGAGAACGAGGGCGATCTCATCATGGCGGCCGAGTTCGCCACGCCCGAGAAGATCGCGTTCTTCCTCCACCACACCTCGGGCCTCATCTGCGCCCCGCTGACCCGAGAGCGGGCCCGCGAGCTCGAGCTGCCGCTGATGGTGGCCGACAACACCGAGAGCATGCGTACGGCGTTCACCGTCAGCGTCGACGTGCGCCACGGCACGACGACCGGCATCTCGGCGCACGACCGCTCGGCCACGATCCTGTCGCTGGTCGATCCCGGCACCCGTCCGGCCGACCTGTTGCGGCCCGGCCATATCTTCCCGCTGGAGGCCCGCGAGGGCGGCGTGCTCAAGCGGGCGGGCCACACCGAGGCGGCGCTCGACCTGGCCCGCATGGCGGGCGTGTACCCGGCCGGCGTGCTCTGCGAGGTCGTCAACGACGCCAAGGACGACATGGCGCGGGTCCCCGAGCTCGAGGGTTTCGCCGCGAAGCACGGCCTGGTCCTCACCTCCATCGCCGACCTCGTGCGGTACCGCCGCCAGACCGAGAAGCTCGTGCGGCGGATCACCGAGGCCCGCCTGCCCACCCAGTGGGGCGAGTTCACCTGCTACGCGTACGAGTCGGTGCTCGACGGCACCGAGCACCTCGCGTTCGTGAAGGGCGCGGTGCAGGGCGAGGACGACGTGCTCGTCCGGGTGCACTCCGAGTGCCTCACGGGCGACGTGTTCGGGTCGCTGCGGTGTGACTGCGGGCCCCAGCTGGCCGAGTCGATGCGCCTCGTCGCCGAGGACGGGCTGGGCGCCGTCGTGTACCTGCGGGGCCACGAGGGCCGCGGCATCGGCCTCGGCCACAAGTTGCGCGCCTACCAGCTGCAGGACCAGGGCCACGACACGGTCGACGCCAACATCGCCCTCGGCCTGCCCGTCGACAGCCGCGAGTACGGCATCGGCTCGCAGATCCTGGTCGACCTGGGCATCACCACGATGCGGCTGATCACGAACAACCCTGCCAAGTACGGCGGGCTCGAGGGCTTCGGCCTCACGATCACCGAGCGCGTGCCGCTGCTCACGGCCCCCAACCCCGAGAACATCGCCTATCTGCGCACCAAGCGCGAGCGCATGGGCCACCTCCTGGAGGGGCTCGACGATGTGCTGTGATGCCCCCGTGACCAACGCACCCAGGGCAGCGAGCGAGCGGGGGACCGGGCATGGCGAGCGGTGACGAGCGCGCCGGCGTCCCCGAGGGGTGCGACGGCCGGGGCCTACGCATCGGTGTCGTCAGCTCCCGCTGGAACGCCACGATCGTGGGCAGGCTGGCCGAGGGCGTGCGCCGAGGACTCGCCGGCCTGGGGGTCGACCCGGCCGACGTGGTCGACGTGTCGGTGCCCGGCTCTTTCGAGATCCCGTTCGGCGCCCGGGCGCTGGCCACCTCGGGCCGGGTCGACGCGGTGATCTGCGTCGGCGCCGTCATCCGGGGCGAGACCACCCACTACGACATCGTGGCGGGGGAGTGCGCCCGCGGCGTGCAGGACGTGCAGCTCCGCACGGGCGTGCCGGTGGCCTTCGGCGTCCTCACGGTCGAGGACGAGGCCCAGGCGCTCGTCCGGTCCGAGGGGCCCGGGGGCCACAACGTCGGCGAGGAGGCCGCCGGCGTGGCCGTCGAGATGGCGCGCCTGGCGGCGTCCCTGCGCCCGGCCGCACCCCTCCCTGCCGCCTGACCCGGCTCGCTGACCCGCGCCGCGGCGTGCGGGCTCGGGGGCGCGGTCCGAGACTTCACCCGGCCGTCGGGTCGTCGTCGGCCGCGGGCCAGCGCGCGGTCCCGCCCATGGCCCAGACTCCGGGCATGGACCGTCGCTCGTTCCTCACGCTCGCCGGTGCCGGGGCTGCCGCAGTCGCCACCACCACCGACCTGTTGCGGCCCGGCCGGGCGAAGCCGTCGTCCGCGCGGTCGGCCGCGCGGGACGGCACCGCCGCACGCCCGGTCACCGTCCCGCCCGCCCCGTTCACGCTCGGCGTCGCCTCCGGCGACCCCCTGCCCGGCGGGATCGCGCTGTGGACCCGCCTCGCCCCCGACCCGTTCGCCCCTGCCGGCGGCATGCCGGCGGCGAGCGTCCCGGTCGCGTGGGAGGTTGCCGCAGACGAGGGGTTCCGCCGCGTCGTGCGCCGCGGCACGGCCACGGCCTCGCCCGAGAGCGCCCACACCGTGCACGCCGACGTCGACGGCCTCGCCCCGGGCGGCACGTACTGGTACCGGTTCAAGACCGGCACCGAGCTGAGCCCGGTCGGGCGAACCCGCACGGCGCCGCCCCCGGGCCGCCGCGTCGAGCGTGTCCGCTTCGCGACCGCCTCGTGCCAGAACTACCAGGACGGGCTCTACACCGCCCACCGGGGCCTGGCCGCCGAGGACCTCGACTTCGTCGTGTTCCTCGGCGACTACATCTACGAGGGCAGCCCCAACCGGGCGGCCCTGCGCCAGCACGACGGCACGGGCGAGCCCGTCACGCTCGACCAGTACCGGTCCCGCCACGCGCTCTACCGGAGAGACCCGGACCTGCAGGCCAGCCACGCCGCGTTCCCGTGGATCGTCACGCTCGACGACCACGAGGTCGACAACAACTGGGCCGGCGACGTGCCCCAGGACCCCGACCGCCAGAGCCCCGAGGCCTTCCGGGCCCGGCGCATCGCCGCCTTCCAGGCCTACTGGGAACACATGCCGCTGCGCCGGCGCCAGATGCCCTCCGGGCTCGACATGCGCCTCTACCGGCGGCTCGGCTGGGGCCGGCTGCTGCAGATCGACGTCGTCGACACCCGCCAGTACCGCACCGACCAGCCCGCCGACCTCATCGGCGCCGAGGACCCGGCGGCGACGATGCTGGGTGCCGAGCAGGAGCGTTGGCTCGACCGGGGCCTGGCCAGCTCCTCGGCCCGCTGGAACGCCGTGGCGAACCAGACGATGGTGGCGCAGAACGACCGCACCGCCGGGCCCCTCGAGTCGTACGACTTCGACAACTGGGATGGATACCGGGTCCCCCGCCGGCGGTTGCTCGCGTCGCTCGGCCGGGCCCGCAACCCGGTGGTACTGACCGGCGACCGCCACGCCACCTGGATCTGCGACCTGCGGGCAAACTTCGGGGACCCGGCCACGCCCGCGGTCGCCACGGAGCTGACCGGCACGTCGATCACGTCCGGCAGCGACCCCAACACGGCGGTGTTCCACTTCGCGTACGACCCGATCCAGGCCGAGAGCCCGCACTGGAAGTTCATCGACAACCAGCGCGGCTATCTGGTCTGCGACCTCGACCGTGACCGCTGGCTCACCGATCTGCGAGTGGTGAGCACCGTGCGCAGCCCCGTGGCGACCGTCTCCACCTATGCGAGCTTCGTCACCGAGGACGGGCGCCCCGGCGTCGAGGTGGCGGCTGCCCCACCCGTTCCCGTGGCCCCCTCCGCGCCGCCCGCCCCGGCTGCGGCCGTGAGCCCGCAGTGACCCGCCGCCTCCCGCGAACCGGTTTCGGCCCGGGCGGCACGGCGCCTACCCTCACTGCCCGTGTTGAAGCTCGTGCTCCCCAAGGGCTCGCTCGAGAAGGCGACGCTCGCCCTGTTCGACGCCGCCGACCTCGCCGTGAGCCGGTCGTCGTCGGTCGAGTACAAGGCCTCCATCGCCGATCCCCGCATCGACGAGGTGCGGATCCTGCGGCCACAGGAGATACCCCTCTACGTGGCTGAGGGGCTGTTCGACCTGGGCATCACCGGGCGCGACTGGGTCGAGGAGACGGCCGCCGACGTCGTGTCCCTGGGTGAGATGCAGTACTCGAAGGCGACGTCGCGCCCGGTCCGCATCGTGGTGGCCGTGCCGGCCGACAGCCCCGTCGAGCGGGTCGAGGACCTGCCCCAGGGCGTCAAGGTGTCGAGCGAATACCCCGAGCTCACGCGCCGCTACTTCGCGAAGAAGGGCATCGACGCCGACATCCGCCTCAGCTACGGCGCCACCGAGGCGAAGGTGCCCGACATCGTCGACTGCATCGTCGACATCACCGAGACCGGCCGGGCGCTGCGCGCCGCCGGCCTCAAGATCGTCGACGAGATCCTGCAGAGCTACACCGACCTGGTGGCGAACCCGCTCGCCTACGCGGACCCCGACAAGCGCAAGGCCATGGAGCAGATCAAGGTGCTGCTCGACGGCGTGCTGGAGGCCCGGGGCCAGGTGCTGGTGAAGCTCAACGTCGCCGCCGGCCACCTGGCCGGAGTCACCGCACTCCTGCCCTCGATGAAGGCGCCGACCGTGTCCGAGCTGGCGGGCGACGGCGGCTACGCGGTCGAGACGGTCGTACCCAAGTCGGTGATCAACACGCTGATCCCCGACCTGAAGGACGCCGGGGCGTCCGACATCATCGAGCTGCCGCTCTCCAAGATCGTCCACTGACACCGTGCGGCCGTTCCAGAGAGGTGCCGGTGTGGTGGCCGCCTTCGACGAGGAGCGTGGCCTCGGCACCGTCGTCGACGACGACGGCGACGAGCTGCCGTTCCACTGCACCGCCATCGCGGACGGCACCCGCCGCATCGACGTGGGCCGGCGGGTGGCCTTCGCCGTCACCCCTGGCCACCTCGGCCGGTGGGAGGCCACGGCGATCGTCGACGCCTGAGGCGCCCCTCGGCCCTCCGTGCCTGTTTCAGCGGTCGAGGGCGTCGTGCTCGGCGATGGCGGACATGATCGCCTCGGCGTAGCGCCGCCCGCCTGGTGGCGTGAGGTGAATGCGGTCCTCCTGGCGGACCACGACCGTGCCGTCGGGTCCGCACGGCTCGCCGGCCTCGCACGGCAGCGTGGCGTGGAACGCCCCGTCGGGGGTCAGCTCGTCGGACGGGTCGATGACCTCGAGGCCGGGGTGGACCAGGCCCGCGTCGCGGTACATCTCGCGCATGGCGGCGGCGTTCGCCTCGAACCCGGGATCGCCGATGATCGGCGGCTCGACCACGTAGAGGTCGGTGCCCGCTGCGCGGAACATGTCGATGACCCCGGACAGATCCTCGGCGTACCCGGCGGCCACGACCTCGGGCGAGCGGATCTCGCCGGTCGGGTTGATGCACGGCTGCAGGTCGTTGCCGGCGAAGGACAGCACGAGCCGTTCGGGCTCGCGGGCGGCCAGGTCGCGCAGCTGGGCGTCCCAGGCGCACAGGGCGCTGCCGCCGAACGCGTAGAGGTCGGCCGTCATGTCCTGGTCCTCGGCCAGGGCGCGCAGCTGCTCGAGCGACTGCTGGGCGAACGAGTCGCCCACCATGGCGAGGTCGACGTGCTCCGGCCCGTCGGAGGCCGGTTCGTCGTCGGCGTCCGCGCGCAGGGCGAAGATCGCCACGACGAACACCGCCAGGGCGATCAGCCCGGTGCGGTCGACGCCGCGCGTGCTGTCCGTGGCCGCCACTACACGGCTCCCCAGCCGGTCACCGCTCGGCCCGTCGTCGTCGTCGCCGCCGTCGCCGTCGCCGTCGGCGGTCAGGCCTCGGCCCGGCCGGCGTCGCCGCCGCGCCCGGCGGCGTCGTTCGACGCCTCGACCCACGCCGCCTGAAGCTGGGTGAGGGCCTGGCGCAGCGGGCTCTCGGCCGGACCGAGCCGGGGCCCGAGCGCGTCGACCACGGCCGCCAGGGCGTCGATGGCCACCCGGGCCTCGTCGAGCTTGGGTTCGGGCTGGGACAGGTGTAGCGCCGCCAGCTCGTAGAACTGCAGCGACTGCTGACCCACGACCGGGCCGGCGGGCGCCTCGACGAGCTGCCGGCGGGCCTCCTCGACCTGCTGCGCCATCGCCTCCACCTGCTCGCGCTCCTCGGGGGAGAGCGGGGCGTCGGCACCGGACGCACCCGGCGTGCCGGGGGCGGTCGGCTCGGCGGGGGGGCCGGATCGAGTTGGCTCGGAGCGCCCGGGGCGATCGACCGGGTGCTCGCCAGAGGGGGTCCAGAGGCTCATGTCTCTCCGAGGTGTCGAGGTGGCGGTCCCGTGGGGCGGCCAGCCTATGTGGAGCGGAATGGTGAAGCCGGTCGTGACAGTTGGTAGCCTTGCGAGACAACCTATGGGAAGCGGGGCTCTGCCCCCACCCGGCCACCGCTGCAGGTGCGTCGGGTCGATCGATCGCAGGGGGCTCCGGCCCGTTGGCGGACGTCGGCTTCCCGGCGTCCGCGTCGTGCTTTTTTCGGCGTTGTCGCCAGTCATTGGACGCCATGCGTAACGGAGGAGTCTGCGCATCGATGAGGAGTGATCGGCGATAGCTACGCCGGCGAACAACGAACCCCGGATCAACGACCGCATCCGGGCCCGCGAGGTGCGCCTCGTGGGCGCGGACGGCTCGCAGATCGGAATCAAGCCGCTGCCCGAGGCCTTGACCATCGCCCGTGAAGCCGACCTCGACCTGGTCGAGGTGGCCGCACAGGCCAACCCGCCCGTCTGCCGGATCATGGATTACGGCAAGTACAAGTACGAGGCGGCCCAGAAAGCCAAGGAGTCTCGGCGCAAGACCAGCTCCGTCTCCATCAAGGAGATGAAGTACCGGCCGAAGATCTCGAAGGGTGACTTCGATACCAAGACGCGCAAGGTCGAGCGGTTCCTGGCTGACGGACACAAGGTGAAGGTCACGCTGACGTTCAGGGGGCGCGAGATGCACCACCCCGAGCTCGGCAAGAAGATCCTCGACGAGGTGGTGCAATCCATCGAGCACCTCGGACGGGTCGAGATCTTCCCCCGCATGGACGGTCGCAACATGACCATGGTCCTGGCCCCCGATCGCAAGGCCCAGGCGGCCACCGAGCGGGCTCGTCGTCAGGTCGCCGAGGGCGACCGAGCGACGAGCGGCAACGGGAGCAGCGAGGCCGCCCGGGCGGCCGAGGCTCCTGCGGCACCGCCAGGACCTGCCCCCGGTGCCCCGGCCAGCCCGCCTCCCACGGCCGGTCCACGCCCGCAGCCGACAGAGCGCGCGTAGCCCGACCGGGCCCCCAAACCGACACACGAGAGGCGGGCGGCCACCCGGCCCCACCGCGCCACGACAGAGGTCCCCATGCCCAAGATGAAGACGCACCGCGGTGCGGCGAAGCGCTTCAAGATCACCGGCACCGGCAGGCTCCGGCGCCGCCAGGCCAACCTGAACCACATCCTCGGGAAGAAGCCGGCCAAACGGAAGCGCCGCCTCGCGAACGAGGTCGACCTGCACCCGGGTGACGAGGCGCGCATCAAGCGCATGCTCGGCCGCTAGCGGCTCGCCCGTCCCCTCCCTCCCCCCTGATCGACGAAAGGAGCTCCCCATGGCCCGGGTGAAGCGATCCGTCCACGCCAAGAAGAAGCGCCGCGTCACTCTCGAGCGCGCCAAGGGCTACTACGGCAACAAGAGCCGGTCCTATCGCGCCGCCAACGAGCAGGTGATGCACAGCCTGCAGTACGCGTTCCGTGACCGGCGGGCCCGCAAGGGCGACTTCCGCCGCCTGTGGATCCAGCGCATCAACGCCGCCTGCCGGCAGAACGGCATCTCGTACAGCCGGTTCGTGGCCGGCCTGCGGGTCGCCGGCGTCGAGGTCGACCGCAAGGTCCTCGCCGACCTGGCCGTCACCGAGCCGGCCGCCTTCACTGCGCTGGTCACGACCGCCACCACGGCGCTCGAGAGCGCCGAGGCGACGGCCGCATCCGCCTGAGCGCACGCGCGCCATGGCCACCGTGCCGGTCCCCGAGGTGATCGGTGTCCGGCACCCCACCGTCAAGCGACTGCGGCGCCTCTCCCGGCGCCGCAGCTCGCGCACCGACGAGGGCGCCTTCGTCGTCGACGGCCCGGGCCTGCTGGCCGAGGCCCTCGACGCCGGGGTCGCCATCGACGAGGTGGTGGCCGAGCCCGGCGCCCCGGCCGACCTGCTCGCCCGGGCCACCGCCGCCGGCGCGGTCGTGCGCCATGCCGCCTCGGGCACGCTGGCGGGGGCGACCGACACGACCACGCCCCAGCCGACCGCCGCCGTCGCCCGCCTGCCCGGGGCGTCGGTCGCCGAGGTCGTCGGGCGGACCGGTCCGCTGGCGCTCGTGCTCGCCGGCGTGGCCGACCCCGGCAACGCCGGCACGTTGCTGCGCTCGGCCGAGGCCGCCGGGGCGGGAGCCGTGCTGTTCTGCGACGGGTCCGTCGATCCCTACGGCCCCAAGTGCGTGCGCTCCTCGGCCGGTTCGCTGTTCCGCCTGGCCGTGGTCCGAGCCGCCAGCTCCGACGAGGTGCTCGGCGCGCTGCGTGCGGTCGGCATCCCCACGGTGGCCACCGTGGCGCGCGGCCCGGCGCCGGCCTACGACCAGGTCGATCTCGCCGGTCCCGTGGCGCTCGTGCTGGGCAGCGAGGCCCACGGCCTGGCCGACGCCGTGCGCCGGGCCGTCGACACCGCGGTGACGATCCCCATGGCCGGCCCCACCGAATCGCTCAACGTGGCGATGGCCGGCACCGTGCTCTGCTTCGAGGCGCTGCGCCAGCGCCGCCGGCCGGGCGAACCCACTGGACGCCGGCCTCACCCTGACGCCAGGGTGGCCGGCATCACGACCCCCACCCGGACGACCACATGACCGACGACATCACCCGCAGGATCCCCGCCATCGAGGACGCCGCCCGCAGCCGCGTGGCCGCCGCCGGCACGCTGGACGAGCTGGCCACCCTCGGCGCCGAGCTGGCCGGCCCCCGGTCCGAGCTGGTCGGCCTGCGCCAGAAGCTGCGCGACGTCGACCCGGCCGACCGGCCCACGGTGGGCAAGGCGCTCAACGCCGCGTTCGAGGCGGTCAAGGCCCTGCTCGAGGAGCGGCGCGCCGAGCTCGAGGCCGTGGCCCGCCGGGCCCGGCTCGAGGCCGAGCGACTCGACCTCACCGAGGTGCCGCCCGGCCGTCCCGTGGGCCACCTGCACCTCGTCACGCAGGCCATCGCCGAGCTCGAGGACGTGTTCGTCGGGATGGGCTTCACCGTGGCGGAGGGGCCCGAGGTCGAGACCGACTGGAACAACTTCGGGGCGCTCAACTTCCCGCCCGACCACCCGGCCCGCGACATGTACGACACGCTCTACGTCGACCATGGCCCGGCCGGCAGCACGCTGCTGCGCACCCACACCTCGCCGGTGCAGGTAAGGGTCATGACCGGGCAGGAGCCTCCGTTCTACAGCGTCATGCCGGGCCGGGTCTTCCGGTCCGACACCGCCGATGCCACGCACATGCCGGTGTTCCACCAGATCGAGGGCCTGGTCGTCGACCGCGACATCACCTTCGCCGACCTGGCGGGCACGATCGACGCGTTCACGAAGGCCTACTTCGGCGGCGACTTCACGTCGCGCCTGCGCCCGGCGTACTTCCCGTTCACCGAGCCCTCCGCCGAGTTCGACATCCAGCGGCCCGACGGGTCCTGGCTCGAGCTCGGCGGGTGCGGCATGGTGCACCCCAACGTCCTGACCGCCTGCGGGGTCGACCCCGAATGCTGGCAGGGCTTCGCGTTCGGCTTCGGCATCGACCGTCTCGCCGCCGCCCGGCACGGCGTCGACGACCTGCGCGACCTGTTCACCAACGACATCCGCTTCCTGTCCCAGTTCTAGGGCCGGGTAGCGCTTCCCCGAAGGGCACCGATGAAGGTCCTCCTCTCGTGGCTCCGCGACTTCGCGCCGATCACGGGCGACCCCGTCGCCATCGGCGAGCAGCTCAGCGACCTCGGCACCCCCGTCGAATCGCTCGAGCGGCTCGGCGAGGGCCTCGACGGCATCGTCGTCGCCCGCGTGCTGGCCACGCGGCCACACCCCAACGCCGAGCGGATCCAGCTCGTCGACGTCGACACCGGCGACGGCGAGGCGCTGCAGATCGCCTGCGGCGCGTTCAACATGGCGCCCGGCGATCTCGTCCCGCTCGCCACGCTGGGCACGACCATGCCCGACGGCACGGAGATCGGCCGCCGGAAGATGCGGGGCGAGTGGTCGAACGGCATGCTCTGCGCGCCGGGCGAGCTGGGCCTGGCCGGCGACCCCGGCATCCTGATCCTGCCGCCGGGGCTCACGGTGGGCGCCCCCTTCGCCGAGGCCATGGGCATCGAGCGCGACGTGCTCTACGAGCTCGAGGTCAACCCCAACCGGCCCGACGCCATGTCGATCGCCGGGGTGGCCCGCGACCTGGCCGCCGTCCAGGGTGTGCCGTTCGCCATCCCGGAGCCTGCGGTCGAGGAGGTGCCGGCCGAGCGCTCGGGCGGCGTCACGATCGAGATCGCCGATCCCGACCTGTGCGGCCGCTTCACCGGCCGGGTGCTGCGCGGGGTCACGGTGGGCGAGTCCGACCCGCTCATCGCCCGCCGCCTCTCGCTGCTCGGCATGCGGCCCATCAACTCGCTCGTCGACGCGTCGAACTACGTGATGCTCGAGCTGGGCCAGCCCAGCCACCCCTACGACCTGGCCAAGGTCCGGGGCGGCAGGCTGCGGGCGCGCCGTGCCCGGCCCGGCGAGACGCTCGTGACGCTCGACGGCGTCGAGCGGCGATTCACGACCGACGACCTGCTCATCGCCGACGGCGAGGACCGGCCCGTCGGCATCGCCGGCATCATGGGCGGCGCCGAGACCGAGATCGACGCGTCCACCACCGACGTGCTCGTCGAGATGGCCTGGTTCCGGCCGATCGCCATCGCCAAGTCGTCCCGCCGTCTGCGCCTGCGCTCCGAGGCGTCGGCCCGCTTCGAGAAGGGCGTCGATCCCGAGATCGCCGAGGTGGCGCACGCTCGGTTCGCCGAGCTGCTCGCCGGCTCGGGGGCGCGGCTCGAGGCCGGCGTGGTCGACGTCCGTGGCGAGCTGCCCGACCGCGCCCCCGTGCGGGTACGCACGGTCCGGGTCAACCGCCTGCTCAACACCGATCTGTCCCGCGACGGCATCGCCGCGCTTCTCGACCCGATCGGCTTCGCCGCCACGCCGGCGGGCGACGACGACCTCGACGTGGCGATCCCCTCGTGGCGCTACGACTCCTCGACCGAGATCGACGTGGTCGAGGAGGTTGCGCGGATGTACGGCTACGAGCGGATCGGCCGCCGCGTGCCGCCGTCGGCCCACACCGGGCGCCTCACCGAGCGCCAGCGCGAGCGGCGCCGGCTGCGGTCGCTGCTCGTCGGGCGAGGGCTGTCCGAGGCCCTGCCGATGCCGTTCCTGGCCCCGGGGGACCTCGAGCGCTGCGGCCTGCCCGGCGACGGCCTCGAGATCGCCAACCCGCTCGTCGCCGAGGAGTCCGTGCTCCGCACCTCACTGCTCCCCGGCCTCGTCAAGGCCCTGGGCACGAACGCTGCGCGCCGCAACACCGGCGTCTCCCTGTGGGAGATCGGCCACGTGTTCCGGCCGCGGGCGGCCGGCGACGCGCCCGGCGTCGCCCGGGCGAACGGATCGGGCGCGGCCCCGGCCGGCGACGGCGCCCTGCCCGACGAGCGCGAGCACCTCGGCGTCGTGCTGGGAGGCCGCGCCGCCCCCGACGCGGTGGTCGAGTGGCGGGCGGTCGAGGAGGTGCTCGACCTCACCGGCGTCGAGATCCGCAACCAGCCGGTCCCCGGCCTGCACCCCACGCGGTCGGCCCGCCTCGTCGGTCCCCGCGGCGAGCCGGTCGGCGCCGTCGGCGAGATCGACCCCGACGTCCTGGCGGCCCACGGCGTGGCCGAGCGCGTTGGCTGGCTCGAGGTCGACCTGGACGTGGTCGCCGCGCTGCCGCGCACCGGGCGGCCGTACCGCCTCGTGAGCGTCTACCCGTCGAGCGACATCGACCTGGCCTTCGAGGTGGCCGACGACGTGCCGGCCACCGCGGTCGAGGCGACGCTGCGCGAGGCGACGGGGGACCGGCTCGCCACGCTGCGACTGTTCGACGTCTACCGGGGCGCGGGCATCGCGCCCGGACGGCGCAGCCTCGCCTACCGGCTGCGGCTCGAGGCGAGGGACCACACGCTCACCGACGACGAGGTGGCCCACATCCGCCGGCAGGGCATCGCCGCCGTCGAGGCCGCGCACGCCGCCACGCTTCGAGGCTGACCGCCCGCTGAGGGCTCCCGAGCGCGCCCACCTCGTCGACATCGGGTTACCCTCCGTGGGGCGGTGCGCCGCGACCACGTGGGGGTGTCACGTGTGAGCAGGAACCCGAGCGTCGACGGTCCTGCCGACGGGCGCGCCGCAGACGACGGCGCGGCCGAGCCGGCTCCGGGTGGCGACCGGGCACGGGCGGCACTGCACTCGTTCGTCGAGGCTCGGGGCGACCTGGCGGCGCTCCTCGACGCGGGCGTGGTTCCCACCGCCAACGGCGACGCGGAGGCGGCCCTCATCCAGCTGGACTACGCCTGCCGTCGGGTGGGCGACGTGGCGGAGCGGGTCGCCGAGCTGGCCGCCCGCCTCGCCGGTCGGGACGTCGGCCCGGCCCTCGGCGCCGTGCCCGCCCGGGTCGGCAACGCGCTCGTGATCGGCGCCCTGCGGGTCCACGACGTGCTCGACGTCCTGGCGGCGGGGCCGGGCGCCTACGGCCTCGACGGCGAGGGCGTCGTCGTCACCCTGTCCCTACGCATCGAGGAGGTGCACGACTCGCTCGACGACGCACGCAGCTCGCTCGACGAGGCCGAGCGCGCCCTCACCGAGGGCGACGGAGCGGAGGCGACCGCCCGGCACCTGCGGTGGACGTCCGACAGCCGGCGCGCCGGTGGCGTGCTCCGCGCCTTCGGCCGTGGACGGCACCGGCCGCGGGGGCGATGACGTCCCGAGCTGTGGCGTTGCATGACTATGCAGCCCGCCGTATGGTGGACGGGTGACCTCGGTTGGCATCATCGGCGCCTCCGGCTACACGGGGGCCGAGCTCCTGCGCCTCTGCGCCCACCACCCCGATCTCGACGTTCGGGTGGCCACTGGCGACTCGCAGGCGGGTGCCCGCATCGCGGACCTGTATCCCAGCGTGGCCGGGGCGTACGGCGACCAGGTGCTCGAGCCGACGAGCGCGGCGATCTGCGACGGCCTCGACCTCGTTTTCCTCGCCCTGCCGCACGGGGCCTCGCAGGCGATGGTGCCCGAGCTGTGGGGGAGGGTCGGCAAGGTCGTCGACCTCGGCGCCGACTTCCGGCTGGCCGACGCCTCGCTCTACCCGACCTGGTACGGCGAGGCCCACACCTGTCCCGAGCTGATCGCCGACTTCGCCTACGGGCTGCCCGAGCTGTACCGCGACGAGGTGCGGGCGGCCCGCGCCGTGGCCGCCCCCGGCTGCTACGTGACGGCCGCGTCGCTGGCTCTGGCCCCGCTCGTGCGGGGCGGGCTCGTCGAGCCGACCGGCATCGTGGTCGACGCGGCCAGCGGCGTCTCCGGTGCCGGCAAGGGGCCGAAGGCCACGACCGCGTTCTGCGCCGTCGACGAGGATTTCACCGCCTACAGCCTGCTCACCCACCGGCACACCCCCGAGATCGAGCAGAACCTGTCGCGCCTGGCGGGCGTCCCGGCCCAGGTGCTCTTCACGCCCCACCTGGCACCCATGAACCGGGGCATCCTCGCCACCTGCTACGGCCGTCCCGCGGCTCCGGTCACGACCGACGACGTGCTGACCGCCGTGGGCAAGGCCTGGGCCGACGAGCCGTTCGTCGTCGTGGTCGACGGCTCGCCGTCCACGAAGGCGACGCTCGGCTCGAACACCGTCCACGTCACGGCCCGGGCCGACGACCGCACCGGCTGGGTGGTGGCGATCGGCGCCCTCGACAACCTCACGAAGGGAGCGTCGGGCCAGGCCGTGCAGTGCGCGAACCTCATGGTCGGCCTGCCCGAGGCGACCGGCCTGCCGACCGCCGGGCTCTTCCCGTGAGCGTCGTCGCCCCCGTCGGGTTCGTGGCCAACGGCATCGCATCAGGCATCAAAGCCTCCGGCGACAAGGACCTCGCGCTCGTCGCCAGCGACGACGACGGCGGCCTCGTCTGCGCCGCCGCTGTCTTCACGCAGAACCTCGTCGTGGCCGCGCCCGTCACCGTCAGCCGCCGGCACCTCGCCGCCACGCGGGGCCGGGCCGCCGCCGTCGTCGTCAACAGCGGCAACGCCAACGCCGCCACCGGGCCTCGGGGCGAGAGCGACGCCGAGCGGACCACGGCCCTGGTCGCGCCGAGATCGGCGCGCGGCCTGAAGCCGTGCTCGTGTGCTCGACAGGCCTGATCGGCTACGAGCTGCCCATGCCGGCGATCGTCTCGGGTGTGCCCACTCTCGTCGCCGGGCGGGGGCGCGACCCCGGCCACGGCATCGCCGCGGCCCAGGCGCTCATGACCACCGACACCCGCCCCAAGGAGACGGTCGTGCGGGGCCGCGGGTTCGTGGTCGGCGGCATGGCGAAAGGCGCGGCGATGCTCGCCCCCAACATGGCGACGATGCTCGGGGTGCTGACCACCGACGCCCTCGTCGACCCCGAGACGCTGCAGGGCCTGCTCACCGCCGGCGTGGCCGACAGCTTCAACGCCGTCACGGTGGACGGGTGCACCTCGACGAACGACACGGTGATCCTGCTGGCCGGCGGACGGGCCGGAGTCGTCGACGACGCGGCGCTCGGGGCCGCGGTCGCCGAGGCGTGCCTCGACCTCGCTACCCAGATGGTGGGCGACGCCGAGGGCCACACCAAGGTGGTGAAGCTGCGGGTCACGGGCGCGGCGTCCGACGACGATGCCCGCCGGGCCGCCCGCCGGGTCGCCGAGAGCCAGCTCGTGAAGTGCTCGTGGTACGGGCGCGACCCCTACTGGGGGCGGGTGGCGAGCGAGCTGGGCGTGGCGGGCGTGAAGCTCGACACGTCCGCCATGACGATCGCCTACGGCGGCACGGTCGTGAGCCGGGCGTGCGAGGCCGCCGACCACGACGCCGCCGCCGTCGCCGAGCACATGTCGGGGGAGTACATCGACCTCCACTGCGACCTGGGCGTGGGCGACGGCGAAGGCCGGGTGCTGACCAACGACCTGACCCACGGCTACATCGACGAGAACAAGGGCACGTCGTGACCGCCCTCCCCGATGTGGCGGGCGCCGCCGCTGAGCGCGTGGCGGTGCTGCTCGAGGCCCTGCCGTACATCGAGCGTTTCCGGGGCGCCACCGTCGTCGTGAAGTACGGCGGCAACGCCATGGTCGACCCCGACCTGGGGCGGGGGGTGGCCGATGACGTCGTGCTGCTCCGCGCCGTGGGCCTGCGGCCGGTCGTGGTGCACGGCGGCGGCCCGCAGATCAGCGACCTGATGGCACGGCTCGGCAAGGTGCCCGAGTTCCGCGGCGGGCTGCGCGTCACCGACGCCGAGACGGTCGACATCGTCCGCATGGTGCTCGTCGGCAAGGTCAACCGCGACATCGTGTCGTCCATCAACGTGCACGGGCCCCTCGCCGTGGGTCTCTCCGGAGAGGACGCCGGCCTCATCCTGGCGAGCGCCCGCAACGCGGAACTCGGCTACGTCGGCGACGTGTCGTCGGTGAACCCGTCCATCCTCGAGCGGCTGCTCGCGGAGGACCTCATCCCGGTCGTGTCTACGATCGGCTCCGATGCCACGGGCCAGGCGTACAACATCAACGCCGACACCGTCGCCGGGGCGATCGCCGTGGCCCTCGGTGCCGCGAAGGTGATCTTCCTCACCGACGTGCCGGGCCTGCTCACCGACGTCGCCGACCCGGACAGCCTGGTGAGCGCCGCCACCGCCGACGAGATCGCAGCGATGATCGACGACGGCCGCCTGCACGGCGGCATGATCCCGAAGGTGGCCGCGGCGCTGCACGCGGTGCGGCACGGGGTGGGCTCGGCCCACCTGCTCGACGGCCGGGTGCCCCACGTCGTGCTGCTCGAGCTGTTCAGCGACGGGGGCGCCGGCACCATGATCACCGCCGACCACGACAGCGACGGGAGCGCCCCATGACCGTGGCCGAGGCCAGCCCGCTCATGCCCACCTACGCATCGCCGCGCGTCACCTTCGTGCGTGGCGACGGCGCCTGGCTGGTCGACGATGCCGGCCGCCGCTACCTCGACATGCTCTCGGGCCTGGCCGTCACCTCGCTCGGCCACGCCCACCCTGCGGTGGCCGACGCCCTCGACGCCCAGGCCCGCACGCTGCTCCACGTGTCGAACCTGTTCGGCACCGAGCCCGGTCCCGAGGTCGCCCGCACGCTCGATCGGCTGGTCGGTGACGGCGAGCCCGCCGACGGCCAGGTCTTCTTCTGCAACTCGGGCGCCGAGGCCAACGAGTGCGCGATCAAGTTGGCCCGGAGGTTCGGCGGCCCAGGACGCCACGTCGTCGTGTCGGCCTACGGCAGCTTCCACGGCCGCACGCTCGCCACGCTGCACGCCACCGGCCAGCCGGCCAAGCACGAGGCGTTCCAGCCGCTGCCCGAGGGCTTCCGCCACGTCGCCTGGGACGACCTCGACGCTCTCGCGGCGGCGCTCGACCCGACGGTGGCGGCCGTCCTCATCGAGGCCGTGCAGGGCGAGGGCGGCGTGAACCCGGCGTCGGCGGCGTACCTGGGCGGCGTGCGCCGGCTGTGCGACGAGCGGGGCGCGCTGATGATGGTCGACGAGGTGCAGACCGGCCTCGGCCGCACCGGCCGTTGGTTCGCGTTTCAGCACGCGGAGGTGCGGCCCGACGTGGTGACGATGGCCAAGGCGCTCGGCAACGGCGTGCCGATCGGCGCCTGCTGGGCCCGGGCGGACGTGGCCGGCGTGTTCCAGCCCGGCGACCACGCCACGACCTTCGGGGGCCAGCCGCTCGTAACCGCTGCGGCCCGGGCCGTGCTGGCGGTCATGCACGCCGAGGACGTGCCCGTCCGGGCCGCCCGGGCCGGTGACCGGCTCACCCAGGGCCTGTCCTCCCTGTCCGGGGTCGCCGGCGTGCGCGGCCTCGGCCTGCTGCTCGCCGTCGAGCTCGACGGGCGCGACGCCCGCGAGGTCAACGCCGCGCTGCTCGACGCCGGTCTCGTGGCCAACGCCGTCACGCCGACGGCCCTGCGCTTCGCGCCGTCGCTGCTGATCACCGACGACGAGATCCACCATGCGGTCGAGGTCGTGGCCAAGGTGCTCGCGTCGTGAGCCCCCGCCACCTGCTCGAAATCGACGACCTCGGCCCGGACGAGCTGGTCGACGTGCTGCGGCTGGCCGACCAGCCGGCGCAGGGGGACCTGCTCGCCGGCCGCTCGGTCGGCCTGTACTTCGAGAAGCCGTCGCTACGCACCCGGCACTCGTGCGAGGTGGCGGTCGTGCAGCTCGGCGGCCATCCGCTCACCTTCCGCCGTGACGAGATCGGCACCGGCGAGCGCGAGCCGGTCGCGGACGTCGCGCGCGTGCTGTCGGGCTACCACGCGGCGCTCGGGGGCCGGGTGTTCCACCACGAGCTGCTCGAGGAGATGGCGGCCGCCGCCACGGTGCCGGTCGTCAACCTGCTGTCGGACCGCGGCCACCCCTGCCAGGCGCTCGCCGACCTGCTCACGATGCGCCACGACCTCGGCGAGCTGGCGGGGTCGACGCTCGCCTGGGTGGGCGACTTCAACAACGTTGCACGGTCGCTCGCGCTGGGCGCCACGGCGCTCGGCATGAAGGTCCGACTGGCGTGCCCGCCCGGCTACGGGCCCGGCGAGGCCGATCTCCACCGGCTGCGGGCGGCGGGCGGCGGGCCGCTGGTGACGACCCGGCCCGACGAGGCCGTGGCCGGCGCCCGTGCCGTGCACACCGACGTGTGGGCGTCGATGGGCCAGGAGGGCGAGGCCGACGCCCGCCGCCGGGCCTTCGAGGGCTTCCAGGTCGACGATCGCGTCATGGCCGCCGCCGCCCCCGACGCCGTGTTCATGCACTGCCTGCCGGCGCACCGGGGCGAGGAGGTGGCGGCCTCCGTCGTCGACGGCGACCGCAGCCGCGTGGTGGCGCAGGCGCACAACCGCCTGCACGCCTTCCGAGGCCTGCTGACCTGGCTCCTGGAGCAGGCCCGGTGAGCGTCGAGGGGGGCCTGCGGACCCTCGCCAAGCCCCAGCGCCAGCACCGCGTGGCCCGGCTCCTGGCCGAGCAGGCGGTGACCAGCCAGGGCCAGCTCGTCGACCTGCTGGCCGACGAGGGCGTGGCCGCCACCCAGGCCACGGTCTCCCGCGACCTCGAGGACCTCGGCGCCATCAAGGTGCGGGTGGCCGGCGGAGAGACCGTGTACGCCATCCCCGAGTTGCCCACCGAGCAGCGGGCGCCCGAGACGCACCTGCGCCGGGTGTTCAGCGAGTGGGTCGTGGAGGTGAGCCACTCGCACAACCTGGTGGTGCTGCGCACGCCGCCGGGCTCGGCGCACGTGGTGGCCTCGGCGCTCGACCGTTCCGGGTGGAGCGACGTGCTGGGCACCGTGGCCGGCGACGACACGCTCGTCGTGATCGTCGCCGAGGACGTGCCCGGCCACGAGATGGCCCGCCGGCTCGCCGAGCTGGCCGGCGTCTAGACCAGGATTCTTCGACCGAGCGCTCGTCGGCGAGCGACAGGAAAGGGACAGTGATGGCGAAGCGAGTCGTCCTCGCCTACAGCGGAGGCCTCGACACCTCGGTGGCCGTTAGGTGGATGATCGAGAACTGGGGTGTCGACGTGATCGCCCTGGCGGTCGATGTCGGGCAGTCGTCCGAGGACTGGGACGTCCTGCGCGAGCGCGCCCGGGCGGCCGGCGCCGTCGAGGCCACTGTGGTCGACGCGCGCGAGGAGTTCGCCCGCGACTACTGCGTGCCGACCCTGCGGGCCAACGCCCTCTACGAGGACCGCTATCCCCTCGTCTCGGCCCTGTCTCGGCCGGTCATCGTGAAGCACCTCGTGCGGGCCGCGCGCGAGCACGGCGCGGACGCCGTCGCCCATGGTTGCACCGGCAAGGGCAACGACCAGGTGCGTTTCGAGGTGTCGACGCGGGCGCTGGCCCCCGACCTCGACGTGCTGGCCCCGGTGCGGGGTTGGGGCATGACCCGTGAGCAGTGCATCCTCTACGCCTACGACCACGGCATCCCGATCACGGCGACGAAGGAGAAGGTCTACTCCATCGACGACAACCTCTGGGGCCGGGCCATCGAGTGCGGCGAGATGGAGGACCCGTGGGCCGTGCCTCCGCCCGGGGTGTGGATGCTGACGAAGCCGATGGCCACCGAGCCGGTCGACGTGGTCGTCGGCTTCGACCAGGGCGTGCCCGTGGCGCTCGACGGCGAGGTGCTGCGGGCCCACGAGCTCGTCGAGCGGCTCGGCACGGTGGTCGGCAGCTACGGCTGGGGGCGCATCGACATGGTCGAGAACCGCCGGGTCGGCATCAAGAGCCGCGAGACCTACGAGTGCCCGGCCAGCCTGGCCCTGCTCATGGCACACGCCGACCTCGAGAGCATCTGCCTCGAGCGCGACCTCAGCCGCGAGAAGGGCCGCATCGCCTCCCGCTACGCCGAGCTCGTCTACGACGGCCTCTGGTTCAGCCCGCTCAAGCAGGCGTTCGACGCGTTCGTGGGGGAGAGCCAGAGCCATGTGACCGGCGAGGTGCGCCTGCACCTGTCGCCGGGGTCGTGCCGGGTCACAGGCCGGCGCAGCGCGTCGAGCCTCTACGACTACGGCCTTGCCACCTACGACGCAGCCGACAGCTTCCGCCACGAGGACAGCGAGGGCTTCGTGCGGCTGTGGGGCCTCGGCATCGAGACGTGGTCGGGCATCCAGGGCCCGGGGTCCACCGGCGCATGAGCACGCTGTGGCACGGCCGGCTCGGCGGCGGCCAGGCCGACGAGCTGCTCGACTTCACGGTGAGCCTGCCGTTCGACCGGCGCCTGGCCGACGACGACCTGGCGTGCAGTCGGGCCCATGTCCGGGGCCTGGCCCGCTCGAAGATCCTGTCCGAGGAGGAGGCCAACGTCGTGCTCGCCGCGCTCGACAGGGTCCGCGAGGAGCTGCGCACCGACGCCTTCGCGTTCGAGCCCAGCGACGAGGACATCCACACCGCGATCGAGCGGCGGGTGACGGCGCTGGCCGGGCCGGCGGGCGCCAAGCTCCACACCGGGCGCAGCCGCAACGACCAGGTCGCCACCGACCTGCGCCTGTGGACCAAGCGCGAGCTGGCAGACGTGGCCCGCCGGGTCCTGGCACTCCAGCAGGTGCTGCTCGACCGGGCTCACGACGCCGGGCCTGCGTACCTGCCCGGCTACACGCACATGCAGCAGGCCCAGCCGGTGCTGCTCGCCCACCACCTCCTCGCCCATGGGTGGGCGCTCGCCCGCGACGTCGACCGGCTCGTCGACTGCCGGCGCCGCCTCGACGTCTCGCCGCTCGGTGCCGGGGCGCTCGCCGGCTCGTCCTTGCCGCTGGAGCCGGACGCCACGGCCCACGACATGGGCTTTTCCGGCACCTTCGACAACAGCCTCGACGCCGTGAGCGACCGAGACTTCGTGGCCGAGGGCCTGTTCGCGCTGAGCCTGCTCGGTGTGCACCTGTCGCGCATGGGCGAGGAGGTGATCCTGTGGTCGACCGCCGAGTTCGGCTTCGCCCACCTCGACGACGCCTACGCCACCGGCTCCTCGATGCTGCCCCAGAAGAAGAACCCCGACATCGCCGAGTTGGCCCGGGGCAAGGCAGGCCGCCTGATCGGCGACCTCACGGGCCTGCTGACCACGCTCAAGGGCCTGCCGCTGAGCTACAACCGCGACCTCCAGGAGGACAAGGAGCCGCTGTTCGACGCCGTCGACCAGGTCCGCCTGGCGCTCGGTGCGATGGCGGGGCTCTACGCGACGCTCACCTTCGACGCCGCCCGCATGCAGGGCGCGGCCGACACGCCCTACGCGGCGGCCACCGACCTGGCCGAGCTGCTTGTCGACCGGGGCATGCCGTTCCGCGACGCCCACGCCCTCGTCGGAGCGCTGGTGCGCGACAGCCTGGAGCGGCGGGTGCCGCTCGCCGAGCTGGTCGACGCCCACCCGGCGCTCGGCGCCGAGGGCGCGGCGCTGCTGGAGCCGGGCCGGTCCGTGGCCCGGCGGACGACGCCCGGGGGCGCCGGTCCCGAGCCGGTGGCCCAGCAGCTTCGCCGCTTCGGCCGCCGCCTCGAGCTCGACGCCGAGCGGGTGGGCTGATGGCCGCTGGGGGACCCCCCGGCTCGCTCCCGGCCGGGGCCGCAGCCGCGGCGGCCACGGGCGCGGTCGCTCCGGTGTCGCAGGCCCGGGCCGGTCGCCCGCAGGTGAGCGCCGGTGAGGCGTCGCCCCGGGTCGTGCTGGCCCGCGCCTTCTACGCACGCGACCCCCGTGAGGTCGCGCCCGACCTGCTCGGCAAGGTGGTGGTACGGCGGGCCGGGCCGGACGGGCCCGAGCGGTCGGGCCGGATCGTCGAGGTCGAGGCCTACTGCGGGGGGATCGACCCCGGCAGCCACGCGTACCGGGGTGAGACGTCACGCAACCGCACGATGTTCGGCCGTCCGGGGCGCCTGTACGTCTACTTCACCTACGGCATGCACTGGTGCGCCAACGCTGTGTGCGGCGACGAGGGCGAGGGCGTGGCCGTGCTGCTCCGGGCCCTCGCCCCGCTCGACGGGCTCGACGCCATGCGGGCCGCCCGTCCTCGGGCCCGGCGCGACCGCGACCTGTGCAGCGGCCCCGCCAAGCTGTGCCAGGCGCTCGGCATCGCCCGGCGCGACGACGGCGCCGACCTGGTGACCGGCGACCGCGGCCTGGTGGTCCTCGACGACGGCTCGCCCCCGCCGTCGGACCCCGTGCAGACCACCCGGGTCGGGCTCAGCGCCGGCGCCGAGCACCCGTGGCGGTGGTTGGTGGCCGCCGACCCCAACGTGTCGGTCCCCGCCGGCGCCGTGCGCGCCGCCCGGGCCTCGCGGGGGTCTCCGGCGTCTCGGGCGTGAGCCGCCTGCACCTCTGCCCGCCCGGGACCCGGTGCCGGCGCCGTCCGCCGAGCTGGCGGTGGCCGTGGCGCACGTCGAGGCCGCCCGACCCCGGCGACCCGGCACACGAGGCGCACCGGGCGCGCACGCTGGCGTTCGCCGCCCACGCGACGCGCTCGAGCGCACCTGCGCCGAGGGCCACCTGACCGGCTCCGCCATGGTCGTCGACCCGCCTCACGCCGGTTCCTCCTGATGCACGCCAAGCTCGGCGCCCATCCTCAGGCGTCGAGGGGCGTGGCGCAGGACGGCATGCGGTTGGCCTGCGCGAACTCGTCGATCCAGCCGGTGATCTGGCGGCCCTCGCCCGGCTTCTCCGACACGAGCAGGCGCGCGTTCGGGTCGGCGCGGAGCCGGTCGGCGTAGTCGACACGGTCCTGCAGGTATGTGCGCCAATCGGCGAGCCAGGTCTCGGCCCGGTTGCGCTGGTCGCCCGCGGGGGCCAGCGACGTCATGCCGTCGAGGTCGTCCAGCATCGTGGCGTAGATGGCGTCGGCCCGGTCGAGCACGTCGGCCCGGTCGGCGGCGTTCGCGCTCTCGGCCGCCAACGGCAGAGCGTCGACGTCGGCCACGGCCTCGGCGCACCGGGACTCGCCGGCCTCGGCGAAGGCCGGGTCGTCGAGCCGATCGATGGGGGGCTGGCGGCCGGGCCCGAAGGCCAGATAGATCACGTAGCCCCACATGGCCAACAGGCCGATCACCACGACGGTGATGACCGTGCGCCCGAGGCGCGAGCCGCGCCCGGGTGACCCGCCGTCGCCGCCCGCACCGGCCGGGCCGGTGCTCTCGTCCGTCGCCGGGGGACCGGCGTCCACGCTCACGGCCCTAGGGTCCCCGGCCGGGCGGCCCGCCGTCCAGTCCGCCGGGGCCGGTCGCCGGCCCCGCTGGTCGATCGCCGGCCGGGCGCAGCGGCCGGTCGCCGGTCCGCCCGGGACATGATGGGACAACGGGCTGGACGGGGCACGGAGCAGGCGAGGACGATGACGCCCGTGGAGACGATCCTGGACGACCTGGAGGCCCGGGGCCTCGTGCACGACAGCACCGATCGGGCCGCTCTGGCCGAGCGTCTGGCGTCCGGGCCCATCACCCTCTACTACGGCTGCGACCCGACGGCCGACAGCCTCCACATCGGCAACCTGATCGGCCTCCTGGTCCTGCGCCGGTTCCAGGACGCCGGCCACAACCCGGTGGCCCTCGCGGGCGGGGCGACCGGCATGGTCGGCGACCCGAGCGGGCGCTCCGAGGAGCGAAACCTGCTCGACGCCGCCACGCTCGATGCGAACGTGGCCGCCATCTCGGCACAGATCCGGCGCATCGTCGATGTCGGCGACGACGGCCTGGTCGATAACCGCGCCTGGACCGAGGGCGTCACGCTGCTCGACTTCCTGCGCGACGTGGGCAAGCACGTGACCGTGAACCAGATGGTCGCCCGCGAGTCGGTGAAGAAACGCATGGCCAGCGAGCAGGGGATCAGCTTCACCGAGTTCAGCTACATGCTGCTGCAGGCCCACGACTACCTGTGGCTGGCCCGTAACCGGGGGGTCGAGCTGCAGATCGGTGGGTCGGATCAGTGGGGGAACATCGTGTCGGGCATCGACCTCGTCCGCCGGGTCGACGGCCGGGTGGTGCACGGGCTGTCGTGGCCGCTCCTCACCGCGCCCGGCGGCACGAAGCTCGGCAAGACGACCGGCGCCCGCATCTGGCTCGACCCCGACAAGACGAGCCCCTACCGGTTCTTCCAGCACTGGATCAACGCCGACGACTGCCAGGTGCACGAGTTCCTGGCCAAGTTCACGCTGCTGCCGTTGGCCGCGATCGACGAGGTGGTGGCCGAGCACTTGCTCGTCCCGGAGCGCCGGGGAGCGCAGCGCCGGTTGGCGCGCGAGGTGACCCGGCTGGTGCACGGCGAGGCCGCCATGCAGGCGGCCGAGCAGGCCTCCGCGGTGCTCTTCGGCGGCAGCATGGCCGAGGTGGGCGCCGACGCTCTCGCCCTCGTGGCCCGCGAGGTGCCCACCGCCCCGCTGCCGGGCGAGGCGGAGCTCGCCGCCGGGGTGGATGTCGTGGCGGCCCTCGTCGACACGGGGCTGGCCAGCTCCCGCAGCGACGCCCGCCGCAGCCTCGAGCAGAACGCCGTGGCCATCAACGGGGAGAGGGTCGGCGTCGACCGCCGGATCGGCCCCGACGACGTCCTCCACGAGGGTTTCGTGGTCCTCCGGAAGGGTAGGAGGACCTACGCAGTCCTGGTCAGAAGCCCGGGCTGAGGAATCCCGCGATTTCCTGGATGTCAGGTTGACGTTCCCCAGGGGTCTCGCTAGATTAACTCTTCGCCCCGCACGGCGCCCGTCCGGGCAGGGCGAGCGAGTTGGAAGACTCCAGAGGGCCGCTAGTCTTGAGCCCCGGGTGAGTTCGACGACTCGCTCCAGGGTTCCAGCGTCATCGGACCCCGAAGTGTTCGAGGGCTCCGCAGACCTGTTACGGTCAACGAGCCGATCGAAATGCGGCCAAGCGACTTCGGAAGAGGTCAACGGGCCGGATTTGAAGGGCTCGGAAGACCTGCTAAGGTCCTATGGGCAAGGGAAATACCGGCTCGAAAGCCCGTAGAGGCGAACGAGCCAAAGCGAATGTGAAAGGCACCAACGACCTGTTGAGGTCACGTGCCCGAAGCGGAATCGCTCCTTGAAAACAGAAGAGAGGACGAGAGAGCGAGTGCGGGCGACCGCCTCGGAGGCTCTGCTTCCGATGTGGTCGCGATGTTAGTAGACGCACCGTCAAATTCCGGAAGATGCTTCGGCATCATCCAGATAGTAGGTGCCAGTGCCTCGTGTCTCGGGCTATTCCCCCGGGTACGAGGTTTCTCTATCGATTGGGCTCCACTGCTCGCAGTGGTGTCTGAAATTCTTCGACGGAGAGTTTGATCCTGGCTCAGGACGAACGCTGGCGGCGTGCTTAACACATGCAAGTCGAACGAGGCCCTACCAGTGGCAACACTGGGAAAGGCCTAGTGGCGAACGGGTGAGTAACACGTGAGGAACCTGCCCCGAAGACTGGGATAACCCCCCGAAAGGGGAGCTAATACCAGATGTCCTCATCGGATCGCATGGTCAGATGAGGAAAGGTCCGCCGCTTCGGGAGGGCCTCGCGGCCTATCATGCTTGTTGGTGGGGTAACGGCCTACCAAGGCGACGACGGGTAGCTGGTCTGAGAGGACGATCAGCCACACTGGGACTGAGACACGGCCCAGACTCCTACGGGAGGCAGCAGTGGGGAATCTTGCGCAATGGGCGAAAGCCT
>DATHAO010000066.1:0-41029 GCA_035296625.1 Acidimicrobiales bacterium | reverse complement strand
TCGACCTCGGGCGTGTCGGGGTTGTCCCAGTCCGCGTTGGGATAGCCCATCCACACCGCGGCCGTCAGCTTGGGGACGTACCCCACGAACCACGCGTCGGTGTTGTTGGTCGACGTACCGGTCTTGCCGGCCGCCGGCTTGCCGATGTCGGCCCCGGTGCCCGTGCCCTCCGCGATGACGCCCTGCAGGGCGTGTGTGACGAGGTTCGCCTGGGGAGCGGCCAGCACCTGCTGGGTGTGGGGCTGGGTCGTATGGAGGACCGTGACGTCGCCGTCCTGCCCGACCTGCTCGACACGGGTGATGATGATCGGGTCCTTGCGAACGCCCTGGTTCGCGAACGTCGAGTAGACGGTGGCCATCTCGAGGGGCGTGGCGTTGTCGGAGCCGAGCACGATCGGGGCGCACGCCTCGCCGAAGTCGCCGGCGATGCCCAGCTTGTGGGCCATGTCGATGACCTTCTCGGGCCCGAGGTCGACCATGAGCTGCCCGAACGCCGTGTTGGACGACTGGCTCGTGGCCTCGACGAGGTTCAGCGTCCCCGCCTCACTCTCGTCGTAGTTGCTGACCTCCCAGTCGTCGCACTGCTCCTGGTCGATGGTCATCGTCCCGGGCGCGTTGTACGTCGACTCGAGCGAGTAGCCGCTGCTGACCGCCTCGGCGAGGGCGATCGGCTTGAACGTCGAGCCGACGGGTCGCCCGTCGCTGCCCTGGCCCCGCACGGCGTAGTTCGTCTCGTTCGTGCGGGCCACGAAGCCGGGCCCGCCGACCATCGCCCGGATGAGGCCCTGGTCGTCGACGGCCACCATCGACGCCACGGGATCACCCGAGGCCGGGTCCGCGTTGAGGTTGCTCCACACCGCGTTCCACGCCGCCTCCTGCATCCCCTGGTCGAGAGAGGTGTAGACCCGCAGACCGCCGCCGTAGATCTCCTCCTTGGTGAAGTTGTACGGCTCCTGCTGCAGCAGCTCGTTGACGTAGGCGACGATGTAGTCGTTGCCGTACTGCTTGCCGATGCGGGACGAGATCTCGCTGCGCTCGGCGGCGGTGACGAACCAGGGCTCCTCGAAGGACTGGGCGTCCGCGAGGGTGAGCTCGTCCTTGGTGATGTAGCCCTCTTCCTCCATGGCGACGAGGGCCGTGTGGCGCCGGCGCTCCGCCTCCTCGGGGTGGCGGGTGCCGTCGGCGAGCACAGGGGCCCGGATGAGCCCGGCGAGATAGGCGGATTCGCCGATGCCGAGCCCGCTCACGTCCTTGCGGAAGTAGGCCTGCGCCGCCGCCTGCACCCCGTAGGCCCCGCGGCCGAAGTAGATCGTGTTGAGGTAGCCCTCGAGGATCTCCTCCTTGGACATGTTCTGCTCGAGCTTCACGCTGAGCACGGCTTCCTTGATCTTGCGGGTCAGGGCCCGCTCGGGCGTCAGGAAGGCGTTCTTCACGTACTGCTGGGTGATCGTCGAGCCGCCCTGCTGGACGGCGTCGCCCCGCAGATCGCGGTAGAGGGCGCGCCCGATGCTCATCGGGTTGACGCCGCGGTGCTCGAAGAAATCGCGGTCCTCCATGGCCACCACGGCGTTGATCAGCACCGGGGGCAGCTGGTCGTAGCGGATGTTGACGCGGTCCTGCTCGCCCTGGATCGTCGCCATGGCGTTCGTCGAATTGCAGCCCTCGGGCACGCTGGCGTCGCAGATGAACGTCGACTGCTCGAGCGGCTTGATCTCGGGCAGCTCGGTGTTCGCCATGACGGCTGCGCCGGCCGCCATGGCCGTGAGGCCGAGCAGCGCGAGCAGGAAGAAGGCCCGGCGCCACCGCCAGAGGAAGCTGCGGCGCTTGGCCGGGTGCTCGCCGCCGCCGCGGGGGCTATCGCCGTGGGAAGCGCCGCGCCCGTCGCCGGGACCGCGCCCACGGCCGTCTCCACCACCTCCGCGAACTCGACCGCCGCCCGCCCCCGCACCCGCGCCGGCCACGAGACCACGCGTATCGAAGGGGCCGGCCGTCGTCGCGCCACCGGGCCGGTCGTAGCTGGGCCGGTCGGCGCCGGGTCGCGGCCCGCGCCCACCGCCGCCGGGCGGCGGGAAGCCGCCCGCGCCGCTGCGTTCGGGGGCGCGCCGGCGGCCGGCCCGACGGTCGGCGCCAGGCCCGAGATCGCTCACCGCGCGCTGGCGCACAGGGGCGCCATGCACGGGAGAGGAAGGTGCAGCAGTCCGTCCAGCCATGCCGAGAGCGACAGGTTAACGGCAGCGGCGACGCCGACCGCAACGCGCGGGCGGCGACCGGTCTCAGCGGCTACGCCCGGCCGGGGTGGAACACGCGGGTGAGGTGGTTCCAGGCGCACTCGGGGCACACCTCGACCACATAGCACGCGACACGCGAGCCCCGACGGGCGAGTTGGTTCAACTCGCGCGCGCTTGTGACGAGGCGGCCGCCGGCCGGCAGCCGGGCCCCGAAGGCGTAGGTCACGAGGACGACCTGGGCCTCCTCGCAGATGGGGCACGGCTCGCCGGTGGGCCGGCCGGCCCCGCTCGCCGCCCGGCGCAGCTCGGGATGGGCGTCGCACACATCGAGCCGCGACAGGCGGCCCTTGCGGTACTGGGCCACGACCTGCTGGCGCGTCAACCGATAGTCGACGACGGCCTCGGCGGGGCGTTCGCCACCGCGGATCGCCTCCGGGCGGAAGCTCATGGGGCACGAGGCTAGTGGTCGGTCCCTCCGTTGCGCCGCGCCGGCCCTATCCGCCCGGCGACGTCGCTCTTGCGCTCCAGCCGCGTCTGCGGAGCGATGTATCGAGTCGATATGTCGTAGGTGATACACCAGCGCGATAGACTCGCCTGTGCATGATCGACGTCGCCATCCTCGGCCTGCTCGACGACGACGAGCTCCACGGCTACGAGCTGCGTAAGCGCCTCGGTGAGTTACTGGGCAGCCGGCTCGCGGTCTCCTACGGCTCGCTGTACCCGGCGCTCAACCGGCTCGAGGCGGCCGGGCACGTCAAGGCCGTCACGGGCTTGCCGGCACGGGCCCCGGCATCCCCGATGAGCGGCTCGCTGGCCGGCGAGCTGGCCGCCTACCGGGCCCGGCGACGGGCCACGACCGACCAGGGCGGCCGCCGGTCCGGCGGCCGCGGCAAGAAGGTCTACGGCGTGACCGACGGCGGCCGGCGGCGCCTGCACGAGCTGCTCGTCGATCCCGACGTCTCCGACGACCGTGCCTTCGCCGTGCGCGTCGCCTTCTGCCACCACCTCTCCCGGTCCGAGCGCATCGAGCTGTTCGAGCGCCGCCGCGCCGAGCTGGCCCAACGCCTCGACCAGCGCCGCCGGACAGCGAACCCGTCCGGCCGCGTCGGTCCCTACCTGCGCTCGCTCCTCGAGCGCGACACCGAGGCCCTCGCGGCCGACGTGGCCTGGCTCGACCGGCTCCTCGCCGCCGAGCGGGCCGACCCCCATCCCGACAGCGCCGTCGGCCACGATCCCGGAGGACACACATGAGCACCATCCGCCTGGCCATCGCCGGCGTGGGCAACTGCGCCAGCTCCCTCGTGCAGGGCATCGAGTACTACGAAGACGCCGACCCGGCCGATCAGGTACCGGGTCTCATGCACGTCGAGCTGGGCGGCTACCACGTGCGCGACATCGAGGTCGTCGCCGCGTTCGACGTCGATGCCGACAAGGTGGGCCTGGACGTGGCCAAGGCGATCGACGCCGGGCCGAACAACACGATCCGCTTCGCCGAGGTGCCGGCGCTGGGCGTCGAGGTGCTGCGGGGCCCGACGTTCGACGGCTTCGGCGAGTTCTACACCCAGGTCGCCTCCGAGTCCCCGGCCGAGCCGGTCGACGTGGCCCACGCGCTGCGCGACGCCCGGGCCGACGTGCTCGTGTCCTACCTGCCGGTGGGCTCCGAGCAGGCCCAGAAGCACTACGCCCAGGCCTGCCTCGACGCCGGCGTCGCGTTCGTCAACGCCATCCCCGTGTTCATCGCCTCCGACCCCGAGTGGGCGGCCAAGTTCACCGAGGCCGGCGTCCCGATCGTCGGTGACGACATCAAATCGCAGGTCGGAGCCACGATCGTGCACCGCACGCTCGCCCGCCTGTTCGAGGACCGCGGCACGACGATCGACCACACGTACCAGCTGAACTTCGGCGGGAACATGGACTTCATGAACATGCTCGAGCGCAGCCGGCTGAAGTCCAAGAAGAAGTCGAAGACCCAGTCGGTGACGAGCCAGATCGAGACCGGCATCGGCGACCACGACGTGCACATCGGCCCGTCCGACCACGTGCCCTGGCTCGAGGACCGGAAGTGGGCCTTCATCCGCCTCGAGGGCCGCAACTTCGGCGACGTGCCGCTGACGGTCGAGCTCAAGCTCGAGGTCCACGACTCGCCCAACTCGGCGGGCGTGATCATCGACGCCGTTCGCTGCGCCAAGGTCGCGCTCGACCGCGGCCAGGGCGGCCCGGTGACGCCAGCCTGCCAGTACTTCATGAAGTCTCCGCCCGTGCAGGTGCACGACGACGAGGCGCGCGACGCCCTCGACGCATTCGTCGCAGGCGGGGCCTGATCCGCCCAACCGCCCCGGTCAGGTCCCTGCGGGCCCGGCCCCGGGGCGGTGGCGCGCCGGGCCGACGACACTCGTCCGCACGGCCCGGCAGGGACGGTCATCCGGGATCGGCGCCGCTCCGAACCAGGCCCGACACCCACCGGACACCAGGAACCACCATGCCCACGGGGACCGTCACCCCGATGGTGCGCGACGTCGCACGCTCCAGCACCGCCCGCCCGCGCGGATCGGCGGTCACGGGGACGTCGTCCCTGGCCAGGGCGCCCGCACACGTCCCGACCGCGGCGATGCCGGTACCGTGGGGACCCGGATGGCGATTCGTGGCCCAACGGATTGACGCACACGACGACGTCGTCCTGATCTCGGCGGTCGCGCACGGGAACCAGGGCGCCCTCGGGGAGATCTACCGTCTCTACGGCGGTGCGGTCTGGTCCTTGGCGCGCCGGGTCTGCCGGGACCCCGACCTGGCGGAGGAGGTCAGCCAGACCGTCTTCGCCGACCTGTGGACGCAGCCCGACCGGTTCGACCCCCAGCGCGGCCGGCTGCGATCGTGGCTGCTGACCCTGGCGCACGCCCGGGCCGTCGACGCCGTCCGATCCGAGGAGGCCCGGCGGCAGCGCCACGAGCGTGAGGCGCTGCTGGCGCCGCCACCCGAAATCGAGTTCGAGACGACCCTCCACGCGGAAGCCGTGGCCGGCGACGTCCGGCGGGCGGTGGAGCAGCTGCACCCCGACGAGCGTGACGCCATCGTGCTCGCCTACTTCGGGGGCCACAGCTACCGGCAGACCGCCGAGCTCCTCGGCGCCCCGGAGGGCACCGTCAAGAGCCGCATCCGCGCCGGCCTCGAGCACCTGCGCCGCGCGCTGGGCAACGAGGGGGTGGCGCTGTGAGCGACGCCTTCGACCACCACCCCCTCGACGAGGTGGCGGTGTACGCCACGGGCGGCCTCGACGACCCCGAGCGGTCGGTGGTCGAGGCGCACATCGCCCGGTGCGCGATCTGCCGGGCCGAGCTCGACGCGCACCGCGACACGCTGAGCCGCCTGACGGCCGACGAGGCCCCGCCGCCCGCGCTGTGGGATCGCATAGCCAGCACGCTGCCGGCCCGGCCCGAGGTCGTCGCCGCCCACCCGAACGTGGCCCGCCTCGCCGGGACCGGCCGCCCGTCCGGGGCGGCGCCCGCCGCTCGGTCCGCTCCCCCGCCCGCACCCGGCGATGGCGAGGGCGAGGGCCCGGACGCCCGCGTGGCCCCGCTGCCCGCCCGCCAGCGCGGCTCCCCCGCCCACCTGGCGCGTGGCGCGGCCCGCCGGGCCCGCCAGGGTCGGGTCCGCCAGGTCCTGGCCGGACTCGCCGCCGCCGCGGCCGTCGCCCTCGTGGCCGTGGGCGTCACCCTGGCGGTGACCGATGACGACGACGACGGGGGTGGCGGCGAGATCGCCGCGCCGGTCGTCCAGGACGTCGGCGACCTCGCCGACGCGGCGCTCGCCGACCCCGAGGCACTGGCCGTGCTGGCGAGCGGGGACGGCCAGCAGCGCGCCCGGCTCGTGCGCGACGAGACCGGTTCGTTCGTGGTCTTCGACGCGCTGCCGCCCCTCGCCGCGGGCCGCGCGTATCAGCTCTGGACGCTCGACGGCGCGGCCCCGGTGTCGCTCGGCGTGCTCGGCGACGGCACGGGCGAGGCGGTCGCCGTGGCTCTGCCTGCGAACACGACGAAGGTGGCGATCAGCGACGCCCCGGCCGGCGGCGAGGTGCTGCCCACGGGGCCGATCGTCGCCTCGGGCGACGTCGCCCCGGCCTGACCGTCGCGCGGCGGGCCCCGGCGACGAGGCGCCGACGCCCGCATCTTTCCCTGCGCGGTCCGGTGTGTCAGGGTTACCCCCGAGTAGCCAGCTGGGTCGGCGCACGCGAGGGCCGGGGGGTGTCGAACCTCGCGTTCTTCGAGGCCATCGCTGAGACCGGCATCGACGACGCGGCCATCGGCTTCTACATGGCGCTCCCCGGCACGCAGCTGTTCGACAGCCTCTACGACGCCGGCAAGATCCACATCGACCGCACGTACTTCCGCCACATCCTGTCGTCCACGTCGCTGTGGGCGACCTCGAGCTACTCGGGACTGAGCCGCACCAAGCTCACGAGGTGGAAGTTCAAGCTGTTGCGGCACTTCTACAGCCAGCAGCGCCAGCAGGTCGACTCGGCCGGCCTCGGCTCGACCGTCCGCCAGGCGATCAAGGGCCTGCGCGGCGACGGCAGCGACGAGACGAAGCTGCAGAGCGCGTTCCGCAACGGCGTGATCAGCGCCATCGACACCCTGAAGGTTCAGCGCCAGCGGGGCTGGATGCCCCGCAGCGTGGAGCGCCGTTTCTTCGACGGGTGGGACGAGATCATCGCGAGATCCGCCGCCGCAACCTGGCGTCGGGCGCGGCGATGGCGGCCCCCACCGACACGACGAAGCTGCACGAGCGGAACGTCACGAAGCTGGTCAAGGAAGCACACGGCACGCCGCGCCGCATCCCGCTCACCGTCGAGCGGGGCTGACCTTCAGGCGCCGGGCACGGGCGCCAACGTGATCACGGCCATGTCGTCGATCGGCTCGTCGGGGGTGAAACCGACCGCCGCCGCCTCGATGTGGGCCGCCAGGTCCGGCGCAGACAGGCCGCGCCCCGACCGCAGCGCCGCGGCCACGCCCTCGTCGCCGAACGTGTCATGCCCGGTGCGGCGGTCGGTGATGCCGTCGGTGAAGCAGGCCAGCACGTCGCCGGCGTCGAGGTGGACCACCGAGTCGACGAGGCTGACCCGGCGGGTGACCCCGAGCAGCGTGCCCGGCACGCCCACGGGGGACACTTCTCCGTCGGCCCGCCGGACGAGCGGCGGCGGGTGCCCACCGAGGCAGAGGACGAGGTCGACGCCGCGGGGCGTGGGCTGCACCGCCCCCAGCGCCACCGTGCAGAACCGGGGGCTGAGCGACAGGTCGTCGATGTCGTCGGTCATCTCGGCGAGGTGCCGCAGCAGCATGTCGTTCAGCCGGCCGAGGATGGCCGACGGCATCGCGCCGGCGCCGACCGAGGCCCGGATCGTGTGGCGGACGAGGCCGGTGATGGCCGCCGCCTCGACGCCGTGGCCGCACACGTCGCCCACGGCCACGATCCACCAGTTGGCATCGGCCCGGAAGGCATCGTAGAAGTCGCCGCCCACGTCGAGGCCCAGGCCGGCGGCCCGGTAACGGGCGCCCAGCTCGAGGCCGGGGATGGCCGGCAGACTGCCGGGCAACAGGCTGCCCTGCAGGGCCCGCGCCACGCCCGACTGCTCGCGGAACAGCCGGGCGTTGTCGACCAGCATCGCCGCCCGGGTGGCGACCAGCTCGGTCAGCTCGAGGTCGTCGGCCCGCAGCGGGCGCTCCGGGCGGTTGCCGAAGGCCACGCCGCCGAGCAGGCGACCCCGGGCCCGGAGCGGGTGGACCGCCACCGCGCCCATGCCCACGGCGTCGAGGGCCTGGGCGGCCTCGACGCCGACGAGAGGGACGAGCAGCTCCCCGGCGGCGTCGTGGCGGACCACCGCGTGCCCGGACTCGAGGGCGGGACCCAGCTCGCCGAGCAGATCGAGGGATCGCGGCAGCCGCTGGGCCAGCCGGACGAGGTCGGCCGAACGCCGGGGGTCGACGTGGGCGGCGCCCACGAACGGCCCGGGGTCGGCGGGGGCGGAGGCCAGCCGCACGACGCACCAGTCGGCGAGCCGCGGCACGGCCATCTCGGCCAGGCGGGTCAGCGTCGACTCGAGGTCGAGGTCGCTGGAGAGGGACTCACTCAGACGGTCGAGGAACGTGAGGCGCTCCTGGCGGCGCTCGGCGATCACCGTCAGCCGGGCGCGGTCGAGCGCCAGCGCGCACTGGGCGGCGACATCGCGGAGGAAGTCGCGCTCGGGCTCGCGCAGGATCCGCTCATCGGGGAAGCCGACCGCGAACGCACCGAAGGGCCGGTCCTCGGCGTCGACCAGGGGCACGACGACGAACGCCGGCTCGAAGACGATGTCGAGCTCGTCGAGCAGCGGGTAGCGGGCGCGTCGCTCGGACGGCGAGGTCACTGTGACCATCTGTCCGGTGCGCATCACCTCGGCGACGGGAAGCGGGGCGTCGAGCGGGATCGAGCCGAACCGGGGCCGCACCGCCTCCTCGGGCACCCCGGCCATGCCCGCCACCTCGAGGGCGTCGCCGGCATCGGCCAGCACGTAGATCGCGGCGGTGCCGCCGTGCAGCGTGGCCATGCCCACGTCGAGGACCGCCTGCACGATCGCGTCGGGTGCGCCGTGCCGGTTGAGCCCACCCACGATGCGGGCCATCCGGTTCGAGTCGCGCAGGGAGCGGGTGGCGTCTACGAGGACGCCCGCCGCACCGCCGGGCGCGGCCTCGATGCGCAGCACGGCCCACCGGTCGCCCTCGGCGGAGCGCACGCCGTCGTCGCGCGGCGCGCCGTCGGCCAGCACGGCCGCCAGCAGGGCGGCGGCCCGGCCGGTGTCGTCCGGGTGCAGGGCCGCCAGCCAGCCGTCACCGGCGAGGGCGGCGACGGTGCCGGCACCGGCCTGGCCGGCCGACGGGCCGCTCGCCGACGGGCCGCTCGCCGTCGTACCCGCGGTGGCACCCGTGCACGCCCCGGTGGCGTTCCACGTCAGGTGCAGGACCGGGACGGCCGGGACGGTGCCCGCCACACCTCGGCCGGATCCGGCCTCGATGCGTCCCGGGTCGCTCCCGGCGACCGTGAGCGACGGTTCGGCAGACATGAGCTCAGCGGAAGTGTGGCACCCACGTCCCGGGACCGCACTGCACCAGGCCCTGCGACCGCCGTCCGTGGCAAGCGGCCTGAGCTGGACGGCGACAGCTCCACGCGGTGTGGCTGTCGGGGGGCGTCCGGCCGCGCGCCAGACTGTCGCCCATGGCGTGGTCCCGATTCACCTTGGCGGGCGCGCGCGGCCGGGCCTTGTCGGCCGACGCCGTGCGCTACGGGCCCGGCATCGCGTCCGAGAACGAGCTTCGCCTGCTCGGCCACGTCGAGGGGCGGCGGATCCTCGACCTCGGCTGCGGCGCGGGGGCCGGGGCGCTGTCGCTGGCCGCCGCCGGCGCCCGCGTGATCGCCATCGACGAGGTGGCCGAGAACGTGGTCGCAACGCGTGACTCGGCCGACCGTCGCAAGGTCCGGGTCGAGACCCACCACGGCCGCCTCCACGAGCTGGCGTTCGTACGAGCCGAGTCGATCGACGCCGCCGTGTCGAGCTACGGGCTGGCGGCGATCGCCGACATCGACCGGGTGTTCCGTCAGGTGCACCGGGTGCTGCGCGAGGACCGTCCGTTCGTGTTCTCGCTGCCACACCCGGCCTTCAACATGCTCGACCCCGCCGACCCTGTGCCGCGGGTGCGGCGGGCCTGGTGGGACGACGCCCCGGTGCCCTGGTCGCAGAGCGGCCCCGACGCCCGGGCGGACCAGCCCCGCACGTTGAGCGGCCTGTTCTCCAGCCTTGCCCGGGCCAACTTCCGCATCGACGCCCTCGCCGAGCCGCCCGCCGACGAGGTGGGGGCCGGTCCGAGCTGGTGCGAGGCGCTGCGGTGGGTGCCGCCCACGCTCGTGGTGCGGGCCCGCAAGCAGGGCCTCTGACGACGACCGGCCCCCCGGACCGGCCACCGGTACCCGAGGGGTCAGCCCGCCTGGCGGGCGGCGTACCACTCCTTGACCCGGCGCTCGGCCTCGGCCTCGCCGAGCGGACCCTCGTCGAGCCGTGCCTCGAGCAGCATGCCGAGCGCCTCGCCCACGATGCGGCCGGGCCGCACGCCGAGGACGTCCATGACCCGGTTGCCGTCGATGTCGGGCCGGATCGACTCGAGCTCCTCGCGCTCGCGCAGCTCGGCCACCCGGGCGTCGAGGGCGTCCATGCGGGCGGCCAGCATGCGGGCCTTGCGCTCGTTGCGGGTGGTGCAGTCGCACCTCGTCAGCTCGTTCAGCTCGTCGAGCAGGTCGCCGGCGTCACGTGCGTAGCGGCGCACGGCGGCGTCGGTCCACACGTCGTCGCGGTAGCCGTGGAAGCGCAGGTGCAGGAACACGAGCCTGCCCACGGCCTCGGTGAGGTCGTTCGAGAAGCGGAGGGCCCGCATGCGCTCGCGGGCCATGCGGGCGCCCACCACCTCGTGGTGGTGGAAGCTCACGCCCTTGGGCCCGATCGTGCGGGTCTTGGGCTTGCCCACGTCGTGCAGCAGGGCCGCCAGCCGCACGACGAGCGTGGGCTGCGTCTTGGCCACCACTGCGATCGTGTGGCCGAGCACGTCCTTGTGACGGTGGATCGGATCCTGCTCGAGGCGCATGGCCCGCAGCTCGGGCAGGAACTCGTCGGCCAGGCCGGTGTCGGCAAGGAACCACAGGCCGGCGCTCGGGTCGTCGACGAGCAGCAGCTTCGACAGCTCATCGCGGACCCGCTCGACCGACACGATCTCGAGGCGTTCGCGCATGCCGACCACGGCGGCCACCAGCTCGGGTTCGGGGGTGAGCCCGTAGGCGGCGATGAACCGGGCTGCGCGCAGCATGCGGAGCGGGTCGTCGGAGAACGACTCCTCCGGCGACAGGGGCGTGCGCAGCCGCCCGGCGGCCAAGTCGGCGACGCCGCCGTAGGGGTCGATCAGCTCGGGCTCGGGCAGGCGCAGCGCCATGGCGTTGATCGTGAAGTCGCGGCGCGACAGATCGAGCTCGACGTCGTCGGCGTAGACCACCTGGGGCTTGCGCGAGTCGGAGCGGTAGGCCTCGGCCCGGTGCGTGGTGACCTCGAACGTCATTCCGCGGCGGCGGG
Source organism: Acidimicrobiales bacterium (assembly GCA_035296625.1). Lineage (GTDB taxonomy): Bacteria > Actinomycetota > Acidimicrobiia > Acidimicrobiales > VFJN01 > DATCLS01. The sequence goes on along the minus strand of DATHAO010000066.1, from coordinate 29,662 downwards.
CACCTATCGTGCCGAACGCCTGGCCGGCCGTCCACGTCGTGTCGGCCCAGCCCTCGAGCAGGGCGAGCGTCTCGTCGGGGCGGGCGTCGGTGGTGATGTCCAGGTCGTAGCCGTCGCGGAGCCGCCCGAGCACGAGGTCGCGCACGATCCCCCCCACCAGGTAGGTGCGGTGGCCGGCCGCCTCGAACACCTCGGCGAGCGGCCGGACCTCCTCGAGGATGGGCTTCAGCCGCTCCGGGATCACGATCTGTACGGTAGCGACGCCCAGACCGCACGGCGGACGGGTCGCCGCTCGCCGAGGGCCGCGTCAGCGCCGGCGGGCGCGGGTGTGGGCGAGTCCGGCCGCGAACACCACCTCGCGCCCCGGACCCCCGCTCGTGGGCGCCTCGGGATGCAGCGGGTCGCCGGCGAGCGCGGCGAGCGCCGCGGCGCTCGAGTCACGCAGCGCCTCGAGGTCGTAGCCGCCCTCGAGGAACACGAGGCGCCGCCCGGCCGGGACCAGCGCGGCCAGCGACGCGGTCAGGTCGCCGAAGTCGCCGGAGGTCAGGCCCAGGTCGGTCAGCGGGTCGCGGCGGTGGGCGTCGAAGCCGGCCGACAGCAGGAGCCACGTGGGGTGCAGCTCGTCGGCGAGCGGGACGACGACCTCGTCGACCGCCTCGCGGTAGACATCGCCGGTCGCCCCCGGGGGCATCGGCAGGTTCACGGTCGTGCCGAGCGCCTCGCCCTCGCCGGTCTCGAGCACCGAGCCGGTGCCCGGGTACAGCGGGTGCTGGTGCAGCGACACGTAGGTGACGCGGTCGTCGCCGTAGAAGCAGTCCTGTGTGCCGTTGCCGTGGTGGGCGTCGTAGTCGACGATCAGGACCCGCTCGCCCCGCTCGGCGAGCGCAGCGGCCGCCACGGCCACGTTGTTGAAGAGGCAGAAGCCCATGGCCCGGGTGGGCAGCGCGTGGTGGCCGGGCGGGCGCACGGCACAGAACGCGGCCTCGGCCTCACCGGCGTCGAGCCGCTCGATCGCGGTCAACCCCGCCCCGGCGGCATGCATGGCGGCCTCCCACGACGCGGGGACGACGGCTGTGTCGCCGTCGATCCACCCCCCGCCCGTCAGGCAGAACCGGTGCAGCGCTCCCACGTAGTCGGGGCTGTGGACCCGCTCGAGGTCGGCCTCGGTGGCGGCACGGGCCGCCACGATGATGATCTCGTCGTCAAGTCCCGTGCGCGCCAGGCCCTCGTCGATCGCCGCCAGGCGCTCGGGGCGCTCCGGGTGGCCGGCGATGGCGTGGTCGAGGTAATCGGGGTGCGACACGAACAGCACGGGCATCCACGGACGACGGTAACGGGCTCGGCACCCACATCGTCGCCCGGCCGGGCATCGGCCGGGCGCACACGGGCGCGTGGCGGCCGTGCGTACGCTCTGGGTCATGGCTCGTCCAGCCGCAACCGGAGCAGACCGCTCATGAGCCTGCTGCGCGTCGGTCCGGCGCCCGATGGGCGGTTGCGCTTCGGCCCCTGGCGTGGCGACGCGCGCACCGCCTGCATCGCACCGGCCCGTCACGGTGTCGGGCCGATCTCGACCGCGGACGTGCGCCGCTGCGTCGACGGCGCGGTGGCCGCCGGCTTCCGGTCGATCGTCACCTCGGCCCTCGGTCAGCGAGACCAGGACCCGTTCGACGAGGCCGGCTTCGAGCTGGCCGAGCGCCTCCACCTGCTGGTCCACCCGCTCGGCCGCCTGCCGACCGTCGCGGCCCCGGCCCCGCTGCGGCGGCCCCAGCGCGGCGAGCGGGCCGACGCCCTCGTCGTCGACCACGCGGCATTCCAACCGTTCTGGCGCCTCGACGAGCAGGGGATGCTCGACGCGCTCCGCGCCACACCGGCCGTCCGCTTCCGCGTGGCGCGCCGGCCCGAGGGCGTGGTCGGCTACGCCATAACGGGCCGCTCCGACCACCGGGGCTACGTCCAGCGGCTGGCCGTCGACCCCGCGCTCGAGGGCCGAGGGATCGGCGCCGCGCTGCTGGTTGACGGGCTGCGGTGGCTGCGGCGCTGGGGCGCCCGCGACGCGGTGGTCAACACCCAGGAGGGCAACGAGCGCTCGCTGCGGCTCTACCAGCGCACCGGGTTCGTGGTGCAGCCCGAGGGGCTCGCCGTGCTGCGCCTCGACCTGCTCGACGGTGCCGGACACGGCCCGTCGCACCGGGCGCCGGAGTGAGCGCGTGCCGGTGACCGGGCGGATCCTCGCCGCCCTGGGCCTGGCGCTCGCCGCGCTCGGCCTCTTCGCCGCCCCGCCCGCCGGTGCCAGCCGGGCGGGCCCCGCGGGTGCGACGGTCCCGGCGCGGCTGGCCGGCGCCGCCGCCACCGGCCAGGCCGGGCCCGCGACCGGCGGGCCAACGCTGGCGCTGGCCGACCAGACCACCTGGCTAGAGCCCCCGCAGGCGTTCGAGGCCCAGGTCCGCGTCGGCGGTGCGCCACCCGACGCCGGGTTGCGGGTCACGGTGCACGACGCGCTGCGGTCCCGCGACGAGTTCCGGGCCTCGCTCGACGGCGAGCTCGGCGGTGTCGAGCACGACGAGCCGGTCCGGCCCCTCGCCGGGCTGCCGGTGTCGGGCGGCGGACTCGCCGCCGTCGGCTTCGGCGCCGAGGTCGACCTGGACCAGGGCGTGCACCCCGTGGAGATCGAGCTGGTGGACGTAGGCGGCGACCCACTGGCCGCCGTGGTCACCCATGTGATCGTCGTGCCGTCCTCCACCGACGGCTTCGCCGCGCTCAACGTGGCGGTCGTGCTCGACATCGCAAGCCCGCCGGCGCTCCAGCCGGATGGCTCGCTGGAGCTGGCCTCCGACGTGCTGGACCGCGTCGCGGAGCGCATCACGACCCTCGAACAGGCCCCGGACGTGCCAATCACGCTCGCCCCTCGCCCCGAGACGCTCGACGGGCTGCGCGGCGTCGGCGCACGCGGCCTGGAGCTGGTCGCCGACCTGGTCGCCTCCCGTGGCGACCAGCCGGTGCTGGCCCGGCCCTACACCGACGTCGACATCGGCGCCCTCATGGAGGCGGACCTCATCGGAGAGGCGAACGCGCAGGCCGACGGCGGCGCCGACGTGGTCCGCACGGTCATGGGCACCGAGCCCATCGGTGGCATCTGGCTCACCCGGGGGTCCCTCGGCCCCGAGGCCGCCCGCATGCTCAAGGAGCTCGGCGTGGGCCGGGCGCTCGTCGAGCCGGCAGCCGTGGCCGAGGCGCCGGGCCTTGGCGAGGACCGCGTGCCCGAGGAGCCGGTCACGCTCGGCGACGGCGGGCCGGTCGCCATGGTCGACGACGATCTCCTCGGCGAGCGCCTGACCGGCGAGGACCCGGTCCTCGATGCCCAGCGCTTCGTGGCCGAGCTGGCGATGGAGTGGCTCGAGGCTCCGGCCATCACCCGGGGCGTCGTCGTGCGGGTGCCCGCCGAGGCGCCGCTCGACCCCGACCTCGTCACCCGGGCACTCGGCGAGATGACCCAGCCCGACGCCGTGCGACTGCTGACGCTCCCCATGCTGTTCGACGTCGTGCCACCGGCCGAGGGCGACGCGCCCCCGGTCGCCACGCCCGCGGATCCCGGCGACGGCGACGGGCTCGGGTCGATTGCCGACCGGCTGCGTCGGGCGCGCGAGGCCGTGGGCGGCATCGGCGGCGTGCTGGGCGACGCCGAGACCGGCCGGTCGCTCGAGCACTCGCTGCTGCTCGCCACGGGCTCCGACACCCCCGACGACCAGCGCGCCGCCTACGTCGACCGGGTCACCGGCGAGCTGCGCGACCTGGCGGGCCTCATCAACGCCCCGGACGAGTTCCGCATCACGCTGACGTCGCGCACGGCGTCGGTGCCGCTGAACCTCACGAACGAGTCGACCGAGCCGGTCGAGGTGCGCATCAAGCTCGAGAGCGACCAGCTCGAGTTCCCCGACGGCGACGAGATCCTCACGACGCTGGAACCGGGGGCGAACCCCCTGCAGGTGCGGGTACGGGTGCTGACCTCGGGCGCCTTCCCACTCGACATCGAGATCACCAGTCCCGACGGTTCGATCCGGCTGGACAGCACCCGCTTCGACATCCGCTCGACCGCGGTGTCGGGGGTGGGCGTGTTCCTCTCGGTGGGTGCCGGGCTGTTCCTCGCCCTGTGGTGGATCCGCAACTGGCGGGCCACGACGCGGTCGAAGAGGCTCGTGCCGCCCGGCTCGCGACCCGAGGACCTCACCCCCGCCGCCGGCGGCCCCGTGCTGCCGCCTGACGGCCTGGCGCCGCCGGTGCCGGTCCCGCCGGGACCAACGGGGAAGCCGGAACCGCCAGGGCAACCCGGGGCACCGCCGTCGCCCGGGGCACCGGTCCCGCAGACGCGGCGCCGCCGCGGCGACCACCGCCCTGCCCACATGGCCAGCCCCCGCCGCAACCGCTGAGCGCGGCGGACCGGCCGTCGAGCGGGTGCGCCCCCGCCTGCGCCGCTATGGTCGCCGACCATGCCGGTCCGCATCGTCACCGACTCCGCCGCCGACCTCCCTCCCAACGACGTCGAGCAGCTCGGCGTCGCGGTCGTGCCGCTCTCGATCCGGTTCGGCGACAAGGAGTACACCGACGGCGTCGACCTGTCGGTCGAGGAGTTCTACGCCAAGCTGGCGTCGACCGACGCGCTGCCCGAGACGTCCGCGCCGGCGCCCGGCGCGTTCGACTCCGCGTTCCGCCGCCAGGCCGAGGCCGGCGCCGACGCGGTCGTGTGCATCAATCTGTCGTCGGGCCTGTCCGCCACGATCCAGGCCGCCCAGAGCGCCGCCGCGGGCTTGGCCGGCGAGCTCGACGTGCGCGTCGTGGACTCGCGCTCGATCACCTCCGGGCTCGGCACGCACGTGCGCCTCGCCGCAGCCGCGGCCGGGGACGGGGCCTCGGCCGACGAGGTCGTGGCGCTCGTCGAGAACCTGGTACCCCGCACGCACGTGTTCGGTGCGCTCGACACGCTCGAGAACCTCAAGAAGGGCGGCCGCATCGGCGGCGCCCGGGCGATGCTCGGCTCGTTGCTGTCGATCAAGCCGCTCCTCGACATCTCCTCGGGCGAGGTCGAGGAGGCAGGCAAGGCCCGCACCCGGCGCAAGGCCCTCGAGTGGCTGCGCGACCGGATCTTCGAGCAGTCCGACATCGAGCACCTCACGATCGCCCACGGGCTCGCTCCCGACCTCGACGCGATGCTCGATCTGCTCGCCCCCCGCTACAGCCGCGACCAGATCTCGATCACCACCATCGGCGCCACGATCGGCACCCACGGAGGACCGCGCGTGATGGGCGCCACCTGGGTCGACCCGGCGTAACCCCATCCCCTTCCACCAGGCACCGCACCGCCCAGGTGACTGGACGGTGACGCGAAGGTGGCGAGCCCTCCCGGCGGTCTCACCGACGTCGCGTCGCCCCCAGGCCTCCACTACGGTTGTCGCGCCGTGGCAGTGACGCCTCCCCCGACCGGTCCGTCGTCCCACGCTGGTGTCACCGCCGGCGCGGTCCTTGGCGGCCGCTATCGGCTCGACGACCAGCTGGCGTCCGGCGGCATGGCCCAGGTGTGGCGCGGCACCGACGAGGTGCTGCGCCGGGCGGTCGCAGTCAAGATCCTCCACCCGCACCTGTCCGCCGACGACACGTTCGTCACGCGCTTCCGCCACGAGGCCATCGCCGTGGCCCGCCTGTCGCACCCGGCGATCGTCAACGTCTACGACACCTGCAACGACAACGGCACCGAGGCCATCGTCATGGAGCTGGTCCGCGGCAACACGCTGCGCGACCAGCTCGACGAGGGTCCGATCGAGCCGTGGGTCGCGGCCAACATCGCGGCGCAGGTGGCCGGCGCCCTCGACGTGGCGCACGCCGCCGGGCTCGTCCACCGCGACATCAAGCCTGCCAACATCCTGCTGTCCGAGGACGGGCGGGTGAAGGTCGGCGACTTCGGCATCGCCAAGGCCGCCGAGTCCGCCGACCTGACCCAGGAGGGCTCGTTCGTCGGCACGGCGAAGTACCTTGCCCCCGAGCAGGTCGAGTCGAAACCGGTCGACGGCCGCACCGACCTCTACAGCCTGGGCGTCGTGCTCTACGAGATGCTGTGCGGCCGGGTGCCGTTCGAGGGCGACAGCTCCTCGGCCACCGCGCTGGCCCGCCTCCACCAGGACCCGCAGCGCCCCCGCCTCGTGCGGCCCGGCGTGCCGCGCGGCCTCGAGGGCATCTGCATGCGATTGCTCGCGCGCTCGCCCGACGACCGCTACCCCACCGCCGCGGACGTGCGGGCGGCGCTGCTCAGCGCCGGCGCCGACGACCGGGCCACCGGGCCCCAGGCCGAGGTCACCCCGGCCCCGGCCCCCACCGCGCTCGCCTCCGGCGGCACCACCGGCATGGCGCCGCCCCCACCGCCGCCCGGCGTCCGGGTCCCACTGACCCCCGTCCCTGGTACGCCCCTGCCCCCGGTGGTTCCCAGCGGCGGGGCCGGCCCGCCCGTGCGCTTCGCCGACACCGAGCGCCGCTGGCTCGTGCCGACGCTGCTCGTCATCCTCGTGGCCGTGGCGCTGGGCGTGGCCGGCGTGCTGCTCGGCCGCTCGGGCTCGCTGCTCGGCGACAAGGACGGGACAGGCGACGACGACGAGGCCCAGACCGCCGAGACGACCGCGGACACCACCGAGACGTCCATCCAGGTGGCCGAGGCCATAGCGTTCGATCCGCCCCCCGGCGACGGATCCGAGAACGACGACGAGGCCCCGCTCGCCGTCGACGGTGACGGCACCACCAGCTGGACCACCGAGGAGTACCACCGCGAGCAGTTCGGCCGGCTCAAGTCGGGCGTCGGGCTCATACTCGATCTCGAACGGGTCACCTCGGTGGGCAGCGTGGCGATCGACTCCCCGGTCGAGGGCTGGGGCGTCGAGATCTACGCCGCCGAGGACCCGGCCGGCGCCAAGGCCGGCTGGGGCGCGCCGATCGGTTCCCGCGAGGACGCCGACGACGGCACGACGACGATCACGTTCGAACCGCAGGAGGCCGGTGCAGTCCTCGTGTGGTTCACGGACCAGGGCCGCGGCGTCGACGACGCCGGCAAGGAGATGCAGGTCGACGAGGTCCGGCTCGCCAGCTGAGCCCGGCCCGCTGCGGCGCCGCGACGCGGACCGCCCAGTAGTCTCGCCGCATCACTCCCCAGGCCGACGATCGCACGCTCGTCGCCGCCTCCCGTGCCGGCGACCGCGATGCCCTCGACGCCCTGCTGCGCCGGCACCACGACCGGCTGTACGCGCTGTGCCGCCGGCTGGCGGGCAACGACGCCGATGCGGCTGACGCCCTGCAGGAGACTCTGATCGCCATCGTGCGGGGGCTCGACCGCTTCGACGGTCGGGCGGCGTTCACCACATGGTCGTACCGGGTGGCGACGAACGCCACGCTCGACGAGCTGCGCCGTCGCACACGACGCCCGACGCCCGGTCTGCCGGGTGACGACGGCGAGACGCGAGGCGGCCGGCACGGCACCGCCGGCTCTGGCCGCGGCGGGTCGGGTAACGGGCGCCAGGCCGGCGGGCCCGTCGCCGCCGGCTTCGCCGGTCCGATGGCCGCCGACCAGGCGATCGACGGCGCGGTCGCCGAGCGCCTCGACGTCGACGCCGCCCTGGCCCGCCTGCCCGAGGACTTTCGGACCGCCGTGGTTCTGCGAGACCTCTGCGACCTCGAGTACGCCGAGATCGGCGACATCCTCGGGATCCCGCCCGGCACCGTCCGCTCGCGCATCGCCCGCGGGCGCGCCCTGCTCGCGGACTTGCTGGGGAACCGCACCGGTCGGCCCGACCGTCCAAAGACCACACCATGACCGCCACCCCCCACGACGAGCTGGCGTCCGCCGTCCTCGACGGCCGACTGACCGGCGACGACGAGGCCGCGGCGCTGCGCGACCCGGCAGTCGCCCGCCGCGTGGCCCAGATGCGCGCTGCGCGGGACGCGCTGCGGTCGGCACCGGCCCACCCGCCCGACGCCGAGCGTCGGGAGCAGGCCGTGGCGGCCGCGCTGGCGGCCTTCGACGCCACCCGGGCGCGGGAGGGCGCCCCGGCGGACGCCGGCGTCACCGGGCCCGTAGGAGCGTTCACAGAAGCCGCTCACCCATCGCCCACGACGGCGCCGTCCTCAGGGCCGTCGCTCGACGAGCGGCGGGCGCGGCGGGACCGGCGCGCCGCGGTGCCGCGGTGGCTCGCGGCGGCGGCCGCCCTGATCGTGGTGATCGCCCTCGGCGGCGCCCTGGCGACGCTGTCCTCGTCCCCGGGCGACGACGAGGCTGCCCAGCCCGCGTCGGACGAGGAGAGCCAGGACGGTGACCTCACCGAGGGACGCGGTGATGCCTCCGCCGGTGCAGCCGAAGACGACGAGGCGGCCCGCTCCACGGCCGAGGGCGCGGAGGAACCGACGGCCGCGCCGGACCGCAACTCCGCCGAGGCTTCCCCCTCCCCGGACGCGCGCGCGCCCTCCACCGCAGCGACGGCGGACGTCGACCTCGGCGCCGCGGCGACCGGTGACGACCTCGCCTCGCGCGCGGCCGAGACGGCGACCGCCGGGGGCACCTTGGCGCACGCGCAGACCGCGCCGGGCGCCGGGGGCCAGAGCGCGCCCGCGTCCTGCCCCCTGCCCGGGGCCGCGGGGGAAGCGCCCGTCCTGTTGCGGGGCCGGGCCACGCTGGCCGGCGAGCCGGTCCAGGTCTGGGTGCTAGACGTGGCAGAGGGGAGCCGCGTGCTGGTCACCGACGCGTCGTGTGCCGTCGTCGTCGACCGGGATGTCCCCGACTGACGAGTCGTGCCGACCACTGCACGCAGCGAGATGACCACGGTCGAAGGGCCACCGTGGCGGGCGTTCTAGGCTGCGGCGCATGGTTGACGTCGGTACACCCGCCAGGCCCGGTCGCAGCGTCGCGATCCCCGAAGACCAGGACTGGGCCACCCAGGCCGCCGACACGATCGAACGCGCCGTCGGCACGGTCCGCGACAAGACGACCGACCCGGCTCTCACGATGAGCCGCGCCCTCGTGTACGGCCTGTTCGCGGCGATCGTCGGCGTCGCCGCGCTGGTGCTGCTGGCCATCGCCGCCGTGCGCCTGATCGACGTGTACCTCCCCGACTCCATCTTCGGCGAGACGCACACGTGGGCGGCTCACCTGTTGGTCGGTGCCCTGTTCGCCATCGTTGGCCTTGTGCTGTGGGCCCGGCGCCGCACGCCCGTGGAAGAGACGCGCGCCGCCTGACGTTGATCACCGGGTGTGCGGGGAAGATTCCCGTACAACTCTGACCGTCCCACGAGGATCAATGAGCGACGACATCCGCAAGGTCATCATCATCGGTTCGGGTCCTGCCGGCCTGACCGCCGCCATCTACACGGCCCGGGCGAACCTCGAGCCCCTCATGCTCGAGGGCGAACCGTCGTCGACCAGCGACCAACCCGGCGGCCAGCTCATGCTGACCACCGAGGTCGAGAACTTCCCGGGGTTCCCCGAGGGCATCATGGGCCCCGAGCTCATGGTTCGGATGCGCGAGCAGGCCGTGCGCTTCGGCACCGACGTCCGCACCGAGAAGGTGAGCCGGGTGGACCTCTCGGCCCGCCCGTTCGGCGTGTGGGTCGGCGATCCCGACACAGCTCAGCCGACGTACCAGGCGCAGACGATCATCGTCTCCACCGGCGCCCAGTCGCTGATGCTCGGCATCGACCGCGAGGTCGAGCTGATCGGCCATGGCGTGTCGACGTGCGCCACCTGCGACGGGTTCTTCTTCCGCGATCACCACATCGCCGTCGTCGGTGGCGGCGACTCGGCTCTGGAGGAGGCCAACTTCCTCACCAAATTCGCCTCGACGGTGACGATCATCCACCGCCGCGACGAGTTGCGAGCCTCGAAGATCATGCAGGACCGGGCCCTCGCCAACGACAAGATCCGCTTCCTGTGGAACAGCGTGGTCGACAGCGTCGAGGGCGACACCACGCTCACCGGCGCGACCGTGCGCAACGTGCTCACCGACGAGGTCTCCCACCTCGACGTCACCGGCCTGTTCGTCGCCATCGGCCACAAGCCCAACACCGACCTGTTCAAGGGCCAGCTCGAGATGGAGGAGTCCGGCTACATCGTGACAGGTCTCGGTGAGGGCACCACCAGCACAAGTGTCGCCGGCGTCTTCGCCTGTGGCGACGTGCAGGACCACACGTACCGCCAGGCCGTCACCGCCGCCGGCTCGGGCTGCATGGCGGCCATCGACGCCGAGCGGTGGCTCGAGGCTCACGACGAGGGCTGAGCGCCCGCCGGTCGACGCCCCGGGCCCCGCGCCCCTCCTCCGCCGGCGAGGGAACACACGCACCCCCGTCGGCGTTCCCACTTGACAGCCGCACAAGAGAACGAAAGGTCCCACCAAATGGCTGAGAACATCGCCACCCTGACAGACGCCAGCTTTGACGAGACCATCGGCGCCGCAGCCGAGCCCGTCGTTGTCGACTTCTGGGCCGAGTGGTGTGGGCCGTGCAAGATGATCGCCCCCATCCTCGACGAGATCGCTCGCGAGAACGCCGGCAAGGTCACCGTCGCCAAGCTCAACGTCGACGACAACCCCGACGTCGCACGCCGGTTCGACGTGATGAGCATCCCGACCCTCATCGTGTTCAAGGACGGCACGGCCCAGAAGCGCCTGATCGGCGCCAAGGGCAAGGGCCAGCTCCTCGCGGAGCTCGAGGAGTTCATCGCCTGACCGGGCGTTCCTACGGTTGGTCCACAACCTGTGCATAACGTTGTGGATGACTCGACCCCGACTTGAGGTGCCTCGTACCTCAGGTGGGGGTCGAGGTCTTTTTCCCCAAGTTGACCTGCACTAGAGCGTTCGACTTTCCCCAGGCACCTGTGGACAGCCGCATCGGCGTGCGCATTGTCCCTGGTCAGCGGCCGAACCGACGCACGACGTCTGTGGACGAGGTGTTTCCGCCGACGCGCCGCGCCCATGTGGATGCCCGGGCGTGAGAGGGCCGGCGAGCACGGTCGCCGGCCCGGTCCCAGGCTCGTCCTCGGCGCCGTGCGGTGTCAGCTCTTGCCGTCGGCCATCTGGCGGTAGATGCGCTCGAGGTCCTCGAGGTCGGCGAACTCGATCACCATGCGCCCGCGCTTGGGCCCCAGATTGATCTTGACGCGGGTGTCGAAGCGATCGGCCAGGAGCTCCTCCAGTTCGAGCAGACCGGGCGGCGGGAGCTTCGAGGCGGGTCCGCGGTCCTCCACGGGCGCGTCGTCACGCTGCTCGTTGCGCTTGCGGACCGCGTCCTCGGTGTCGCGCACGGTCAGCCCGTCGGACACGATGCGGCGGGCGAGAGCCTCCTGGAACGCCCGATCCGGAGTTCCCAGGAGCACCTTGGCGTGGCCCGCCGAGACCCGGCCCTCTGCGACGAGCTTCTGCACCTGCGGCGGCAGCTGGAAGAGGCGCAACAGGTTGGCGACGGCCGAGCGGCTCTTGCCGACGCGATGGGCCACCTCCTCCTGCGTGAGGTTGAAGTCCTCGATCAACTGCTGGTAGCCCGCGGCCTCCTCGAGCGGGTTCAGGTTGTCCCGGTGGAGGTTCTCGACCAGGGCATGCTGCAGGCTCACCTCGTCGGTGACATCGCGGATCACCACGGGAATGAACTGCAGGCCGGCCCGCTTCGCCGCCCGCCACCGGCGTTCGCCGGCGACGAGCTCGAACCGCTCGCTTGTGACCTGACGCACAAGCACCGGCTGGAGCACCCCGAGCTCGCGGATCGACGCGGTCAGCCCGGCGAGGGTCTCCTCGTCGAAGTAGGCCCGGGGCTGGAAGCGGTTGGGCTCGACCTGGCTGATCGGCACCTCGCGTACGCCGACCTGGGGGCTGTCCCCGTTGCCCGGTTCAGGGGGGATGAGGGCGCTGAGGCCCTTACCCAATCCGCCGCGGCGCTCCACCGCTCACCTCCATGGCCAGATCCCGATAGGCGATGGCGCCGCGTGATGCCGGGTCGAACGTGATGATCGGCTGCCCGAACGAGGGCGCCTCGCTGAGGCGGACCGTGCGGGGCACGATGCTGGCGCACACCTTCTCGCCGAAGTGGTCGCGCACCTCGCGCACCACCTGGTCGGCGAGCTTCGTGCGGGCGTCGTACATGACGAGGATCATGCAACTGAGCTCGAGAGTGGGGTTCAGGTTCCGCTGCACGAGTTGCACGTTGCGCAGCAGCTGGCCGAGCCCCTCGAGCGCGTAGTACTCGCATTGGATGGGCACGACGACCTCGCTGGCCGCGGCGAGCCCGTTGATCGTGAGGAGCCCCAGCGACGGTGGGCAGTCGATCAGGAGGAAGTCGTAGTCGTCCTTGACCGAATCGAGCGCGCGCCTCAGCCGCAGCTCCCGACTGAACGCCGGGACCAGCTCGATCTCTGCACCGGCAAGATCGAGCGCCGCCGGCGCCACGAAGAGGTTGCGGATGGCCGAGGCCTCGACGCAGTCCTCGAGCGGGACGTCGTTGAGGATGACGTCGTACATCGAGGCGTTCAGATCACGGATGTTGATGCCGAGACCCGTGCTGGCGTTGCCCTGGGGGTCGAGGTCGACCACGAGCACGCGGTATCCGATGACGGCCAGGCAGGCGCCGAGGTTGACGGCGGTCGTCGTCTTACCGACGCCGCCCTTCTGGTTGGCGATCGCCATCGTGCGGGGCAACGGCCGGATGAAGGGCGACGTGACCGACTCGGGCGGTCCGCTGCCTGGGACCGGCGATGGATCGATCCCGGTCGGTTGGGGATCACGCGGCTCGGGAGGTGTCGTGTACGCCGCTGCCGCAGTGACCACCGGAGCCGCTCCGGCGGGCCCGGCAGCCGAGGCACCGGCGTAGGAGGGCGGCTGCCGACGGGGCGCCCGCGGGCGGGGCGCAGGGGTGGCCACGGTGGGGTCGAGATCCTCGAGCGAAGGGACGGCGTCGAAACCGGGCAGGTTGAACTCGTCGGGATCAGAGGCCTGACGAGGGCGGGGGGGTTCCGCCTCCTGACCAGTGTCCGCCTGCTCGTGGAACACCCGGTGGCCGTGGTCCGTGGGGGGCCAGCGGTCGGTCATTCGGCCAATCCTTTCGGCCGCACCTGGCCCGGTCAAGCCGTCTCATAGGCTCCCCTGGTCACGGCCGTGGAGCAGCGATCTGGCCCGTCGCCGGAACGTTGTTCCACGGGGAGCAGCGGTGACGCGCCCCTTTTGAAAAGCCATGTTCCACGTGGAACAGCCTGTGTCCCAAAGCAAAGGGGACGACGTGGCTGTGCCTTTGTCAAAACGGTCGGACCCAGACCGAACGCCGCCGCCGACGCGCAGCCGTGACGGGCTTTTGACCCAAGAAGTCTCGGGAGAATGCGCGGGTGCGGGCATCCGTCTCAGCTGGAGCACATCGAGCCGTCCCGATGGACTTCCGCGTTCCACGTGGAACAGCCGATTCCCCGCCGGCCGGGGACGGGCGTTTAACCCTGGACGGTGCGCGCCCCGGAGCGGTCGGGAGATGTTCCACGTGGAACAGGTGTTGGCGTGGAACAGGTGTTGGCGTGCCCAGGATCTCCTGCAACCGCGGGTGGGTCTGTGCGCTCGCACCAGAATGGGAGCCGGCCCACCACCGGGCGGGTCGACGCTCCGAAGCATTGCAGTCACGGGCGAGTGCTCGATCTCCGCCTCCGACCAGCGACGGCAGGACGACGTACTCGACCTCGGCACGTAGAGCTGCAAGCGCAACTCTCCGAAGCTGCCCGCCTCGCCACAAACTCGTGGCGCGCCGAGGCGGCAGGCGTCGAACCACCGCTCGGCGAACCGGTGGGGGCGGACCGAGACCGGCACCGCCAACGCTGCTGGGACGCTGGCGGGCAGGCACGTTTCGCTCAGTCGACCGGGCGGCGGCGTGCGTACCCTCAGGGCGCCTGCTGATCCCGCTGACGCATCGGATGGCCGGTGGCGACGCTGCCCGGCGCTCCACTCGACGTTGATGCCGTTAGGGCGCCGGCAATCGATTTAGGAGCGGCGCCCCCGACGAGAACGGAGTCTCGCCGCCCGCCGGCCGAGGCCGGCCGGGCCGTCCGATGCATGTCGCGACGCCAGCGGCACGCCATCGAACATGACTGCGATTCACGTCGAGAGGACGCGGGCTCGGTCGCGTGGCATCGTCTGGCTCTTCGGATCACGTTGCGGCGATCGACGCTGCAGTTCGACGCGAACGATGCCGCCGAGAGCTCGCAACGATGAGCCCGTCCGATCGTCGCTCCAGCGGACGGTGGCCGAACATCCGCACGGCCGTCGGGCCGGTGTCCCGCCCATGCCCCTCGGCGCGGGTCCCAACCGCGGTGGGGGACCGCTCAGAAGAGCGGCCGCTTGGCGGGGATGCCCACGCGGCGGGGGAACCGACCGGGGCATAGCCGGCGCTGGACCAGAGCCTGGTAGTGGAACGGCGACGCCCACGCCGCGCCCCGCTCCAGGCCCAGCACCGCCAGACCGGCGTCCGGCCACCGCTCGCCGCGACGCGGGGCCGTCTCCTCGGCTTGGTCGTCGCCCGCCAGCTCGACGCCGACCTCACGCGGCGTCACCGGCTCGGGCGCCTCACCCACTCCCGGCTCGGGCGCCTCCTCCACTCCCGGCTCGGGCGCCTCGTCCCCTGCGTCCGGGCCAGAGGCGGACGCAGACCACGGCACGGCGGCGGGCACGGACGCCGGCGGCGGCTCGCTCACGACGAGCACGCCGCCCTCGCACAGGAACGGCGCCGCACACTCGGCCGTGACCGCAGGAGAACCGAACGACCGGCTCACGACGACGTCGAACGTTCCCCGCAGCTCGAGGTCCCGTCCAGCGATCTCCGCCCGGTCCCGCCGAACGCTCACCCTCTCGTGGAGGCCCAGCTCCTCCACGGCCTCCTCGAGGAACACGCAGCGCCGGAGCCCGGAGTCGAGCAGCACGGTGGTCGACTCGGGCCAGGCGACGGTGGCGAGGACCAGGCCGGGCACCCCCCCGCCGCTGCCCAGGTCGAGCAGGCGGTGGGCCGGGGCATCGAGACCGCCGGCGAAGCCGACGGCGTGCCGGATGTGGCCCGACACGGGCCCGGGACCGAGGAAACCGAGCTGCTGGCTGCGCTCGAGGACCCCCGCCACGGCCTCGGTTCGGACGCTCACACGCCGTCCGTGAACGCGCTCACGAGCTCGGTCGGATCACCACGTGCCGGTAGGCGTCCTCGCCCTCGGACACGGTCTCGACGCCGTCGATGGCGTTCACGGCGTCGTGCACGATCTTGCGGTCTGCGGCGCCCATCGGCTCCAGCGCCTTGGCGGTCCCCGACTCGAGCACGCTCTCGGCCACCTCGGCCGTGAAGCGCTCGAGCGCCACGCGCCGGCGCTCGCGGTAGCCGGCCACGTCGACCCGCACCCGGGCGTGCACCTGCCCCACGAACCGGCGCTGCACCATGCTTCGGACCAGCTCCTGGACCGACTGCAGGGTCACGCCCTTCTGCCCGACGAGCACGCCGAGCTGCTCGCCGTCGACCGAGGCGTCGAGCGTGTCGTCCTCGCCGACCGTCACCGTGACGCCCGCGTCGGAGCGGTCGAACGCCCCCAGCAGGCCGACAAGGAACTCTTCGACCGCCTCCCGCTGCGCCTCGATGTCGAACGGTGCCTCATTGGCGCCGACCGTCGTGTCACTCACCTCGCGCCCTCCCTCTGCCTGTCTGTCGTCACTCCGACTCGAACGGCGGCGGCGCGGTGCGCCACCCCCACCCGCACGCACGCCGGAGCCCCGAAGCGACCCGTTCTCCTGGTCCGCCCGATCGTCCCGCTCGGCACCGCTCGCCGCCTCGACCGGGACACCTGCGAGCGCCGTGGCCTCGCCAACCGCCGTGCCGGCACCACCGCCAGCACCGGCGCCGCCGGCCCCACCGCCGTTGCCGTTGCCGGCGCGCCCGCCGCTGCGGGAGCGGGGCCGCGACGGCCGCCCGCCCTCGCGGCCCTTCCGTTCACCGCCCCGCCGCCGGCGCTCCCGGCGGTCGACCTTGGGCGGCGGTGCCGAGGGGCGCACGCGAGCGCGCACGCTCGCTTCGACCCGCAGGCGCCCGAACAGGCCCTTCTGCGGCTCCTGGACGACCTCGATCTCCGCGTCCTGCTCATCGACACCGAGCTGGTCCAGGGCCATCTCGAGAGCTTCTTCGACGGACTTGCCCGTCGTCACGACCCATTCCACTGCGTCTACTTCCTCTTCTTCTTCTTGCGCGACCGGGGATGGGGCTTGTTCGCCGCCGCGTTGCCGCCGGTCGCCCCGCCGCCCGTCCTGCCTCCGGAGCCCTTGGTCGCCGCCGCTTTGCTCGTCGCCGGGCTCGCGGGCTTGGCCCGGCCGGACGACGTGCTGCCGTTGCGCGCCCTGGGTGTGGTCTTGTCGCCACTCTTCGTGGCCGAACGTGATGCCTTGCCGCTTCGACCGTTGCTCGTCGTGCCGCCCTGGCCGCCGCCGAGCAGACCACCCAGCAGCCCGCCCCCGCCGCCGTCGCCGTCTTTCTTGCGGCTCTCACGCAACTCGGCCATGGCGCGCTGGGCCTGCACGCCCGCCGCCTCCTCGTGACCGTAGAGCGAACGAGTG
This sequence comes from Acidimicrobiales bacterium, assembly GCA_035296625.1. GTDB lineage: Bacteria > Actinomycetota > Acidimicrobiia > Acidimicrobiales > VFJN01 > DATCLS01. Next base: position 13,046 of record DATHAO010000066.1, on the reverse strand, counting down.
ATGTAGTACTGCTGCGCTACCCGCCACGACGTCGACACCAGGAAGTAGACGCCGATGGCGGCGGGGCTCACGAAGGCGAAGAACACGTAGAGCACCGGGCCGAGGATCATCATCGTCCGCTGCTGCTGACTCATCTCGGCGTTGGGGTTCCGCCCCATGATCTGCTTCTGCTGGAACCAGCTGAGCAGGGCGATGACGGCGACGAGTCCGAAGTAGGGCAGGGCCTCGACGAAGCCAGCGGACAGTGCCGTGCTGGCACTGCGGGCCAGGTCGATACCGAAGGCATTCATGTGGTCCTGGCCGAGCAGCGACTGGTACAGGTCCGTCGAGTGGTCGAGGTACTTGGGCCGGAAGCCGTTGCTCGCGAAGTTCTCGCGCAGCCCCGAGATGTCGACGCCGTGGTCCGCGAGCGCGTCCTGGAGGCCGGTGAACCTGTACGGGTTCGTGAGCCCCCGCACCACGTAGAACAGGATCGAGAAGACCGGCGCCTGGATGAGCAGGGGTAGGCATCCGCCCACCGGGTTGATCTCGTGCTCCTTGTAGAACGCCATCATCTCTTCGTTGAGCTTCTGGCGGTCGTCCTTGTACTGGACCTGCAGCTTGCGGATCTCGGGCTGCAGGCGCTGCATCTCGATCATCGACCGCGTGCCCTTGAGCGTCAGCGGGGTGGTGACCAGCATCACGACGCACGTGAGCAGGGCAATCGCGACCGCGTAGTTCGGGACGAGCGTGTAGAAGAAGTTGAGTAGCGTCGAGATGCCCTCGAACAGGGAATCCAGCATCAGTGGTGCTTTCCTCGGGGGACGGGATCCCAGCCGTGGCCACCCCACGGGTGGCACCGGGTCAGGCGGCGCAGGCTGAGCCAGGCGCCACGGGCCGCGCCGTGCGCCTCGAAGGCGTCGAGCGCGTAGTTGGAACAGGAGGGGACGAAGCGGCAGGGCGACGGACGCCCGGCCGTCACCCGTTGATAACCGCGGACGATGCCGTGCAGGGCACGGGCCGGCGGGGTCACGCCGGCACCTGCGGTGGCGCCGTCGGCCGCGACGGCTGCCGGCGCGCGGTCACCGCGGCGCAGGCCTCGCCGAGCAGGCGGTGCAGCTCGGCGGCGGAGGCATCGGCCGCACCGGGACCGACGGTGACCAGGTACGCGCCGGACGCCAAGCCAGGCGTCGCCGCCAGGGCGCGCGCCGCGGCCCGGAGCCGCCGGCGCACACGGTTGCGCACCACGGCCGGGCCCACCTTGCGCCCGATGCCATAGGCCACCCGGGGCGGGGTGTCGTCAGCGGGGACGTACGTCACGGTGAGGCTGCCACGCCGCGTGCGCCGGCCTTCGCGGCGGAGGGCCTCGAAGGTCGCACGGTCGCGGACCCGCCAGATCAAGCCGAGAGGCGGGCCCGACCCTTCTGCCGCCGAGTCCTCAATATGGCCTGGCCCGCGCGGGTCTGCATGCGATGGCGAAAGCCGTGTCGCTTGGCCCGGCGCCGATTGTTGGGCTGGTATGTGCGCTTCACCGTTTGCCTCCTCTACCACGCGGCCTCCTCGCCGGGATGCGGGGCATGCGGCGACCGGCGGCGCGGAACGAACTCTTGACGACGCGCGGCTGGTGGGGCACCGCGCATCGGTGCCGGGGGAAGGGTAGAGCGCTGCTCGCCAGGGCGCCAACCGCGGTCCGCTGTCCACACGCACTCCCAATGCCATCGTGCCCACCCTGTGGAGGAACGTGGCCTCGCGACGCCGGCGCGGTGGTACTTTCTCGGTTTCCCACAGCTCCGGCGGGCTCGGTGGCTCCCAGAGTGGGCGCTACTCCACCGGTTGCCACGCTCCGTTGTGCGGGCGCCACGGACGAGCCAGTTCTTGTGCATGTCTTCCACAAGTGTGGACGACACTGTGGAAGAACAGAACACGGGAAGGGAGTGGCCCGAGGTGATCAGCGAAGCGCAGCGCCTGTGGACCACCTGTGCCGCACTTCTCCGCGAGCAGGTCTCCGATCCCGTGTGGCACACCGCCTTCGAGGGCGTCCGCGCTGTCGACTACGACGGCCACACGCTCATCCTCGGCGTGCCCTCCACGCTGGCCAAGGACCGCATCGAGGGCCGCTACGTGGGTCTCGTGCGCGACGCCTTGGTCGAGGCCGGCGCCGCCCACGCCCATCTGCGGCTGCAGATCGACGTCGCCCCGCCTGCGCAGCTGTGGACGGTGCCCAATCCCAGCGACTACCCGCCGGGCCCTGCCACGACGGCGCCCTACGGTCGGCCCGCCTCCGGCCTCGGGCCGCCCCCGGGCCGGGTCGGGCCCGGAGACGGCGACATGGGCCAGGCGATGGGCGGCGTCAGGGCCAACGACCTCGCCGGCCCCGGCGCGCCGGGGCCGGGTCCCGGCGACAACGGCGGCGTGGCGCTCAACACGCGGTATACGTTCGAGAACTTCGTCACCGGAGGGTCGAACCGCTTCGCGCACGCCGCCGCCCAGTCGGTGGCCGAGATGCCGGCCCGCAAGTTCAACCCGCTGTTCATCTACGGCGACGCCGGCCTGGGCAAGACGCACCTGCTGCAGAGCATCGCCAGCTACGTGCACGACAACTACCCCGCCTACCGCGTGCGCTACGTCACCTCCGAGACGTTCCTGAACGAGTTCATCGACTCGATGCACTCCGACAGCCGGGATGCGTTCAAGCGCCGCTACCGCGACGTCGACGTCCTGCTTGTCGACGACGTGCAGTTCTTCGAGGGCAAGCAGGAGACCGTCGAGGAGTTCTTCCACACCTTCAACCACCTCCACCAGACCAGCCGCCAGATCGTGCTGTCGTCGGACCGGTCCCCCGACCAGATCGGCATCGAGGACCGGCTCCGCAGCCGGTTCCAGCAGGGTCTCCTCACCGACATCCAGCCGCCAGAGCTCGAGACGCGCCTGGCGATCCTGCGCAAGAAGGCCGAGCTCGAGACCCAGCGCATCCCCGGTGACGTGCTCGAGTTCATCGCCACGAACATCACCGACAACATCCGGGTGCTCGAGGGGGCGCTCATTCGGGTCTCGGCGTTCGCCAACCTGACCCACGAGCCGCTCACGGTCGAGCGGTCGGCCCAGGTGCTCGCCGACCTGCTGAACGAGAACCAGCCCCGGCCGATCACCCCGGCGCTGATCCTCGAGGAGACCGCGAAATTCTTCGGCTTCACGGTGGAGGAGATCACTTCCAAGCACCGCCAGCGTCCCCTCGTGACCGCCCGGCAGATCGCCATGTACGTGATGCGCGAGCTGACCGAGCTGTCGTACCCGAACATCGCCCGCGAGTTCGGCGGACGCGACCACACGACCGTGATCCACGCCGTCGAGAAGATCGGCGGTCTCATGTCCAAGGACCGTCAGATCTACGACCAGGTCACCCGCCTGCAGCAGGCGGTCCGGCAGGGCGGTTGAGCGGCGAACGGGCCGCCGGTGGACAACCCGGCGGATTGCCTGTGGACCGCGGTGGACGAGCGGTGGAGAATCGAGCCCTTGTCCCCACCCCCTCCCGCCGCGACCGTGCCGGCTGTGGGAGCCTGGGGACAGAACGGGGATGGCCATCGCCCCAGTGACCTGCGGGGACGTGGCGTCGTCCACAATCCACAGCCCCTACTACTACTTCTGGCCTGAGAGACATATCTACGCAGGTAGAGAAAGCGAGCGACCGGCGTGAAGTTCCGATGCGAGCGAGATGTTCTCGTCGATGCGCTCGGCACCGCCAGCCGAGCCACCGCCAGCCGTGGCGGCGCCCTGCCGGTGCTGGCCGGCATCCGCGCCCAGCTGGCGGGCGACGTGCTCACACTCACGGGCCACGACCTCGAGCTGACCATCTCGGTCGACCTGACCGAGGGCGTCGACGGCAGCGAGGACGGTATCGGCGTGCTGCCGGCCCGCCTGGTCTCCGACGTGGTGCGCTCGTTGCCGGCCGGGGCGGTCGAGGTCGAGGTCGACGGCGAGCAGGCGAACATCACGGCCGGCCGCTCCGAGTTCTCCCTGCGGGTGTTCCCCGTCGAGGAGTACCCGCGTCTGCCCGAGGCGGCCGGCGACGCCGTAACCCTCGACGCCGCCGAGCTGCTCGCGGCGCTGAAGCAGGTCGTGCCGGCGGCGTCGAGCGACGACGCCCGCCCCATCCTCACCGGCGTGCTCGTCACCGCCGAGGCGGACGGGCTCCGGCTCGTGGCCACCGACTCGTACCGGCTCGCCGTGCGCGACCTGCCCGGTCAGAGCGTGCTGGCCGAGGGCCAGTCGGTGCTCGTGCCGTCCCGCGCGCTGAACGACCTGACCAAGGTGCTGGCCGGCGTGGGCGAGCTCACGCTGCGCCTGGGCGAGCGCGACGCCAGCTTCGAGGCCGGCTCGGTGCGCCTCACCACGATGCTCATCGAGGGCGACTTCCCGAACTACAAGGGGCTCATTCCCTCGGCGCACCCGAACCGCCTGATCGTGGGCCGCGACGCCCTCCTCGAGGGCGTGCGACGCGTGAAGCTGCTGGCCCGCGAGGCCACCCCTGTGCGGCTCGCCATGTCCTCGGAGGGCCTCGACCTCGTGGCCGTCACCCAGGACGTCGGCCAAGCACACGAGTCGATCGACGCGAAGTTCGAGGGCGGCGAGCTCACGGTGGCGTTCAACCCCGACTACCTGCTGCAGGGCATCGAGGTGCTGCCCGGCGACGAGGTGGTCATCGAGACGGTCGACTCGCTCAAGCCGGCGCTCGTGCGCAGCCCCGAGCACGCCGACTTCCTGTACCTGCTCATGCCGGTGCGGGTCAGCTAGCCGGGCCTCCGCCCGGCGTGCACGTCCGCACCCTCTGGCTCACCGACTTCCGGAACTACGCGGCCGTCGAGGTCGCCCTGTCGCCCGGGCTCACAGTGCTCGTCGGCGACAACGGAGAGGGCAAGTCCAACCTGCTCGAGGCGCTGGGGTGGCTGACGACCCTGGCGTCGTTCCGCGGCGCCCCCACCGAGGCCCTCGTGCGCACCGGGGCGGCGGCCGCCGTCGTGCGGGCCGACGCCGAGCGCGAGGGTCGCGACCTGCTGATCGAAGCCCAGCTCCAGCTGTCGGGGCGCAACCGTGTGCAGGTGAACCGCCAGCCGCTGCGCCGGGCGCGCGATCTGCTCGGGTCGCTGCGGGCCACGGTGTTCACACCCGAGGACCTCGAGATCGTCAAGGGCGGTCCGGGCGGCCGCCGGCGCTACCTCGACGACGCGCTCGTCGCCCTCCACCCACGCAACGACGCCCTGCGTGCCGAGGTCGACAAGGTGCTCCAGCAGCGCAACGCCCTACTCAAGCAGACGGGCGGGCGGCTCGACGAGGGTGCGGCGTTCACGCTCGACGTGTGGGACCAGAAGCTCGCCGAGGCCGGCTCCGCGCTCGCCACCGCCCGCGCCGGGCTGCTGGCGCGCATGCAGCCCGTGCTGGTCGCCACCTACGACGCCCTGGCCCGCCGGCCGGCGCTCGTGACCGCCGTCTACGACGCCCCCTGGCGGACGGACGGGCTCGCCGCCGCGCTCGGGCGGGCGCGGCGCGACGACGTCCGGCGCGGCGTCTCGACGGTTGGCCCCCACCGGGACGAGGTGCAGCTCGCCATCGCCGGCCAGCCGGCCCGCACGCATGCGAGCCAGGGCGAGCAGCGCACGCTGGCGCTGGCGCTGCGCCTGGCCACGCATCGGGTCGTGACCGACGAGACCGGCACGCCGCCGATCCTCCTGCTCGACGACGTGTTCAGCGAGCTCGACCCCGACCGCAGCGCCGCGCTGCTGGCCAACCTGCCGTCCGGCCAGACGCTGCTGACGACCGCCGGGGGCCTCCCACCGGACGCGGCGCCCGACGTCGTGCTGCGGGTACGGGCGGGCACGGTGACCCCCGCCTGAGCGCCGACGGGTGCTCCGTCGCTTCGCTGTCACAGGGGGGTGCTTGACTGTGGCTCATGGCGAGCACGCACCCCCGACCCCGCTGGCGCCCCCTGCCGGGCGCTCCGGCGCCACCCGCGCGGCTCGGCGACGGGCTCGACCGGGTGCTGGCCCGGCTCGGCGTGCCGGCCACGGTGGCGGGCGTCGAGGTGGTCTTCGAGCGGTGGCCCGAGGTCGTGGGCGAAGCCATGGCCGCCCGCACGCGGCCGCTCACGATCGACGGCCAGACGCTCCTGGTCTCCTGCGACGAGCCCGCCGTCGCCACCCACGTCCGGTTCCTCGAGGCGCAGCTCGTGACGCGCCTCGGCGAACTGGCGGGTGAGCGGCGGATCACCCGGGTGGAGGTGCGCGTCGAGCGCACCGGTGCCCGGGCGCGTCCCCCGCGGCGCAGCGCGCGCGGGCGGTGATCATCGTCGGTGTCAGCCGGCCCCTCTGGTAGACTGCGTACGTTGCAATTCGCGGTCTGACCTGGTGAAAGCCCCCTCGGCTCCCGGTCCGGACCGCCTCTAGATCGACCTTCCTGAAAGGGCGCGCTTTGCCGCAGGGAAGCACTTCCTACGGGGCCAAGGACATGCAGGTCCTCGAGGGCCTCGATCCGGTCCGCAAGCGGCCGGGCATGTACATCGGCTCCACCGGCCCGACCGGTCTCCACCACTGCGTGTGGGAGGTCGTCGACAACTCCGTCGACGAGGCCATGGCCGGGTGGGCCACCCGCATCGACATAACCCTCCTCGCCGATGGCGGCTGCCGCGTGGTCGACAACGGCCGTGGCATCCCCACCGACATCAACCAGACCCACAAGCTCTCGGGCGTCGAGATCGCGCTCACCAAGCTGCACGGCGGCGGCAAGTTCGGCGGCGACGGCTACAAGGTCTCCGGCGGCCTGCACGGCGTCGGCGTATCGGTCGTCAACGCCCTGTCCACCAAGCTGGTCGTCGAGGTCGACCGCGACGGCAAGCGCCACGTCATGACCTTCGTCGACGGGGGCAAGCCGCTGGGCAAGCTCAAGGTGATGGGCGATTCGCCCCGCAACGGCTCGGGTCCCCGCCGGGGCACCACGGTGACGTTCTGGCCCGACGGCTCGGTCTTCGAGACGACCGAGTTCTCGGCCCGCACGATCATCGAGCGCCTGCAGATGATGGCCTTCCTCAACAAGGGCCTCGAGATCCGCTTCAAGGACGAGCGCCCCGGCCACGACAACGAGCCGGTCGTCTACAAGTACGCCGGCGGCATCGTCGACTTCGTGCGCCACATCAACAAGTCGAAGGAGAGCCTCTTCTCGAAGGTCGGCTACTTCACCGACGCCGACGAGACCTCCGAGGTCGAGGTCGCCTTCCAATGGAACACGGCCTACAACACCGACGGTATCCACAGCTTCGCCAACGGCATCAACACGATCGAGGGCGGCACCCACGTCGAGGGCTTCAAGGCGGCCCTCACGACGGCGATGAACAAGTACGCCCGGGCGAAGAACATGCTCAAGGAGAAGGATCCGAACCTCCAGGGTGAGGACTTCCGCGAGGGCATCACCGCCATCGTGTCGGTCCGCCTGCGGGACCCGCAGTTCGAGGGTCAGACCAAGGCCAAGCTCGGCAACACCAGCATCAAGACGCTGGTCCAGCGCGCCACCAACGAGAAGCTCGGCGACTGGCTCGAAGAGAACCCCACCGAGTCCAACAAGATCGTCAAGAAGGCCATGGCCGCCGCACAGGCGCGCGCCGCGGCCAAGAAGGCGCGCGACGTCATCCGGTCCAAGACGCTGCTCGACGGCGCCGGCATGCCCGACAAGCTCAAGGACTGTTCCTCGAAGGACCGCGGCGAGCGTGAGTTGTTCATCGTCGAGGGCGACTCGGCCGGCGGCTCGGCCGTTTCGGCTCGCAACCCGGCCACCCAGGCGATCCTGCCCATCCGGGGCAAGATCCTGAATGTCGAGCGGGCCCGGCCCGACCGCATGCTCAAGAACGCCGAGATCCAGACGCTGATCTCCGCCATCGGTGCCGGCCTCGGCGACGAGTTCGACATCGACAAGCGGCGCTACGACAAGATCTGCCTGCTGACCGACGCGGACGTCGACGGCGCCCACATCCGCACGCTGCTGCTGACGTTCTTCTTCCGGCAGATGAAGCCGCTCGTCGAGAACGGCAACGTCTTCATCTGCGAGCCCCCGCTCTACTCGACCGAGGTGGGCAAGGAGAAGGTCTACCTGAAGGACGACTCCGCGAAGGACGCGTTCCTGACGGAGCGCCCCAACCACAAGAAGGACTTCGCCCGCCTCAAGGGCCTGGGCGAGATGGACTACGACGAGCTGCGGATCACCACGATGGATCCGGCCACGCGGACGCTCCTGCAGGTCAACGTCGAGCAGGCGGCACTGGCCGACGAGATCATGACCATCCTCATGGGCGAGGACGTCGAGAGCCGCAAGCACTTCATCCAGACCAACGCCCGTGACGCCCGCTTCGTGGACATCTGATGGCTGACGACACCACACCCCCCGACGGCTCCGACGACGCGCCCGAGGCGCGCGAAGGCGGCGGCCGCCTCGCGATCGAGCCCATCGAGATCCAGGAGGAGATGGAGCGCTCCTTCCTCGACTACGCCATGTCGGTCATCACGGCGCGGGCGCTGCCCGACGTCCGTGACGGCCTCAAGCCCGTCCACCGTCGCATCCTCTGGGGAATGCTCGACATCGGGGCTCGCCCCGATCGCAGCTACATGAAGTGCGCCCGCGTCACCGGCGACGTCATGGGGCGCTACCACCCCCACGGCGACGGGTCGATCTACGACGCGCTCGTGCGCATGGCGCAGGACTTCTCGCTGCGCCACCCGCTCGTCGACGGCCACGGCAACTTCGGCTCGCCCGACTTCGGGCCGGCGGCGGCTCGCTACACCGAGTGCCGGCTCGACCCGCTGGCCATGGTGATGCTGGCCGACATCGAGGAAGACACGGTCGACCGCGAAGACAACTACTCGGGCGAGTTCGAGGAGCCGGTGGTGCTCCCCGCCCGCTTCCCGAACCTGCTCGTCAACGGCAGCCAGGGCATCGCCGTGGGCATGGCGACGAACAGCCCGCCCCACAACCTGGGCGAGACGATCGACGCTGTCGTGCACCTCCTCGACAACCCCGGAGCCACGCCCGACGACCTGATGCAGTTCATCAAGGGTCCGGACTTCCCGACCGGCGCCCTCATCATGGGCCGCGCCGGCATCATGGACGCCTACCGCACGGGCAAGGGCTCGATCCGCCTGCGGGCGAAGGCCGAGATCGTCGAGGGCACCGCCCGCCAGCGCGATCGCATCGTCGTCACCGAGATGCCGTACCAGACCTCGATCGCGGCGACGGCCACGAAGATCAAGGAACTCGTCGACACGCGCCAGGTCGAGGGCATCGCGGACGTCAACGACGAGTCGGCCCAGGGCCAGACGCGCCTGGTGATCGAGCTCAAGAAGGACTCTCCGGCGCTCGTCATCCTCAACAACCTCTACAAGCACACGCCGCTGCAGACGAACTTCGCGGTGAACACCGTGGCGCTTGTCGACGGCGTGCCCCGCACGCTCAACCTGGTACAGGCCCTGCAGGCCTACATCGACCACCAGGTCGAGGTCATCCGCCGCCGCAGCGAGTTCCGGCTGGCCAAGGCCCAGAAGCGGGCGCACCTGGTCGAGGGCCTGCTCAAGGCCATCAACGTCATCGACGAGGTCATCGCCCTCATCCGCGCCTCCGAGGACCGCAACGCCGCCCGCACCGCCCTGATGGGCGAGCCGTTCGAGTTCTCGCAGGAGCAGGCCGAGCACATCCTCGAGATGCGCCTCGGCCAGCTGACCCGTCTCGCCCGCATCGACCTCGAGACCGAGCTCGGGAAGCTGCGCGAGACGATCGCCGAGCTGGAGGCGATCCTCGGCGACGAGGCCAAGCTGCGGCAGGTCATCAAGGACGAGCTCGCCGATGTGCGCGAGCGGTTCGCCGACCCGCGCCGCTCCGAGATCACCTACGACGTGGGCGAGATCGACATCGAGGACCTGATCGACGACGAGGAGCTCGTCGTCACGTTCTCGTCGCGGGGCTACACGAAGACCGTTCCCGCCGACACGTTCCGGGCCCAGGGTCGGGGGGGGCGCGGCATCGCCGGCGCGAACCTGCGCGACGACGACTACGTCACCCACATCCTGTCAACGACCGCGCACGCCTACCTGCTGTTCTTCTCGAACATGGGGCGCGTCTACCGGCTCAAGGCGCACGAGATCCCGCGCAAGGACCGCACGGCCCGCGGCACGGCCATCGTGAACCTGCTGCCCCTTCAGCCGGGCGAGCACATCCAGGCGATCATCGACACCCGCGACTACGAGACGAACCGCTTCCTGTTCTTCACGACCAAGCAGGGCCAGGTAAAGAAGACGCGCTTCAACGAGTACGACTCGTCGCTGCGCAGCGGCCTCATCGCCATCAACCTGCGCGACGGCGACGAGTTGGTCCGCGTGCTGCCGACCAACGGTGACAGCGACGTGTTCATGATCGCCAAGAGCGGCATGGCCATCCGCTTCTCCGAGGACGAGGTGCGTCCCATGGGCCGGGCCGCGGCCGGGGTGCGGGGCATGAAGCTGCGCCAGGGCGACGAGGTCGTGTCGTCCGACGTGGCCCGGGGCGACGTCTCGCTGCTGCTCATCACCGACCAGGGCTACGGCAAGCGCACCCAGCTCGACCGCTTCAACGGCCAGGGCCGCGGCGGCCAGGGCGTGCGGGCCATCAAGCTCACGGCCAAGAAGGGCGCCGTCGTGGCGGCCTTCATGGTCGGCATCGACCACGAGATCGTGCTGATCTCCTCGGCGGGCACGCTGATGCGGCTCGCCGTGCGCAACGTGTCGTCGCAGGGTCGCGACGCCACCGGCGTGCGGGTCATGCAGCTCGGCTCCGGGCAGACGGTGGCCGCGGTGGCCCCGGTGCTCGGCGGCGAGGAGTGATCGGGTCGCTCGGCGACCCTCCACCTCCACTTCCCCTTCACGTCTGACGACGGGCACGCCGGTCTTGGCGCGCCCAGGGGAGGTGCAGGGTGCACCGCACACGTCCACACGTCCGGGACGACGAGCGGGGGCAGGCAACGCCGCTCGTCACGGCCGTCCTCGGGCTGGCCATCCTGGCCACGCTGGCCTTCGTTCCGCTCGGGCGGGCCCTCACCGACCGCACGGAGGCCCGCACCGCGGCCGACGCCGCCGCCCTCGCGGGAGCGGCCGAGGGCGAACGGGCGGCCCGCACCCTTGCCGAGGTGAACGGCGGGCGGCTCGTCGCGTTCACCCGGGAGGGCCACGAGGTGGAGGTCCAGGTCGTCGTCGGCGACGTCACCGCCTGGGCGCGGGCCGAGGGCAGGGCCGTGGGACCGCCGGGCGGCGTCGCTCCGAGTGGGGGCCGGGGGCCGGGTGGTGCCGGTACCGGCGCGGGTGGCGGCGTGGGGGAGCGGGCCGGCCTGGCGCCCGCGATGCTGGCCGCCCTCGCCCGGGCCGACGCTCTCCTCGGCCACCCCGTGCCGGTCGCCTCGGGACTGCGGACCCGGGCCGAGCAGGAGGCCCTGTGGGAGCGACGCGCCACGAACCCCTACCCCGTGGCCCGCCCCGGGACCTCCGACCACGAGACCGGCCTCGCCGTCGACGTGCCGCGCGGCGTGGTGCCCGAGGTGCTCCGCGTCGCCGCCGGCGCGGGACTGTGCCAGCCGTTGCCGGCCTCGGACCCCGTCCACTTCGTCGTCTGCGGCGCGTGAGCGGCGACGCACGGTCCGGTCGAGTCCGGTGGGGGCCCTGACGTGCCGTAAGATCGGCTCGATGCCGGCTGACGCGCCCCGAGCGACTGCCGAGGATCGCCTCCCCCCGGGCAACGGCTCCGGTGGCGAGGCGGCGCCGGGTGACAGCGATGCGACGGGTGATCCCGCGCTCGGCGCGCCGCCCCCCGGTCCCTCGGCCCCTGCGGACACCGGCACGGACATAGGCAACCGGGGCCACGCCGGCGCGCCGCCTGCCGCGAGGACCCGGGCCTCCTCCTTCGAGTCCACCGGCGACTCCGAGCTCGACGCCCTGCTGGCGGACGGCCGAGGCGACACCATCGGCTCCTCCTCGAGCGGCGCCGGCACCCCCGGCGTCGGCCGCCTCGGTCCGGCCCCGTCCCACGTGACGTCCTCGGGCACTGTCGCCGACGCCCCGGCCGTCGGGTGGGCCGACCCGGTGCCGGGGTCGATGACCTCCCCGCCCGGCGACCCCGTTCGGCCCGCCCCCGTCGGGCCGGCCACCGGTGGCGGCGTCGCGGGCCGCCGCAGCCGGCGCGCCCAGCGGCGCGGGGTGCGCGTCCGCCAGCGGCTGTGGTCGATCGACCCGTGGTCCGTCTTCAAGGTCTCAGTGCTGTTCTACTTCTGCCTGTTCCTCATCCTCATGGTGGCCGGAACGCTGCTGTGGAACGTGGCCCGGTCGTCGGGCACGATCGACGAGGCCGAGAGCTTCGTCACCCGTCTCGGGGCCTACGGTCGGTGCATCCCGGAGGACGACGTCGCCGACGGCCAGGAGTTCGAGAGCGACGACGACTGCCCCGACGGCGAGGTGCTCGTCGACGGCTTCGCCCTCGACGACGGCACCGTCTTCAAGGCCGCGGCGATGGGCGGGCTGGTGCTGGCGGTCACCGGCTCGGCCGGCAACGTGCTCCTCACCGTGCTCCTCAACCTCATCAACGAGGTCACCGGCGGCGCCCGCTACACCATCATCAAGGAGCGCGACCAGCGCTCCCGCCAGCGCCCGTCCGGGGGTGGTGGCCCTCCCAGGGGTTCGCTGCTCGCCCGGCGGAAGCGCTAGTCTCCCAGACCTGCCAGCGGGGCTATAGCTCAGTCGGTTAGAGCGCACCCCTGATAAGGGTGAGGTCGAAGGTTCGATTCCTTCTAGCCCCACGTCCCCCACCCCGGCGAAATGCCGGACGACCTGGGAACTCGCCCGCCGACCCGGTCCGGCGGCCTTGACCCTGGCTGATCGCAGATGCCGTGGTCGCCCTCCGAGTGTGGGACGAGCACCGCCGGCGTGGTCTCCAGCTCAGACAGCCAGGGGACGCAGCGGCGAACGTCGGCGGGCGACAGCACACGCGGGGCGTACGCGGGGTAAACGGCCATGTTGACT
>DATHAO010000065.1:0-36720 GCA_035296625.1 Acidimicrobiales bacterium | reverse complement strand
CCGAGCTGCCGCGGGTGGGGCGCATCTCGTTCCGGGCGCTGACCGGCGACCTGGTCGAGCGGCTCGAGGTCGTGGTGCGGTTCCTCGCGGTGCTCGAGCTGTTCAAGCAGGGCGTGGTCGAGCTCGACCAGCCCCGCACGTTCGGCGACATCGAGATCCGGTGGGTGGGCGTCGGCGCCGCCGGGGTCGACCCGCTCGATGCCGTCGACGCCTACGACGGGTGAGCGGGGCGATCGACCGGTGAGCGACTCGGGTCTGCGCCTGCCCTCCGACCGCGTCGGCGACGAGGCCCGCCGGGCCATCGAGGCGCTCGTCCTCGTGGCCGAGGTCCCACTGGACACGAACCTGATCGGCCAGCTGCTCGAGCTGTCGCCACCGGTCGTCGACGAGCTGTGCCGGAGCCTGGCCGAGGAGTACGAGGCAGAGGGCCGCGGATTCCAGCTCGTGCGCGTCGCCGGCGGATGGCGCTACCAGACTCACCCCGATCAGGCCGCGTACGTCGAGCGGTTCGTGCTCGAGGGCCAGACAGCGAAGCTGTCTGCGGCCGCCCTCGAGACGCTCGCCATCGTCGCCTACAAGCAGCCGATCTCGCGGGCCCAGGTGGCCTCGATCCGCGGCGTCAGCGCGGAGGGCGTGATGCGGACGCTGACGCAGCGGGGCTACATCGCGGAGCTGGGGCGCGACACGGGTCCGGGCCAGGCCGTCCTCTACGGCACGACGCGCTCGTTCCTGGAGCAGCTCGGCCTCGATGACCTCTCGCAGCTGCCCCCGCTCGGCGACTTCGTGCCCAGCGCCGCCGTCGTCGAGCAGCTCGAGCAGGGCCTGCGCCCTGAGGGCATGGCCTCGCCCGACCGCTACGACGCGACGGCCGCCACCGAGGCGTTCATCGCCGGCGGCGGTCGCGCCGACGATGGCGACGGTGGGTTCGACGGGGATCTGGATGCCGAGCTGGGGGCCGACGTCGAGGGCGTGCCGGTGTCCCGCGACGTCCTCGACCACGACGCTCGAGACGCTGGCGGCGTTGGCGTCGGTGACGGCGACGATCCCTCCGGCGGGACCGGGACGGGGCTCGGGACCTGGGGCGCCGTCGACGGTGACGGCGAAGGCGCGGAACGGGGCGGCTGGCCGGGGGACCGGTCCCGGCCGTGAGCGCCCCCGACGGCGGCGGGCCCCCGTCGGACCCGGAAGACGCCGCCGCCGTGGCCGGCGAGGATGACCGCACCGGCGAGGGCATCAGCGGGGGCGACGGCACCGGCGACGGCGAGCGCGTCGGCGGGGACCGAGGCACCGGCGAGGGCGAGGCCATCGGTGCGGGAGGGGGCATCGGCGGGGGCCGAGGCACCGGCGAGGGTGCCGACCCCCGAGGGCAGCGGCTGCAAAAGGTTCTGGCCCAGGCGGGCGTCGGCAGCCGCCGGACCTCCGAGGACCTGATCGCCGCCGGCCGCGTGCGGGTCAACGGCGAGGTCGCCACGCTGGGGGTGCGGGTCGATCCCGAGGCCGACCTGGTCGAGGTCGACGGCGCCGCCGTGGGCCTGCGTCCCGGGCTCGTGCACTACCTGCTCAACAAGCCGGCCGGTGTGGTCACCACGGCCGCCGACCCGCAGGGCCGCCCGACCGTCGTCGATCTGGTCCCCGCCGAGCCGCGGGTGTACCCGGTCGGGCGCCTCGACGCCGACACCGAGGGCCTGTTGGTGCTCACGAACGACGGTGAGTTGGCCCACCGGCTGACCCACCCCTCGTTCGGCGTCGACAAGGAGTACCTGGCCGAGGTGGCCGGCAAGCCCAGCCGGGGGGCCCTGCGGCGGCTCCGTGAAGGGGTCGAGCTCGACGACGGCATCACGGCGCCGGCCGTCGTGGCCCTGGCCGACGACCAGGTCCTGCGCCTCACGATCCACGAGGGGCGCAACCGGCAGGTCCGGCGCATGTGCGCGGCCGTCGGCCACCCGGTGCGGCGCCTCGTGCGGGTGCGCATCGGTCCGCTCAGCGACCACCGCCTGGCCCCGGGGGAGTGGCGCGCGCTGGCCCAGGACGAGGTCCGTGCCCTTGAGCGGGCGGCTGCGCCGCGCCCGGGGCCGGCGCCCCCGGCGCGCCCGGGCCGCGGCGCCGGGCCCGGTCGCCGCCCTGCCGACAGGGTGGGTGGGAACCGTCGCGGCCCCGGTGGCGGGCGGGCGCAGGGGCGCCGCTAACCTCTATCCGCCATGTCGCCCGCCGTCCGAGCCCTCCGAGGTGCCACCACCGTCGACGTCGACGAGCGAGAGCACCTGTCCGAGCGCGTGATCGCCCTGTTCGAGGAGCTGTTCGCCCGCAACGAGCTCGCGCACGACGACCTGATCAGCGTGATCATCACCGCGACCGGCGACATCCACAGCGCGTTCCCGGCCGAGGCGGCCCGCAAGTTCGGCCTGGGCGACGTGCCGCTTCTCTGCGCCCGCGAGCTCGAGATCGAGGGCGGCGCGCCACGTTGCATCCGCGTGATGATCCACCTCGCCACGGACGTCCCCCGGTCCGGCCTGCACCACGTGTACCTCGAGGGCGCCCGCAACCTCCGCGACGACCTGCCGCGGTGAGGGGACGATCCGGTGACCGAGCCCGCACCCCCACAGGCCGGGCCTGACCTGGTGCTCGGACGCCCACACGAGCCCGGCCGCGCCGTCGTCGTCGGCACCGGTCTGATCGGCGGCTCGATCGGCATGCGCCTGCGCCAGATCGGCTGGCACGTCACCGGCCGCGACCACGACGAGGCGCGGGCTCGGCGGGCGCTGGAGCTCGGCGCACTCGACGCCGTGGGCGACGACCCCGACGCCACGATCACGTTCGTCGCCACGCCGGTGAAGGCGGTGCCGGCCGCCGCCCGTCGGGCGCTCGCCGCCGGTCCCGGCCTGGTCACCGACGTGGGGAGCACGAAGTCGGCGGTGGTCGACGCCGTGGCCGACCCCCGGTTCGTGGGCGGCCACCCGATGGCCGGCTCCGAGCAGGACGGCGTCGAGGGCGCCACGGCCGACCTGTTCGAGGGCGCCACGTGGGTGCTCACGCCCACCGCAGAGACGGACTCCGCAGCCTTCGCCCAGGTGCGGGCGATCGTCACGACGCTCGGGGCCGAGGTGCTGGCCCTGCCGCCCGACCGCCACGACACGCTGGTCGCGGTCGTGTCGCACGTGCCGCACCTGACCGCAGCGACGCTGATGCGCCTGGCCGACGCCCGCAGCGAGGAGCAGCGAGGGCTCCTGCGCCTCGCCGCGGGCGGATTCCGCGACATGACCCGCATCGCCGCCGGCCACCCGGGCATCTGGCCCGACATCTGCGAGGACAACCGGGTGGCGATCACCGAGGTGCTCGACGAGCTGATCCAGGCGCTCGGCGAGATGCGCCAGGTGGTCGACAAGGGCGATCGCCAGAGCCTCGTCGACGGCCTGGCCCAGGCCCGGGCCGCCCGGGTGAACCTGCCGGCCCGGCTGCGCACGCCGGCGGACCTGCGCGAGCTGCGGGTCCCCGTGCCCGACCGGCCGGGCGTGGTGGCCGAGGTGGCCACGCTCGCCACCGACCTGGACGTGAACATCGTCGACTTCGAGATCGTCCACTCCACCGAGGGCGACCGGGGCGTGATCACGATGCTGGTCGAGAGCGACGCAGCCCGCGAGTTCCGCCGGGCGCTCGTGGGCGCCGGCTACCACCCGTCGGTCCACACGCTCGGCGGGGGTGCGGCCTCGTGAGCCCCGCCCGCTCCACCCGAGGGTCACCGCTTGTTCTGGCGGCGCTGACTTCGCCCCGGGCGCACGGGCGCTGCCAGAAGGGCGGCACGTGAGCACCGCGGTCCGGGCCGTGGCGCCGGTCACCGGGCCACTCGACGCCACCGTGCGGCCTCCCGGATCGAAGAGCCTGACGAACCGGGCGCTCGTGTGCGCCGCGCTGGCCCCCGGGCGTAGCGTGCTCGACGGCGCCCTGTTCGCGGAGGACACCGAGGCGATGCTCGACGCCCTGCGCACACTGGGCGTGGGCCTCGATACCGACCCGACCGCGGCCCGGGTCGTGGTCCACGGGCTCGGGGGGCGGCTCCCGGACGGCGACCACGTGCTCGACGCCCGCCTGTCCGGCACGACCAGCCGGTTCCTGCTGCCGCTCGTCGCCCTCGGCCCGGGCCGCTATCGCCTCGACGGCGCCCCGCCGCTGCGGTCCCGGCCCATGGCTGACGGCATCGCCGCCGTGCGGGCGCTGGGCGCCACGGTCGTCGAGGAGGGCGAGCCCGGCCACCTGCCCGTCGTCGTCCACGGCGCGGCCGTCCCGCCGGGTGGCGATCCGGGCGCGGCGGCCGCGGCGCTGACCGTGCCGGGCTCCGCCTCCAGCCAGTTCGTGTCGGGGCTGCTTCTGAGCGGACCGGCGTGGCCCGGCGGGCTGCGGCTCACGACGCCGGGACGGCTCGTGTCACGTCCGTACGTGGACATGGCGGTCGCCGTCATGCGTTCGTTCGGCGCCTTTGTGGAACCGGTCGACACGCCCGGCGGCACCGGGTGGGTGGCGGCACCCGGCGGCTACCGCGCCGCTCACCACACCGTCGAGCCCGACGCGAGCGCCGCCTCGTACTTCGTCGCCGCCGCCGCCATCTGCGGCGGGCGCGTCACGATCGAGGGTCTGGGTCGCCACGCCCTGCAGGGCGACGTGGCGTTCGTCGACGTGCTCGAGCGCATGGGCTGCCGGGTCGAGGGCGGCGACGACGCCACGACCGTCGAGAGCACCGAGGCGCTGCACGGCGTCGACGTGGACATGTCCGATATCTCCGACACGGCCCAGACCCTTGCCGCCGTCGCCGTGTTCGCGGACTCGCCCACCCGGGTGCGGGGCATCGGGTTCATCCGTGGCAAGGAGACCGACCGCATCGGCGACGTCGTCCGCGAGCTGCGCCGCTGCGGCATCGAGGCCGACGAGGAGGCCGACGGCTTCGTCGTCCGGCCCGGCATGCCGCGTCCGGCCCGGGTGGCCACCTACGAGGACCACCGCATGGCGATGAGCTTCGCGCTCGTCGGGCTTCGGGTGCCCGGCATCGAGATCGCCGACCCCGGGTGCGTGGCCAAGACGTTCCCCGGGTTCTGGGACGCGCTCGACGCGCTGCGTCCACCCGCCGACGGCGCGAGCGGGCCCCGGGCAGCGCCGGCCGGCACGCGGGGGTGACTAGGGTGACGCGCTCGTGAAGGTGATCGCGATCGACGGGCCCGCGGGCTCGGGCAAGTCGACCGTGGCACGGAGCCTGGCCGAGCGCCTCGGGCTGCCGTACCTCGACACGGGGGCCATGTACCGGGCCGTCACGTTCGCAGCGCTGCGCCGCGGCATCGATCCGGCAGACGTCGGACCGACGGCCGAGCTGTGCCGCACGGTGGAGCTCGACGTGTCGACCGACGGCGTGCGGGTCGACGGCGTCGACGCCACGATCGAGATCCGGGGACCCGAGGTGACCCGCGCGGTGTCGATCGTGGCCGCCAACCCCGAGGTCCGCGCCGAGCTGCGCCGCCGCCAGCGCCAGTGGGCCGCCGACCACGGCGGCGGCGTGCTCGAGGGACGCGACATCGGCACGATCGTGTTCCCCGACGCCACGCTCAAGGTGTTCCTGACCGCCCGCCCCGACGTGCGGGCCGACCGCCGGGCGGCCGAGGTGACCCAGCTCGACTACGAGACCGTGGCCGCCGACCTGGCCCGGCGCGACGCCCTCGACCAGGGTCGCACCGATTCGCCGCTTGCGATGGCCGACGACGCGATCGAGATCGACACGAGCGACCGCACGATCGACCAGATCGTCGGCGAGCTGGCGAGCATGGCCGGTGGCTGAGGCCGTCGTAAGGGCCGAGCCGGTCGACGTCCACCCGCCGACCCGGCTCGAGACCACGAGCTACCGCATCGTCCGGGCCCTGTTCAAGGGCCTGGCGACGCCGTACTTCCGTCTCGAGGTGCGGGGTCGGGAGAACCTGCCGGCCGAGGGCCCCTTCGTGCTGGCGCCGGTGCACCGCTCGAACATCGACTTCCTGCTGGCGGCCACGACCCGGCCCGAGCGCATGCGCTACATGGGCAAGGCCTCGATCTGGAAGTACCCGACGCTCGGCCGCTTCTTCTCGATGCTCGGCGCGTTCCCGGTGCACCGCGGTACGGCCGACCGCGAGTCGCTGCGCACCTGCATCCGGGTCATCGAGAACGGCGAGTCGCTGGTCCTGTTCCCCGAGGGCAGCCGCCGGTCGGGCCCCGTCGTCGAGGACCTGTTCGACGGCGCCGCCTACGTGGCAGCCCGCTCCGGCGTGCCGATCGTGCCCGTGGGCATCGGCGGGTCCGAGGCCGCGATGCCGCCCGGCAAGACGTTCATCGCGCCGCACAAGGTCGTGGTGGTGATCGGCGAGCCGATCGTGGCGGGGTCCAGCGAAGGCCCGTCGCGGGCGCCCCGGCGGGTGGTGCGCGAGATGACCGACCGGCTCCACGCGTCGCTCCAGGCCGTCTTCGACGAGGCCCGGAAGCGCGCCGGCGTCTGACGTTCCGCCGCGCCGGCCGGCCGCCGGGCACCTCCGCGCTCAGGCGAGCAGGGCGAGGACGTCGCTGGCGGCGAGGCGCCGGTCGTCGATCGCCGGGCGGTCAGGCACCGAGCCGCCCAGACCGAACGTCGCGAGCACATCGACCCCCGCGAGCACGTCGCGCAGCTCACGGGGCGGAGGGAAGTACTCGTCCTCGCTCGTGATGCGCACCTCCTCGACCCCCTCCGCGGGCGCGAGGCGGGCGATGACCGCATCGACCAGCTCCTCAGGGGCCGAGGCACCGGCCGTGACGCCGACCGTGCCGGCGAGGTCGTCGGGGACCTCGTCGGCGGCATTGACCCGGTGCACCCGCGCCTGGCCCGACTCGCGGGCCAGCTTCTCGAGCGCCCGGGTGTTCGACGAGTTCGCCGAGCCGATCACCACGACGGCGTCGCATCGGGACGCGATCTCGGCCAGCGCCGACTGGCGGTTCGTCGTGGCGAAGCACAGGTCGCTGCGCCCGGGGCGCCACAGCTCGGGGAAGCGCTCGGCGGCCCGGTCGGCGACCGCCGCCCAGTCGCGGTGCGACAGCGTCGTCTGCGCGAGCAGGGCCACGGGCTGGTCGTCGGGCGAGGGGGCGAGGGCGTCCACCTCGGCGACAGACTCGACCCGGTCGATCGACGCCGGGGCGACGGCCATCGTGCCGACGGCCTCCTCGTGGCCCTCGTGGCCCACGTAGACGATGCGGTAGCCCTTGCCGGCCCGCACCTTCACCTCGTGGTGCACCTTCGTGACGAGCGGGCACACGGCGTCGACCACGAAGCTGCCGCGCTCCTTGGCGGCGGCGACCACCTCGGGGGCGGAGCCGTGGGCCGAGAGCATGATCGGGTGGCCCTCGGGCACCTCGGCGATGTCGTCGACGAACACGACGCCGAGCTGGCGGAACCGCTCGACGACCAGCTGATTGTGGACGATCTCGTGGTAGCAGTACACGGGGGGCTCGAACGCGCGCACCATCCACGCGAGCGCCTTGATCGCCATCTCGACGCCGGCGCAGAAACCACGGGGCGCGGCGAGGAGCACCTTGTCGACGGCCATGCACGCCAGGGTACCGAGGGCCGTAGAGTGGTCCTTCGTGTCTGCTCCCCGTGTCGTCGCCGTCAGCCCCGGTTCGCCCGCGGCGCGCGCCGGCATCGTGGAGGGCGACGAGATCGCTGCGGTGAACGGCACCGTGCCCCGCGACCTGATCGAGTGGCGCGTCCTGGTCGACGAGCCCGAGCTGGTGCTCGAGGTCGGCCGGGGCGGGCTCGACACGGTGGTCGAGATCGCCAAGCGGGCCGGCGAGCCGCTCGGCGTCGAGGTGCACTCGGCGCTGTTCGACCGGGTGCGGACGTGCGACAACCACTGCGAGTTCTGCTTCATCTACCAGCTGCCGCCGGGGCTGCGACGCAGCCTCTACCTGAAGGACGACGACTACCGCCTGTCGTTCCTCTACGGGAACTTCACGACGCTGACCCGCTTCACCGAGGCCGACCTCGAGCGGGTCGTCACCGAGGGCCTGGGCCCGCTGTACGTGAGCATCCACGCCACCGACCCCGACGTGCGGGCCGAGATGCTGCGCAACCGGCGGGGCGCCACGAGCCTGCGCTGGCTGCGGGCGCTGCTCGACCACGGCGTCGAGGTGCACGGCCAGGTCGTGGTGTGCCCGGGAGTCAACGACGGCGCCGTGCTGGACGACACGCTCGCGGGCGTGCTCGACCGCTACCCCGAGCTGGCCTCGGTCTGCGTCGTGCCCCTCGGCGTGTCGCGCTACAGCACCGAGGCCCGCATGCGGCCCCACACCCGGGCCGAGGCGGCGGCGGTGGTCGACGCCGTGGCCGACTGGCAGCAGCTCTACCTGGCGGTGCTGGGCCGTCGCCTCGTCTACGCCGCCGACGAGTACTACCTGCTGGCCGGCCGGCCGTTCCCGCCCGCCGGCGACTACGGCGAGTTCGCCATGCACGAGGACGGCATCGGCATGGCCCGCGCCTTCGAGATCGAGCTTCTGGGGGGTCGGTTGCCGGGCGTCGGCCGGACCGACCCGACGGGGGAGCGCGGCGGCTTCTTCCGCACAACCGACGCCTCCCGCCCGCCAGCGAGCGCCGCGCCGGCGCCGGCGTCCGCGCCGGCGTGCGGGGCCCCCTCCCTTCCGGCGTCGCCCACACCCCGCACGCGGGCCCCGGGACCCCAGAACGTCACCGCGCACGCGCCCGGTGCGGGGGCGGGCGACCGGAGCACGGCCGACGTGTCCCGGTCCGTCGACGCGGACTACGAGCCCTACCGGGGCCAGCGACTCGCCGCCGGGCCGGCCGCCGTCGCCGAGGGCCGGCCGCTGCACATCGGGCCGAGCCGCGGCGCTCCTGTCGCCATCCTCACGGCCCCCTACGGCGCCCGGGTGCTGTCCCCGCTCGTCGAGCGCGCCGGCCGCCCCGACGTGCGCATCGTCACGGTCGACAACGAGTTCTTCGGCGGCAACGTGGGGGTCTCGGGGCTCATGGTGGGCAGCGACCTGGCCCGGGTGCTGGCCGACCAGCCCGAAGGCCACCGCTACCTGCTCCCCGACGTGTGTCTTACGCAGGGCCGGTTCCTCGACGGCACCGAGCCCACCGACCTGCCCCGCCCCGTCGAGGTCGTCCCCGCCGACGGCGCCTCCCTGCGCGCCGCCCTCGGCCTCGCCGCCGGCCGGTCCGCAGGCGCCGGCGCTCCGGGCCCCAAGGGCCGGGCGCCCGCAACGATCGGCGCAGGGCGCTGACCGTGGCCGTCCCCGTCGTCGCCATCGTGGGCCGGCCGAACGTCGGCAAGTCCACGCTGCTGAACCGGGTCATCGGCCGCCGGGAGGCGATCGTCGAGGAGCAACCCGGCGTCACCCGCGACCGCCACGACGTCGAGGCGGAGTGGCAGGGCCGCGAGTTCCGCCTCGTCGACACCGGCGGGTGGATGGTCGGCGGCAGCGACCTCGACGCCAAGGTCCGCCGCCAGTCCGAGCGGGCCGTGGCCGACGCGGACGTCGTGCTGTTCGTGGTCGACGTGACGGTCGGAGTGACCGACGACGACGCCAAGGCCGCCGAGATCGTGCGCCGCACCGGCAAGCCGGTCCTCGTCGTGGCGAACAAGGTCGACAGCGTGGGCCGCGAGGCCCAGATGTGGGATCTGCTCAGCCTCGGCCTCGGCGAGCCGCACGCGGTCAGCGCGCTGCACGGCCGGGGCACGGGCGACCTGCTCGACGAGGTCGTGGCCCGGCTGCCCGCCGAGAACGAGGCCGATGCCGCCGGCGCCACGTTCGGCTCGGGCAACGGAGACCGCGACCGCGACGAATCCGCCTCCGGCGGCGACGGGCTCGACGCGCCGGGCGACCGCGCCGGCGAGACCGTGGCCGTCGCCATCGTCGGCCGCCCGAACGTCGGCAAGTCCACGTTGTTCAACCGGCTCACCGGCGACGAGCGGGCCGTCGTCCACGATCGGCCCGGCACCACGCGCGACGCCATCGACACGTTGATCGAGACCGACCTCGGGCCGATCCGCCTGGTGGACACGGCCGGTATGCGCCGCAAGTCCAAGATCGACGAGGGCACCGAGTACTACTCGCTGGTCCGGGCGCTCAAGGCGGTCGACGAGGCCGACGTGGCGCTGCTGGTCATCGACGCCACCGAAGGCGTCACCGGCCAGGACCAGCGCCTGGCCGAGCGGATCGACGCCGCGGGCTGCCCGATCGTGGTGCTGCTGAACAAGTGGGAGCTGCTCGACCCCGACGACCGGCCCGAGCTGCGCTGGCAGGTGGGTGAGAAGCTCGGCTTCATCGGCGACGCCCCGGTGCTCCCGGTGAGCGCGCTCACCGGCAAGGGCGTCCACAAGCTCTTCCCGGCGCTCGAGAACAGCGTGACCGCCTACCGGCGCCGCATCCCCACGAGCAGCGTGAACGCCGCCATCCACGCCGCTCAGCAGGCCCAACCGGCCCCGGGAGGGGCCCGGGTGCTCTACGCCATCCAGGGCGCCACCGATCCGCCGACCTTCACGCTGTTCGCAAACCGCGAGCTGCCCCGCACCTACATGCGGTACCTCGAGCGCAAGCTGCGCGAGGCGTTCGACCTCGGGGCCACACCGCTCAAGCTGCGCGTGCGCCAGCGGGGCAGCTGACCTCGCGCGGACGCTGTTCGCACAAGATCCCCTCCCACCAGGCAAGCGGCGTTCGGTAGCATCGTGCCCCACATGGAGATCATCCTGGCCCTCGTGGGGGCCGCATCCCTGGTGGCCGCCGCCGTCTGGTCCCGTTCGGCGCGCCGCCTTCGCGTGGTGTGGAAGCGCATCGAAGCCGAGCGCAGCCCCGAAGCCGACGTGACCGTGCTGGCGCGGTCCCAGTACCGCAAGGACCTGCACACGACGTTCCTCTACATGTCGCTCACCGTCGCCGCCTTCGGGGTGGCGACGTGGGGCGACCGCGTGGCCGGCGTGTTGTTCGGCCTCGTCCTCGTGCCCGTCGGGCTGTCCGTCCTCTACGGGCGCGACTTCGCGCGTGAGTCACGCATCGCCGAGGACCGCTCGACGATCGAGCGCAAGGCGGAGGAGGTGCTCAGCCAGGACGAGCTGGCCCCCAAGCGGTGGGCCGACCGGTTGGCACCCGAGGTGCTGCCCGAGTTCGCCGGCTTCGAGCTGGGCCGGCGCTACCAGGCCGGCACCGGCCTCATGGCCGGTGACTTCTACGACGTCGTCCACGTCGGGAGGAGCCGCGTGGCGGCGGTCATCGGCGACGTCACCGGGCGGGGCATCGAGGCATCGATCACGGCGTTCCAGGCGAAATACCTGCTGCGGGTCTTCCTGCGCCAGTACCGCGATCCGGGCCAGGCCCTCGAGGAGCTCAACGCCCAGATGTCGGCGCTGGGCCGCGGCGAGGAGCTCATCTCCCTGGTCGTCGTGGTGTTCGACACCGAGCACCACACGCTGCGCTTCGCCTCCGCCGGCCATCCCGCCGCCTGGCTGTGGCACGACCGCGACGTCAGGCCGCTCCGGGCCACAGGCCCGTTGCTGATGCTGGCGCCCGACAACCAGTACCACGCCCGCGAGATCCCACTCGAAAAGGGCGACCTGCTGCTGCTCTACACCGACGGCCTGGCAGAGGTGCGCAACGGCGAGCAGATGTTCGGCGAGGAGCGCATCGCCAACACCCTGCGGCGCGACCCGAACGTCGCCGCCGACGTGCTCTGCAAGAACCTGCTCGAGGCGGCGCGCGACTTCGCGTCCGAGGCCATGAGCGACGACGTGGCCATCCTCGCCATCCGCCGCTCCTAGTGTCCCCGGCGTGAGCGACGAGGACCGCGAGGACGGCAGCCACGAGGCCGACCAGCTCGCCCGCCTGACCGGGCGGGCGCTGGCGGGCAACCTCGCCAACGTGGGTGACAAGCTCGCCGCCCAGGGCAAGCTGTTCGTCCGCGACCGCCTGGCCCTGCTGCTCGACGAGGGCTCGTTCGTCGAGGACGGCCTGCTCGCCAACAACGCCGCCGCCGATCTGCCGGCCGACGGCGTGGTCACCGGGGTGGGGCGCGTCGAGGGCCGGCCCGTGTGCGTCATGGCCAACGACCCCACGGTCAAGGCGGGGTCGTGGGGTGCCCGCACCGTCGAGAAGATCGTGCGTCTGACCGAGCACGCCCTGCGCAACGAACTGCCGGTGTTCTGGCTCGTCGACTCCGCCGGGGCCCGTATCACCGACCAGGTCGAGCTGTTCCCCGGGCGGCGGGGGGCGGGGCGCATCTTCTACAACGAGGTTCGCCTGTCCGGCCGCGTGCCCCAGATCTGCTGCCTGTTCGGGCCGTCCGCGGCGGGCGGCGCCTACATCCCCAGCTTCTGCGACGTCGTGTTCATGGTGGAGGGCAACGCCTCGATGTACCTGGGCTCGCCCCGCATGGCCGAGATGGTGATCGGCGAGCACACCTCGCTCGAGCAGATGGGCGGCGCCCGCATGCATGCCACGGTGTCGGGCTGCGGCGACAACCTGGCCGTCGACGACGAGGACGCGATCGACCAGGCCCGGGCCTGGTTCAGCTACTTCCCGCAGACCTGGCGCGACGACCCGCCCCGCTACGAGCCCCGCCCGGCGGCGCGGCCGCTGACCGCAGACATGGTCCCCGCCGAGGAGCACGTCGGCTACGACATGCACCACGTCGTCGACGCCCTCGTCGACGAGGAGTCCTTCTTCGAGCGCATGCCGCTGTTCGCGCCGGAGGTGATCACGGGCCTGGCCCGGCTCGACGGCCGCCCTGTGGGCATCGTGGCGAGCAACCCGCTGCACAAGGGCGGGGCGCTGTTCGTCGACTCGTCCGACAAGGCGGCTCGCTTCGTGTGGCTGTGCGACGCGTTCAACGTGCCGCTCGTGTTCCTCGCCGACGTACCCGGCTTCATGATCGGCACGGCCGTCGAGCGGCAGGGCATCATCCGCCACGGCGCCAAGATGGTCACGGCCGTCAGCGAGGCCACGGTGCCCAAGGTGTCGGTCGTGGTGCGCAAGGCCTACGGCGCCGGGCTGTACGCCATGGCGGGCCCGGCGTTCGAGCCCGAGGCTACGATCGCCCTGCCCACGGCCCGCATCGCCGTGATGGGACCCGAAGCCGCGGTGAACGCCGTCTACGCCAACCGCATCGCCGCCATCGACGACGAGGACGAGCGCTCGGCGTTCGTCGAGGACCGGCGCCGGGCCTACGAGGCCGACGTCGACCTGTACCGCCTGGCGTCGGAGCTGGTGATCGACGCCGTCGTCGACTTCGGCGACCTGCGCGGCGAGCTCATCCGCCGCATCGAGTCGGCCGACGGCAAGGACCGCAGGTTCACCGAGCGGCACCACGGGGTACCGCCGGTGTGAGCGCACGCCATGGGTGCGACCGCGCGCGCCGACAGGGAAGGGGAGGCTTGGCCCGATGCCGACGACCGAACGGGTGACCGTGTCCGCAGGGTCCCCGCGATGACCGCCGGCTCGGTGGTTCCCGCACCGGCGCCGTCCCCGCCCGCAGCGTTCGGGCTGCCCGACGCGATCACGATCCGCGAGGTCGGCCCGCGTGACGGGCTGCAGCCCGAGGCGCCGGTGCGCGTCGGCGCCCGCATCGACCTGGTCGAGGCGCTGGTCGCCGCCGGCGTGACGACGATCGAGGCCGCGGCGTTCGTGTCCCCCAAGGCCGTGCCCGCCATGGCGGGCGGCGCCGAGGTCATGGCCGGCATCGGGCGCGTGGCGGGCGTGTCGTACGTGGCGCTCGTGCCCAACGTGCGGGGTGCGCAGCTGGCCGTGGCCGCCGGGGTCGACGGCGTCTCGCTGACGGTGTCGGCGTCGGAGGCGTACAGCCAGCGCAATGTGCGCATGTCGGTCGAGGAATCGCTCGCCCAGGTGGCGGCTATCCGGGCCGCTGTGGGCGGCGAGGTGCCGATCGACACCGTGATCTCGTGCGCGTTCGGCTCCCCCTACGAGGGCGACCTGGCCCCCGAGGACGTCGCCGCGCTCGGGTCGAGGGCGCTGGCCGAGGGCGCGACCACGCTGACCTACGCCGACACGACCGGCATGGCCACGCCACGCCGGGTCGCCGAGCTGGTGGCGCTGACGGGCACGGACGTGGGACTGCACCTGCACGACACCCGCGGGACGGCGCTGGTGAACGCGTACGCCGCCCTGCAGCTCGGTGTGGTGCGCTTCGACACTGCGGTCGGTGGTCTGGGCGGGTCGCCGTTCGCGGCGGGCGCAGGGGGCAACCTGGCGACCGAGGACCTCGTGCACCTGTGCGACGACATGGGCGTCGCCACGGGCATCGACCTGGCCCTGCTGCTCGGCGTGTCTGCCCGGGTGTCGCGGCTCGTGGGCCGGGCCGTCCCGTCACGGGTTGCGGTCGCCGGCCCCCGCAGCCGCCTGCAGCGGACCTGACCCTCCGGGTCGGACTCGGGCGTGCCCGGCGGCCTGGCTCCGGGGCCTGGCCCGGGCGCGTCGCCCGCCTGGAAAGCGCGCCGATGCCCGGTTCCGCAGGCGGTCCCGGCTCGGACCGGCGGGGCGTGTGGGGATCGGCCGTCGCCGTGTGCCAGCTCGCCCGGAGGCGCGTGTGCCGGCTCGGACCAAGGGGCGTGTGCCGGCTCGGGCGGCGGGCGCGTACCGTGTGCGACTGCGATGCCCTGGTGCGAGACGTGCAGCCGGTTCCTCAACCCGAACAGCCTCGAGGCCGACGGCTCGTGCCCCACGTGTGGTCGGGTCGTGGCCGACGCCGGGAAGCTGGCGGCGGACCGTGCCAAGGCGGCCGACGGCGAGGTCGACGAGAAGACGCCGTGGCACTTCAAGCTGCTGATCGCCGTGGTCGTGCTGTACCTGGGGTGGCGGCTGGTGCAGGTCATCGGCTGGATCGTCACCGTCCAGCCGCCGCTGCACTGATCCGGCGGGAGCTTGGGTGGGCGAGGGCCGGAACGGGTAGCAGCGGGTCATGACCGACGCAGAGCAGCGAGACGACCAGGCCCCGTCGACCGCCGAGCGCGAGGGCATCGTGGACCAGCAGGACGCCGTGCTGGAGACGATCGAGGAGATCGAGTCGCCCCACGGAGGAGACGACGGCGAGGCCATGGAGGGGGAGGCCCCGACCGGCTGAGCCACCGGGCGGTCGGCGGCCCGCATCCGAGTGGCCAGGCGGCGGCGGGAGCTTGCTACAGTTCACAGTCCCGTCGGGCTGTGGCGCAGTTTGGTAGCGCACTTGACTGGGGGTCAAGGGGTCGCAGGTTCGAGTCCTGTCAGCCCGACCAGGTCAGAGCCGGTCCCAACGGGCCGGCTCTACCGCGTTGGTCACAGATTGGTCACGCCACGCCGGTAAAGGTCCCCGACCAGCTGCGCGGCCGACTGGTCGTCCGCCGGCAGAGCATGGGCGTAGACCTCCTGCACGACCCTGGCCGTATTCCCCAGCCGGGCGGCCACGACCTCGATCTGCACGCCAGCGGTGAGGGCCGCCGTAGCGAAACTGTGCCGTAGACCGTGCGGCGTTATACGGGGGAGGCCGGCTTCCATTGAAAGCCTGGCGACCAGTCGCGTCAGGCTCGACGGACGAATAGCGGTCCCGTCGGCCCACGTGAATATCAGCCCTTCGTGCACGCTCCCGGAACCAGGCCACCCGGTGCCCATCTTTAAGCGGTCGGCGCTCTGCTCGGCCCGCCGACGCCGCAGGGCGGTCACCGTCCCCGGGTGGAGCCCCACGGTTGCCTTTGCTCGGGGCCGCTTGGTGGGCCGAGCCCCCAGGTCCCGGCTGTCCGGGTGCTCCACGAGCTGACGCCGGATCGTGGCCGTCGCCCCGTCCAGGTCGACGTCTTCCCAGCGCCAGGGCGAGCAGTTCGCCCCATCGGCCCCCGGTGTCGGCCATGACCTCGACCAGACCGGCCGGCAGGTCCGAACGGTTGGCCACGAACGACAAGAACTGTCCCACCTGCTCGGGGTTCCACCAGGTGCGCCGCTGGTCGACCACGGCCGGGGGAATGGCGAGCGCTGCGGGGTTCCGTGTCAACTCCCCCTTGTCGACGGCGAGTTGGAACGCCGCCTTGATCGTCTTGTGGACCACTTCGACGCTGCGGGTCGACATCGGCTCGTCGGTCGTTTCGGTGCCCTGCCCGCGGTGGAACACCCGCCGGCCCCCGCCCAGCATCTCGGCGTATGCGGCGTCCAGGTGGGCGTGGGAGAGCCGGTCGGCCGGCCAGCCGCCCACCGGGCGGCTGCCAGCCCGGCGGCCCACTGGTACTGACCTCGCCCTGCCCGCGACCGACCGCACGTGAATGTATGCGCCTGCTAAGGCGGACGGGTGATGCGGACTCTCGGGTCCAGCATCGTGGGCATGCCCACTGATCCGGCCGAAGGGGCAGTGCGCGGAGCCGATCAGCCGTCCTGCTCCAACGTGACCACAACGCTCCCGACCTTGTGGCCGCCGTCGACCCGGCGATGCGCTTCGACGATCTGCGCGAACGGCACGACCGAATCGATCACCGGCTTCAACACTCCCTCCTCGGCCAGCGACATGAGCCTTCGATAGCCGTCGGCGGTGATCGAGGAATCGTTCTCGCTGGCGGTGATCACGGCCTTCTGCCGCGACGCGGCGAGCATCTGCCAGAGATCGCCGATGACCATCAGGAAGCGGCCGCCAGGTTTCAGCGAGCCCTTGACCCGCGCGTAGGGGGCGTTGCCGTGATTGTCCATGATCACGTCATAGCGCTGCCCGTTGCGCGTGAAATCCTCCGCTCTGTAGTCGATGACATGGTCGGCCCCGAGGCCCCTGACCAGTTCCGCGTTCGCGCCGCTGCACACGCCGGTCACCTCGGCGCCGAGGTGTTTGGCGAGTTGCACGGCCATGGCGCCGACCGCGCCGGAGGCACCGTTGATCAGGATCGTTTCACCCGAGGCGAGCTTCCCCAGCCGGAAGAAGGTGAGAGCAGTCGTACCGCCGAAACAGAGTGCCACGGCATCCTGATAGCTCAGGTTCTCGGGGATCCTCGCCATCGCTCCCTGTTCGGCCACGGTCACGTGTTCGGCGTGGCAGCCGAAGTCGAACCCGCGCGAGGCGACCACCCTGTCGCCCGGCTGGAAGCGAGTGACTGCCGTCCCCACCGCCTCGACCTGCCCGGCCATCTCGAAGCCGAAGATAGGCCGCTTCGGCTTGGTCAAGCCGAGTCTCAGCCGCATCGGCAGGCTCAGTCCGCGGGGGACGCGCAGTGCCCTCACGCGGGTGTCGCCGGAATTGACCGTCGTCGCAAACACCTTGGCCAGCACTTCGCCGTCGGCCGGCACGGGCTTCGGAACCTCCCTTAGCTGCACGACCTCCGGAGGCCCGTATCTTTCGCAGACTGCGGCCTTCATCGCCCACCCGATCGGTGCATCACGGCACGGTATCAGTAGCCCCGCTGCGGGGCCCCGGACTGTGTTGGCCGGTCGTGGACGGCCGCGCTCCCGCTGGAGCGACGTCAGGCTCCCGTCGATCTGGGCCACTCGTGGTGACGGACCAGGACCTACCCCGGGCGGCCCAAAGCGGGCACGAATCATCGCTCAGGATGGTGAAGCGCCGCCGACTGGATCCGGTCGATGGGAGCGTCGGCGCAACGTATGACCGCCTCTTCGTCGACGTGGCCGCGAATCGCCGCAAGCGCTCCGACTCCCCGTGGTCGGGCTCGTCTCCACGCCTGCAGCCGACGGCCTCCCGGAGGGTCTCGCGCGTCCCACCCCTCCAGCCAAACCGGGCTCCGTCTCCCATGTGGCGTCACCGCCGCGGCCGCCACGGGCGAGGTTCAGAGTGTGCACTGGTGTCCCCTCGCACGCGCTGCGAGGCTGTCGGCGTGAGGACCTACGGGCAGTACTGCCCGATTGCTCGGGCGTCGGAGCTGCTGGCCGAGCGCTGGGCCATCATCATCCTCCGGAACATCGTCATCCTGGGATGCCGCAACTTCAACGAGATCGCCGATGGCGCCCCGGGCCTGTCTCGCGGCTTGCTCTCGAAGCGCCTGCGAGAGCTGGAGCGCGCCGGGGTGATCGAGATCCGACCCAAGCCCGACGGCCCGGGTTCGATCTACGAGCCGACCGAGGCGGGCCGAGCCCTGTCGGAGGTCATGGTGGCGCTCCAGCGTGTCCGGCGGGCTGACGCTGGTCACAGATTGGTCACACCAGGGCGCTAACCCGGCCGCACGGGACCCGACGGAACCCGACGGCGGGCCGATGTTTCCCTGGTCAGAGCGACAGGTTCGTATGGGCCGGTACTCGCCGGGACGGCCCGGCGATGACTGGGGGTCAAGGGGTCGCAGGTTCAAGTCCTGTCAGCCCGACTCATGGTGACCAGGGCTTCGGCCCTGGTCACTTTCGGTTTCCCGACCGACAGGCCGGTTGCCGACGGACCGAGCGCTCTACCTCGTGGTGGTTCTCAACCAGGTCCGGGAGTCGATGGCTGCGGCGAGTCGAGTGACGAAGGAGGGCCCTAAGTAACCGTCGTCCCCGGCCGACCTCAGGATGAGCCACGCCACTTTTTCGGCGACCGCTGGCGTCCGAGAACCTAACCCAGGCGGCGGCGGCTTTTGTGTGTGGATCCTAACGATGCCGCCCTCGTCCTCGAGTAGGCCGCTTCGATCGCCTGGAAGCGACGGGAACTGCCCGGGCGCACGCGTCGGCGGGCCATGATGCGCTGCGGCGCGCTGGTGCCCTTCTGCTCGGCGGTTCACGCGCTCCTGGTTGGGTAGCGCCGGCACGTCGCAACCCACAACCCGCACCAGGAGTCTCACATGCGCATCGCCCTTCGATCGGCCGCTGCGGCCGTCGTGCTTGCTCTGCTGACCCTGCTGGCGCCCACGCCGGCATCGGCCGCCCCACGAACGACCACCGTTCCGTTCAGCTACGAGACCACGGTGCTCGGCGAGCCGCTCACCGTCGACGCCACCTTCACGCTCACTTCCGTGAACACCACGACGACGAGCGCGACGGTGACAGGCATCCTGTCGGGGACGGCGACGTGGGGTGACCTCACCGCCACCGTCGACGACACGGTTACCGCGACGTTCACGCCGGTATGCGGAGAGACCGTGGCGACGCTGACGGTCGACGTGGGTTCGTTCGACGTGGTCTTCGCCGGCATCGCCTACACCGTCGATCCCGGGTCTTTCACCGTCACCGTGAGCCGCGACTCTCGTCTCGGCGGTGCCATTTGCGCAGCCGCTGACCTCCTGGCCGACGGTGCCGGTGACCATGCGGTCCAGCTGCTCCTGAAGAAGTCGCTCGCGGTCGTCTGATCGAACCTCGGCCGGCGTCCCTGATGCGCTGACGAACACGGACGCCGGCCGGGGTTGAGGTAGAGAGAGACGGCGGTCGATGGGCTTGGTCTGCAAGGGCCGCGGTCGCGTGGTCGACTCCTGCTGCCACCGGCCACGACGGGCCCTGAGCTCAGAGCAGCCGGATCAGCACGTTGAGCATGACCGTCAGGACGACGGACACGACCAGCGACAGCAGCAGCATCGCCAGGCAACCGCGCCCGCCGCCGGCCACACGGGGGCCGCGCCCGCCGCCGAAGACGATCACCTCGCGCGCCGCGCCGACTTCTTGGCCTGAACCGCCTTGTCGAGGCCGAGCGTCTCACCACGTGCCTCGACGGCCGCCTGCTCGGCGCGCAGCGCCTGCGACTCGGCCTCCAAACGCTCGGCGTCGGCACGCGTGGCACGCTTGGACACGGCCTGCTTGCGCTTGGCCGCGGTGGTCCGGGTGGCGGACCGCTTCGCCTCGGCCTCCTTGGCCGCTCTCTCGCGAGCCTCGCGCTCGGCCTGCTCGATCTGTAGCTCGCGCTCGACCTCGGCGTCCTCGACGGCCTCGCGCTTGGTCGCGAGGTCGTCGAGCCGGGCATCCGCGCGGGCTTCGGCCTGCTGCTCCTCCTCGGCGGCGCGGGCCCGCTCGGCCATGGCCTCCTGGCGCTTGGTCACCTCCGCACGCTGGAGCCGGCCTGAGGCCTGCAGGGTCTCGTCGCGGGTGGCCCGCCCGACGATGTGCTTGACGCCGGCTTCGACCTTGTCGAACACGAGGGCGGGAGGCCAGCTCGAGTCGCCGCGGGCCAGCAGCTTCTCGGCCACGGTCAGAGGCAGGCGGGCGCCGCGGAAGCTCAGCTCGAGAGCGTCGCGGGGGATTTCCTTGATCTGCATCGTCATCCTTCTTCGATGTTCCTACGGGCGGCGTCGAGCGTGTCCGCAGCTCGCTCAGACTGCGCGGCCTGGCGCTCGATCTCGTCGGCGCGGCGTTGAGCCAGCGCCTCGTCGACCTCGACGGCTTGCTCCTGGCGGTCGAGAGCGGACTGCTCCGCCTCCTCCAGCCGTTCGGCCACGTCGCTGCGCTTGTCCGCCAGCGACGCGGCGCGAGCCTCCTCGGCACGGCGCTGGCGCTCGATGTCGTCGAGGCGCTCGGCCTCGTCGATCTCGGCCTGGAGGCGCGCCTGCTCGACTGCGTTGGATTCCACCTCGGCCCTCGTGCGCGCCTCGTCGGCGGCCTGCTCGGCCTCGGCCTCGAGGCGGGCCGCCTCGTCGGCCCGTGCTCCCTTGGCCTGCTGGAGCTCGCCTTCCTCGGCGAGGTCCCGGTCGCCGGCGATGTTGCCCGCCGCCGCCTTGACCTTGCCGGCCAGCTTGTCGACCAGACCGGACTTCTTCTCGGGCATTCTCGTGCTCCTGGGTTGGGTAACCGGCGAGGCCTACCCGCCGCCCACCGCGGCAAACGCGCGCGCCGCCATGACAATGGTCACGCTGAGTGGCCCTGCTGTGTCACGCCCGGGACGTGGGAGCCCGAGCGGCTCTTCGCCAGCCTCGGCACCAACAACGGGTCGCCCGACATCTACATCAGGGCCGGCGTCGCGTTCATCACCTGGGTCCGCGACGGCTTCATCATGTTCGCCAGCAACGCGGAAGGGCCCTTCGGGACCCACCGGTTCAACACCGGCGGCTTCGGGCCCAAGGTGGCGGCGTCGGCCACGTCCGGTGTGGTCGACCACGTCTTCGTCACCTGGACGGTCCCCCGCACAGGTGGCGACCAGGTTTTCTTCGCCGAGAGCACCTCCGCCGCAAGCTTCGGGCCCTGGAACGGCGCGTTCATAGCCCCGGCGGGGACCCGCGCGTTCAGCGTGGGCGCCTTCGCCACCAGGGCCACCGTCGTCTACGGCACCGGCGCCAACGTGGCCGCCCGCTCCCAGGCATGACGCCGTGACGACGTCACGAACTGACCAGCTCTGGCGAAGCCGAACGGTCCGGGGGTTGGAGCCGCGCATCGTGGTCGTCCTCGTCCTGCTTGCTGCCGCTGACGTGTGCCTTGTGGCTGCCATCTGGCTGGGTGTCGGGCTGGTTGTCGCTGGCGCCGTGCTCTTCACGGCCTTCGTCGTAGCGGCGCTCAGATTCATGAGAGTCGAGGCGGAGATCGTCAGCCGTCGCGGGGCCGACGGCACTGGGACGGCGTTCTCGAGCCCCCTTGATCCCCAGAGCCGGGCGGGGCGGTCCGTTGGACCCGCCAGGTTCAGGTGCGCCAGCACCGAGCCACGTAGCTGACGCGCCGGCCCGGGCGGGCGGATGGATGCGATCTCGTACGGCCGAATGGGCGGAGAGCCGAATGGCACGCGCTGATGCGCTCAGATGCGGCGATCAGGGGTCACCCGCGCAGCGGCCCCATCCACGGACTACGGGGTGTGGATCCAGTTCTGCGAAGAGGGGGACTTCACGGACTTCACGCAAACAGCGGTCCTGAATACGGACTTGCGCAGCAATGGTCATACCTCAGCACGTTTCAGCGCGGCGGACGTTGTTCCGTTCTCGGGTGGGACGGTGATGATTCGATGGGTGCTGAGGCTCGACGCGGCTGACCTCTACGCCACGCCGTGCACCACCGTGAGCATCGACTGACCCCGACGACGGCGGATTCACCGGCGATCGCACGACCATCGGACGATCCCATAGACGAGCGCCCAATGGAGTGTCGGGGGGTCGCCTTCATATGCCGTAGGGGTCGGACGCGATGCATCCACCCGTTTGGGGACACCACCGTGACACCGTCCCCGGCGTTCCGTGACACCCGGGCCGCATCCCCGACCTCGCGGGTCAGCAGCGACCGGCGAGATCCAACAAGCGTGCCTGTGCGGTAGCGGCGGGAGACACCTGGCCCAGCGGTGTGATGCCGAAGCCCATGCCGCCGGGTGAGCTCTCGACGATCCTAAGAACCAGCTCGACCAGGCCGGGATCGAGCCTCGCGTCCACCCCGATGGCCCGCGCCAGGTCCCAGGCGTGCAGCGTCAGGTCGATCACCCGCATCTGCAGGAAGGCTTCGCCCGTCACCACGCCGAGCGGATGTTCTACAGGTCGGACGAGGGCACGCTCGGCGTGGAAACCCGTCCCGCTGGTTGGTGGCGCTCGAGTCGAAGTCGGTCATCGGATCGTCGCCCAGCTGGCGCATGTCCATCACCTGATCGACGGCGGCGGCCCCCGGCATCCCATCGAGGATCATGGCGGCGAACCGGTTGCCACCTACAACGTGAGCGACGAGATGGTGCTCGTCCCAGTCCTCGCAGGGCGTCGGGCCCGACCAGTCCTGACGCCCGACCCTGACAGGCGCACGCGAAGCTCCTCGGTGGCCCGGTCGAGGGCATCGAACAGCAACACGATGGTCCCGCTCTCTCTCGGCGGCGCGGATCAGGAGGCTCGGGGGCGGCCCGCCGCACACTCTGTCTGAACACGGGACGCGCCGCCAGAACCCCAGACTCGGCGTTCGGGAAGACCCGGGAACGGCCTCCGGTCGGAGGACTTCGCGCCTTCTCCATAGGGAGGTCCGAGGTGGGATGGTCGTCGGCGACTGGAGTCAGGTGCCCGCAGGCGGCGGCGCCGATCCCGCCGTACCCTCGCAACCATGGCCAAGAGCACGGGCAGGACGAAAACGGCCGCAGCAAGTGACCGCATGCCGAGGAAACCGTATGAACGAGAGCTGTTCCGGCTGCAGGCCGAGTTGGTCAAGGCCCAAGAGTGGGTGAGAGCCGATGGCCAGCGCCTCGTCCTGGTGTTCGAGGGGCGTGATGCCGCGGGCAAGGGCAGCACGATCAAACGAGTGACGCAGTACCTCAACCCCCGCGTCGCTCGCATCGTCGCGCTCCCCGCACCGACCGAGCGCGAGCGCACGCAGTGGTACTTCCAGCGCTACATCTCCCAACTGCCGGCGGCGGGCGAGATCGTCCTGTTCGACCGGTCCTGGTACAACCGGGCGGGGGTTGAAAGGGTGATGGGCTTCTCCAGCGCCGACGAGTACCACCGCTTCCTGCACCAGTGCCCGATCTTCGAACGGATGCTCGTCGAGGACGGCGTGCTCCTGCGGAAGTACTGGTTCTCAGTGAGCGACGCCGAGCAGGAGGCGCGCTTCCGGTCCCGGCTGGCCGACCCGATGCGGCAGTGGAAGCTGTCGCCGATGGATCTCGAGTCGGTCAGAAGGTGGGAGGACTACTCCCGCGCCAAGGACCAGATGATGGTGCACACCGACATCCCCGAGGCGCCGTGGTATGTGGTCGAGAGCGACGACAAAAGGCGCGCGCGGATAAACATGATCGCTCACCTGCTGAGCACGATCGACTACCACGAGGTCACCCGCCTGCCGCTCACTCTGCCGAAGCGGCCCAGGTCGACGGGGTACGAGCGGCCTCCGCGCGACACCCAGACCTACGTGCCGGACCACGCCGCCTCGCTCGTGGACTGAGCCACCGGCCACCGGGCGTGGCAGATCGCGGCGATCCGACGCGCGTTGGCCAACGCCGCCAACCACGCCCCTCGTG
Source organism: Acidimicrobiales bacterium (assembly GCA_035296625.1). Classification (GTDB taxonomy): domain Bacteria; phylum Actinomycetota; class Acidimicrobiia; order Acidimicrobiales; family VFJN01; genus DATCLS01. Next base: position 12,914 of record DATHAO010000065.1, on the reverse strand, counting down.
ACACCCGGTGCGGCAGCGCCCCGCCGTGCCCGCCGGCGGCCCGCCGCACGTCCCACGTCCTCGGCGCGACGAGGCGGGCCGAGGCGCGCCGAGGTCCGTGCGTAACCTCCGGTCCATGACGGCCGAGGGCGCCGGGCGAGCGCGGCGGGGCCGGCCCCCCGGCCGCCGCAGCGACGACACGCGGGCGCGCGTCCTCGACGCCGCCCGCGCCCGTTTCTCGGCGACCGGCTACGAGCGCACGTCGTTGGCCGACATCGCCCGGGCCGCCGGCATCACGTCACGAGCGCTGTACCACTACGTCGACTCGAAGCCCGACCTGTTCGCCGAGGTAACGACCGCGACGCTGGCCCGTATGGGGGACGAGGTGATGCGGCGGGTGCTGCCGTTGGCGGACACGCGGTCCCGCCTCCGGGCGCTCGTCGACGTGCTGCGGTCGCTGCACGCCGAGGATCCCACGCTCGTGGCCTTCTTCGGCGTCGTCGTCCTCCAAGCCCGCTGGAACCCGGAGGTGCGGGAACGGCTCGGCGACGACGGCGGCGTGCCGTCGGCGCTCATACGGTCGATCGTCAGTGTCGGCCTCGAGGCCGGCGACGTCGCCGGCGACGTCGACCCGGCCGGGGCCGTGGCGCTCATCGAAGCCGTCGGCGCCGGCATCACGCTGCTGGCCGGGGGAGGGGGCGCCGATGCGTTCGACGCCGCTCTGGACGTGCTCGGCCGCCTGATCGAGGGCACGCTGCTCGACCCACCGTCGGCTTGACCTCGGCACCGTAATTCCTTTAGAAGGGAATTACCGGAACGAGGGGACGATCGATGCGCTTGAGATCGGCCGGTGTCACCGCCGCGCTCGTGCTGGCCTGTGTGGCCGTCGGGTGCTCGTCGGGGGACGACGGCGCCGAGGAAGTGAGCTCGACGACGATGACGACGACGATGACGACCCGCGAGGAGGGCCCGGCGGCGGCGTTCGGTGGCCCCCTGGAGGGCGGCGCTGGCGTGTTCCTCGCCGCGAGCGGTCCCGGCCCGGCGCTGGACGACGCCGGCTATGCCGAGGCCGAGTACACGGCGGCCGGGACTGCGACGTCGTATACGTCCGCCGGATCGCTGCCCGCCGACGGCACGTTCGAGCTCGAACCCGGCGACGAGGCGGCATACATGACGCGCGTCGTGGTGCGCCGGCCCGACGATCCGGCGGCGTTCAACGGCACGGTCGTCGTCGAGTGGCTCAACGTCAGCGGGGGCGTCGACGCGCCGGCTGAGTACACATACCTCGCCGACGAGCTGCTGCGCGGCGGCTACGCCTGGGTCGGGGCGTCGGCCCAGCGGATCGGCGTCGAGGGCGGTCCGGTGGCGGTGGAGGTGCCCGGAGCGGCCGGCGCCGGGCTCGGCCGGGGCCTGCGGGCGCAGGACCCCGATCGCTACGGCGACCTCCACCACCCCGGCGACGCCTTCTCCTACGACATCTTCACGCAGGTGGCCCGGGCGCTGCGGTCGCCGGGCGAGGTCGACCCGCTCGACGGCCTGGCGGTCGAGCGGGTGCTCGCCGTCGGTGAGTCGCAGTCGGCGTACGCGCTCACGACGTACGTCAACGGGGTCCAGCCGCTGACCGGGGCGTTCGACGGGTTCCTCGTCCACAGCCGCGGCGGCGCCGCCGCACCGCTCGGCGAGCCCAACGCCGGCATCGACATCGCCTCCACCATCGGTGGGGAGCCGACCACGATCAGGTCCGACATCGAGACGCCGGTGATCCTGGTGGAGACCGAGACCGACGTCCTCGGGATCCTCGGCTACCTGCCGGCCCGCCAACCCGACGGCGACCGCCTGCGCCTGTGGGAGGTCGCCGGCACGGCGCACGCCGACAAGTTCCAGGTCGGCGCCGCCGAGGACGCCCTCGGCTGTGCCCAGCCGATCAACCGGGGCCAGCAGGCGTACGTGCTGCGCGCCGCCCTGCGCCACCTCGACAGGTGGGTCCGGGACGGCACGGCGCCGCCGGAGGCGCCCCGCCTGGAGGTCGACGTGGCCGGGCCCGTCCCGGCCTTCGTCCTCGACGACGTGGGCAACGTGACAGGCGGCATCCGCACCCCGGCCGTCGACGCGCCGGTCGACGTGCTCTCCGGCATGCCCGTCGAGGACGCGTCGATCATCTGCCTCCTGATGGGCCGCACCACCCCGCTCGACGCCGACCGGCTCGGCGAGCTCTGGGGTTCCCGCGACGAGTACCTGAACGCCTACGAGACCGCGACCGAGGAGATGATCGACGCCGGGTTCGCGCTCCCCGAGGACCGCGAGGCCCTTCTCGACGAGGCCGACCCCGCCCGCCTGCCCGCCTGAGGCGCGCCCCGGGCCGGCTCGGCGCGCCTTCCCCGCGCGCGCTGCGGTCAATAGCATCGCCACCGAGATGGTCACCGACCCGCTTCGCACCCTCGAGCCCTGCCGCACGGCACTCGCACCTCAGTTCGCCCGGCGCGACGCCAGCGGGGACCGCACCATCGAGGCCGCGACCCGGCGGCGCGTTCCGCGTGTCCGCGCCGACAGGAGCACGTGATGCAGATCGTGCCTCGCTACGACGGCCCGCCCATCGTCACGCTTCAGGGCGGCGCGGATGTGGGCCAGCCGTTCATCCGACAGCGGCGACGGCTCCAAGCCCTCCTCGGGTCGCTGAGCGACGACGAGTGGAGCGCAGGGAGCCGCTGCGAGGGCTGGACAGTGCAGGACGTGGCCGCCCACCTCGTTGGCGTGAACCGGTTCTGGCACTTCTCGATCAGCGCCGGCCTGGCCGGCTCCGCGACGCGGGTGCTCGCCGGCTTCGACCCGAAGGCGACGCCGGCGGCGATGGTCGACGCCGTCCGCTCAGCGGCTCCCGCCGAGACGCTCGCCGAGCTGGTCGAGAGCAACGATGCTCTGTGCGAGCTGGTCGGCGAGCTGAACGACGACCAGTGGTCGATGATCGCGGAGGCACCGGCGGGGCACCTTCCGATCCGCCTGCTCGTCCACCACGGCCTGTGGGACTGCTGGGTGCACGAGCGCGACATCGCGTTACCGCTCGGGCTCGCCGTCGCCGAGGACGCGGATGAGGTCCTGGCCTGCCTGCGGTTCGTGGCCGCGCTCGGGCCCGCCTTCTCGCTGACGTCGGGGTCGGCCACCGCCGCTGCCCTCGTCCTGGAGACGACCGAACCCGATGGCTGCGTGGTGGTCGAGGTCACGGACCACGTCGCCGTCCACGATCGGCCTCCAGCAGAGCCCACCGTGGTGCTGCGTGATGCGGCCGTGGACCTCGTCGAGGCCCTGAGCTTCCGGGCGCCGCTGACACACGCCGTCCCCGCGGACCACCGCTGGCTCGTGGTTTATCTCGGTGAGGTGTTCGAGACGATCTGAGCAACGGAGCACGGCCCCAAGCCGTCCCGACGGGAGCGATGTCGACCTCGGCGGCGCAGGCGGCCGGGTGTCAGCTTGCCGGTAAGAGCGGGGTCACGGTGTCGAGGAACCGCGCGGCGGCGCGGGCGGCGGCGGCGAGGTCCTCGTCGTCGGCCGCGCTGCGAAGATCGTCGAGCCGGGCGTCGACGTCGTCGGCCGTGGAGTCGTCGACCGTCTGAGCGATCCGGTCCCAGACCCAGCCCAGCGAGCTGACGTCGCCGGCGACGTTGCCGGGGTCGGGTTCGCCGCTGCGGGCGTCGACCACCAGCTGGCGGGCCCAGAGCTGGAGGCGGGCAACGTCGATGTCGGTCGTCGGCCGGTACTGCAACTGCAGGTCCAGGTTGGCCTGGGCCACGTCGAGGGCGGCGTTGCGGGACCCCTCCGCGTTGTGGGCCTCGACGGCGGGCAGCAGCGGGTCGCCGGCCAGGGCGTCGAGGGCAGTGCTCATCCGCACGGCGAGCAGCGGGGGCATGCGGCCGTTCGCCTGGTGGGCGGCCCAGGCACCGTTCATCGCCCGCAGGGACGCGGCGGCGTCGTTCCAGTTCCCCGCGTCGGCGGCCTCGAAGATGTCGTCGGCGCCGTCCGAGATGGTCTGGAGCTCGGCCGGCACACCGCCGTGCACGGCGTCGGTGGGCACGGCGACGGCCAAGGCCTCGAGGTTCCCGCCGACGCCCGAGCGGAACTCGCCGTAGCCGGGGGCGAACGTCTTGTCCTCGTAGTGACCCTCGAGGAGGTGGTTCTCGGTGCCGACCATCGCACCCGCCACCGGACCACGGGGACCGTCCACGGTCACGTCGACGGTCTTGACCACGACCTCCTCGAAGACGGAGCCGGGGATGTTCTCGGTCCGGTAGGCGTCGCCGACCCGGGGGTGGGCGGGCATGATCATGCCGGGCGGGCCGTCCTCGCCGGCGACCCAGCTGCCCTCGGTGTCGGCGACGACGCCCTCCTCGTAGTTGGCGACGTCCTCGCCGAAGTACCACACGGCGCCATCGTCGTCCTGGGCGTACCAGTCGAGCGCGACCTCGTGGATGCGCCCGTCGAGGTAGGCGACGAACTGGGACGTCCGGGTCTCGACCCGCTGGCCGTCGACCTCGATGACCTTCGACTCGGGGAGCAGGACGGTCTCGATCCGCAGCGGGTGGCCCCCGTCGTTGCCGAGGAGGAGGGCCGAGTGGAGGTCCGTGATCGGGAACAGCGGGTTGTCGATGGTGGTCGGATCGGAGAACGACGGCTCGCCGAGGTCCACCCGGTCGCTGTCGGGCGCCGTGGGCTGGGGCGAGACGTCGGGCTGCTGCGCGGTCGTCGCCGAATCGGACGAACCGGCCGAGCCGTCCGTCCCCGACCCGCTGCAGGCCCCGGCCGCCAGGACCGCAGCCAGGCAGCCCCCGAATAGTGCTCTCGACGCTCGGCGGACCGATGTCCGCCGGACAGGCCCCGGACCGCCTTCTCGATGGTGGCGCATGCTCAGACGATGGCGGAGTGTTGCTGAGAGCCCGCTGAAAGCCCGGTACGCGAAGAAGCCCTCCAAGCGTCAGGCCCGCTCGGAGCGCCTTCGGGCCGACCGGACGTTCGCTAGATCGCGGTGGGATGCCGTGTTTCGTAGAGGAGGACCTCGACGGCGCCGGGCAGGACCATGGTCGCGCCCGTGCCCGACGCTCAGGAGGAAGCTCGAGCGGCAGCGGCGAGAAGGTCCAGAGCGGCGTCGCACGTGCGGTCGCAGACGGTCGGCGGATCGCCGTCGAAGCGGTGGAGGTGAGCGGTGGCGCCATGCGGGCCGTGGACGCCGATCCACACGGTCCCCGGCGGCAGGCCGTCCTGCGGTTCGGGTCCTCCGACGCCGCTCACGGCGACGGCGAAGTCGGCGCCGAAGAGGCGCGTGGCCTCCTTCGCCATGTGGAGGACGGCGCTCTCACTGACGACGGGCCCGGGGGGCACGGCGAGGAGCGACCGCTTCACGTCGCTCGCGTAGGCGACCAGCCCGCCGCGGAACCACTGCGACGCTCCCTCCATGCGGGCGAGTCGGGACGAGAGCAGGCCGCCGGTCAGGGACTCGGCGACGGCCACCGTCAGATCATCCTCGCCAAACCGCTCGCCGAGGTCCACGCTGCCTCCGTTTCCTGGGTCGTGGGTATGCCGAGGTCTACCTCGGCCGTCCGATCACGAAACCCCGCGGCGTGTCGAGCGGGGGTCCACCCGGCGGAGTCGCGGGTGCCTCACCCGCCGGCTGACGGAACGGCCCCGCGACGCCGGCGCTCGGCCCACACGAGGGTGTGCCCGTCGGCCACCTCGGTGCCCCAGGCGTCGGCGAGTTGGTCGACCAGCTGCAGGCCCCAGCCGCCGAGACGCACACCCGTCGGGTCGGGCACCTGCAGGGCGGGTTGGCCGCCTCCCTCGTCGCGCACTTCGAGCCGGATCAGGTCCTCGTCGGCGCTGAGGCTGACCCCGACGGGACCGCGTCCGTGGCAGACGGCGTTGGCGAACAGCTCACTGACGACGAGTTCGAGGGCTTGGCGTTCGCTCTCCATGCCCCAGGCGTCGAGGCGCGCAGCGACCATCCGGCGCGCGTCCCGCTCGTTGCGAGCGTCAGCGGCGAAGGTCCGTGCCTCCTGTTGTGGGGTCACCTGGTCCCGTCGGGTCCGTCGTTGCGGCAATCTGAACCGATCTACCCGCTGTGTGGGCGGGGACACGCCCCGGCCGCTACAGGGGCGGCGGCGCCGTTCGTACGGCTAGGAGAGCGATGTCATCGCTCGCGCCGCTGCCCGGCCCCACATCGGCGAGGAGGCTCTCGCAGAGCTCGTCCAGCGTGCCCTTCCACGATGTGGCGACCTGGGCCATCCGGTCCAGGCCGGCGTCGATGGTCTCTCCCCGGCGTTCGAAGAGCCCGTCGGTGACCAGCAGGATCGTCGCGCCGGCCGGGAGGTCGAATGTCACCGGGCGCGGCGGAGCGAGCCCGACGCCGAGCACCGGTCCGTGGTCGCGCACGAAACGGGGCCCTTCCGGCCCGAGGATCAGGGGCGGGGGATGGCCGGCGTTCACAACGGTGGCGCGCCTGCCCGGCTTGTCGATGAGGACGACGCAGACGCTGGCCGTGATGGTGGGGTGGAAGCGCTGCAGGATCCGGTCGAGCCGCTCGAGGACCGCCGCCGGCTCGTGGCCGTCGAGCGCGTACGCGCGCAGCGCGTGGCGCAGCTCCGCCATCACGGTCGCGGCCTGGAGGGAGTGGCCGACGACGTCGCCGACGGCGGCCAGGACCCGTTCGTCGTCGAGCTCGAGGACCTCGTAGAAGTCGCCGCCGACCTCGGCGTGGGCGGCGGCAGCCTCGTAGCGCACGGCCACGTCGAGCCCGGGCGGTGGGACTGCCGACGGTGGCAAGAGGCTGCGCTGCAGCGTCAGCGCAATGCGGTGCTCGAGGTCGTAGGCGCGCAGGTTCTCGACGGAGATGGCCACCGCATGGGCGAACTGGTCGAGGATCAGGAGGGCCTCGGCCGCCTCCTCCGGCGATGGGGCGGCGGCGGCCGCCACCAGGATCGCTCCCAAGCGCATGCCGGCCCGATCGGTGAGGGCAGCGGCGACGTAGCCATCGGGTTCGATGGGGATCGGCAGCGGCGGCAAGGCGTCGGCTGCGACGGTTCCACCGGTGACGGCCGCGGCCACCTCGGCCGAGTGTTCCGGCGGACAGGCCGTCTGCTGGTCCCCGCCGTCCGGCGTGGCCACGGAAACGAGGCTGCGGTCGCCCACCGAAGCGACGACGACGGCCCCCGCCCCGAAGATCGCACTTGCCCCGCGGGCGGCGGTGGCCAGCAGGCCCTCGGGTGTGGTGGCCGCACTTGCCGTGAGGGTTGCGTCATGCATGCGGCGCAGCTGGCCGGCGAGGCGCACCGCACGGCGACGGGCCGCGGAGTACCGCAACAGCGCGCCGATCGTGGCGAGGAGCTCTTCGGGCTCGACCGGCTCGACGAGGTAGGCGTCAGCCCCCCGGCGCAGCCCCTCCGACCGGTCGGATGTCTCGACGGCGGTGGCCGACAGATGCAGCACCGGCACCGCTGCCGTGCGGGGCGTGCCCTTGATCCGCTGGCAGACGTCGAGGCCGCTCATGTCGGGCAGGCGGACGTCGAGGGTGACGAGGTCCACCCCGCCGCCCGCGATGGCCTCGAGGGCCGCGGCGCCCGTGGCGGCCTCCACGACCGTGTAACCGGCCCTGCGCAGCCAGGTGCTGACGACGTAGCGGTTGGTCTCGGCGTCGTCGACGACGAGGATCGTGGCGGTGCCTGGCTCGACGCCTGACGTCATGGCTCCCCCAACGCGGCGACCAGCACGTCGTGGAGGACGGCGTGGTCGAGCGAGGCCTTCGCGAGGGCGGCGGCAGCGCGACCGAGGCCCACGGTCCCCGGCCCTTCCAGGTCCGCCGAGGTCACGATGACCACGGGAACGTCGTGCAACGTGGGAACCTGCGCCATGCGCTCGAGCACGACGGCGCCGTCCATGTCGGGCATCCGCAGGTCGAGGAAGAGCACGTCGGGGACGACCTTCGCCATCACCGCGAGCGCCTCCCCGCCGCCACCCGCTTCGAGCACCTGACCGGCCACTCCCTGCAGCATGCCGCGCAGGATGCGGCGAAAGCCGGCGTCGTCGTCGGCCACGAGGGCGACGTCGACGACGACGGACCCGGCGGCGGTCCGGCCGGGCGACGCCGCCGTGGCGAGCGCCGGGGACCAGCGGACCGGCAGGCTCACCGTGAAGGTGCTCCCCACGCCGAGCTGGCTGGTCACTGACAGGTCGCCGCCGAGGGCGCGGGCCACCCGGCGGGCGTAGGGCAGGCCCAGGCCCGTGCCGCGACGCCGGGCCTGCAGCGGGCCGCTGACCTGGTAGAACTCCTCGAAGACCCGCTCGAGGTCGTCGTCGGCGATGCCGATGCCCGTGTCCGACACCTCGATCGCAACCTCGAGCGGGGACAGGGCGCGCGCCCTGAGGTGCACGGTGCCCTGCTCGGTGAACTTCAGCGCGTTGGTGACGAGGTTCCGAAGGACGTGCAGGAGGAGGCCGGGGTCCGTGTCGACCTCGGGTAGGCCTGCGGGCGGCTCGACCCGGAGCTCGACATCCGGGCTCCTCAGCGGCTTCATCGCCGCCTGGACGTCCGCGAACACCTCGGCCAGATCGACGTGCCCCACCTGGGGCTCCAGGCGCCCCGACTCGGCTTTGGCCTGGTCCAACAGGTCGTTCACGAGCCCCAGCAGCTCCTCGGCCGACCGGATGATCATGTCCACCTGGTAGCGCTGATCCTCGTCGAGCGGGGCGTGCGACGGGCCGGCCAGCAGGCGGGCCAGGCCGAGCACCGAGCTGATCGGGGTGCGCAACTCGTGGCTCACGTTGGCGAGGAAGCGGGTCTTGGCCTGACTGGCGTCGGCCAGCTGCACGGTCCTGTCGTCCAGCTCGGCGTAGAGGGCGACGACGCCCCGGTTGGTCTCGTCGAGCTCGTCCGACAGCTGGCCGTACATGGCGAGGACGCCGCGGTTCGTCTCCTCCAGCTCGGCATTGAGGTGGAGCAGCTCGTCCTGGCGGGCGGTGAGCTGGTCGAGCGTGGCGATGAGCTCGTGATTCTGTGCCCGCAGCTCCTCCAGGGGATGGGTCGGGGCAGAGGCCAGCACCTTGCGCACCGCCTCCGCCGCCGACGAGCGGCCCGCCGGGAGGCGCTTGTGCAGGGTGACGGTCGGGGCGTCGTCGGTGCCCGCCGGCTCGACGGCATCCATGAGCTTGGCGGCCGCAGCCAGGGCCGGGGTCGGCGACGCCGCCACCGGCAGTCCGACGACCGTGACCGACAGCGTGCGCCCGCCGTCCGTGAGCGCGAAGCGGGCCGAGCCCTTCACCGGTCCGGCCAGGACCTCTCGCCCGACCTCGCTGAGGGCGGTCGCCACGCGGACCTGGTCAGGCTCGTCGAAGCCCGCCGCCGCGGAGGCGTCGCGCCCGCGCTGCCGTAGCACGAAGACGTCGTCGGTCCGCTCGATCGGAACGATGAACAGATCGTCGCTCACGGAGACCGGGCCACGAGGACGGACGCGTCGTCGTGCCGTATGCCGGCGTCGCGCATCAGGGTGGCGGCCGCCACGAGCCCGTCGTGCCGGCGGAGGCCCGGGTAGTCGTCAATCGCCCACTTGTCGGACAGGCCGTCGGAGTGCAGGACGACCAGCGCCCCCGGCGCAAGCGGATAGTCGACCTGGCGGATCCGCGGTCGCTTGTGGCCCACGATGCCCGGGAACGACACCATCCTGCGACGGTGCTCGCGGTCGTCGATCCACCCGGCCACGTTGCCCACCCCGGCGAACCGGACCCGGCCGGCCGCCGCGTCGAGCTGGGCGACGGACACGGCCGCGCCGCGCGTCCCCGCGAGCGCCCGGTGGGCCGCCGCCAACATGTCGGCCGGCTCGGCCGGACCTGTGGCTTCGAACGCCCGAACCGCCCCGCGTGCCGCCGTCGCCGCCACCGGGCCGTGCCCGAGCCCATCGGCGACGATGACCGTCCGCACGCCGTCGGCGGCCAGCCACGCACCGGCGTCGCCGCACACGACCTCGCCGGCGATCGGCCGGGTGAGCAGGGCGACCGCGTCCTCGTCCGGGGGTGCCTCGCCCGACCAGAAGGTGGCGACCACGACCGTGCCGCGGCCCGGCACCGAATGGGCGTCGTAGCTGGTGGCCAGGCGGCGCACGACCCCGAGACCCACGCCGAGCGTGCCGGCGCTGGAGTGGCCGTCCGCCATGACGGCGTCGAGGTCGTCGATGCCCGGCCCGGCGTCGGTCACCACGAGCTCGACGGCGGCCTGCCGGCTGGACCGACGGACGCGCAGCGCGACCGACCCGGCCGCCGCGTGACGGTGGAGGTTCGTCGCCAGCTCGGTCGCGGCCAAGCCCACCTCGCCGCTGCGGTCCTCGTCGAAGCCCAGCCGGCTGGCGAGGCCCATCGCGGCCCGCCGGGCCCTTCCAACCGCGCTCGGCTCCTCGACCGCGATCCACTCGAGGTCCTCGACGGGTGTCACCGCGCCCACTTCGTGATGCAGACGCGTGTTCCCTTGCCCGGCGCCGTGTCGATGTCGAACGCGTCGACGAGCCGCCGGCTGCCCGACAGGCCGAGCCCGAGCCCGGTGCCGGTGCTCCAGCCTTCGGTGAGGGCCTGGTCGACGTCGGGGATGCCGGCGCCGGTGTCGACGAACGTGGCGCGCACGCCGCGTCGACGGCCGTCGCTCACGAGCTCGATCGTGGCCTCGCCACCGCCCCCGTGCACCAGGGTGTTGCGGGCCAGTTCGCTGGCGGCCGTGACGGCCTTGGTCTGTTCGACGAGCCCCAGCCTGGCGGCGATCGCGAAGGTTCGCATCGCCTGGCGGACACGCACGACGTCGGCGTCCCCCTCGATCGGCAGATCCTGGGGAGAGGGGGAACCGCGCGCAGTCGTGTCCATCAGCCGGCGAGTGGGTTGCTCGCCGACGTGATGGCCTCGAGGTCCTCGGCCATCGGGAGCCCGAGATCCTGCCGCAGGATCTTCAGCCCCTTCTCCACGTTCAGCGCGGTGCGCACCCCTCCGAGGGACAGGCCCAGGTCCACGAGCGTGATGGCGACCGCGGGTCGCATCCCGACGACCACGGTCTCGGCGTCGAGCACGCGCGCCGTCGCGGCGAGGTCGGCGAACACCCGGCCGATGAAGCTGTCGACGATCTCCAGCGCCGAGATGTCCACGACGACGCCACGAGCCCCCGTGGCGACGATCCGGTCGGAGAGGTCCGCCTGCAGCGCCAGGGCCACGACGTCCTCGAGGTCCGTCTGGATGGACACGAGCAGGACGTCGCCGAGCTTGAGGACGGGGACGCGGTCCATCAGGTGGGCGGAGCCGGCCGGCGGACGATGTCGAGGCCCGCCTTCTCCAGCGTGATCTTGAGGGCGTCGGCCATCTTCGCCTTGGTGACGATGTCGCCGAACTCGATGCCCAGCCCGACGATCGTCTGGGCGATCTGGGGCCGGATGCCCGAGATGATGCAGTCGGCGCCCATCAGCCGGGCGGCGACCACTGTCTTGAACAGGTGCTGGGCCACCTGCGTGTCGACGGCCGGCACGCCAGTGATGTCGATGATCGCCCACTCGCTCTCGGTCTCGATCAGCGCTTCGAGCAACTTTTCCATCACCACCTGTGTGCGGGCGGAATCGAGCGTGCCGACGAGCGGCACCGCGACCACGCCGTCCCACAGCTTGACCACCGGTGTCGACAGCTCGAGGAGCTCGTCGGCCTGGTTGGCGATCACGCTCTCACGCGCGTCGGCGTAGGCCTCGAAGGTGATGAGGCCCATGTCGTCCACCATTCTCGAGAACACCAGGAAGTCGGCCAACGACTCCGCCCCCGACGCGTCGTCCAGCTCGGACAGCACGGCCTCCTTCAGGGCGAAGATGGAGACTGCCGTCTCGGACGGGGACGAGCCGGCCCGGGCCCGGGAACGGGACAGCTCGCGGAGCTGCGCCCGCAACTCGTCGAGCTCGGGCGCCGTCGACGGAGGCAGCCCGTCACCGGTCGCCTTCACCAGGGCGTCGTACAGCGCCGACAACTCCGTGCGCACCTCGGCCTCGGACATGCGACCGCGCATCCCCGCCAACGCACCGGCGACCCAGCCAGCCAGGATCTCGTCCCGCCTCTCCCTCAACAAGGTGACGACCTGCGTGCTGTCGTCCTTCTTCGCCATCCCGCGCTCCTGCCTACCGTCGTGACCCCAGGAGTCTGGCGCGGGCTGACGCCCGCTGCACCCCGGCAGTACCAGGCCGTCGCAGGGAGAGGGGCGGGGGAGGAGCAGCCGCCGCGCAGATCGGCCGTGCGTACGGCGCTCGGATGGGACACCATTGGGAGGTGGTGACGACGGCGGAAGGGGAGCTGAGGGTCGCTCTCCGACGACGGTACAGACGGTATATGGGTCCACTCAGGGTGGGTGGGGCGGCGGCCGTGCTCTTCGTGAGCGTGGCGGCGAGCATGTCGCTCACGAGATGGTTCACCGCCGATGCCCCCGGGCCGGCCGGGCGCGACGGCGCGGTCCAGACGGCCGGCGGCGACGCCGACGCAACCGGCCGGTCGGGCCGGCGCCTCGGGTCGACGGTGGTGGCCGACGTGGAGGCGCGCCACGGCGTCAGCACCGGTGTGGGGAAGCGTGGCACTGCGGTGTCGACGGCTCGGAGAGCGTTCGCTCCCGGATCGCGCCCGATCGGGCTCGGTCTCGTCCGCCGGTCGCCGACCACCACGGCGACCGGCGAGGGTGGCGTGCCGTCCCCCGTGGGCAGCGGCTCGACGACGGCGTCTTCGGGCACCGGCTCGCCGGCGACGAACCCGCCCTCGACGGACCTGTCCACGACCCGCCCTCCCACGACCGACCCGACGTCCGCGCCCACGACGACCGAGCCGGCGCCCACGACGACCGAGCCGACGCCGACGACGACCGAGCCGCCGCCGACGACGGAGCCCCCGACGACGGAGCCGCCGACGAC
>DATHAO010000064.1:0-16288 GCA_035296625.1 Acidimicrobiales bacterium | reverse complement strand
CGTCGTGCTCACGGGTGTACGTGCCGCCGCGGGGCTACTGCCCGCTGTGCGTCGTGGTCACCGGCCGCGACGACGAGGTCGAGGTGTCCGACCGGGGCATCCTCACCGGCTTCACGGTGATCACGCCGGTCGCCTACTACGGCCAGCAGGCCACCGACCCGTTCGTCCACGCCTCGGTCCGCCTCGACGGCGCCGACACGACGCTCGTGGGCGTCGACATCACCGGCATCGCGCACGACCGGCTGCGCATGGGCCTGCGGGTCCGGGCCGTGTGGAAGCCCGAGTCCGAGCGCAGCGCCGAGGGGATCACCAGCCGGGGCTGGGGCGGCGTGACCACGTTCATCGACTCGTTCGAGGCCAGCGGCGAGCCCGACGCCGACCCCAAGGACTACGAGGAGCACATTTTCTGATGGCCGCCGAGATCGGTCCGACCGACATCGCCGTCGTCGGCTTCGCCCAGTCGCCCGCCGTGCGGCGGTCCGTGGAGACCGAGGTCCAGATGCTGGTCCCGGTCATCACCGAGGCCATCACCATGGCCGGGATCGACCGCCGCGAGATCGGCTTCACCTGCTCGGGGAGCTGCGACTACCTGACCGGCGGCCCGTTCGCCTTCGTGCAGAACCTGGAGGCCGCCGGGGCGTGGCCGCCGATCGCCGAGTCGCACGTCGAGATGGACGGCGCCTGGGCGCTCTACGAGGCCTGGGTGCGCCTGCTGCACGGCGACATCGACACGGCCCTGGTGTTCGGCTCGGGCAAGTCGTCGGCATCCGAGCCCCTCGACCTGTGGCCCCAGCAGCTCGACCCGTACCACCTGGCGCCGCTCGGGGTGGACCCGGCGTCGCTCGCCGGCCTCCAGGCCCAGGCCGTGCTCGACACCGGTCGCGCCACCGAGCGCGACCTGGCCGAGGTGGTGGCCCGCAGCCGCCGCAACGCCCTGGCCAACCCCCACGCCCAGCTGCGGGGCGAGGTCGACGTCGACGCCCTGCTGGCCGAGCCCTACGTGCGCCAGCCGCTCCGCCGCCACGACCTCGGGCCCATCTCGGACGGAGCGGCCGCCCTGGTGCTGGCCCGTGGCGAGCGCGCCCGCCAGCTGTGCGAGCGGCCCGCCTGGATCCGGGGCATCGACCACCGCACCGAGCCGCACCTGCCCGGCCTGCGCGACCTCACGACGTCGGCCTCGACGGCGCTGGCCGCCCGCAAGGCGGGCTACGACGGCGGGCCGCTCGACGTGGCCGAGCTGCACGCCCCGTTCAGCGTGCAGGAGGTGGTGCTGGCCCAGTCGCTCGGCCTGCCCGAGGGGACCGACGTCAACCCGTCCGGCGGGGCGCTGGCCGCCAACATCGTCATGGCCGCCGGGCTCATCCGCATCATCGAGGCGTCCGCCCGGATCATGGACGGCTCCGCCTCCCGGGCGCTGGCCCACGCCACCAACGGCCAGCTGCTCCAGCACAACCTCGTCTGCCTCCTGGAGGGATCCTGATGGCCGAGCGCTGCGCCGTCGTCGGCGTGGGACAGACCCACTTCGCCAAGCGACGAGACGACGTGTCGATGCCCGGCCTGTTGCGCGAGGCGATCGACCGGGCCCTCGAGGACGCCGAGCTCACGCTGGCCGACATCGACGCCGTGGTCATCGGCAAGGCGCCCGACGCCTTCGAGGGCATCATCCAGCCCGAGCTGTTCCTGGCGGACGCACTGGGCGCCACCGGCAAGCCGCTGTTGCGGGTGCACACCGCCGGCAGCGTGGGCGGGTCGACGTTCATCGTCGGCGCCCACCTCGTGCAGTCGCGCATCCACCGGCGTGTGCTGGCCGTGGCGTGGGAGAAGCAGTCGGAGGGCAACGCCCAGTGGGGCCTGGCCGGCGGGCGCAGCAGCGGCATCGGCGCCGGCGGCGCCTTCGCCCCCTGGATCCGGGCCTACATCGAGCGCAGCGGCGCGCCCGAGCACGTCGGCTGGATGGTGGCGGTGAAGGACCGCAAGAACGCCTGCAAGAACCCCTACGCCCACATCCGCCGCGACGACATCACGCTCGAGACGGTGCGCGAGTCCCCCATGCTGTGGGACCCGCTGCGCTTCCTCGAGTCCTGCCCGTCCTCCGACGGGGCGTGCGCCGTCGTGCTCACCGACGAGGCCGGCGGGCGGGCGGCGCCCCGGCCGGCGGCGTGGGTCGAGGCGACCTCGGTGCGCAGCGAGCTGGGCCAGTTCCCCGGTCGCAACCCGGTGCGGCCCCAGGCCGGCGTCGAGTGCTCGGCCGACGTGTACCGCCTGGCCGGCATCACCGACCCGCGGGCGCAGATCGACGTGGCCGAGCTGTACGTGCCGTTCAGCTGGTACGAGCCCATGTGGCTCGAGGGCCACGACATCGCCGGGCCGGGCGAGGGCTGGAAGATGGTCGACAGCGGCGAGACCGAGCTCGGCGGGGCATTCCCGGTGAACCCGTCCGGCGGCGTGCTGTCGACGAACGCCATCGGCGCCTCGGGGCTCGTCCGCTTCGCCGAGGCGGCGCTGCAGGTGCGGGGCCTCGCCGGCGAGCACCAGGTCGACGGCGCCCGCACGGCGCTGGCCCAGGCCTACGGCGGCGCCGCCCAGTACTTCGCCCTGGGCATCCTGCGCAGCGAGCCCACCTGATCACCCGGGCGGCGCCGGCCTGGTCGGCGGCGCCGCCCGGTGCCCAGGCGGCGGCGGGCTCCCCGACGCCGACGCCGCCCGCGCTCAGGCCCGGGCCGGCGCTCCCTTGCGGAGCGCCTCGTTGGCGTCCGGCGGGAGAGCCAGCAGCGGCTCGGCCAGCTCGTCCACGGTCGGCCCGTACTCGGCCGCCAGCGGGGCCAGCGCGTCGAGGTCGAAGCCGTAGAGCTCGGCCACGTTGCGGCACAGGATGCGGTCGAGCTCGGCCGGCGGCAGGTCGTGGAAGAGCTGGCGCAGGTGCTCGCGAGTGAACGGGTGCGTGCCCTCGTCGTGGGGGTAGTCGCTGCCCCACATGAACCGGTCGGCGCGGATGCGGTCGCGGGCGGCGACGTCGTCGGGCCCGGGCTGGCTGACGCCCATCCACACGTTCTGGGCGAAGTACTCCGAGGCCAGGCGGGGCAGCTTCTGCTCGTCGCCGTAGCGCATCTCTCCCAGCGCCCCGGTGTTCACCCGCTGGATCGTCCGGTCGAGCGAGTCGAGCAGCGGCGGCACCCAGCTGCAGCCGGTCTCGGTGATGACGAGCTTGAGCCGGGGGAAGCGCTCGAGCACGCCGCTGAGGATCAGCTGGACGAGCGGGCGCTGCGAGTAGAACGGCACCTCGGTGATGAACAGCACCATCGACACGGCGTAGCGGCCGTAGTCGGGGGCGCCGGTGCCCCCGTGGACGTTGACCGGCACCTCGAGGTCCTGGCACACGGCCCAGAGCGGGTCGTAGTACGGGTCGTAGAGCGGCTTCACCCACTTCACGTCCGGGGCCACGTTGGGCAGCAGGATGCCGCCGCGCAGGCCGTGCTCCTTGATCCAACGGACGTCCGCGATGGCGTCGTCCACGTCGTTCAGGAAGACCTGCCCGACCCCGGCGCGCCGCTCGGGGAAGCGGCCGCACCAGTCGGCCAGCCACCGGTTGTGTGCCCGGATGCCGGCGAGGCGGCGCTCGTAGTCCTCGGGCTTGGGCGGCTGGGCGAACAGCACGAAGCTCGGGAAGAACGGCGGGACGGTGTTGGGGTACACGACCTCGCCCACGACGCCGTCGGCCAGCTGCTGGCCGTTGCGCATGTCGTCGTCCCAGTTGCGGAGCCGGCGCGTGTCGCCGAGGTCCTTGAAGGGGTTCTTGTACTTGCCGCGCCAGGCGTCGAACTCGTCGCGGTAGGCGGGGTCGAGGTACTCGCGGTAGTGGGCGTGGCTGCCGCCGGCGTGGCAGTCCGCCGAGATGATCGTGTAGCGGCCGCCGGCCGCCGCCTGCAGCTCGGTCGCGGCGCTCATGCCGGGGCCACCTGCGTGGCCCGCGCCATGCGCTCGACCGTGTCGATGTACTCCGCCACCATCTCGAACACGACGTCCTTGCAGGAGCGGATGTTGTTCATGCGGCTCACGACCTGCCCGACCGGCATGCCGGCGAGCTCCTCGTTGCCGGACCTCTGGATCCGGGCCATGGCCTCGCTGTTGAGGATGAACTGCAGCGGCATGGGCAGCGTGCCCGGCGACTCGGGCGCCTCCCACGCCTCGGTCCAGGCCGTGCGCAGCATGCGGGCGGGCTTGCCCGTGAGCGAGCGGGATCGGACCGTGTCACTGGCGCCGGCCTTCAGCAGCTTCCGCATGGCGATCTCGGAGGTGTCGGACTCGGCCGTCGTCAGCCAGATCGAGCCCGTCCACACGCCCTGGGCGCCGAGCGCCATGGACGCCGCCATCTGCCGGCCGGTCCCGATGCCGCCGGCGGCGAGCACGGGCACGTCGACGGCGTCGACCACGTCGGGGACGAGCACCATCGTGGCCACCTCGCCCGTGTGGCCGCCGGCCTCGTAGCCCTGGGCGATCACGATGTCGACACCCTGCTGGACGTCGCGGACGGCCTGCTCGACGCGGCCGATGAGGGCGGCGACCTGCACGTCGAGGGCATGCGCCCGGTCGATGGCCTCCTTCGGCGGCGGGCCGAGGGCGCTGGCCAGCAGGGAGATCGGGTGGGCGAGCGCCACGTCGATGAGCGGCGTGCCCGTCGACTCGGTCCAGCCGAGGACGCCCTCGCCGATCGGCGTGCCGTCGCCTTCGCGGGCGGTCGGCAGCGGCGGCACGTCGTGGTCGGCGAGGACCTTCTCGACGTAGTCCCAGTGCTGCTGCGGGATCATCTCGCGCAGCTGCTTGCCGAGGCCCTTGGCGTCGCCGTGCAGGCCCGCCTCGCGGTCGGCGCTCTTCACGGGCATCACGACGTCGACGCCGTAGGGCTTGCCGTCCACGTGCTCGTCGATCCACGACAGCTCGATATCGAGCTGGTCGGGGCTGAAGGCCAGCGCCCCCAGGACGCCCAGGCCGCCGGCCCGGCTCACCGCGGCGGCCACGTCGCGGCAGTGGGTGAAGGCGAAGATCGGGAACTCGATGCCGAGCTGCTCGCAGAGCTCGTTCTGCATGGCGGGTGCCTCCCCGTCAGCTGGAAACTAGAACGTGTTCTAAACCTAGCAGCGGCCCCCCGGGATGCGCCCGGGCGGGCCGTCGCTCAGGGCGCCACCGCGCCCCAGTCGGCGAAGCCGGTCGGGTCGTGGCGCCCCATCGAGGCGTGCTCGAACAGCCCGCGCCCCTCCTGGCCGTCGCAGTGGGCGACGGCGGCGTGGTCGATCACGCCGAACGGCACGAGCGCCGCCACGGCCGGGTCCGTCAGGTCGTACTCCACGCCCTCGACCCAGCCCCGGCCCCGCCACTGGCCGTGCCCCCAGTCGCCTGAGCCGCCGTAGCCGGCGCCGACGTGGAGGGCGACCCAGGCGCGCGGCTCGACCGCGACCTCGACGTCGCGGCCGCCCCGCGCCCGCATGTGGAGGACCGCCTTCTCGGGCTGCCGGGTCCCGGGCCGGTAGACGATGTCGACCTCGGGCCAGCCCAGCTGCTCGATTCGGCCGTCGCCGAAGACGCGGGCCGCCTCGTTGAGCGTGCGGTGGCCGTCGGGCTGCTCCTGCACGATGACGACGAGGGCGTGGTCCTCGAACCGGACGGGGACGTACAGCCACCAGAAGCCCTCGATCGGCTCGTCGGCGGCGCGGCCCTGCGGCACCGGCTCGCCCACCGGGCGGATACCCCACGACCGGTCGCGCGTCCCCGCCCAGGTGCCCGGCTCGACCATGGTGGTCTCGCCCGCCACCCGGACCTCGCCCGACCACGTGCCGACCTGGGCGAAACGCGACGCGTCGAGGAGCACCTGCGTCCCCGCCCGCAGCAGGTGGTGCGGCTCGTCGAGCGCCGGGAACGAGGCCTCCCACAGCAGGTCGAAGCCGAGCCCATGGTCGTCGGCGTCGCACACCAGGCGGACGCGGCGCAGCGGCTCGACGACCTCGACACGGTACGGCCCGACCCGCTGCTGCATCCGGTCCTCGCCCAGGGCGTCGGAGCAGCGCACGGCCCACTGGCGGTCGCCCCGGCGCACGACGGCGTAGGCGTCGATCACGCCGAGGTTGGGGTAGACGCCGAGCCCGGTGACCAGGAGGGTCTCGCCGGCCGGGTCGAAGGCGTTGAAGTACGACCGGTCGTAGAAGCTGCGGTCGCTGGTGGCGACGTGGCGCATCGACACTGGCGCCTGGTGGACCGGGAACTCGTCGAGCGGGACGGGCATCGTGCTCCTCGTTCGGGGGGATCAGCCCCAGGGGCGGCCGTCGACCGCCCGGGCCAGGGTGTCCCGGTGGTGCAGCAGGTCGTCCCCGGCGTCGGGGGCCGCCACCTGGCCGTGGGCGACCTGGCGGTGCCCGGTGCGGAGGAAGACGATCCCCCACTGCAGGGCGGCGTAGGTGCCGTACCAGTCGAGCGCCCGGGGCGAGTGCCCGGTCAGCCGCTCGTACTGCCCCGCCACGTCGTCGACGCGCAGGAACGACGGGAGGCCGGGCAGGTCCCACTGGGCGGCGAGGTCCTGGAACACGCGGTGGGCCATCAGCAGCCAGGCCACGTCGAGCTCACGCGGGCCGACGCCCGCCATCTCCCAGTCGAGGACCGCCACGGGCCGGGACGCCCGGTAGATCACGTTGCCGATGCGGGCGTCGCCCCAGGACAGGACCGCCTCGCCGCCCTCGTCGGGCCAGGTCTCGTCGAGGCGGGCGAAGCCCTGCTCGACCAGCGCCGAGCGCATCCCGCTCGCCCGGACCGACCACTCGTACCAGGCCCGGGTGCGGGCGACGTGGCGTCGCAGGGCCGTGCCCCCGCCCGCCGACGGCCCCGACGGGTCGAGGAACGCGAACCGCGCCGCGGCGTCCTCGATGCCGTGGAGTTCGGCCAGCACGGCGACGGTGGCGTCCTGCAGCGCCCGCCGGTCCTCGGGCGGGGCGGCGAACAGCCAGTTGTCGCCGAACGTGTACGGCAGGACGTCGGGCGGCACGTCGCCGTCCACCCGGTCCATGACGAAGAACGGGGCGCCCACCCACGACCGGTCGGGCTCCCACCACCGCACGGTGGGCACAGGCACGGACGTGAGCTCGGCGACGGCCCGCAGCAGCGCCGCCTGGTGCCCCAGCTCGTAGGACGGGAACACGGGCACGTCGTCGAGGTCGGGCTCGAGGCGCGCCACCAGGCGCTCGGCCACCGGGCCGTCCTCGCCGCGCCAGGTGGCGTCGAACAGGACCGTCTCGCTCGACATGCCGTTGGCGCTGCTGCGGTCGATGTCGACGACCTCGGGCGCCGCCTGCTCGCCCAGCTGCCCCACCAGCCAGCGCCGCAGGCCGGCCGCGAGCCGGTCCGGGTCGCGCCGGGCCTGCGTGACGGTGCTGGCGTCCGGCCCGTCCGGCGGCGCCGCGGGCGCGCCGGCGACGGACTCCGGCCCTGCTGCCTCGACCATGGCGCCTCCCCCTGGGACGTCCCGGTGGGCGAGATCGTGGGCCCCCACGATCGGGGCGGCAACGTTACGTTCCGCTGGATGGCACCCCTGCCGGCCGGCCCGCCCGCGCTGCGGCCCTTCGAGAGCGCCCGGCTGGGGCCGCTCACCCTGCGCAACCGCATCGTCAAGGCGGCGACGTTCGAGGGGCGCACCCCGCGCGGGATTGTGACCGACGACCTGGTCGAGTTCCACCGCCGGGTGGCGGCCGGCGGCGCGGGCCTGACCACCGTGGCGTATTGCGCCGTGTCGCCGGACGGGCGCGTCAACCGCCACGGGCTCGTCATGGACGACGAGGTGGTGCCCGGGCTGCGCAAGCTGACCGACGCCGTGCACGCCGAGGGCGCCGCGGCGGCCGCCCAGCTGGGCCACGCCGGGCTGGTCGCCAACGCCCGCTCGAACCGGGCGCCCGCCCTGGCGCCCTCGCGGCGCTTCAGCCACGTGTCGATGACGCTCGTGAAGGGGGCGACGACCGCGCAGCTGGCCCGCGTCGTCGAGGACTTCCGGCGGTCCGCCCGCGTCGCCGTCGAGTCCGGCTTCGACGCCCTCGAGGTGCACCTCGGGCACGGCTACCTGCTCAGCTCGTTCCTCAGCCCCAACCTCAACAAGCGCACCGACCGCTACGGCGGCGACCTCGAGGGCCGCAGCCGCTTCCCCCGCGAGGTGGTGCGGGCCGTGCGCGAGGAGGTCGGGGACCGCGTCGCCGTGCTCGCCAAGCTCAACATGGCCGACGGGGTGGCGGGGGGCCTGTGGCTCGACGAGGCGGTCGAGGTGGCGGGCCTGCTGGAGGCGGACGGCTGCCTCGACGCCATCGAGCTGACCGGCGGCAGCTCGTTCCTCAACGCCATGTACTTCTTCCGGGGCGAGGTCCCGCTGCGCGAGATCGCCGCCAGCCAGCCGGCCGCCCTGCGCCTCGGCGTGCGCCTTCTCGGGCCCCGGCTGTTCCCGAGCTACCCGTTCGAGGAGGCGTTCTTCCTGCCGTACGCCCGCCAGGTGCGCGCCGCGGTCGGCCTCCCGCTGATCCTGCTCGGCGGCATCAACCGGCTCGACACCGTCCAGCACGGCCTCGACGAGGGGTTCGAGCTGGTGGCCATGGCCCGGGCGCTGCTGCGCGAGCCCGACCTCGTGGAGCGCATGCGGGCCGGCGCCGCCACCGAGGGCCTGTGCGTCCACTGCAACAAGTGCACGCCGACGATCTACTCGGGGACCCGCTGCGTGCTGGTCCCCGAGCCTGCACCGACGACCGCCGGGGGGCGCGCGTGAGCGACGGAGAGAGCCGGGCCGAGGGCGCCCGCTGGGACCACGAGGTCGACGTCGTCGTCGTCGGCTCGGGCTTCGGGGGGATGACCGCGGCGCTGCGGGCCGCCCACCGCGGCCTCGACGTCGTCGTGATCGAGAAGATGCCGAGCTACGGCGGTTCCAGCGCGCTGTCGGGCGGCGGGGTGTGGATCCCCAACAACCCGGTCAACGTGCGCGCCGGCTTGCAGGACTCGGTCGAGCGGGCCCGCTCCTACATGGCGGCGATCGTCGGGGACGCGGTGCCGCAGGCCCGCATCGACGCCTTCCTCGCCGCCGGGCCCGACGCCATGGCCTTCCTCGAGCGCGAGACGCGCTGGGTCCGCTTCATGCGGGTGGCCGGCTACGCCGACTACCACCCCGAGGAACCGGGCGGCGAGCCCACCGGCCGGACCGTCGAGCCCGTCCCGATCGACGCCCGCAAGCTCGGCGCGGACGAGGACGCCCTGCTCCGCAACCGGATGATGAAGGCGCCGGCCGGCATGTACGTCACGCAGGCCGAGTACCGGAAGCTCACGCAGGTCCTGACCACGTGGCAGGGCCGGGCGGCGGCGATGAGGATCGGCGTCCGCACGGCCGTCGGCAAGCTGCTGCGCCGGCGTGTGATCGCGCTCGGCGCCGCCGGAGTCGCCCGCTTCCGCCTGGCGCTGCGCGACGCCGGCATCCCGCTGTGGCTGGAGACGCCGATGGACGAGCTCGTGGTCGAGGACGGCCGCGTCCTCGGGGTGCGGGCCACGCGCGACGGCGCCGAGTGCGCGATCCGGGCCCGGCGCGGCGTCGTGCTGGCGGCCGGCGGCTTCGAGCGCAACGAGGCGATGCGCAAGCAGTACCAGCGGGAGCCCATCAATGGCGTGTGGACGTCGGGCGCCGAGGGCAACACCGGCGACGCCATCCAGGCCGGCCTCGGCCTCGGCGCCGCCGTCGACCTCATGGACGACGCCTGGTGGGGCCCGTCGATCGACACCGGCGGGCCCGGGCTCTTCATCCTCGCCGAGCGGGCCCTGCCCGGCGCCATCGTCGTGAACTCGCGGGGCGAGCGCTACGTCAACGAGGCCAGCCCCTACGTCGATTTCGTCCACCGCATGTACGAGGTGCACGACGAAGACGGCGTGAGCACGATCCCGTCACACCTGATCATCGACCAGCGCTACCGCAACCGGTACCCGTTCGTGCAGGCGCCGCCCCGCGCCCCGCTCCCCCGCTGGATGACCAAGTACGGCATCGTCACGACCGCCGACTCGCTCGACGAGCTGGCCGGCAAGATCGGCGTGCCGCCCGAGGGCCTCGCCGCCACCGTGCGGCGCGTCAACGAGTTGGCCGCCACGGGCCACGACGACGACTTCGGCAAGGGCGACAGCGCCTACGACCGCTACTACGGCGACCCGGCCAACACGCCCAACCCGTGCCTGGCCCCGATCGGGGAGCCGCCCTTCTACGCCTTCCGGCTCATCCCGGGCGACCTGGGCACCAAGGGCGGGCTGGTGACCGACGAGCGGGCCCGCGTGCTGCGCGAGGACGGCACGGCAATCCCCGGCCTCTACGCCATCGGCAACACGTCCGCCTCGGTCATGGGCCGCGACTACGCCGGCGCGGGCGCCACGATCGGCCCCGCCATCGCGTTCGGCTACGTGGCCGCCGACGACCTCGCCGAGCCGGCGGCGGCGACGCCGGCGGCCGGCGACGCGCCCGAGCCCGAGGCCGCCTCGTGACCGGGCGCACGCACCCATCGGTCACCACCACGGTCCACGGGGGTGGCGTCGCCGAGGTCGTGGTCGACAACCCGCCGGTCAACGCCCTGCCGGTCGCGGGCTGGTTCGCGCTGGCCGACGCCCTGCGGGCCGCGGGCGCCGACGAGGCCGTGCGGGCCGTGGTGCTCCGCGCCGAGGGCCGCGGGTTCAACGCCGGCGTCGACATCAAGGAGATGCAGGCGACGGAGGGCTTCGCCGCCCTCGTCGGCGCCAACCGGGGCTGCTACGAGGCGTTCGGCGCCGTCTACGACTGCCCGGTCCCCGTGATCGCCGCCGTGCAGGGCTACTGCCTGGGCGGCGGCATCGGCCTGGTCGGCAACGCCGACGTGATCGTGGCGTCCGAGGACGCCACGTTCGGCCTGCCGGAGGTCGACCGGGGCGCGCTGGGCGCCGCCACGCACCTGGCCCGCCTCGTCCCCCAGCACAAGATGCGGGCGATGGTCTACACGTCGGCCACCGCCACGGCGGCCGAGCTGGCCGCCTACGGGTCGGTGCTCCGGGTGGTACCGCGCGACGGGCTGCGGGCGGCGGCGTTCGAGGTCGCCGAGTCCATCGCCGCCAAGTCGTCCACCGTCATACGGGCGGCCAAGGCGTCGCTCAACGGGATCGACCCCGTCGACGTCCACCGCTCGTACCGCTTCGAGCAGGGCTTCACGTTCGAGCTCAACCTGCTGGGCGCCGGCGACGAGGCGCGGGACGCCTTCGTAGCCGACAAGCGCCGCGATCCCGGTCAGCGGACCACGCCCCCGGGGTCCTGAGGCGCCCCGGGGCGGCCCGCCGTACCGTCGCATCCGGACGCGACAAGGGGAGCGCACCCGCCATGGCCCAGACCTGGGACAGCCTCGACCGATACGTGGTCATCTCGGCCGACACGCACGCCGGCGCCGACCTGCGCCAGTACCGCGACTACCTCCCCCGCCGGTGGCACGAGGAGTTCGACGCCTGGGCCGAGGGCTACTCGAGCCCCTACGACGACCTGGTGACCGCCACCGCCGCGCTGAACTGGGACAGCGACGCCCGCGTCAAGGCACTCGCCGACGACGGCGTCGCCGCCGAGATCGTGTTCCCGAACACGGTCCCGCCGTTCTTCGAGACGATCGGCAACTTCGCCTCGATGCCCTGGACCCGCGAGGACTACGAGCGGCGGGCGGCCGGCATCCAGGCCCACAACCGCTGGGTCGTCGACTTCTGCCGGCGCGAGCCGGTGCGCCGCCGGGGGCTCGTCCAGATCTTCCCGCACGACATCGAGGCCGCCGTCGCCGAGGTCCGCTGGGCGGCCGAGACCGGCGTCGTCGGGGGCATCCTCGCCCCGGCCATCCCGGCCAACCACGCCGTCGAGCCGTGGTTCCACACCCGCTACGAGCCGCTGTGGGCCGCCCTCGAGGAGACGGAGCTGTCGTTCGGGCAGCACCCCGGCACGGGCACCCCCGACGTGGGCAAGGACCAGCCCGCCGCCGCCGCCGTGATGCTCGTCGAGTTCACGTGGTGGACCCGCCGCACGCTGTCGCACCTGATCCTGGCCGGCGTGTTCGAGCGCTACCCCGACCTCAAGGCGGTGTGGACGGAGCAGGGCGTGACGTGGGCGCTCCAGGACCTGGGCCTGCTCGACTACACGGTCGCCGACATGAAGTCGACGGCGGACAACCGCACCACCACGCTCTTCGGCGCCGACGTGATCGACAGCCTGTCGCTGACGCCGAGCGAGTACTTCGCCCGCAACTGCTACCTCGGCGCCAGCTTCATGTCCCGGGGCGAGATGAAGTACGCGCAGTACGTCGTCGACCGGATCATGTGGGGCACCGACTTCCCGCACGAGGAGGGCACGACGCCCTACACCCGCGAGGCGCTGCGGGCCGCGTTCTCCCGGACGCCCGAGGCCGACCTGCGCAAGATCCTGGCCGGCACGGCCGCCGAGGTGTACGGGTTCGACCTCGAGGCCCTCGCCCCCATCGCCGCCGAGATCGGGCCGACCGTCGAGGAGGTGGCGGTCCCGCTGACCGAGGTCCCGCCCTCGAAGTCGCCTGCGTTCATCGGCGCCGTCAAGCAGCCGGCGGCCTGAGGGGACGCCCGTCCCGCCACCGATCGCCATGGGCCCCGCCGACCTCGCCGCCGCCGCCGAGGCGCTGTTCCGGGCGCAGGAGGACCGCGTCCCCATCGCCCCGCTCACCGGCACGTGGGAGGGCGTCGACGTCACCGCCGCCTACGAGGTCCAGCTGGCGAACATCGCCCGCCGGGTCGACGCCGGGGACTCGGTCCAAGGGCACAAGGTCGGGCTGTCGGCCAAGGCCATGCAGCAGATGCTCGGCGTCGACGAGCCCGACTACGGCCACCTGCTGGAGAGCATGTTCCTGTGGGAGTCGGACGCCGTCGAGGTGGGCCGGTTCCTGCAGCCGCGGGCGGAGATCGAGGTGGCGTTCGTGCTGGGACGGACGCTGGAGGGGCCGGGCGTGACCGTGGCCGACGCCATCCGGGCGACGGACTTCGTCCTCCCCTCGATCGAGATCGTCGACAGCCGCGTGGCGGACTGGAACATCAGGCTGCCCGACACCGTCGCCGACAACGCCTCGTCGGGCGCCGTGGTGCTCGGGGGCTCGCCCACCAAGCTCACCGAGCTCGACGTCCGCCTCATCGGCGCCACACTGCGCTCGAACGGCGAGTTGCGCGAGACGGGCGCCTCCGGGGCGGTGCTGGGAAACCCCGCGGTGGCGGTGGCCTGGCTCGCCAACAAGGTCGCGGCCTTCGGGGTCACCCTCGAGGCGGGCCACGTGATCATGCCCGGCAGTTGCACCCGGATGATCCCCGTCGCCGCCGGCGACGTTGTCACCGCGGAGTTCGACCGGCTGGGCAGCGTCAGCGTCAGCTTCACCTAGGAACGGAAGGTCTGGGAGCGTCATGGCCACTACCACGGCCGCCATCGTGGGGTCGGGCAACATCGGCACCGACCTCATGTTCAAGCTGCTGCGCTCGCCGTCGCTCGAGCTGCGGTACATGATCGGGGTCGACCCGGGGAGCGAGGGGCTGGCGCTGGCCCGCCAGCACGGCGTCGAGGCGTCCCGCGAGGGCGTCGACTGGCTGCTCGACCGGGCGGAACGGCCCGAGATCGTGTTCGAGGCCACGTCGGCCCACGTGCACGCCGGCAACGCCGCCCGCTACGCCGACGCCGGGATCCGGGCCGTCGACCTCACGCCGGCGGCCCTCGGCCCCTACGTCATCCCGCCGGTGAACCTCACCGAGCACCTCGATGCACCCAACGTGAACATGGTGACGTGCGGCGGCCAGGCCACGATCCCGATGGTCCACGCCGTGGCGCGGGTCGTGCCGGTGCCCTACGCCGAGATCGTGGCCACCGTGTCGTCACGCTCGGCCGGCCCCGGCACCCGCACCAACATCGACGAGTTCACCCGCACGACCTCGTCCGCGGTCGAGGTGCTGGGCGGCGCCGAACGCGGCAAGGCGATCATCATCCTGAACCCGGCCGACCCGCCGCTCATCATGCGGGACACGATCTTCTGCGCGCTTCCCGACGACGCCGACCAGGCCGCCGTCGAGACGTCGATCGACCGGATGATCGACGAGGTGCAGTCGTACGTGCCGGGCTACCGGCTGACCCAGCGCCCGCAGTTCGACCAGGCTCCATCCACCGGCGGCTGGGCCCGGGTGGCGATCTTCGTCGAGGTCGAGGGCGCCGGCGACTACCTGCCGCCGTACTCAGGCAACCTCGACATCATGACGGCGGCGGCCACGAAGGTCGGCGAGGAGATCGCCGGCCACCTGACGAAGGTGGGTGCCTGATGCCCTACTCCGACCAGCTCGACATCCGCGTCACCGACTCGTCCCTGCGCGACGGGTCCCACGCCAAGGGCCACCAGTTCACCGAGCGGATGGTGCGCGACGTGGTCCGGGCGCTCGACGGCGCCGGCGTGCCTGTAATCGAGGTGACGCACGGCGACGGCCTCGGCGGGTCGTCCTTCAACTACGGGTTCTCGCTCACCGACGAGCGGGTGCTCATCCGCGCCGCCGTCGAGGAGGCGCAGCGGGCGAAGATCGCCTCCCTGATGCTCCCCGGCGTGGGCACCAAGGACGACATCGCCTTCCTGGCCGACTCGGGCGTCGGCGTGGTGCGCATCGCCACCCACTGCACCGAGGCCGACGTCTCGATCCAGCACTTCGGCCTCGCCCGCGACCTGGGGCTCGAGACCGTGGGCTTCCTGATGATGGCCCACACGCAGCCGCCCGAGCGCCTGGCCGAACAGGCGCGCATCATGGCCGACGCCGGGTGCCAGTGCGTCTACGTCGTGGACTCGGCCGGGGCGCTCGTGCTGGAGCAGGTCACCGACCGGGTGGCCGCACTGGTGGCCGAGTTGGGCGACGACGCCCAGGTCGGTTTCCACGGTCACGAGAACCTTGCCCTGGGTGTGGCGAACTCGATCCTCGCCGTCCGCGCCGGGGCGGTGCAGGTCGACGGGTCGACCCGCCGGTTCGGCGCCGGGGCCGGCAACACGCCGGTGGAGGCGCTGGCCGCGGTGTGCGAGAAGCTCGGTATCCGCACCGGCATCGACGTGCTGGCCGCCATCGACGCCGCCGAGGACGTGGTCCGCCCGGTGATGGACGGCGAGTGCGCCCTCGACCGACTCTCGCTGACCATGGGCTACGCCGGCGTGTACTCGTCGTTCCTGCGCCACGCCTACCGGGCCGCCGAGCGCTACCGCGTGTCGGGCGCCGACATCCTCCTGGAGTGCGGCGCCCGCAACCTCGTCGGCGGGCAGGAGGACCAGATCATCGACATCGCCGTGGGCCTGGCCGCCGCCAGGGAGGTCGCCGGCGCCGGCACCCCCGTCGGCGCCTCCGCCGGCGGCGGGGCCTGAGGCCGGCCATGGCCGCGGGCCCGGCCGGGACGGTGGTGGCCGCGGCGCTCGCCCCCGTGGTGGTGGCCGGCGCCGGCGCGGGGCCGGGCGCCGACGCCTCGTCCGCCCGGGCGTCGGTGGCGCTGCTCGACGCGGCGGCGCTGCACCCGCCGGAGTCGCCGCTGACCGTCGGGGGCGGGTCGGCGCAGGTGGCGCCGGGCATCATCCTCGCCCTCGGCGCGCCGGTGGCCGGCCCGGGGGCGACGCCCGCCGCCGCGCTGGCGGCTACGGCGACCGTGCACGGCGGGCTGGCCGTGCACCAGGGCGGGGCGGTGACGCGCCTGGTCGTCGGCCGGACGGGTGCGGCCCCGGCCGGCCTCGACCTGGGGCTGGTCGGCGTGCTGTTCGAACGCGACGGCGTGCAGCTCGGCACGGCGGCCGGCGCAGCGTCGTTCGGCCACCCGGCGGCGGCCGCCGCGGCGGCGGCCGACGCCCTCGCCCTGGACGAGGCCCGGCTCGAGGCCGGGTGGCTCGTGTGGTGCGGCGCCCTGCTCCCGCCGGCCGAGGTGCCCGCCGGCTCCCACGCCCGGGCCGCCTTCGGCCACCTCGGCGTCGTCACGCTCCGCTGCACCTGACGCCCCCATCGCCGCCGGCGGAGCCAGGATCATCGGGTCGATGGGCGGGACCCGACGGACGAGGGGATGTGACATGGCCGAGGGGACGCCGCTGCCGAGGATCGGGGCGCCGGCGACGCGGGCGCTGGCCCACATGGGCGTGACGACGCTGGAGGACATATCC
This sequence comes from Acidimicrobiales bacterium, assembly GCA_035296625.1. Taxonomy (GTDB): domain Bacteria; phylum Actinomycetota; class Acidimicrobiia; order Acidimicrobiales; family VFJN01; genus DATCLS01. The sequence continues at coordinate 83 of DATHAO010000064.1, read as the reverse complement.
GGCCACCGGGCCGACGAGCTGCTCGAACGTCACGGTGTCGGGCCGACGGCCATCCGGCTGCTGGAGGAGGCGATGGCGGAGCA
>DATHAO010000063.1:0-8996 GCA_035296625.1 Acidimicrobiales bacterium | reverse complement strand
TTGCGCCGCTCCTCGACCAGCTCGACGAGCCCGACGGCCTCGAGCGCCCGCAGGTGGTGGCCGAGACGCTGGCGGGGCTCGCCGAGGCGGCGGGCCAGGCCGGCGGCGGTGTCAGGGGCGGCCAGCGCCCGCAGGATGCGCAGCCGGGTCGGATGCAGCAGGGCGGCGGCCGACTCGCCGTCGGACACGAGCGCCAGCGGGTCGACATCGTCGGCCGTGACGGCGGTCTCCATGTCGGCCATTCGACTACCGACAGGAGAACCTGTCAAGACAAGTGTCGCTGTCTTAGGCAGGACCGTGACGCGAACGCGGTACGCGAGCGGGCGGCGAATGTCCCCGGATCGTGGTGCTGTTTGCACCTTCTCCCGGTAGGCAGGCACCCCGTGAGCGCCGAACCCGCCGACGTCGAGCACGTGAGCGCGCCTGCGGCCCCGGCCGTCGACCCCACGGCTCCGAAGGCGCCCACCGCGGCCTCCAAGGACGACGGCGAACCGAGCCTGCTCACGCCCCGCTTCCTCGTCGTGATGGTGGCGACGCTGGCCTACTTCACGACCCAGGGGGCGCTACTGCCGACGGTGCCCCGGTTCGTGGAGGACGAGCTCAACGGCGGCGGTGTCCAGGTCGGCATCGGCGTGGGCGCGATGGCCGTGTCGGCCGCCCTGCTCCGCCCCTGGGTCTCCAGCCTGGGAGACACCCGCGGCCGCCGCCTGCTGGCGGTCGGCGGCTCGGCCGTCGCCGGCCTGTCGATCCTGCTGTACACGGTGGCGACGTCGCTCCCGCTCCTCGTCGTCGCCCGACTGCTCACCGGCGTGGGGGAGGCGGCCGCCTTCGTCGGCTTCGCCACGGCCGCCCAGGACCTGGCCCCCGACCACCGCCGCGGCGAGGCCGCCTCCTTCTTCTCGGCCGGCCTGTACGCCGGGCTGGCGTTCGGCCCGATGCTGGGCGAGACGCTGGCGGACCGCAGCTTCGCGACCCTCTGGGTCGCCGCGGCCGCCTGCGCCGGTGCGGCCGCCCTCGCCTCGCTGGGCATACGGGACCGCGACCGGGCCGCCCCCGCCGCCGAGCGCACCTACCTGCAGCGTGACTCGATCTGGCCCGGGCTCGTGCTGCTGCTCGGCCTCATCCCATTCACCGGGTTCGCCTCGTTCGTCGCCCTGTACGCCGAGGACCTGGGCGTCGACGACGTCGGGCCGGTGTTCCTCCTCTACGGCGGCCTGGTGCTGGTCATCCGCATCGTCGGCGCCCGCCTGCCCGACATCCTGGGTTGGCGGCGGGGCTCGACCATCGCGCTGTGGGCCGTCACCCTGGCGATCCTGCTCGTGGCGGCCTGGGGCTCGATCGCCTCGATCTACGTGGCCGCGGTCGGCCTGGCGATCGGCATGTCCCTCATGTACCCGGCCCTGTTCACGGCCGTGATGGCGGCGGCGCCTGCCGACGAGCGCAGCCACGCCGTGGGCACGTTCTCGCTGTTCTTCGACCTGGCCCAGGGGTTCGGCGCCGCGATCGTGGGCCTCGTCGTGTCGCTGTCGAACGAGCGGGGCGGGTTCGCCGCCGCCGGCGTCCTCGCCATCGTGGGCATCGGCGTGCAGTGGCTGCTGCGGGACCGGATCGGCCGTCCCTCGCGACCCGCGGTCCGTCCGGCCGCGACGTGACGTCGCCGTCAGGCCACCAAAATTACGAACCTCGTTCGGCCTAGCGTCACGTCAATGTCGGGCGTCGCCTTCGTCCTGCACGGGCACTTCTACCAGCCACCCCGTGAGAACCCCTGGACCGAGGTCGTCTCGCGGGAGCCGTCCGCCGCCCCGCATCACGACTGGAACGAGCGGATCACGGCCGAGTGCTACCGGCCCAACGGCTGGGCCCGCATCCTGGACGACCAGGGCCGGATCGTCGGGATCGTCGACAACTACCAGCACCTGTCCTTCAACGTCGGCCCGACGCTGCTGTCCTGGCTCGACCAGCACGCCCCCGAGACCTACGCCCGCATCGTCGCGGCCGACCGGTCCGCCCGCCGGGGCATCGCCCAAGCCTATGGGCACGCCATCCTGCCGTTGTGCAACGACCGCGACCTGCGCACGCAGGTCCGCTGGGGGCTCGCCGACTTCCGCCACCGCTTCGGCCGCGAGGCCGAGGGCCTGTGGCTGCCCGAGACCGCGGTGGACGACCGCGTGCTGGCGGTGCTGGCCGAGGAGGGCGTCGGCTTCACGATCCTGGCCCCGAACCAGGTCAGCGAGGTCCGTCCCCGGCAGTCCGGCAACGGCCGGTTCGAGCCGGCGGACGACCGGGTCGCCGAGGGCGGCTGGCGTGAGGCCGACCCGTCCGGCAACGGAACGCCGACCGTGGCCCGCTGGGTGCACCCGTCCCGGCCCGGGCTCGGCGTCGACCTCGTCGTCTACGACGGGCCGATCAGCCACGACGTGGCGTTCGGCGGCCTGGCGAGCCAGGTCGTCGTCGACCGCATCGCCCGCCGGGGACGCGAGCTCGTCGCCGTGGCCTGCGACGGCGAGACCTTCGGCCACCACCACAAGTTCGCCGACCGGGGCGTCGCCCACGCCCTGACGGTGGAGGCCGGGCGCCGCGGCGTGACGGTCCCCCGGCTGGCGGACTGGCTCGCCACGTACCCGCCGGCCGATGAGGCCCGCGTGCGGCTGTCCGCCTGGTCCTGCGCCCACGGGGTCGGTCGCTGGAAGGACGACTGCGGTTGCCAGACCGGCGGCGAGCCGGGATGGGCCCAGGCCTGGCGGGCCCCGGTGCGTCGGGCGCTGGACGTGGTGCGGGCCGCCGCCGTCGAGGTGTTCGAGCGCCGGGGCCCGGCGGTGCTCTGCGACCCCTGGGCGGCCCGCGACGCCTACGTCGGCGTGCTGGTCGGCGCCGTCGAGCGGGACGCCTTCGTGGCCGAGTGGGTGACCGGCGACCCGGTCGAGGCGCTGACCCTGCTCGAGTGCCAGCGGCACGCGCTGCTGATGTACACGAGCTGCGGCTGGTTCTTCAACGACCTGGCCGGGCTGGAGACGGTCCAGATCCTGCGGTACGCCGCCCGCTGCCTCGACCTGCTGGAGGAGGTGGGGGAGCCGGCCCCGGTCGAGGCCGTCCTCCAGGAGCTGGGGCGTGCCCGCAGCAACCGGCCCGAGGAGGGCACCGGCCGCGACATCTGGGACCGCTACGTCGTCCCCAGCCGCGTCGACCCCGGCCGGGTTGTCGCCCACCTGGCGCTGACCGACGTGCTCGGCGGCGACGACCCGGGCGACGAGCTGGCCGGCTTCGCCGTCGAGCACGTGGTGGACGAGGCGGTCGACCGGGGCGGCGTCGCCATCGTCGCCGGCGTCATGGCGCTCACGCACCGGCGGACCCGCCGGGTGACCCGCTGGGCCTACGGCGCCATCCGCCTGGGCGGGCTCGAGGTGAGCGGTGCCGTGCGGCCGTGTGCCGACGACATGGGCGACGAGGCCGCCGCCGTCGCCTCCGTGGCCGGCTTCGTGGAGGCCACGCGGACCGGCGAGCGCGTCACCGAGCTGCTCCGCCGGGTCGTGGCGCTGTTCGGGCCCCGCGAGTTCGGGCTGGAGAGCGCCCTGCCCAGCGAAGGCGGCGACGTGGCCCGTCGGGTGGCCGAGTCGCTGGCCGACCGGTTCGTGGCCGCCTACGAGGAGCTGCGGGCGGACCACCACGAGACCCTCGCCGCCCTGGCCGTGGCCGAGACCAGCCTGCCGCCGGAGCTACGGGGGCCGATCGAGGCGGTGTTGACCCGACGGCTGGAGTCCGAGGTGGCCGAGGTGGCCGGCGCCACCGACCCCGCCGCCTACAACGGCGCCCGGGCCGTCGCCCGCATCGCCCGCCAGGAAGGCGTGACGCTGGCCTCGCCGCGGGCCGCCCGGGCGCTGGCCCGCGCCGTGGCGCGGGCGGTCGACCGGGCCTCGCACGATCCCACCGACGAGGCGGTGGCCGACGCCGCCCGCCTGGTGGCCCTCGCCGGCGAGCTGGGCCTCTGCGTGGACGTCACCGTCGCGCAGGAGCTGGCCTACGACGCCCTGCGCGACGACCGCCTCCGGCCGGAGGACCGTCGGCGCCTCGCCCCGCTGGCCGCCAGCCTGGGGGTGTCCGTCGTCCCTTTCTGACGCCCGGGGCGGGCCGGCCGGGGGCGGCCCGGGCGGGACGGGACGCCGTCGGCCCCGGGGTGGCCGTGCAGGCCGCGTCCAGCTGACGTCCAGCAGGCGTCGGTAGCCTCCGCACCGTGGCCACCGACATCCAGACGTGCTATCGACACGGCGACCGGCGGGCCGGCGTGCGGTGCCAGCGATGCGACCGGCCCATCTGCCCCGACTGCATGCGCCAGGCCTCGGTCGGCTTCCATTGCCCGGAGTGCACCAAGGCGGCACCTCAGCGGGTCGTCTCGGCGCGCAGCCTCACCGCCGCCAAGCCGGTGGCGACCCTGGCGATCATCGCCGTCAACCTGGCGATCTTCCTCGCCGACCTGCCGTCGTCCAACGGCGCCCTCGACGGTGTCGGGAACATCGGCGCGGACTGGGGCCTGGCCGGGCCGCTGATCGACCGGGGCGACTGGTGGCGGCCGCTCACGGTCGGCTTCGTCCACGCGGGCCTCATCCACGTGGGCTTCAACATGTTCCTGCTGTACCAGCTCGGGCGCATCCTCGAGCCGGCGATCCGCTGGTACGGCTTCGTGGCCCTCTACGTGCTGTCCCTGCTGGGCGGCTCGTTCCTCGTCCTCGTCATCGACCCGAACCGGTTCACGGTGGGGGCGTCGGGGGCGGTGTTCGGCCTCATGGCCGCCACGTTCGTGGCCATGCGTTCGCGCGGCATCGACCCGTTCGCCACGGGCATCGGGCCGCTGCTGGTGATGAACCTGATCCTCACGTTCGCCGTGCCGGGCATCTCCATCGGCGGCCACCTCGGCGGGCTCGTGGCCGGTGGCATCGGCGGCTACCTGCTGTGGGTGTGGGCGCCCCGGCTCGGGCCCCAGGCGAGGTTCGTCCCCATCGGCATGTGCCTGGCGGCCTCCGGCGTCCTCTTCGGCGCCTGCCTGGCCATCGCCTGACGCGATCAACGCGCTCCGAACGGGCGCGGGCCTACGACGTTCCGGTGGGCGACGTCAGCCGGGCGGCGAAGCGGGCGAGGTTGCCCGACCAGAGCCGGCGGAAGATCGGATGCGCGATCGCCGCCGTGACGGGACCGCCGAGGTACCAGGGGAAGGACAGGTCCTCCTCCCACGTCAGGCGGGTGCGGTCGCCGGACAGGCCCTCGAGGGAGAAGCGCCCCGTGCCGGTCACGATGCCGGCGTGGCGGACGCCCATGGCCCGCCCCTCGTCCCACTCGGTGACCTCCAGGCGGTCGAGCGTGCGCAGGGGCCCGATCACCGTGCGGCAGTCGAAGGTGGTGCCGACGCCGGCGCGGGAGGGCCCGGTGAAGCGGATCTCGGCGGCGTCGGCCATCCAGTGCACGTGGTCGCCCAGGTCGGCGAGCCGGGCCCAGACGGCCGTGGGCGAGGCGTCGAGGACGCGGGAGACACGGACGCGCGGCACGCGGTCAGGATGCCGCGTGCCGCCGGCGGTCCGGCGCGGCCGCCGGGTCTCAGGACGCCGGCGACGGACCACTATGTGATGGACGCCTCGTAGATGCTCTTGATCGAGGCGTCGAGCACCTTGTCGAACTCCTCGTCGCTCTGCTGGGCCGTGAGGCCCTCGGTCAGGGCCCTCGAGAAGCTGGCGATGACGCCCGGGTTGTGGGCGAGGCGGTCGTTGGCCTCGTCGCGCGAGTAGCCGCCGGACAAGGCGACGACGCGCAGGATCCGCGGGTGGGCGACGAGTTCGCCGTAGAAGCCGTCCTCGTCGGGAAGGGTGAGCTTGAACATGACCTGCTGGCCGGCGGGCAGCTCATCGATGCGGGCGAGGATCGCCGCCTTGAGGAGCTCCTCGGCCGCACCCTTCTGCGGGCTCTTGATGTCGACCTCGGGCTCGAGGATGGGGACCAGGCCAGCCGCCAGGATCGTCCGGCCCACCGCGAACTGCTGGTCGACGATGGCCTCGATCCCCTTGGGATCGGCCAGCTTCACGACCGAGCGCATCTTCGTGCCGAACATGCCCTTGGCGACGCCCCGCTCGAGCAAGCCGTCGAGGCCATCGATCGGCTTCATGAGCTGGACACCGTCCACTTCCTCGGCGAGCCCCTTGTCGACCTTCAGGAACGGGACGACCTGCGTCACCGACCAGAGGTAGTCCCCGCTGTCCCGCCCGTCGATCTGGCGGTCCATCGTCATCTCGAACAGGATCGCTCCCACGATCCGGTCGCCGCCGAAACTCGGGCTCGTGATGATGCGGGCCCGCATCTCGTGGATGCGGTCGAACATCTCGGCCTCGTCGGCGTACTGGTCCTCGCCCACCCCGTAGAGCCGGAGGGCCTTCGGCGTGCTGCCCCCGCTCTGGTCGAGAGCGGCGATGAAGCCCTTCCCGTCGCGGACCTTCTCGAGCTGCTGCTGATCCATTGCCGCGCTCCCTCGAGTTCATCAGTGCGCCTTGAGGCGCCCATCTTGGCGAACACGAGGTCGCCGTGGCTAGTGACCCCAAGCCGAAGGTAGGCGATGCACCGGAACCACCGCGTCGGATTGTCCGTTGTGTGGGCCGGCCGGAGCCGGCGCCGCCTTCGAGGCTGCCTCCGCACGGGTGGCGAAAGCGGTCTGCAGGCAACGCCGGGCTCCCGCCCCTCGCCGGGCTCGGCGGCATGACGGACGAGACGTCGAGCTGCCCCCGTCCGTGCACCTACGGACAGCTGATCGCCGGGTTCCAGGTGGCGAATCCACCGTCCGGGTTCTCGACCCACGCATAGGCGTGCAGGTCGTAGTGGATCGGCATGCCGGGAGCGTGGCCGGGCATGGGTCCGTCGAAGGGATGACCGAAGAGGGTCGGACGGTCGTCGTCGGTGGCGAGGTCCTGATCAGCATCCACCACCAACCACTCGGCTGCCGCGAGCTGGCGACCGCCGCCGGGAGCGCTCACATACAGCACCGCCTCGGGACGGCTCGGCTCGAGGTTCGTGTCGACCCGGGAGAAGTCCACGTAGTGGTATCCCATGGCCGGTACGCACTCGTCGGTGGGGGTGAACCCGTCGGCGATCGCCGCGGTTTCCGACTGGTACCGCGCTGTGAAGGCTTGCACGGCGCGCAGGCCGGCGTCACCGGCGCTGCTCTCGTCCGCCGTCGCCGGTGCCGCCAGGCCCGCCATCACCACGACGGTCGCGACGACAACCGAGACGGCGATGGGCTTGGACCGGCCTCGACCCAGGTGCAGCCATGCTCGTGTCACTCTCATCGTTCCCTCCTGCTGGATTGGTCACGCCAGCAACGGGCCAAGTGGCTCGCTGCTTGCGACCAACAGTGCGGGACTCCGGCGGGCCCGACTTACGTAGGTCGGTACCTGTTTTCCGACGGCGACCTTGCCACCACAGGACTCGGCCGATCGTCGGGGGAAGCCGCCGGCGGCTCCGTGAGTCAGCGGCCCCGGCCCGGCTCCAGTAGGCGCGGCAGGGTGCGGCGGTCGCTGACGCCCAGCTTGGTGTACGCCCGCTGTAGGTGCCCCTCGACGGTGCGAACGGACAGGTAGAGCCGCTCGGCGATGGCCGGCGAGGACAGCCCCTGGGCAGCGAGGCTGGCCACCTCTCGCTCGCGGCGGGTGAGCGGCAGCGGTCGTGCAAGCTGATCGAGAACCGGGGTGCGAGCGTTCTCGCAGGCTTGGGCGAGCACGCCGGCGCGGGCGGCACAGCGCTCGGCGCGGCCCACCAGCGCCGCCTGCCGGAACGCCGCGCTCGCCTCGGCAGCGGCCTCGGCGGCCAGCAGGATGGCCCCCAGCTCCTCGAATCGCGTCGCGACTGCGTCCAGCTTCGCTCCGTCGCTGTCGGAGACCGCCGCACCGTGGGCCGCGAAGCACGGGGCCCAGTGCCCCTCGACCCGAGGCGAACGCTCGACCAGCCTGGGCGCCGCATCCATCCCGCCGAGGCGCAGCGCGTCGTGTAGCGCGAAGAGCTCCGCCGTGTGCTGTCCATGGGCGCTCGACCACTCGGCGGCATCCAGGAGCCTTTCGATGGCGGCCGACCGTTGACCTTGTGCGAGCGCGGCCCAACCCCGAGCGCGTCGGACGAGCCCTTCGAAGATGGTCGAGCGCGAGACCAGCTCGTCGGCCTCCGCGCTGGCGCGCGCCGCGCCGTCGGCGTCGCCGACGAGGGCACAGGCTTCGGTGAGCTGGGCCAGAGCGAACGGCAGCCGGGAACGAGCGATCGGGCGCATGCCGGCCGTGCTCTCGCGAAGCCATCGTTCGGCGGTGCGGGCCAGCCCGCGATGCAGGGCCGACATCCCTCGTGCGAGCGCGATGAAGCTGGCACCTTCGGCGCTCCCGCCGCTGGCTTCGGTGACGGCCTCCACGAACGCGGTCGCCGCATCGACGTCATCCAGACGGCCGGCGGCCACGAGCGATGGGAGCTGGGTCGACAGGACCCACGCCGGGGCTTGGGGAAGCTCCTCTTGGTGACGGAGAGCGACAGGGAACATGCGCTCTGCGAGCGCGCACGCCGAGTCCGGCTGGCCCCCGCAGAGCCACGCACCGCCGAGTGCCGGCACGGCGCGCAGCTGGCTGATTTCGTCGAGCTCGTCGCTCGGAGTGTGCGTTGCCAAGGCCACGCCCTCGTCCAGCCGGCCGGCGAAGCACAACAGCGAGGCTCGCTGAGCCCGGAGAAAGGCCCGCAGCTTCGGATCGCGCACCTGCTCCTCCGCTGCCAGAAGGATGTCCTCGAACTCGGCACGGAAGCCGTACTCCGTCGTGAGCCCGAAGTGGCGGGCCACCGCCACCGCGACGTGATCACGATCCGACTCGGCGCGAGCGGCCAGCGGTTCCAGCACGGCCAGGCCTTCGACACAGCGGCCCTGGCGGTTCAGCGCCTCGCCCAGCGCCAAGACGGCCCTGAAGCTGTCGCCCTCCGACACGGCGCGGCGGGCCAGA
>DATHAO010000062.1:0-106933 GCA_035296625.1 Acidimicrobiales bacterium | reverse complement strand
CGGGCCGAGGCGACGACCTCGTCGATCTGGAGGTGGACCGAGCGGAAGTCCTTGCCCTGCACGTGCCAGTGCAGCTGCTTGGCCTGCTGGGCCAGGGCGGACAGATCGACCAGGAGATCCTGGAGTCCGGACATGTACATGCTCCTTCTTTGGATTCAGTACAAATAACGCCGCCGAGAACTCGGTTGTTCCTTCGCGATCTCTGCCCGATCCGCCGCCGATCCACCCGGCCGTGGCCGCTACCGTCGGGCGATGGCCGACGCCGAGATGGACGCCCTGCGGCGCTGGCTCGCCGAGCAGGGTGCCTCGCCGGACCAGCTCGACCTCAGCGACGAGCGCCGTCTCCTGGGGCTGGCGTCCGACCTCGTGCTGGCGAACGGCGCGACGTTCTCCGCTGCGGACCTCTCCGCCCGATGCGGGCTCCCCCTCGACGTCGTCGTGACATCGTTCCGCCGGTTCGGCGTCGAGGTGGCCGATCCGGAGGAATGCCGGTTCACCGAGGGCGACGCCAAGCTGCTGGAGGGCCTGCACGCCGGCAACGTGGTGGGGGCCACCGGCCCCGACCTGCCACGTGTCGTGGCCGCGGCCATGGCTCGCATCGCCGAGGCGGCCGTCGCCCTCTACGTGCAGGGCCCCCAGGACGAGATGGACCGCGAAGGGACCCCCCTCGTGGTGCGCGCCGAGCGCAACGCCTGGGCCACGGCCCGGGGCCTCGACCTCGGCGCCGGGCTCGGCGTGCTGTTCCGCCACCACATGGCCCAGGCGCTGGCCTGGCAGCGGCTCACGCAGTTGAAGGAACGACGCCAGCTGGCCCGGCTGTGCATCGGCTTCGTCGACCTCGTCGGCTCCACCGGCATCCAGGCCGGCCTCGACCCGCCCGCGCTCGCCCACATGGTGAGCCGCTTCGAGTCGCTGGCGTTCGACGTCGTCGCCGCCTCCGGTGGCCGCCTGGTCAAGTACATCGGCGACGAGATCATGGTCGCCGCCCTCGACGCGCAGGCCGGCTGCCACATCGTCAGCCAGCTCGTGGCCACCTTCGCCGCCGACGGGCTCCAGCCACGCGGCGGGCTCGTGTACGGCGAGGTGCTGTTCCGCCACGGCGACTTCTACGGGCCGGTCGTGAACCTCGCCGCCCGCCTCGTCGACGAGGCGATTCCCGGCGAGGTGCTCGTCGACGCCTCGGTCGTCGAGGCCGCCCGGGACGCCCCGGCGACGTTCGCGCCGGCGGGCCGACGCGTGCTCAAGGGCTTCGCCGAGCCGATCCCCGCGTGGAGCCTCGAACCCCGGGGAACGCCGGCCCCCGACCCGTCGGCGGCGGGACCAGACAGATCGGGGGCCTGGCGCACCTGACACTATGTCAGACGGTAAAAGCCCGGACGCCGAGGACGAGGACCACGCGGGGCTGTGAACGGGCCGACGCTGGGGGTTGGCGTGGGCTCGCCGAGCGGCTAGACGGGGGATGGTCGGCCCCGCCCGGCGCTCTCCGGCCGGCGCCGCGCCGCCCGACGGAGGAGGCACCCGTGAGCATCGCCACAGTGAACCCGGCCACCGGCGAGGTGGTCGAGACGTTCGAGGCCCTGTCCGACGCCGAGGTCGACGCGGCCGTCTCCAGGGCCGCCGCGGCCTTCGTCGGCTACCGGCACACCACGTTCGCCGAGCGCGCCCGCTGGACCCGGGCGGCGGCCGACATCCTCGACCGCGAGCGCGACGCCGTGGCCGCCACCATGACCCTCGAGATGGGCAAGACGCTCGGCGCCGCACGCGCCGAGGCCGAGAAGTGCGCCAAGGCGTTCCGCTTCTACGCCGATCGGGGCGAGGGCTTCCTGGCGGACGAGCCGGCCGACGCGGGCGCGGTGGGCGCCGACGGGGCGTTCGTGCGCTACCAGCCGCTCGGCCCGGTCCTCGCAGTCATGCCCTGGAACTTCCCGCTGTGGCAGGTCGTGCGGTTCGCCGCCCCGGCCCTCATGGCCGGCAACGTCGGCCTGCTCAAGCATGCGTCCAACGTGCCGCGCACCGCGCGGTTCCTCGAGGACCTGGTGCGCCGGGCGGGCTTCCCCGCCGACGTGTTCCAGACCCTGCTCATCGGGTCGGACCAGGTCGAGCGGGTGCTGCGCGACGACCGGGTCCGGGCGGCCACGCTCACCGGCAGCGCACCCGCGGGCCGGGCCGTGGCGCGGGTGGCCGGCGAGGAGACCAAACCCACCGTCCTCGAGCTGGGCGGCAGCGACCCCTACGTCGTGGCTGCCTCGGCTGACGTCGAGAGGGCGGCCCAAGTCGCGGCCGTGGCCCGCTGCCAGAACAACGGCCAGAGCTGCATCGCGGCCAAGCGCTTCATCGTGGTCGAGGCCGTGGCGGACGAGTTCGAGCGGCGCTTCGTCGACCACATGGCGGCGCTGGCGGTCGGCGACCCCACCGACGACAAGACCGACGTCGGCCCGCTCGCCACCGAGCAGGGCCGCCGCGACGTGGAGGAGCTGGTGGCGGACGCGGTCGACCGGGGTGCCACCGTGCTCTGCGGCGGGCAGCGCCCGGACGGGCCGGGCTGGTACTACCCGCCCACCGTCATGACCGGCATCACGCCGGAGATGCGCATGTTCGGCGAGGAGGTCTTCGGCCCCGTCGCCGGGCTCTACCGGGCGCCCGACCTCGACGCCGCCCTCGAGCTGGCCAACGCCACAGCCTTCGGGCTGGGCGCCAACGCCTGGACCACCGACCCCGCCGAGCAGGAGCGCCTCGTCGACGGGCTCGACGCCGGCATGGTCTTCGTCAACGGCATGGTGACGTCGTACCCCGAGCTGCCCTTCGGCGGCGTCAAGGCCTCGGGCTACGGGCGCGAGCTGTCTGTCCAGGGCATCCGCGCTTTCTGCAACGCCAAGTCGGTGTGGATCGGCGGCGGCGACGGCGGGACCGGGGCCTCGACGTCACACAGCGAGTGACGCCCGGCGCCGCTCAGAGCACGCCGGCGAGCGTGGCCGCGTATGCAACCCTCCACCGACGGAGACACGTGCCACACCTCCCCCTCGCGTGCCGCGTCCCGGCCCCCGACGACGTGGCGACGCTCGTCGACGAGCTGGAGAGCCGGGGGCGACGACCGTCGTGTGGGTCCCGCCCGGCGACGTGGCGACCGTCGACCGGGCGCGGCGGGCAGACGCCGTGCGCGCGGCCGCAGGGCGTCCGCTCGTCGTGCCGGGCTGGCCCGCCGAGCTGGCGGCTCACGACGACTGGGTCGGGCCCGACGGCGTTCCACCTCACCCACGACGGGTACCGGGAGCTGGCGACGTTCGTGGCTCGCCAGCTCGTCCCGCTCGCCGGCTGAGCCGGCCGCACGGGGCAGGGCGGCGGGTGGCGCCCTCAGGTGTGGGCGGCCGCCGTGACGACGTCGGCGTAACGCTGGGCGCCCCGGGGGTTGAGGTGGTAGCCGTCTTCGAGGAACAGGCCCGGCTCGCTGCTCGCCACCGAGCGCCAGTCGGCGATGCGGGCGTTCGGGTGGCGGGCCGCGGCGGCGGTCAGGGCATCGTTGACCTCGCCCTCCCAACGGCGAGGGACGAACACGTTGACCAGCACGACCAGGCGGTCCGCCCCGATGGCCTCGAACAGCTCGTCGATCTGCCGGTCGGTGAACGGGCCGTTGTTGCCGAGGTGCACGATCACCATCTCGCCGAGCTGGTGGCGGCCGTCCATCGCCCGGACGAGCGCAGGCGCTTCGTTCATCTGCCGGCCCACCGAGGCGTCGACGACGAGGATGTTCCCGGCCATGCGCTCGGACAGCACGGTGGCGCCGCCGGCCATGACCGAGTCCCCCACGGCCGTCGTCGGCACGTACGCGGCCGGCGAGGGCGTAGCGGGCGGCGGACCCGCGGCGCCGGGGACGGCCGGCGCCGTGGCGTCCGTCGTCGGGCCCGGAGCGTGGGCTGGGAGCGCGGCGCCGCCCGGGGCCGGCCGGCCGGTGGGCGTGCCGGGGGCGCTGATCACGACCGACCCGGCGTGCTGGACCTCGGGCTCGGCCGCCGTCACGACGGCCTGGGTGACGGCCACGCTGCCGCCCAGCAAAGCGATTCCCGCGGCCGCCAGGCCGGCGGCCCGGATCGGCCGGCGCTGCACGCCAGCGTTGGCCGTCCGCTCGAGCCGGCGGGCGGCACCGGCGAAACCGTGGCGGCGGATCGGCTGTTCGACGACGCGGTAGGACACCTCGGCCAGGGCCAGGATCACGATGACCTGCGCGGCCACCCGCAGGGGCCGCTCGGGCTGCTGGCCGGGGGCCCGCGACGTGAACACGATGACCGGCCAGTGGATCAGATAGATGCCGTACGAACGCTGACCGAGCCACACCAGCGGCCTCGTCGCGAGCGCCCGGCCCACGAACGTGGGCGCCGGCACCACCACCACGGCGATGACGACCAGCGTGGCGAGCTGCACGAGCGAGAACGCGCTGCCGAAGGCGAGGTCGTCCTGCTCGGAGATCATCGTCGTGTACCAGGCGAGCGCGCCGAGGCCGGCGAGGGCGACGAGGTCGAGGACCCGGCTCCCCCACCATCCGGCCCGGGACCGGCGCCGTCCGGGCAACCACACGAGGCCGAGGGCAACGCCCGCGAGCAGACCCGAGGCGCGTGTGTCGGCGCCGAAGTAGATGCGCGACGGGTCGGCCGAGGGGTCGTACCAGCGCAGCCGCAGCACCGTCGACGCCGCCATGCCGGCCAGCACCAGGCCCACGGCCACGCCCGGGCGCCGCCGGGCCAGCACGAGGCCGGCCACGATCGGGAACAGCAGGTAGAACTGCTCCTCGATCGACAGCGACCAGAGGTGGTCGAGCGCCGACGGACCGTCCGCCGCCGCGAAGTACGACTGGTTGTCGATGATCAGCCGCCAGTTGAGGTGGTAACCCAGCGCGGCGAGGCCGTCGGTGCGCAGGTTGGCCGCCCGGCTGGGGTCGGCCACCGTCGCGACGGCAAGGGTGGCGGCGATGACGACGACGACGGCCGGGAGCAGGCGCCGCGCCCGGCGGACCCAGAAGCGCCCGAGAACGATCCGCCCCGAGGCCCTGCGCTCGCCCATGAGCAGGGCGCACACCAGCCAGCCCGAGAGCACGAAGAAGACCTCGACGCCGATGTAGCCGCCGGCCAGGGCCGAGTAGCCCACGTGGTAGCCGATGACGAGCAGGACGGCGATGGCCCGCAGGCCGTCGAGCGCCGGCAGGTAGCCGAGCTTGCCGGCCGGCGGATCGTCGAGGCCCGAGCCCGACCGGCGGCGGGAGCGTTGGATGCGGGCGGCCGGAGTAGCGCCGGAGCCGGCCTGCCGGCGCGGGGTGGTCGGGCGGCCGTCGTGGGGCCCGACCGGTGACGGCCGCCGGGCCCCGGGCGGGTGGGCGCGTCCGTGCGGGGGGGTGGGCGGCCCGTCGGTTGCGCGCGCCCCGCCGGATGGGGGCGGCCCGCCGGGTGCCGGGGCCTCGGCGGGCACGACGGCGAGCGCCACCTCGTCGTTCCACTCGGGCAGGTCGCCCTCGCGGGCCAGCGCCGAGCGGTACACCCGAGCGGGCCGCAGGCCGGGGCGGTCCTCGGCAGCGGTCTCGTCGTCCTCGGCCAACGGGGCCCCGCGCCCCTCGGCGGCCTCGGGGCTCCGGACGGCCCCGGGCGTCTCGTCACCGTCCCCCGCCCCGTCACCCTCACGCGGCTCGCCACCGTCACGCGGCTCGCCACCGTCACGACCGTCACGCGGCTCGCCACCGTCCCCGCCCGTCTCAGCGGCCTCGCGGGAACGGTCGCCGGCGGGACGCCCGGCGGCGGACCGGTCGGCGACGCCGTGGTGGGCGGTGGACGGTGCGGCGCCGTTGCCGTTGCCGCCGTGGGCCGGAGGGAGAACCGCACCGGGCCGTTCGTGTTCGGGCGCGGCGGACCCGGACACGTCGACGGTGACGGTCGTCGGGCTCGTCGGTTCTCGTTGCACGATCGCTTCTCCCCGATGTCAGCTCGCGACGAGCCGCCTTGTGCAGAGAGGCACCCATGGTGGTGCATCAGCTACGGCCGTTCGCGCACGCTCATCAGGTCCGGAGTCGTGCGCCGTGACGGCCGCCGCCCAGGCCAGAGGTCCGTGGCTGCGCCTCCGCGGCGAGCTCGACCTCTGAGGAGCGCTCGTCGTTCCCCGGGCGGGCGGTCCTAGCAGCCGGCACCCGCGGCGTCGGACAGCGTGTCGAGCGAGGCTCCCACATCGGCGACGGCGTCGCCGAACGTCGAGACGCGCTCGCGCAGCGGCCGGCCCTCGGACGCGGTGACGGCGTCATCGAGGCGGCCCACCGCCTCCTCCACGCCGTCGATCTCGTCGTCGAGCTCGTCCTCGGCGGCGTCCCGCAGGTCCTCCAGCGCCTCCCCGATGCGGTCGAAGGCATCGGCGATGCCCTCGTCGCCGCTGGCCACGTTCGTCAGGTCCCCGAGAGCGTCCTCGAGCTCGTTGCGGGCATCGCACAGCTCGGACACACCGACGCTGTCGTCGTCGGCGCAGGCACCGGCCACGAGCAGCAGGACGGAGAGGAGCGCGGCGGCGAGGGCGCGGGCGGGACGTGACGAAACGGGCGGTGACATGGGCATCTCCACGATCGGGACGGGTGGTCCGCACCCAGTCTGCGTCGCCGGCGAGGGCGGCTCCACCGCGCCCGTCCTGACCAGGAGGAGTGCGCCGCCGGGCGCGCCGTCTGACGCGGCCGGGACGCGGCGCGCTATCGGTAGCCGCTCGTGCGGCGCCGCTCCCCCACCCGCTCCCGGCCGCCGCTGCCCCCCGGCTTCGGCGTGGTGTGGACGACGGTCGCCCTCGACCTCCTCGGCTTCGGCATCGCCCTACCCGTGCTCGCCCGCTACGCCGAGGACCCGGGGCGCCACACCGGCGGTGGCCGGCCTCGTCGTCGCCGCGTTCTCGGCGGCCCAGTGCGTCTGCGCCCCGCTGCTCGGTCGAACCGGGTGGGCCGCAAGCCGGTTCTGATCGCCTCGCTCCTGGGCACGGCGGCTGAGCCCCACGCCGGTCCGCCTAGTCGAGCCCGAGGACGCCCGCCACGGTGGCGAGGTTCTCGGAAAGCTCGGCCAGCGTGGTCTGCATGGCCGTCTTGTCGTCGTCGGTCAGCTCCTCGTAGGACACGTAGCCGCCCTCGCCGTCCTCGTACTCTGCGAGCTGCCCGTCGAGCTCGGTGAAGAGGTCGTCGATCGTCGCGACGAGCTCGCGGTCCTGCGGCTCGATGGCCGGGGTGAGCAGCACGAAGCCCTTCTGCGCGCCGTCGACGTTGGCGGCGACGTCCCAGAGGTCGGTGTGCGAGTAGCGGTCCTCCTCTCCCGTGATCTTGCCGGTGGAGACCTCCTCGATGAGCTCGGAGCTTCCGACCGCCAGCGCGGCGGGCGGGATCTCGAGCGCATCCACCTCGTGCGCGCTCTGGACGAGGGGGTCGTCGGTGGACGAGCCCTCGACGTGCCCCGAGGTCCCGCTGCCCGATCCGGAGTCGGAGCCCGATCCGGAGTCGGAGCCCGATCCGGACCCGGAGCCCGAGGCGCACGCGGCGCTACCGGAGCCGGCGCTCGCCGACCCGCCGCTGGCGCCGCTCGCCCCGCTGCCCGAGGCACCGCTGGCGCCGCTCGCGCCGCTCGCACCGCTGGCACCGCTCGCACCGCTGGCACCGCTGGCCGAGCAGTCCTTGCCGATGTTGCGCACGTCGGCGCCGTCATCGTCGTCGCCACCACAGGCGCTGACGGCGAGCGCCACGGGCAGCAGGGCGGCGACGAGCAGGCGAGGACGAAGCACGGGACCCTCCATCGGGATGGCTCTCTACGAGTAGTAGGGATGCCTATCACACCGGACGAGGGCGCGTTACCCCCGGTGTCGGTCGGCCACTCGATCACCCCAGCGCCGGCAGGACGTGGGCGCCGTAGGCCTCGAGCGTGGGATGCATGGCGTCGTGCTGCAGGTAGATCGCGAACTGGTCGACGCCCAGCGCCTCGAGTTCGGCCAGGCGTTCGAGGTGGGCCTCGACCGGACCCAGCACGCAGAAGCGGTCGACGATCTCGTCGGGCACGAATGCCGTGTGGGGGTTGCCGGCCCGCCCGTGCTCGCTGTAGTCGTAGCCCTTGCGCTCGTCGATGTAGGAGGTCAGCGCGGCCGGCACGGCGCCGCCGTCGGGCCCGTAGCGGTCGACGATGTCGGCCACGTGGTTGCCCACCATGCCGCCGAACCAGCGGCACTGGTCGCGCATGTGGTCCAGGTCGTCGCCCACGTAGGCCGGGGCGGCCACGCAGATCGTCACGTCGTCGGGGTCGCGCCCGGCGGCCTCGGCGGCGGCCCGCACGGTCCGGACCATCCACGCCGTGATGTCGCGGTCGGCCAGCTGGAGGATGAACCCGTCGGCCACCTGGCCGCACAGCGTCAGCGCCTTGGGCCCGTAGGCCGCCATCCACACCTCGAAGCCGGGCGAGCCGGCCCACCACGGGAACGTCAGCGTCGTCTCGCCGTAGGTCACCTCCTCGCCCCGCACCAGGCCGCGGATCACGGCAATGGCCGCCCCGACCGCCCCGAGGCCGAGCGGCTGGTCGCCCTGGTACCGGCGGGCCGAGTCGCCCCGGCCGATGCCGCACACCGTGCGGTCGCCGAACATCTCGTTCAGCGTGGCGAAGTGCGACGCCGTGACCGTCCAGTCCCGCGTGCCGGGGTTCGTGACCATGGGACCGACCGTGATGTGGTCGGTACGGGCCAGCATCTGGCTGTAGATCACGTAGGGCTCCTGCCAGAGCACGTGCGAGTCGAACGTCCACACGTTGCTGAAGCCCAGGTGGTCGGCGCGAACCGCGTAGTCGATCGCCTTCGCAGCCGGTGGGTCGGTCTGCAGGACGATGCCGATGTCGAGTGCCATGTCTGTCTCCGCCCGCTCAGTGGGTCTGGGGGAAGCCCAGGTCGACGGCGCTGGTCGCCGGGTCGGGCCAGCGGGTGGTCACGACCTTCGTGCGGGTGTAGAAGCGCACGCCGTCCGGCCCGTACATGTGCAGGTCGCCGAACAGCGACGCCTTCCAGCCCCCGAACGAGTAGTAGGCCACCGGCACCGGGATGGGGACGTTGACGCCGACCATGCCGGCCGCGACGTCGAATTGGAAGCGCCGGGCCGCCCCGCCGTCGCGGGTGAAGATGGCGGTGCCGTTGCCGTACGGGTTGTCGTTCACGAGCGCCAGGGCCTCGGCGTAGGTGTCGGCGCGCACCACCGACAGCACAGGTCCGAAGATCTCGTCGCGGTAGACCGCCATGCCCGACGTCACACCGTCGACGAGCGACGGGGCGAGGAAGAAGCCCTCGTCGGGGACGGTCGCGCGCCGCCCGTCGACGACCAGGTCCGCTCCCTCGGCCGTGGCGGTGTCGAGGTAGCCGGCCACGCGGTCGCGGTGCTCGCCGGTGATCAGCGGGCCCATCTCGGCGTCGGGGTCGGTGCCCGGGCCGACGAGGATCTTGCCGAGGCGGGCGGCGATGGCCGGGACCAGCGCGTCGCCGACCCCGCCCACGGCGACGACGACGGACACGGCCATGCAGCGCTCGCCGGCCGAGCCGTACGCGGCGGACACGGCGGCGTCGGCCGCGGCGTCGATGTCGGCGTCGGGCAGCACGACCATGTGGTTCTTGGCGCCGCCGAGCGCCTGGACCCGCTTGCCCTGCGCCGTGCCCGCCTCGTAGATGTGGCGCGCCACGGGCGTGGAGCCGACGAAGCTGAGGGCGGCGACGTCGGGGTGCTCGATCAGGCGGTCGACGGCCACCCGGTCGCCCTGGACCACGTTGAACACGCCGGGCGGCAGGCCGGCCTCGGCCAGCAGGTCCGCCATGAGGAGCGACGCCGACGGGTCCTTCTCGGACGGCTTGAGCACGAAGGCGTTGCCGCACGCGATGGCGGTGGCGAACATCCACATCGGGACCATCGCCGGGAAGTTGAACGGCGTGATGCCGGCCACGACCCCGAGCGGCTGGCGGATCGAGTAGACGTCGACGCCCGTCGCCGCCTGCTCGGAGTACTCGCCCTTGAGCGCTTGGGCGACGCCGCAGGCGAAGTCGAGGTTCTCGAGGCCCCGGGCCACCTCGCCCAGGGCGTCGGAGGGCACCTTGCCGTGCTCGGCGGACACGAGCGCCGCCAGGTCGTGGCGGCGGCTGTGCACGAGGTGGCGCAGCTCGAACAGCACGGCGGCCCGGGTCCCCAGGGAGCTGGCTCGCCAGTCGGCGAACGCCTCGACGGCGGACGCCACGGCGGCATCGACCTCGGCCGCGGTGGCCAGGTCGACCGTGGCCTGGACGGCGCCGGTGGTCGGGTCGTACACCGGGCCGGTCCGGCCGGACGTGCCGGCGACGAGCTCGCCATCGACGAAGTGGTGGATCGACCTCATGACAGGTACTGCCTCATGACAGGTACTGCGACAGGTCACGCCGCAGGTACCGGCCGTGGCCGGGCTCGCCCAGGTACCGGTCGTCCTCGATCAGCACCCGGCCCCGACTGAGGACCGTGTCGACCTTGCCCTGGATCTTCGTGCCCTCGTAGGCGGAGTAATCGAGGTTCATGTGGTGCGTCCCGACGCCGATCTCGGTGGTCGCCCCGGGGTCGTAGACGACGACGTCGGCATCGGCGCCGGGCGCGATCACGCCCTTGCGCGGGTAGAGGCCGAACATCCGCGCCGGGGTGGCGCAAGCCACCTCGACCCAGCGGGTCAGCGAGATCTCGCCGTCGACCACGCCCTGGTAGAGCAGGTCCATGCGGTGCTCGACCGTGCCGATGCCGTTGGGGATCTTCGAGAAGTCGCCGATGCCCAGCTCCTTCTGCTCCTTGAAGCAGAACGGGCAGTGGTCGGTGGAGACGACCTGCAGGTCGTTCGTGCGCAAGAACCGCCAGAGGTCGCGCTGGTGGTGCTCGTGGCGCGAGCGCAGCGGCGTCGAGCACGCGTACTTCGCGCCCTCGAACCCGGGCGCCCCGAGGTGGTCCTCGAGCGTCAGGTAGAGGTACTGCGGGCACGTCTCGCCGAACACGTTGACGCCCGCGTCGCGGGCCTCGGCCACCCGTTCGACCGCCTCGCGGGCGGACATGTGCACGACGTACACCGGGCAGCCCGCCACCTCGGCGAGCTTGATCGTGCGGAACGTCGCCTCCTCCTCCGTGGCGACCGGGCGGGTCAACCCGTGGTTGATCGGGTCGGTCTCGCCCCGGGCCAGGGCCTGTTGCACGAGCACGTCGATGGCCATGCCGTTCTCGGCGTGCATCATGATCATCGCCCCGTTGGACGACGCCTTCTGCATGGCCTGGAGGATCTTGCCGTCGTCGCTGTAGAAGACGCCGGGGTAGGCCATGAACAGCTTGACGCTGGTGATGCCCTCGTCGTCGACGAGCCGGTCCATCACCGCGAGGGAGTCGTCATCGACCCCGCCCAGGATCATGTGGAAGCCGTAGTCGATCGCGCAGTTGCCCTCGGCCTTGGCGTGCCAGGCCTCGAGCCCGTCCATCACCCGCTCGCCGGTGCGCTGCACGGCGAAGTCGACGATCGTGGTCGTGCCGCCCCAGGCGGCGGCCCGGGTGCCGGTCTCGAAGGTGTCGCTGGCGAAGGTGCCGCCGAAGGGCAGCTCCATGTGGGTGTGCACGTCGACCCCGCCGGGGATCACGTACTTCCCGATGGCGTCGACGACGCGGTCGGCGCCGGCCGCCAGGTCCCCCAGCGCCGTCGAGTCGGGGGCGAGGACGGCGGCGATGCGCTCGCCGTCGACGAGCACGTCGAGCGGGGTAGCGCCCTCAGGCGAGACGACCGTGCCGTTGGCGATGAGTGTGGTGGCCACGGCTCAGGCCTCGGTGAGTGAGCCGTACATCGACGGACGCCGGTCCCGGTAGAACTGCCACTGCTCGCGGACCTCGGCGAGCTTCGTCATGTCGAGGTCGCGCACGACGAGCTCGTCCTTCGTGTCGCTGGCGGCCTCGCCGACGAGCTGGCCGCGGGGGTCGACGAAGTAGCTCGACCCGTAGAAGTCGTTGTCGCCCAGCGGCTCGGTGCCCACCCGGTTTATAGCGCCGACGAAGTACTCGTTGGCCACGGCCGAGGCCGGCTGCTCGAGGTTCCAGAGGTACATCGACAGGCCGCGGCTCGTGGCGGACGGGTTGAAGACGATCTTGGCGCCGGCCAGGCCGAGCGCCCGCCAGCCCTCGGGGAAGTGGCGGTCGTAGCAGATGTAGACGCCGATGCGGCCCACTGCGGTGTCGAAGATCGGGTACCCGAGGTTGCCGGGCCGGAAGTAGAACTTCTCCCAGAACCCCTTCACCTGCGGGATGTGGGTCTTGCGGTACTTGCCGAGGTACGCCCCGTCGGCGTCGATGACCGCCGCCGTGTTGTAGAGGACGCCCTCCTGCTCCTTCTCGTACACCGGAAGCACGATGACCATGCCCGTCTCGGCGGCGATCGTCTGGAAGCGCTCGACGGTCGGCCCGGGGACCGACTCGGCGTACTCGTAGTAGGCCGCGTCCTGCACCTGGCAGAAGTACGGGCCGTAGAACAGCTCCTGGAAGCAGATGACGTGCGCGCCCTGCGACGCCGCCTGGCGGGCGTGGTCCTCATGGACCCTGGTCATCGACTCCCTGTCGCCGGTCCACGCTGCCTGCACCAAAGCCGCACGCACCACATCGGACATGACGCCCTCCCTACCTGGCGGGGGTCGGACACTTGTGTCACAACCACCCATGGACACTAGGCGTTTTGTTGCGCGACAGACCTTGCGACCACGTGTCGGGCGGTCAGGGCGAGACGCGAGCGCGGACGACGCCCTGGTGGCCCCGATCGCGGACCGCACGGCGCAGCGCATCGCCGTCGGTGAGTCGGCGGCCCGGGCGGGCCTGGCCGCCGGCCGGTGGCGGTCCAGTGCTACCAGTCGGCAGCGGTGTAGCCGCGGGCGATGGCGCCGGTGCCGCCGCCGACGCTCCAGCGGACGACGTGCCAGGCGTCGGTGCGCAGGCCCCAGGCGAGCGAGCGATCCCACGCCCGGTCGAGCGCCCCGCCGCCGGTCGAGTCGGGACTGCGGTCGACCGCCGTGCCGGGTCCGACCGTGATGCGCTCGGGATCGGTGTCGTCGGGGCCGCTGCCCACCATGACCGAGGCCAGGCCCCCGGGCGAGGCGAGCGTGGACCAGAGCTGCTCCCCCGCCATGGCCGCGGCCACGACCCGGGGCCCGGCGCCACCGTCGACGTCGAGGTGCACGAGCTGGGTGCCGTCCCGCACCCAGGCGAGGTCGCGGCCGTCAGCGGTCCAGGCCAGCGACGTCACCGAACCCGAGTCGGTCCATGTGCGGTCGTCCCCGGTCGCGAGATCGCGGACGGCCACGGTGGCACCGTCCGCGTAGGCGAGCGCGGTGCCGTCCGTCGACGCCTCGGGCGACGTGCCGGTGGCGACCGGCCGGGGGTCGCCGGAGCCGTCGACCGCCACCTCGTAGATCGTGCCGTCGGCGTCGAACCAGACCGTCGCCGTGTCCGATGACACGGTCACGCCGACGATGTCGCCCACGGCGGGCCCGGCCAACTCGCGCAGGCGCTCGCCCGTCTGGTTCTGCAGGATGACCAGTGCGCCGTCGTCGCCGACGGCCACCAGCGGGCTCGGGCGGCTGGGCGTGCCCGGCATCGTGGTCGCGGGGATCTCGGGCGTGCTGGTCGAGGAGGTTGACGCCGGCTGGCCGGGGTCAACCGGGTCGCCACCGGTACGGCAGGCGGCCACCAGTGCGCCCGACGCGAGGACGAGCGCGGTGACGCACACCCGACGAGGATGTCCATTTCCCACGGTGCCTCCACCGTTCGGCGGTCCCCGGCGCCACCATGAGAGCACGCCTGCGGGGCGCGGCGGCCATCACCCGCCGGCGAGGCCCTCGCCCGCGCACGCCGCCGGTCGCGATGGTCCTCAGGTCGTCGGCTCGGCGACCCGGCCCGTCCGCCCCAGTTCGTCGGCGACGTGCTGGCACCCAGGGTCATGACTCGAGCTGACGATCTCGGTCGGCAGGCCGGCGGCTGCGCCGGCGCCCGTGGCCCCCATCTCCGCCGCCTGGGTCGCCAGGGGTACGCCGTCGACGTAGGTGACGGTGTTCGTCCGCACTGCCGGGACGCGGGCACCGGGCAGGACGACGCCGACGAGGTTGAGCGGATCGGTGGCGTTGACCACGACCCGCTCGCCGCTGCGCGGTGCCTTGCGGACCTGGGCGAGCTGCTCGGCGGCCTCGGGGAGGGCGTACTGCTCGCCGCCGAGGCCGGCGACGAAGCGGCCGCCCTTCACGAGGCCCCGGTCCTCGAGGCGGCGCAGTGCCCACTGCACGTCGCGCCACGGCAGGCTCAGCGAGTCGTGCGCGGCCAGGTCGCGGCACACGACGCCCCACCGGGCCAGCAGCTGGCCGGCGACGGCCTCGGCCAGGTCGTCCCGGTCGATGCCGGTATCGGCGGCCGGAACGATCGACCAGCGCCCGGCCGACCCCCCCGTGGCCCGGGCCGCCTGGGCGAGGCGCGACAGCCGGCGGGTGTGGTGGGCCGGGCGGGTCGCGGGCCCCGCCACCCGCGCCCGGATCGCCCCGAACCCGTCGGACATCAGGAGTCCCCGCGCTACGCCGTCCCACAGGCCGCGCTCGATGTCGTCGGGCAGGCGGCCGGTAGCCGCGGCCACGTCGGTCGCGAAGCAGGCACCGCGCTGCCCGAGCGCCTCGACGATCTCGGTGGTGGCGCCGCCGCTGGGGACCACCGGCTCCGGACCGGCCGTGCGGGCGGCGCCCAGCAGCCACCCGAGATCCGCACGGAGCACGACCGAGATCGGCGTCGCCTTGGACGGCGCCATCAGCGTGGACGGCGCATCCGGCTCGGCGTCGCGCCGGGTGCCAGGCGTGAGGCGCAGCCAGCCGACCTCGCCGTCGTGGCAGAGCCGGTCGAGCCACGCCGGGTCGAGGCGGCGGAGGCGGCGGGCGAACACCTCGCTCTCCCAGGCCACGGCCGCGCTCTCGAAGCCCTGCAACTGCTCGACGAGCGCGCTCAGGCCCGCCTGCCCGTCGAGCTGGGTGCCCGGCGCGACGTGCTGCCAGCGCAGCAGGAAGCGCATGAGGTCCTGCGCGGTCGCGGGCTGGACCCGCCTGCGCCGGCTCCGACGGGAGTAGGAGTGCATGCGGGCCAGCAACCGGCGGGCCACCCACTCGGGCTCGCCGGTCGGGGCGCCGGGCCCACGGCCGGTCCCGCCGGCATCGTCGACATCCCCGGCTCCGCCGGGACCGCCGGCCTCTGGACCGGCGACGCCAGCCGGATCGTCGTCGAACGCCGCGCCGGCCTCGGCCGGGGCGCCGGCTCCCCGAGCGGCGGCGGTGTAGCGGCCCTGCATGGCGACGCCGGACTGCTGGAGGGCCAGCAGCGCCCACTCGACCCGGGCGGCCGGCATCGTCGTGGCGACGGCGAGGCGGGACGCGGTGGTGAGGCCGGCGATCTCGAGGTGGCCGCGCACCGCCCGGACGACCGCGTCGGCGGCGGCGTCATCGGCGGCGTCGCCGTCGTCGCAGAGGCCGAGCGCCAGGCGGGCGTCGGCGAGCGCCTCGGTCGTGCACCACAGTTCGCTGTCGTGGCCGCCGGCCACGCCCGGCCCCGAACCGGCGTCATCGGAGCCCACGTTCCCGGCCTCGATGACGCCGGTTCGGGCGGCAGCCGGATCACCGGGCGCGCAGGAGCGCGCCGGCACGGGCAGGGCGTGGGCACGGCCGCGCGCCGCCAACTCCTCGAACATCGGCCGCCACGGCTCGTGCGCCCGCACGACGACCAGCGAGGCGAGCAGGTCGTGGAGGTCGTCGGCCGTGGTCGGCGCCGGCTCCACCTCGGCCTGGACCTGCTCGATGGCCGCCGGGTCGAGCGCCCCAACCGACGACAGGTCGACCTGCAACCCCCGGCGCAACGTGACGGCGTTCGTGCGGCGGTTCTGCGTCTCCTCGTCGTCGAGGAAGGCGTAGGGCTTGGCGGTGATGATCTCGTGCGCCAGCACCGACGCCTCGGTCGTGTCCGCGCAGTGCACCATGACGTCGCCGGTCTCGATGCGGGCCAGCAGCTCGCGCAGGCCGTCGACGTCGAGCGCCTCGTGCAGGGTGTCGTCGAGCGTCTGGCGGACCAGCAGGTGGTCGGGGATCTCGATCGGGCCGGTGACGTTCTCCTGGCAGGCGGCCGCCTGGGGGAACACGGCCGCCAGCAGGTCGTCGGACTCCATCCGCTGGAGGGGCGGCGGGTTCCGCTTGCCGCCCCGGAAGCGCAGCACGACCAGCGCGCGGTTGAGGTTCCAGCGCCAGCGGGCCTGGAACATCGGCGAGTCCAGAACGGCGTGCTCGAGCGTGTCGCGCACGGTGCGGCTCGAGACGTAGCGGGGCACCTCGTCGAGCGGGAAGCTGTGATGGGGGCCCAGCGAGAGAACGACGGCGTCGTCGCTCGCCGCCGCCTGCAGCTCGAAGTTGAACGTGCGGCAGAACTTCTTGCGCAGGGCCAGACCGAGGCCCCGGTTGATGCGCCCGCCGTAGGGCGAGTGCACGACGAGCTGCATGCCGCCGGTGCCGTCGAAGAACCGCTCGAGCACGAGGCACGTCTGGGTCGGCATCGCCCCCAGCACCGCCCGCCCCGCCGCCAGGTAGTCGACGATCATCGTGGCGGCCTCGGGCCCGATGCCGGCCACCGCGGCGAGCCACCGCCGGGCCTCGTCGGGGTCGCCCCCGGCCAGAAGCTCGTCGACCCGGCGCCGCAGCCGGGACACCTCCTCCGAGAGCTCCGCCGTGCGCGCCGGTGCCTCGCCCTGCCAGAACGGCACGGTGGGTGGCGTGTCGCCGGCGTCGTGCACGCGCACCACCCCGGCCTCGATGCGCCGGATCTGCCAGGAGTGCGTGCCGAGCAGGAAGATGTCGCCGGCCATGGACTCGACGGCCCAGTCCTCGTTGACGGTGCCGACCGGCGTGTCGTCGGGCTCGGCCACGACCCGGTAGTCGCCGGTCTCGGGAATGGCGCCGCCCGAGGTCGCCGCCGCGAGCCGGGCGCCGCGCCGGGGGCGCAGCTCGCCGTTGACGGCGTCGTGGTGCAGATAGGCGCCCCGCCGCCCGCGGCCGGTCTCGATGCCGTCGGTCACGAGCTCGACGACCTCGTCGAACCGGTCGCGCGACAGCTGGGTGAACGGCGCCGCCCGCCGCACCAGGTCGTAGAGCTCGCCGGTGCGCCACTCGCGGGCGCCGACCTCGGCGACCACGTGCTGGGCCGCGATGTCGAGCGGGAGGCGCGACGGCACGATGGCGTCGAGCCGCCCGGCCCGGACGGCCGCCAGCAGCGCCGTGCACTCGACCAGCTCGTCACGGGTCATCGGATAGATGCGCCCCTTGGGCGTGCCCGACCGGGTGTGGTTCGACCGGCCGACGCGCTGGAGGAACGTGGCGATGCTGCGCGGCGAGCCGATCTGGCAGACGAGCTCGACCGGACCGATGTCGATGCCCAGCTCGAGCGACGCCGTGGCCACGAGCGCCCGGAGGTCGCCGGCGCGCAGGCGTGTCTCGACGCGGTGGCGCCGGTCCTTCGAGAGGCTGCCGTGGTGGGCGGCGACCACGTCGTCGCCAAGCCGCTCGCCCAGCTGGTGGGCCAGCCGCTCGGCCAGCCGGCGGGTGTTGACGAACACGATCGTCGTGCGGTGCTCGCCGACGAGCGTCGCCACACGGTCGAGCACGTCGGCCATCTGCTCGGCCGAGGCCACGGCCTCGAGCTCGCCGTCGGGCAGCTCGAGCGCCAGGTCGAGGTCGCGCCGGTGGCCGACGTCGACCACGGTGGGCAGCGGGCGGTCGCCGACGAGCAGGCGCCCGACCGTGTCGATGGGCCGCTGCGTCGCGGACAGGCCGACCCGGGTGGGGCGCCGCCCGCACAGGGCCTCGAGCCGCTCGAGCGTGAGGGCCAGGTGGGCGCCGCGCTTGTCGCGCGCCACGGCGTGGATCTCGTCGACGATCACCGACTGCACGGTCCGCAGGGCGTCGCGGCCCCGGGGGCTGGACACCAGCAGGTAGAGCGACTCGGGCGTGGTCACCACGAACGCCGGTGGGCGACGCACCATCGATGCGCGCTGCGAGCTCGTGGTGTCGCCCGTGCGGACCCCCACCCGGATCGGCGCCGGGTCGAGGCCGAGCTCGACCGCCACCTCCGCGATCTCGCACAGCGGGCGCTCGAGGTTGTGGGCGATGTCGACGGCCAGCGCCTTCAGCGGCGACACGTAGACCACCCGGGCCGTGGCGCCGACGTCGTCGCCGGCGGCATGGGCCCGGTAGAGGGCGTCGATCGCCACGAGGAAGCCGGCGAGCGTCTTGCCGGATCCGGTCGGCGCGGCGATCAACGTGTCGGCCCCCGACGCGATCGCCGGCCAGCCCTCGGCCTGCGGCGGCGTGGGACCGTCGGGGAACCGGCGCCGGAACCACGTGGCGACCGCCGGGTGGAACGCGTCGAGCCCGTCGCCCCGCACCTCGGCGGCGGGACCGGTGGCGAGGCCGGGGAAGGCGAATCCGAGCTGCGCCCCCGACGACCGCTCGCCCCGGCCCGGCCGCAGGGGCGCGCCGGAGCGCACCGGGCCCACTGCCCGCTTCGGCCGAACAACCTGCACCATGGCCCCCGAGTCTGCACCACGGGTGTGACAACGAGGCAGCCGTTCCCCCGGGAAACCCGGGTGGTGGCCGGGCGGGGGCCGGGTTGACTGGGGCGCCCATGGCCGAGGCCTCTGACCCCGACGCGAGCCCGCCGCCCGGCACCGACGCCCATGGGCCCCCGCTCCCCGGGCCTCGGCTCGACCGCACGACCGGGCCGCTTCTCGCCGCGTGCTTCGGATCGGGCGCCGGGTCGCTCGCTCTGGTGACTGCGCTCGGCAAGCAGGTCTACGACCTCAGCGGACGCGAGCTCGACCTCGGCCTCGTGGGGCTCGCCGAGTTCGTGCCCGCCGCCCTCCTCGTGCTCGTCACCGGCGCCGTGGCGGACCGGTTCGACCGACGCCGGGTCGGCGCGCTGTCCCTCGTCGCCCAGGCCGGCGCCGCGCTGTTGCTCGTCGTCTACACGGCCAGCCGGCCCACCGCGGTCGGCCCGTTGTTCGCCATCGCCGTGGTGTTCGGGGTAGGGCGGGCGTTCGGGGCGCCGTCGATCCGCTCGCTGCCGGCCGATGCCGTCCCCGCCGAGCACCTGCCCTGGCTCATCCCCCGCTGGTCGATCACGTTCCAGGTGGCGCTCATCGTCGGCCCGGTGCTCGCCGGCTCCCTCTACGCCCTCGACGTGCGGGCGCCATATCTCGCAGCAGCGGTGCTGTTTCTCGCTGCGGCGGTGTCCGTGCGCCTCGTGCGCATCGACCGCCCCCACCCCGTCCCCGGCCCACCCGCCGGCGCCTCGGCCACCGCGGACGGCCCCGCTGCACCCGGCGCACCGGGCGTCGTCGCGCCCGAGGGCGGCACCGGCACGCTTCCCGACGGCATCACGCCGCCCGCCGGCGGCACGCCGCCCGACGCCGACACCGGATCCGCAGCTCGGCCGGGACTGCGGGACGCGCTCGACGGCCTGGTCTTCGTCCGGCGCCAGCCGATCCTGTTCGGGGCCATCTCGCTCGACCTGTTCGCCGTCCTGTTCGGCGGCGCCGTCGCCCTGCTCCCGGCGATCGCCGAGGACCGCCTGGGCGTGGGAGCCGTGGGCTTCGGTTGGCTACGGGCCGCCACCGGCATCGGGGCGGCGACCGTGATGGGCGTGCTGGCGTTCCGGCCGGTGACGCGCCACGTGGGCCGGGTCCTGCTGGCCGTGATCGCCGTGTTCGGCCTCGCCACGATCGCGCTCGGGGCCACGCGCAGCTACGCCGTCGCGTTCGTGGCCCTGCTCGTGGCCTCGGGGGCCGACGCCATCAGCGTGTTCATCCGCGCCACGCTCGTGCCGCTCGTGACGCCGCCGACCATGCGGGGCCGGGTGCTGGCGGTCGAGAACGTCTTCATCGGGGCGTCCAACGAGCTCGGCGCCTTCGAGTCGGGCGTGGCGGGCCAGCTGCTGGGCCCGGCGGCGGCCGTCGGCCTCGGCGGGGTGGCGACGCTGGCGGTGGCGGCGGCGTGGTGGTTCCTCTTCCCCGCGCTGCGCGACGTCGACCGGTTCCCCGGCGGCCCGGGACCCGACGCGGTGGCGTCGGCGGCGGCGGCGAGCGAGGCGACCGAGGCGGCCACCGGAGCCTGAGCGCGCAGGAGCCGCCGGCCACGGCCGGCGGCCCGACGGGTGGATCGCGGTGTCGCTACTTGTAGCGGTAGGTGATCCGGCCCCGGTTGAGGTCGTAGGCCGAGACCTCTATCTGCACCCGATCACCCGGGAGGATGCGGATGCGGTTCTTGCGCATCTTGCCGCTGAGGTGGCCGAGCACCTCATGGCCGTTGTCGAGGGTGATGCGGAACACGCCACCCTTCAGCGCTTCTTCGGTACGACCTTCGAGGATGAAGGCGTCGTCCTTGGTCTTGGGCAAAAGTCGATCCTTGGGTCGAGCAGAGAGTTCCAGCCTACGGACCAGCGACGCCGGACCCAAACGCCGGTTCCCCCCGGGGACCGCCGTTCTCCACGACGGAACGTCGCAGCGAGGGTCGCCAGGCACGACGAAGCGTAGCGCCCGCGCCGCGCGCGGACGTGCACGCCGGCGAAGGACCCGCCCGCCGCGTCAGCCGGGTCGGGCGCGGTCGCCGACGGTACCGGTCCCGTCGCGCTGTGGTCGAGCGCCCGGGCGTTGTGCCCGGGGCTCGACCCGTTGGCGCCGACGAGCGTCAGCTCGCGGTGGTGCACGAGGATGGAGTCGAGCGTGATCGTGGGCGCGTCCTTGGGCCGGCCGGCGAATGAGCTCAACCGGCCCCGTCGGGCCACGACCTGCAGCGCCCGCTCCCGGGCGGCGCCGGCCGCCGCCCGCGGTGATGGCCACGTCGACGCCGGGCCCGTCCGTCAGGGCCGGCACGGCGGCGACCGGGTCGCCGTCGGTCGAGCAGACGGCGGCGTCGGGCGCCACGACCGCGACGCCGACGGCCAACACGTGGGCCGGCACCCGGCAGTACTGGGGGAACGCCCCGTCGAAGTGGTAGCCCATCGACGTCTGGTTCGGGCACGCCCCCGGCTGAGGAGCCATCCGTCGTTCCGGCGACCCGCGGCCCCGAGAACGGGCTGCGGGACGCCCGAACCGTCCTGGCATGCTGGACGGCATCGATGCCCCCTCCCCCAGCCGCGAGGCTGAGACGCGCCCCGGTGAGGGCGAGACGAGCCCCGATCCGGCCGACCTGCGGCGCCGGCTCGGGGGCTTGACCCTGCGCGACGAGCAACGGCTGGGCCGGCGCCTGGACGCGGCCCGCCGGGCGGGCAGGCGGGGCGAGCGCGGCAACAGGGCCGTCCGCAGCGAGCCGGCGAACGGGAACGGACGTGGCGACCCGAACGAACGCGGCGACCGGAACGAGCCCGGCGACCGGCGCGAGGCCAGGCGGCGCGAGCCCGGCGACCGGCGCGAGGCCGGGCGGCGCCAGCCCGGCGACCGGCGTGAGCCCGGCAACCAGAACGAGACCGGCAACCGGGCGCAGGCGCTGGCGGAGGTGGCGCGCGACATCGCAGCCGCCGAGGCCGTCGTGGCCAGGCGCCGGGCGCTGGTGCCGACGCCGGCGTACCCGGCCGAGCTGCCCATCGTCGAGCGCCGCGACGACGTGCTCGCCGCCATCCGCGACAACCAGGTCGTGATCGTGGCCGGGGAGACCGGCTCGGGGAAGAGCACCCAGCTTCCCAAGCTTTGCCTCGAGCTGGGCCGGGGCGTCCGCGGCCTGATCGGCCACACCCAGCCCCGGCGCCTGGCCGCCCGCACGGTCGCCGCCCGCATCGCCGAAGAGCTCGGCACCGAGGTCGGCGACCTGGTCGGCTACACCGTCCGCTTCACCGACCAGGTCGGCGACGACACGCTGGTCAAGCTCATGACCGACGGCATCCTGCTGGCCGAGATGCAGCGCGACCCGCTGCTGCGCCGTTACGACACGCTCATCGTCGACGAGGCCCACGAGCGCAGCCTCAACATCGACTTCATCCTCGGCTACCTGACGCGGTTGCTGCCCCGCCGCCCCGACCTCAAGGTGATCGTCACGTCGGCGACGATTGACACGGAGCGCTTCGCCGAGCACTTCGGCGCCCCGGTCGTCGAGGTGTCCGGGCGCACGTACCCGGTCGAGGTCCGCTACCGCCCGCTGGAGGGCGACCCCCAGGCCGACCCCGCGCCCCCGGCGCTCGACCAGGTCGAGGGCATCGCGGCCGCGGTCGACGAGCTCCAGGCCGAGGGTCCGGGCGACGTGCTCGTGTTCCTCTCCGGCGAGCGCGAGATCCGCGACACGGCCGCCGCCCTCGAGGAGGGGCACCATGCGGACACCGAGATCCTGCCCCTCTACGCCCGCCTGTCGATCGGCGAGCAGCAGCGGGTGTTCCGCCCTCACCGGGGCCGGCGCATCGTGCTGGCCACGAACGTGGCCGAGACGTCGATCACCGTGCCCGGCGTGCGCTACGTCGTCGACGTGGGCACAGCCCGCATCTCCCGCTACAGCCGCCGCACAAAGGTCCAGCGCCTCCCGATCGAGCCGGTCAGCCAGGCCTCGGCGGACCAGCGAGCCGGGCGGTGCGGCCGGGTGGCGCCCGGCGTCTGCATCCGCCTCTACGCCGAGGACGACTTCGCGACCCGGCCGGAGTTCACCGAGCCCGAGATCCTGCGGACGAACCTGGCGTCGGTCATCCTCCGCCTCGCCGCGCTGGGACTGGGGGACGTCGAGTCCTTCCCGTTCGTGGACCCGCCCGACGCCCGCTCGATCCGCGACGCCGTGGCGCTGCTCGTCGAGCTGGGAGCGATGGACGGCGACCGTACGCTGACGCCGATCGGGCGGCGGCTGGCCCGCATCCCGATCGATCCCCGCTTCGGCCGGATGATTCTCGAGGCCGACGCCCACTCCGCCGTGCGCGAGGTCCTGGTCGTGACCGCCGCGCTGTCCATCCAGGACGTGCGCGAGCGCCCCACCGGCGAGGAGGCGCAGGCCGACCAGCTGCACGCCCGCTTCGCGGACCCCGACTCCGACGTGATGACGCTGCTCAACCTGTGGACGTACCTCGACGAGCAGCGCAGGACCCGCGGGTCGAGCCAGTTCCGCAAGATGTGCCACGCCGAGCACCTCAACCACATCCGGGTGCGGGAGTGGCAGGACCTCGTCCGCCAGCTCCGCGAAGTCACCAACGACCTCGGCATCCGGCGCAACGACCAGCCCGCCGACGCGGAGCGCATCCACCGGTCGCTGCTCGCCGGCCTGCTGTCGCACGTCGGCACGTACGACCGCACCACCCGCGACTACCTCGGCGCACGCCAGGCCCGCTTCGCCATCGCCCGGGGCTCGGTGCTGGCCCGGCGGTCGCCCCGCTGGGTGATGGCCGGCGAGATGGTGGAGACGAACCGGTTGTGGGCCCGCACGGCCGCTCGCATCGAGCCGCAGTGGATCGAGCCGCTCGCCGGCCACGTCGTGAAGCGCAGCCACGGCGAGCCTCGGTGGGAGGCCGGGCGCGGCGCGGCCGTGGTCGACGAGCGGGTCACGCTGTTCGGGCTGCCGATCGTCGAGCGGCGGACCGTGCAACTCGGCCGCATCGACCCGGCGCTCGCCCGCGACCTGTTCATCGACCACGCCCTCGTGGCTGGCGACTGGCGGCCCCGGCGCCGGCCGGCCTTCGTCGAGGCCAACCGCCGCCTGGTCGAGCAGGTGCGCGACATCGAGGAGCGCACGCGCCGCCGCGACCTGCTCGTCACCGACGAGCGCCTTTTCACGTTCTTCGACGACCGCGTGGGTGACGACGTCACCTCGACGCGTCACTTCGAGCGCTGGTGGCGCGAGGCCGAGGCCAAGGATCCCGCCTTGCTCACCTTCACGCTCGACGACCTCGTCGACCTCGGCGGGGCACCCGTCGACCCGGCGGCGTTCCCGACCACGTGGCACCAGGGCGAGCTCACCCTCGACCTCAGCTACGTGTACTCGCCGGGGGACGACGACGACGGGGTGACCGTCCACGTGCCCCTCGCGCTGCTCAACCGGGTCACGCCCGACGGGTTCGACTGGCAGGTGCCCGGGCACCGGTTCGAGCTGGTCACGGCCATGATCCGCTCGTTGCCCAAGGTGATCCGGCGACGCCTCGTGCCCGCCCCCGAGCGGGCGGCCGAGGTGCTCGCGGCCGTCGGACCGGACGACGGGCCTTCCCGCGACGTCGTGGCCCGCCGGCTGGCCGTGCTGACCGGCGAGCCGGTGGGCCCCGGAGACATCGACATGACCAAGGTGCCCGACCACCTGCGCGTGCGGTTCCAGGTCGACGGCCCCGACGGCAGGCCGGTCGCTGCCGGGCGCGACCTCGTGGCCCTGCAGCGGGCGCTCGGCGCCGAGGTGCGGGTGGCGGTGGCCTCGGCCGCGGCCCCGGCCGTCGAGCGGACCGGCATGACCCGCTGGGAACCGGGCGAGCTCCCCCGCGTCGTCGAGGTCGACTCCGGCGGCCACCGGGTGCGGGCCCATCCGGCGCTCGTCGACGAGGGCACCACCGTCGGCGTGCGGGTCATGGCGAGCGAGGCCGACCAGGCCCGGGCCATGGCCGCCGGCACCCGACGGCTCGTGTTGCTGGCCGTGCCGGGCGCCCGCCGCGAGGTCGAGCGGCGGCTGCGTTCGGTCCCGGCCCTCGCCGCCGTGCCGCCCGGATACCCGCGGGTCGCCGAGCTGGCCGACGACGTCCTGGCCGCCGCGGCCGATCGCATCGTGGCCGCCCGGGGCGGTCCGGCGTGGGACGCCGCGGGCTTCGCCGTGCTGGCGGAGGCCGCCAAGGCCCGCCTGGCGCCCCTCGCCGTCGGGGCCGCGGGCCAGGCCGCCGACCTCGTCGTGGGCGCAGCAGCCGTCGAGCAGCGGCTGCACGCCACCGTGGCGCCCGTCCTCCAGCCGGCCGTGGAGGACATGGCCGCCCAGCTCGGCCGGCTCGTCGCCCCGGGCTTCGTCACCCGGCTCGGCCTGGTGCGGCTGCTCGACGTGCGGCGCTACCTGTCCGCCATGGACGCGCGCCTCGACAAGCTCGGCGACCGCCCTGAGCGCGACCGCGAGCTCATGGAGACCGTCGACGCGCTCGAGCGGCGGTGGTCGGAGGTCCGGCGGTCGCTGCCACCCGAGCGGCGGGACGACCCCGACGTGACCGAGGTCCGCTGGATGCTCGAGGAGCTGCGCGTCAGTTTCTTCGCCCAGGTGCTGGGCACGCCCCGCCCGGTCAGCGAGCAGCGCATCCGCAAGGCGCTCGCCGCCCTGGCACCCCGCTGAGCCCCGTCGCGCTCGGCCCTGCTCGGCCGCACCTTGCGTGGAGTCGAGGGCTACCCTGCGCGAGCGGACGCCTTCGGGCGAGACAGGCGGTGCAGGGCGATGGGCGACGGACACGTCGGGGTGCGGCGGCCGAACAGTGGGGGCGTGAGCGCGCCCCCGGCCGAGCAGGGACGGGGCCAGCCGGGCGAGCGGGAGCACCCCGGCGCACCCGCCGAGCAGGACGTCCTCAACGACCTGCCACCGGTCGCCCCGGCCGGACCGGCGCCGACGCTGCGCCTGGCGCTCGCCATGCGCGGCGGCGTCAGCCTGTCGGTGTGGATCGGCGGCGCCGTCCTCGAGATCGACACGTTGCGCCGGGCCCTCCGCCGTCGCCGGGCGGCGCCGAACGCCCTGGCTGCCCTGGCGGAGGACGTCGGCTACCGGGAGATCGAGCTCGACGTGCTGTCGGGGGCGAGCGCCGGGGGTCTGAACGGCGTGGTGCTCGCCACCGCCATGGCCGCGGATGCCCCGGTCGACGAGCTGCGCCAGGTGTGGCTCGCGGCCGGCGACCTGCAGCGGCTGCTCCAGCCGAGCGGGTGGGACACCAAGCTGTCCCTGCTCAACGGCGAGTACTTCCACGACGAGGTCGCCCGGAGCCTGACGGCGCTCGTGGCCGGCGGCCGGGCGCCCGAGGGCGACGAGCCCGCCCGGTCCACGCCCGGGCGGCTCGACCTGCTGCTGTCGGTCACCTCCGTGGTGCCGAGCCGCGTCGGGGCGAGCACCGATCCCCGCCTGCCGGTGGTCGAGCAGCGCATCGACGGCGAGATACACCTGCGCCACCGAGCCGAGGACCGGTACTCCGACTTCGTGGCGTTCGGCCCCGACGGCGAGCCGGTGCGCGACGACGGCCGGATCGCGGAGCTCGCGCTCGCAGCCCGCTCGACGGCGTCGTTCCCCTTCGCGTTCGCCCCGATGCGGGTCGACCGGGCGCTCGACGGCCGCGTCGAGGTCCGCCCGGCGCTGCCCGACCCGCTGCTGCTCTACGACGGCGGCGTGGTCGACAACATGCCGGTGGGCAAGGCCGCCCGGACGATCGCCGACGCCCCGGCCGGCGGCCCCACCCGCCGGGTGCTCCTCTACCTCCACCCGAGCCCGGGCGCGCCCGACGTGGCGGCCGGCCGCAAGCAGGACGCCGCCCGCCGCGCCCTGCGCGACGGCGCCCGGCCGATGGACGTGCTGCAGTCGGCCATCCGCTCGTGGCGCACGAAGTCGTTGGTCGACGACCTGCAGGCCCTCGAGGCCCACAACGCCGCCGTGGCCCGCGCCCGGCTCGACCGTGACCGGCTGCTCGCCCAGCCCCGTCCCGTGCCCGTGCCCGTCGACCTCGTCGACGTCGCCGCGCTCGACGCCGAGCGCCTCGTGGACCTGCTCGTGACGCCCGGCGACCACCTCGGGGCTTGCCTGCCGCCCGTCGTGCGGCCGTCGTTGCTGGCCGGACGGCCCGGCGACGAGGTCGGCGCGCTGCGCCGGGCCCTGGCTGCGGAGATCGCGGCGTGCACGCCCCGCGACGGGCCCAGCGCACCGCTCCCGTCGCTGGCTGTGTGCTCCCAGCGCCCGTGGGCGCCGGTGGCCCGGTCGGCGGCCCTACTGGTCGAGTGGTGCCGTCGGCTCGAACAGGCCGGCGGCCCGGACGTGCTCGGCGCCCACAAGGCCGAGCTGTACCGCGTCCTCTGGGGTGCTCGCCGGTCGGCCGACCAGCTCAACGAGGCAACCCTGGCCATCCTCGGCGACGCCCCCGACCCGGAGCCGGCCGCCCTTGCCGCAGCGCTCGTGGCGGCCCGGACGCCGCTGGTCGAGGGCGCGTGCGCGGACGTGAGCGCGGCCTGGTGCGGGCTCGGCGCCACCGCCGCCCGGGTGTCGGCCGTCGTCGCCGAGGACGCGGCCCTGGCCGCCGCCGTCGCGGCCGGCCCCGACGGCGCCCTGGCCGAGCGCCTGGCGGAGGCCGGGACGACCGCCGAGGGGGTGCTCGACCGGCTCGACACGCTCGACCTCGTCCTGCTGCCACTGCACCGCAACGGGCCCACGACGGCGCTCGACGAGATCCGCTACCAGACGCTGTCGGGGCGCGCCGACTCGCCGTTCGCGCCCGGGTTCCCCTGGCCGGGCGGCGAGGCGCCGGGTCCTGCGGATGGCGTCGCCGGGGCGGGGGCGGTCCTGTCGACGCTGCGGAGCATGCCGGCCACGCCGGACGCGCCGTCGGTCGCCGGGGCCGGGGCGCTCGACCCGGGCTCGAAGCTCGCCGGCAACCAGCTGCACAACTTCGCGGCGTTCCTCGACGCCACCTGGCGGGCCAACGACTGGATGTGGGGCCAGCTCGACGCCGCGTCGAGCCTGACCGGCGTGCTGCTCGACGACCCGGGCCGACGCCTGCGGGCCGAGGACGTCCGGCGGATCTGCACGGCCCCGCTACCGGCCCCCGCCCACTGCCCGGCCGGGTGGCAGCCCGACATCGACGCGCTGGTCCGGAGCCCGTGGGACGGCACCGACACGGCCGAGCGCGTGGCCGACGAGCTCGGGGGCCGCGACACTGACGCAGGCGGCGGCCCGGGTGCCGGCGGCGCCCGCGCCGCGCCGCTGACCCGGGCGCTGCTGCTGTGGCGCCGCCAGCTCGAGATCCTCGTGGCCGAGCTGGGCCGGGCCGGCGACGACGTGAACCCCACGGGCGCGTCGCCCGCCGCCACGCTGCGGTCCGCGATGGCGGCGTGGGACGGCGCGAGCCGACAGCTCAGCGACCGCTGGGGCAGCAGCGAGGTCACGGCGCTGGGCATGCGGGCGGCGTTCGTGGGTTGGAAGGCCCTGTTCGCCCGCACGGGCTTCGGTCTGCGCCGCGCCCGCGATGTCCTGGCACCGCTGCTGGCGCCGATCGCCGGTCTGCTGCTCGCCCGCTACCGCGCGCTCGTCGTCATCGAGGTGTTCCTGCTCGGTGCCGTCGTGCCCCGGACCCACGACTCGGTCCCCGCACGGGTCACCGTCGCCCTCGTCGCCGTGGCCGTGGCCGTGGCCGGCCTGCTGGCCATGCGCCCCCGGCGCGCCGACCCCGCCGCCGGGGGACTGATCGGGCCACCGCCCGGGGGCCCGCCCGGACCACCCGCACCGCCCGCCGGCACCACCGTGTCCCGCGCCGCCCGCCGGCGCCTGCCGTCGGCCTGGGCCGTGCTCGCCGCCGTGCTTGCCCTGGCCGTCGTGGCCTATGCCATCGTCGTCAACACGACCGTCCTCGGCCTCGACGAGCTGCTCCCGCCCGGTCCCGGCCACGACGAACGGGTGTGGCCCTACGTCGGGCCGGTCGTCGCCGCGATGCTCGCCACCTTCGTGGGATGGTTCTGGTCCCGGTGGAGCTGGCGCCTGGTCGTGACCGCGCTCAGCGGCGTCATCATCTACACCTGGGTATGGCTCGGGGGCCACAGCGACCGGGTGCCCGACGCCCTGGCGGTGTTCGCCTCGCTGTGGTGGGGCGTCGTGGTCGGCGTGCTCGTCGCCGACGTGATCGGCTACAGCTTCGACACCGCCCGCAACCCGCCGCCCGGCCGCCGGGCCGATCAGCCTGCACCGAAGGAGTAGTTCAGCGAAGCGCCCGGGCGGCCGGTGCTGACGGTCACGCGGGCGCCGCGGCCCGACCGCAGGCCGCCGGGGCCCTGGTCTGCCGGGAGGGCCGCCGCCGTGGCACCCGCGTGCGGGCGCGCTCCGGTCGTGGCGAGCGGCACGAGCTCGGCGGTGAGGTCGGTGAGACGCGCGCGCAGGGCCTCCGCCTCGACCGGGGTGACCCGCGGCCGGGCGCACAGCGCCAGCGGTACCGACGCCAGCTCGCCGCGCAGGGAGCGGCCGCGCTCGGTCAGCTCGACGAGGACCCGCCGCTGGTCCGCGCGGTCGCGCACCCGGCGCACGTGGCCGGCGGCCCCGAGGCGCTTGAGCATGGGCGTCAGCTATAAGTCAGCTATAAGATCGTGCACGACCGACCTCCGGGAGTCACGCATGGAACCCCTCTACACCGCCGTCGCCCTTGCCACCGGCGACGGCCGCAACGGCCACGCCCGCACCGAGGACGGTCAGCTCGACCTCGACCTACGCATCCCGAAGGAGATGGGCGGCCCGGGCGGCGCAACGAACCCCGAGCAGCTCTTCGCCGTCGGCTACGCCGCCTGCTTCCACTCGGCCCTCAAGGTCGTCGGCCTACGCCAGAAGGCCGACGTCGACGGCACCGAGGTCTCGGCCTCCGTGGGCATCGGCGCCACGCCCGAGGGCGGTTTCGGCCTCGCCGTCGAGCTCGACGTGTCGGTCCCGAACGTCGACCGGGCCACCGCCGAGCGGCTGGTGGCTGCCGCGCACGAGGTGTGCCCCTACTCCAACGCCACCCGGGGCAACATCGACGTCACGCTGACCGTCGTCTGACCCGGCCGGGCCGCTGGCCGCGGGCGCGACCCCATGTCCCGCGCCGGGCACGCGACCGGGCCGCGTGCCCCACGGATCAGCGGGGCCAGCGGTGTGGGCGACCTCGAGCCGGCCGAGGGCGGCCTACCGCACGATCAGCGGGGCCAGCGTGCGGTGGGCGACCTCCAGGCCGGCCTCGACGCGTTCCTGGGTGCCGCCCCACACGGGGTCCTCGTGCTCGACTGACAGCACGCCGTCGAACCCGCCCTCGTAGAGGGCGTCGACCAGGCGCGCCCAGTCGACCTGGCCCAGGCCGGGCATGCGGTAGCGCCACCAGCCGACGTCCCACGGGTCCTCGCGGACGACGGCCTTGCCAAACATCCCGTACCGATTGCGCCGCTCGGGGAACAGCTCGACGTCTTTGGCCTGGGCGTGCGGGATGCGATCCACGTAGGGTCGCACGGCCGCCACGGGGTCGATGCCGATCCACACCAGGTGGGACGGGTCGAAGTTCAGGTAGAGCCCGAGGGAGAACATCCACTCCCACAGTTCGGGCGAGTACGCGAGGTTGCCGGGGTAGCCGTCGGGGTGCCAGCCCTCCATCACGCAGTTCTCGACGATCAGCTTCACGCCGCGCTCGCCCGCCCGGTCGACCAGCGGCGCGAACACCGCCTCGGCATCGGCCAGGTCCTCGCGCACCGTGCGCCTCGGATTGCGGCCCACGAACGTGCCGACGGTGGGCACGCCGAGCGCGGCGGCCGCCTCGATGCACGCCAGCACGTGGTCGTTGATCAGCCGGCGCTCGGCCGGGTCGGGGTGCAGGTTGTTGTCGTAGAACGCCAGCGACGACAACGTGAGGCCGTGGCGGTCGAACAGCGCCAGCGTGCCGTCGGCGTCGAGGGCGGCGACGTCGATGTGGGTGGCGGTGAACGGCCGGTCGCCGAGCGCCGGCCAGGCCGCCACCTCGAGGGCGGCGTAGTCGTGGGCAGCCGCCCAGGCGGCGATGTCGGGGAGCGAGCGCTTCGGCAGGCAGGCGGTCAGGAACCCGAGTTTCACGAGCGGACCTCCGTCCAGGACTGGGACCGGGCCGACGCCACCACGGCGTCGGTGATCTGCGCGGCGCGGACGCCGTCGGCGATCAGGGGCAGGCCGTCGGGGCCGGGGCCGGACGGATCCGCCATCGCCGCGTAGGCGTCGGCCACGAACAGGTCGAAGCAGTCGTGGTACCCCTGCCCGTGGCCGGCGGGGAGCGTGGCCAGCCGGGCGGCGTCGGGGGCGAGGTGCGCGGCATCGCGGGCCACGAGCGTGGTGCCCGAGCGCCGGCCGATCCAGAGCGTGTCGGGGTTCTCCTGGTCGAAGGCGGCCGAGGCCGTCTCCCCGTCGAGCTCGAACCACAGGCGGTTCTTGCGGCCGGCGGCCACCTGGCTGATCACCACGGAGCCGGTGCCGCCGGCGTCGGTCTCGAACAGCACGAGCGCCACGTCTTCGGTGGTGACGGCCGTGCCGCCCAGCTCGCTCCGCTCGCCGGCTTCGCGACCCGGGCCGGCGCCGGGCCCGGCGCCCGCGAACGTCGCCCGGGCCCCGGCGGCCCGGGCGGGCACCGTGGTCGAGGTGTGGGCGAGCAGCCGGGCCAGTCGGGTGCCGGACACGAACTCGACGAGGTCGCACCAGTGCGAGCCGATGTCGGCGAAGGCCCGGGAGGGCCCACCCCGCGTGCGGTCGACGCGCCAATTCGTATCACCGGCCGCGAGCAGCCAGTCCTGCAGGTACGTGCCGTGCAGCACCCGGATCCGGCCGAGCTCGCCCGCCGCCACCCGCGCCCGGGCTTCGCGCGCCATGGGGTGGAACCGGTAGACGAAGGGCACGGCCACGACGCGGCCGGCCCGGGCGGCCGCCTCGGCGATGCGCCGGGCGCCGTAGGCGTCGAGCGCCACGGGCTTCTCGCACACCACGTGCCTGCCGGCAGCCAGGGCCTTGAGAGCTAGCGGCTCGTGAAGGTGGTTCGGGGTGCACAGGTGCACGACGTCGATGCCGTCGGCCTCGACGAGCTCCTCGGCGGAGGCGAACGCGTTCTCGGCCCGCAGCTCACCGGCGGCGCGGGCTGCCGAGTCCGGGGTGGACGCGGCCACGCCGACGAGCCGCGCGCCGGCCAGACGGGCGGATCGGGCATGGATCCGGCCGACGAAGCCTGTGCCGGCAACGCCGATGCGCAACCCGTCCATGCCGGGCAACGTACGACCCGCTTCGGTCGGATGACACATCTCGCACCGCCTGGAGGAGATCGCCGCCGTGGGCGACACGATCACCGGGGTGGACCGCCGGCTGGACCGCTGAGGGTGGACAGCGGCCGTCAGTCCTCGGTGAGCTCCTCGAGGGCCTCGTCGGCCAGCAGGCCGTTCGCCGCGGCGAGGGCCGTGGCGGCCCGAACGGCCTCCTCGTAGACCACTGCCAGGTGGTGGGCAGCGGCGGCCTCGGGCTGCAGGGGCGGCTCGCCCAGGGAGTGCGGGATGGCGGCCGGCATGGAGGTGGGTCGGATGGGCTCGGGCGGGGTCGGCTCCTCGTCGGGCTCGCTCCAGAACGTGGCGACGGCGTCCGAGCTCTGACCGCCGCCCTGGTGGCCCTTGCCGCCCTGGCCACCCTGGCCGTGCGCGCCGCCCCCGCCGCCACCGTTGCCCCCGTTGCCGGCGTTGGGGTTCGAGCGGCGTCGACGTCGACTCATGCTGCCGTCTCCTCGGGGGTGACGCCCTCGTCGGTCGGATCGTCGACCAACGCGTCGGGCCGCAGCCCGAGCGCCTGGCGGAGCTGGTCGGGCGTCAGGTCGCCGACCGAGCTGCTGGCCGGCAGGACGAGATCGGCGATCCTCCGCTTGCCGGCGACGACCTCCTCGACCTGTTCGTCGACCGTTCCCGGGCACACCAGGCGGTGCGAGATCACGGTCTTCGCCTGACCGATGCGCCACGAGCGGTCGCGGGCCTGATCCTCGACCGCCGGATTCCACCAGCGGTCGTAGAGCACGACGTGGTTGGCGGCGGTCAGGTTGAGGCCCGAGCCGCCGGCCTTGATGGACAGGACCAGCGCGCCGGGCCCGGTCCCCTCCTGGAACTCGCGCACCAGGCGGTCGCGCACGCCTCGGGACAGGCCGCCGTGGTAGCAGGCGATCGGCACGCCGGTGTGCTGGGCGAGGTGCGCGGCCAGCTTCTCGCCCCAGCGGGCGAAGTGCGTGAAGACGAGCATGCGCTCGCCGGCCTCGAACACGCCCTCGATCAGCTCCTCCAGCCGGGAGAGCTTGCCCGACCGGCCGGCGAGCGGGCGGCCCTCGTCGTCGTCGAGGTAGGCGGCCGGGTGGTCGCAGATCTGCTTGAGGGCCGTGATGGCGGCGAGCACCTGACCGGTGCGGGCCCCCGGGTCGTCGGACCCGTCGGGCGCGGAGCCGACGAGGTTGTCGAGCACGGCCTGGTAGAGCCCGATCTGCTCGGGCGTCATGCCGCAGTGGTCGAGCTCGTCGATCTTGTCGGGCAGCTCGGCGGCGATCTCGGGCTCGGAC
The DNA here is from genome assembly GCA_035296625.1 of Acidimicrobiales bacterium. Taxonomy (GTDB): domain Bacteria; phylum Actinomycetota; class Acidimicrobiia; order Acidimicrobiales; family VFJN01; genus DATCLS01. The sequence goes on along the minus strand of DATHAO010000062.1, from coordinate 73,629 downwards.
TTGGTGCGGCGGAACACGAGCAGGCCGTTGAGGGCCCGCAGCGCCGCCTCGCCCGCCGCCTGGCGCCCGTCGCCGGATCGCGACAGCTGCGCCACGAACGCGTTGCGCGGACCGACCAGGCCCGGGTTCAGGAAGTCGAGGATCGACCACAGGTCGCCGAGGCCGTTCTCGATCGGCGTGCCGGTGAGGGCGAGCCGCGAGCGGGCGGGGATGCGCCGCAGCTCACGGGCCGCCTCGCTCGCCGGGTTCTTGATGGCCTGGGCCTCGTCGAGCACGACCCGTTGCCAGTCGACGGCGGCCAGGGCCTCGACGTCGCGCACTGCGGTGGCGTACGTGGTCAGCACCACGTCGGCCTCCGCCATAGCGTTGGGCAGCTCCTCCGCGGTGGCGCGGGCGGCGCCGTGGTGGACGCGGATGTGCAGGTCCGGGGCGAACCGGGTGGCCTCGGCCGCCCAGTTGCCCAGCACGGCCGGCGGGGCCACGACCAGCACGGGGGCGTCGCCCCGCGTGGCGAGCACGTGGGCGAGCACCGTCGGCGTCTTGCCCAGGCCCATGTCCATGGCGAGGATGCCGCCGAGGCCCACCCGGTCGAGGAAGGCGAGCCAGCCGCGCCCCTCGGCCTGGTACGAGCGCAGGTCACCGCGGAAGCCCTCGGGGCTGGCCAGCGGCTTGGGCGGATCGCCGGTGGCGCCGCGGACGAGGTCGACCGCCCAGCCGCTGCCGTCGACCACGGCGGGACCGGCGAGCGTCGTGCCCTCGAGGCCGACGGCGTGGCGCAGGATCGCCGCGCCGGACAGCTCGGTGTTCGCCTCCTGAGCGGCGAGCGCCTCGGCGGCGGCTTCCAGATCGGCCTTGTCGAGCTGCACCCAGCGGCCCTTGGCCCGGACCATGGGGCGGGCCTGGGCGGTGAGGCGGGCGATGTCGCCGGCGTCGAGCTCGACGTCGTCGAACAGCACCGACCAGCGCACCTTCGAGAGCTGGTGGGCCCCAACCCGCGACGGTCCCGCCAACGACGGGTCGGCCTCCAGCCGCAGGCGGGGCGCCACGCGCCGGCCGGCCTGGGCCCGGGGGACCCGCACGTCGAAGCCGGCCGCGGCGAGCGCCGGACCGGTCGTGGTCATCATCTGCCAGGCCTCGTCGGCGGCCAGCACGACGGTGCCCCGCCGGCTGGACCGGCTCAGCGCCGGGACGAGCCGCTCGAGGCGGCGGAGCTGGGCCTCGACCCGCTGCACCTTCGTGCCCGAGCCGGCCAGGACCTTCTCCACGGGCGCCGCCTGGCGCTCGACGCCGGTGGCCTCGATCGACAGCAGCCAGCCGCCGTCGTCGCCGGGGGCGTCGAGGCTGATCGTGAGGTTGACCCCTCCGTCGCCCAGCACGGGCGCCGCCCAGCGGGCCAGGTCGTCGGCCACCTCGGTGGCCGGGCGCTGCGCGGCGTTGAACGGGCCGCCGGCCATGCCGGCGAGCACGGACTCGGACACGTCGCGGCGGGACCGGGCCACCGGCGGCGTGGCGGCCGCCACCAGCCGGCCGGCGCCGGCGCGGCAAACGGCGTCGACGGCGGCGCCCAACACGGAGCGGGCGAGCCGCTCGGGGCGCGGCGGGAGGTCGAGCGCGGCGACCGGGCCGGGCATGCGGGCCGAGAGGCGGCCGAGGCGGCGGCGGTCGACGACGGCCGGCGTCCATTCGACGGCGTAGCCGCCGGTGCGCTGGCGGTTGCCCTTGCCCGAGGCGGCATCGGCGCGGCGCAGGCCGGGCACCATGCGACCCTGGGCCACGAGGTCGGTGGCCCACACGGCCACCTCGCCCAGCCAGCGCAGGCCGAGTGCGGTCTCGGTGGAGGTGGCCAGCTGGCCGGCGCCCACGCCGACGAGCCAACCGAGGGCCGCACCGATGGGGGCGGCGACGGCCGCGGCACGCTCGCCGCCGGGCAGCGGCACGCCCTTGTGGGGCGTCCAGTCGATCGCCCCGGCGCCCGCGGCCTCGATCATCTCGCCCAGGCGTGCCCGGTCGACGGGGGCAGCGGCCCGGTTGGCGGCCCACAGCACCACCAGGCCGTTGGACCACGACGCCTGCAGCGCCGCCACCTTCTGGTGCTCGGGGATCGGCACCTCCGGCGCGGCGGGAGCCACCGGGCCGGCACCATCGGAACGGCGGTCGCCATCGCCGTCGGCCTCGAAGGGGACGACCTGCTCGCCGGTGACGCGGCCGAGCGCGGAGGCCAGCAGCGCCCGCTCCTCCCGGAAGTCGGCCACGACCTGCTCGGGCGCGTCGCTGCCCGCCGCGACAAGGGCGGCGAGGGCATCGTCGGTGTCGTCGAAGAGCTGCTGCAGCGTCGAGGCCCAGCGATCGGGCTGCGCCCGAAGCTCGGCGAGCTCGTCCGGCGCGATCTGCCCGTAGGCCTCGAGAGCGACGAGCGCCTCGAAGGTGGTTCCGTCCAGTTCGATCTCCAACTCGAAGGGATGACCGACCTGCGCCGAGCGGAGGAAGCCGTCTCGTCAGGCCAGCATCACGTCTGCGGCCATCAAACCCACCACCCGGGTGGGGACAGCCGGCGTTCAGTGTACGGGCTGCGAGGGGCCTTACCGCTCATCCCGGCCCGAAACCTCGTTTCCGCGCCCTGTCGGGCCGGATCGTGGGCTCCCGCCAGTGCTTGGCGACGACGGCCCTGGAGGCCACCGGTCCGGTCGAGCCGGACGGGAGGCATGGTTCGGCTCGGTCGCCGAGGCGCCGGACGGCACACCACGGGCGCGGTCGCGCCGCGGGAGGTGTGCGCTGGCCGGTCGCCGAGGCGCCGGGCGGCAACGCCATCAGCGGCGCGCGGGTGCGCCCCCGACGCCGGCGTCGTCGACCAGGCGGTAGCCGTAGCGCTCCGCGTTCTCGAGGTGCACCGGGCACACGGTGATGCGCTGGGTGCCGGTCGTGCTGCTGATCTCGACGCGGTGTGCGCCCTCGGTCTTGCACCACACCAGCCACTCGCACGTCGCCATGCCGGTCCTCCTCGCCGGGCGCCACCTGCGTCGTCCGAACCAGGAAAGTCCCTCCGAATGCTAGCGGATCCGCACCGCGCGTGTCCTAGGACCGCTCAAGAGTACGAAATGACCGGATACTCCTTGTCCGGCTGGTTCCTGTCCCGGCGGACCGCGCGCCCCCGCCGGGAGCCGGAACGCCAAGAAGCGTTCTGGTGCGCCCAACAGGCGAGGCCAGGGCGGGTGGCGCTGAGGATGCCGGCCGCTTCCAGGGCGTTTCCCCGGCGGCGGTAGGCCGGCACCGCAGGCGACAGGACCCGCGCCCGGGCCGGTCACCCGGCGGGCGAGCTGACGGAGCGGAGGCGGCGAAGGCCCCGACCCGGTCGGGCCGGGCACCGGGTTCCCGATGCGGCGTCGCGCTCCCGTCGGCCGCGCCGGCGGCCACGGTCGTCAGCCGTCGATGGTGACCCTGCCGCCGCCGCCCTCGTCGTCGTAGCCATCGGCGGCCGGGGCCGGCGCGGGCATCTTCACGTCGTCGACGGTGACGTTCACCTCGACGACGCTGAGACCGAGCATGCGCTGGGTCGTGACGGCCACGTTCGCCTGCACCCGGCGGGCCACGTCCATCACCACGTGGCCGTACTCGATGACGATCACGACGTCGAGGGCAACCTCGCGGCCCGAGATCTCGGCCTTGACGCCCTGGTCGCCACGTTTCTGGCCGATGCCGATGCGCTCGCGTACGCTCTCGAGCGCCCGGGCGATGTCGCCGCCCAGGTCGGCGACGCCCTCGACCTCCATGGCGGCCAGGCCGGCCACCTTCTCGACCACCTCGTCGGCCACGTCGATGCGTCCCTTCACGACGGCGGCGAGCCGCTGCCCGCTCGAGGGGGGCGGCCCGGGGGGCGCCAGCTCGCCGTTGCGCACGAGGCCGTCGTCGGGACGGGCGGGGAGGGGCGCGGATCCGTGCGCGGGCGCCCGGTTCTCGCCCGAGAAGTCGGTCACTGGTGCCTCCTGGTCAGGACGGCGCCCATCCTGGCCGAGATGACCGCCGCTGGACTGTGCGAGACCGCGACGGCCGCGGGGTGGCGACCTACGGCACCGACGACCTGCGCTACTCCGTCTCGTGGAAGGCGTACTGCTTCGCGGACCTTGCCGAGCGCGACGCCTGGGCGACCCACGCCGACGACCTGTCGCTCGAGCGGATCCTGGCCACGCTCGAGGCCGACCTGCGCGACCGCCGCGTCCTCGACGGCCCGACGCCACGGCCCGCCGAGCTGGGCCGGTTGCTCATCGACACCTACGTCCGCTTCCCCGCCGCCGTTCCCCGCTGACCCGCCGCCGCCCGGGGCCCGCGCCGGCGCCGACCGGCCGGCGCGCGCGGCCGCCTGGGCCCGTCACGGTGCGACGAGCGCCTCGGTCACGACCTTGGCGGCCTGCCTGGGGCCGTAGCCGCCGGCGGTGGCACCTGGGCCGAGCCGCACGACGACGGTCTCGGAGCCGGGGTCGACCGAGAGGACCTGGCCGCCGAGTCCGAGCGCCCAGAACATGTCCTCGGGGGCGCCGGGAACCATCTGACCGTCGGCCTGGTCCTCGCCCTCGGCGGCGGTCGTGGCTCGCACCGGGTCGAGCACCGGGCCCCGCCGGTTCAGCCACCACAGGTAGCCGTAGGCCGCGTTCAGCTCCTGCGACGAGTCGCCGGTGGCGGCCGCCACCCACTCCTCCGGCACGATCTGCGTGCCGTCCCAGGCACCGCCCCGCAGGAACAGGTAGCCGAAGCGGGCCATGTCACGGCAGGTCGAGTGCAACCCCATGAAGATGAGCGGGTTGCCCTCGTTGTCCCTGGTCATCTCGGTGTGGTCCATGCCGAGCCGGCCAAACAGGCGCTCCTCGGCGAACTCGGCGGTGTCCTGTCCGGTGGCCTCCTCGATGACCACGTCGAGGGTCTGGATGGCCGCGTTGTTGTACGCCCACGTCGTCCCGGGCTCGGCCGCCTGGTCGAGGTCGACGGCGTAGGCGTCGCGATCCGCCGCCACGATGAGCTGCTGGTAGTCGGACTGCAGGCTCCAGAACCTCCCGGAGTCGTTGCTCAGCAGGTTGCGGATCGTGACGTTCTCCGACCCGGTGCCGCGCCAGTCGGTGATGTAGTCGGACGCCGGGTCGTCGATGTCGAGCGCACCGTCGGCCTCCGCGATGCCGACCAGCGTGCTGCCGTAGGACTTCGTGGCCGAGAAGACCTCCTGGCTCGAGCCGGCGTCGGTGCCGTTCCAGTACCACTCGCCCACCAGGCGGCCCCGGCGGGTGACGAGGAAGCAGTTCGACCCGGCACCCTCGGACTCGGACGCCAGCACCTCGAGCACCTCGGGGTCGAAGCCCTCGTCGGCGGGCTCGGCCTCGGCCCACTCGTCGCCCGGGTAGACGAGATCGTGCGGGGCCGCGGTGGTCGCCGGGGCGGCGGTGTCGCGCCCGTCACCGTCGGCGCCGGACCCGCCCGAGGACGAGCAGGCGGACAGGGCGGTGATCAGGACCAGGGCGGCGGCCAACGTGCAGCTCGTACGGTTTCGCAAAGGTCCCCCCAGGGTCTGCGCCGCAGTGGCCGGCGCACCTCGAGGGCAGCGTATCGCCGGATACGTACGTCGTACGTGGCGTCGACGCCGCGCGCCGGCCTCATCGGTCGAGGGTGGCCGCCAGGATGCAGATGTCGTCGCCGGACAGGTCCGGCGCGAGCTCGGCCAGCACGTGGCGGCACAGCTCGTCCGCCGTGCCGCCGAAGCCCTCGACCACGTCCCGCAGCCGGTCGATGCCGTCCTGCCCGCGGCGCTCGAGCGGCTCGATCAGGCCGTCCGTGTAGAGCAGCAGGTGGCTGCCCGGCGGCATCGGCGACACCTCGGCGTCCCGGCGGGGCAGCGTCACGTCGACGCCGAGCAGGAGGCCCTGGGCGGTGGCGAGCTGGCGGGCCCGGCCGCCGGGCTCGATGATGATCGGCGGCGGGTGGCCGGCGTTCGCCACCACCAGCTTCTCCCTGCGGGGGTCGGCGATCACGTAGACCATCGTCGCGATCTCACCGCTGCCCAGCGCGTCTAGCAGCTCGTCGAGCCGGCGCAGCACGTCGCCGGGCTCGAACCCGGCGAGCGCGTAGGCCAGCACGGCGATGCGGAGCTGGCCCATCGCCGCCGCCGCGGTGACGCCGTGGCCCGTGACGTCGCCGACGACGAGCCCGACCTTGCCGTCGCCCAACTCGAACAGGTCGTACCAGTCGCCGCCGGCGTGGCTGGTCGCCTCGCCCGGCAAGTAGCGGACCGACACGTCGAGGTTCGGCACGGGTGGCATCGCCGCCGGGAGCAGGTCGTGCTGCAGCATGAGCGCGATCGACCGCTCGCGGGCGAACTGTCGGGCGTTCTCCACCGCGACGCCGGCCATGTGGCTGAACTCTCGGAGCAGGAAACGCTCGTCGTCGGTGACGGGCGGCCGCCCCCGCACATCGACCGACAGCAGGGCCACCGTCTCGCCGGCCGGGCCCCGGATCGGGGCGGTGAGCCAGCCGGAGCCGCCCTCGACGTCGGCCAGACCGTCGCCGTCGACGAGACGGCACCGGGCCCCCCAGCCCCCGACCAGCTCGGCAGCCACCTCCTCGATGGCGTCGAGCCGATCCGGCAGGTCGAGCGCCCTGTCGACGGTGAGGTACGCCTGTGCGAGCTGCTCGCGCAGCTCGGTCTGCTGGCGGTCGACGCGGGCCCGCTCCTTGGCCTCCCAGTAGCCGCGCTGGGCCATCTCGAAGGTGGCGAGCGCCTCGCAGAGGAACTGGAACGTGGCGCCGATGAGCTCCCGGCCCACCAGGGCGGGCTCCCGCCGGGCCACCTCGTCGACGGCGCTGCGGTGCTGATCGATCAGGTCGAGGATCGTGACACCGTCGGCCACCGCCTGGCGGCCGAGCGCGTAGGCCGCCTCGAGCTCGTCCTCCCGCCCGGTGTCGACGTAGCGCGCCAACGCCGCCCGGTAGGCCGCGACGCCGCCCGGGCCGTCGTTCACCGGGCCCCTCCGCCGCCGCGGACGCTGGCCACGAGCACGAGGGCGTCGTCGTCGGGGATGGCGGCGTCGGCCAGCACCTTGCGGGCCAGGCGGTCGACCTGCAGCTCGGAGCGGCCCACCTCGGCGAGGTCGGCGCGGATGCCGTCGGTGGCGAGCACGAGGCGGTCGCCCGGCGACAGCGTGATCGGCCCGGGCCGGAACAGCACCGGCAGGCGGTCGCCGAGCACGCCGGCGGCCAGGAACACGCCGTGGACCGCCGGGCGGGCCCAGCGGTCGGCCCGCACAAGGACGCCGTCGACGTTGCCCACGCCGAGCCAGTCCAGCCGGCGGCCTGGGCCGTCGACAACCGCGACCGTCGCCGCCGCCCCCCGGGTGCCCATCAGGGCCTCGTGGGTCCGGCGCAGCAGGACGTCGGGCGGCTCGGCCTCGTGCTTCTCGATCGCCTCGGCCGCGAGCGACGCCGAGCGGGCGGCCGGCGCGCCGTGCCCGAGACCGTCGATGACCGCCATGACCATCCGGGCGCCGGTGGTCAGCACCGTGGCCACGTCGCCGCAATCGACCTCGCCCGGCACCGGACGCCGAGCGATCGCCCAGTCGAGGAGCGGCTGGTCAGGCATCGGTGCGCGTCCACTTGTGCATCACGACGGTCGTGCCCTTGCCCGGCGCCGAGGTGACGGTCAGCTCGTCCATCAGGCGGCGGGCGCCGGGCAGGCCGAGGCCGAGGCCCTCGCCGGTCGTGAAGCCGTCCTCGAGGGCCCGGTCGATGTCGTCGATGCCGGGGCCCTCGTCGGTGGCCACGATGCGCATGCCCCGCCGGTCGTCGATCTCGACGATCGACATGGTCATCTCGCCCGTCCCTGCGTGCATCACGATGTTGCGGGCGACCTCGGAGATCGCGGTGGCCACGAGCGTCAGCTCGGTGGCGGTGAAGCCGGCGCGAACCGCCAGGGCCCGGCCCTGCTGGCGGGCCGCGACGATGTCCGTGTCGGTCGAGATCGGCAGCAGGATGCCGTCGGACGGGCGGCGGTGGGTCACGGCACGCTCACCCCCGCCGGACCAGGCCGTCGAGGAAGGAGAGGCCCTCCTCGAGGTCGAGGGCGGTGTAGACGTGCTCCATCGAGATGCCCAGCTGCACCATGGCGAACGCCACCTCGGGCTGGATGCCGACCAGCACCGTGTACGCGCCGCGCAGCCGCGTCATGTGAGCCGTCGTGCGCAGCGTGCGGGCGGCGAACGAGTCGAGCACGTCGAGCGCCGTGACGTCGACGATGATGCCGCGGGCCCGATACCGGGAGACCTCCTCCATGAGGTCGTCCTGGAGACCCTCGGCCTCGCTGTCGGTCATCGCCGCCTGGATCGTGGCGATCAGGTACCCGCGCTGGCGCAGGATGGGGACGCGGGCCATGGGAACCGAGGGGCCGGATCCCTCAACGGGTGTCGACGGCCGGCTCCACGACCGCACTCTGTGTCACCTCGTAGCCCAGCAGCCGCTCGGCGTGCTCGATGCCGCCCTGCAGGTCGCCGACGGCGTTCATCTTCGACAGGTCGACGCCGATCGTGACCAGCGTGAGCGCGATGTCGGGGGAGAGGCCGGTGATGACCACGCTGGCGCCCATGAGGCGTGACGCCTCCACCGTCTGGACGAGGTGGTTGGCCACGGTGGAGTCGATCGCCGGGACACCGGTGATGTCGATCACGACGACCTTGGCCCGGTGGGTGCGGATGCCGCGGAGCAGTTGCTCGGTGACCTGGCGGGCGCGCTGGCTGTCGAGCACGCCGATGATCGGGAGGATGACCAGTCGCTCGCGCACCTGGAGCACGGGCGTCGACAGCTCGCGGATCGCCTCCTGCTGCTGGCGGATGATGCGCTCGCGCTCCTGCACGAAGCTGACGCCCACCGTGTTGGCGATGCGGTTGGCGGCGGGCTCGTAGGCGTCGAACACCCGGTTGAGCAGCTCGAAGTCGCCCTGGTACTTCTGGAACAGGCTGCGGGCGAGCACGTCACGCAGGAGCAGGACGATGCCGAGGACCTCCTCGGTCTCGACGCCCCGGGGGATGATGCGCTCGGACAGGTCGCGGGCGTAGGCCTGCAGGGCCTCGACGCTGCCGGTCTCGAGCACGCCGACGTAGTTGTCGTAGACCGACGTCGCCTCGGAGAAGACCTCCTCCGACGTCATCGCCGTCAGCAGGCGTGCGTCGGTGATGCGCCGGGCCCACTCCTCCCGGAGCTGGGTCCGGCCCTCGCGCAGGTGCGCCACCAGCTCGGGCAGCAGCTCGTGCGCCGCGGCCCTCCTCTCCTGCAAGGACATCTCTGCCAGGGTCGAACGGTCTGACACGCCGACACACTCCCCGCTCGTGCTCGTCGCCGCCGCCCGGGGACTGTAGGCGCTCCGCACCCGCCCACGTGCACGGACGCGCCGGACCCGGCCCGACCCCTGCCCGGGGTGCCGGCCGCCTGGGGGGTCACAAAACGTCACGCACCGGTGTGACCGGATGAAGGCGCTCGACGCCGCGGGACATCCGGTCGTGGGCCACGAGCGGGACGTCGAGCCAGAGGGCGGTGTGAGAGACGCCAGAAACGAGGGGCGCGGAGGCGCAGGGCGCGGCGTGTCGCTGCACGGCCGTGGTCGGGTGCGTGAGGCGGTCGGGGCGGCCGGTAGCGTCGGCCGGCATGTCCCGGGTGGTCGCCGCCGTCGCCGTGGTGGCCGTCGCCCTCGCCGCCTGCGGCGGCGGGACGGACGACGGCGACCGGGCTCAGGGTGGCGGCACGGCCGGCGTCTCGGCCGCCCCCGACGACGGTGAGGGACGCACGGCCGGTGGTGACGACAGCGGCACCGGCGGGAGCGCTGGCGGTGACCAGGCGACGGGCCGTGAGGGGGCCGTGACGGCCGCGGAGCTGTGCGCCCGGGCCCGGCCGGTTGCGCCCGCCCCTGCGGTCGCCACCGTCGAGCTGGACGAGACCTCGGGCGTGGTCGCCAGCCGCGACCACCCCGGGGTGCTGTGGGCGCACGACGACTCGGGCGGACCGGCCGCCGTCGTCGCCATCGGCCCGGACGGCGCCGACCTCGGGACCTACCCGCTCGACGGCGCCGAGGCCACCGACTGGGAGGACGTGGCGCTCGCCCCGGGCCCCGACGGCGCCGCCGACCTCCTCGTCGTCGGCGACATCGGCGACAACGGCGCCGGCCGCGATCACGTCACGCTGGTCGTGGCGCCCGAGCCCACGCCCGCCCCGCCCGCCGCGCCCGCCCCCGGGACCGGGGCCGGGGCCGGGGCCGGGGCGAGGGCCACGAGCGTGGCCGTGACGGGGGCGACGAGCGTGAACGTGACCTACGCCGACGGGCCGCGCGACGCCGAGGCCCTGCTCGCCGACCCCCGCACCGGCGACGTCGTGATCGTCGACAAGGACTGGAACGGCACCGGCACCGGCGCCTGGCTCGTGCCCGCCGTCGCCACCGGCACCGAACCGCCCCGTACGCCGGCCTCGGCGGACGCAGAGGGCGCAGCCGACGACACCGCCGGCGGAGGCGGCGCCAGCGTCATGGCGGAGCGCGTGGGCGACGTGGCGCTGCCGGCCGGGCAGCCCGCCACGGGCGGGGACGTGTCACCCGACGGCAGCCTCGTCGCGCTCCGCACCTACACGAGCGTGCTGCTCTGGGACCGACCGCCCGGCTCGACCGTCGCCGAGGCGCTGGCCGCCGGTCCGCCCTGCACCGCCCCGTCGGCCCGGGAGAACCAGGGCGAGGCGGTCGCCTTCACCCGCGACGGTCGGGGCTACGTGACGATCAGCGAGGGCGCGCACCCGGCGATCAACCGCTTCGCGCTTCGCTGACCGCACGGCTGCGGCGACCCCCGGCCATACAGATCCGGTGCGTGTATGGTCGGGCCGTGAACGCCTCCCTGCTGGCCGACCCGGACACGTTCGTCGACGGCGTGCCCCACGAGCAGCTCGCCGAGCTGCGGCGCACCACGCCGGTGGCCTGGCAGGAGATGGACGGCGAACCGGGGTTTCACGCCGTGCTCACCCACGCCGACGTGCTGAGCGTCGCGCGCCGGCCCACGCTGTTCTCGGCCAGCGAGGGCGGCGTCGTCGTCGAGGACCTCTCCCCGGAGAGCCTGGCGATGATGCGCAACATGCTCCTGGCCATGGACCCGCCCCGCCACGGCACCTACCGCCGCCCGCTGGTCGACCGGTTCAAGGGCCGGGTCATCGCCGAGCTGGAACCGCAGGTGCGCACGATCTGCCGCCACATCATGGACGAGGCGGCCGAGGGGGGCGACGTCGAGTTCGTCCACGACGTGACCTCGGGCCTGCCGTCGAGGGTCATCGGCCGGCTCATGGGCCTGCCGGAGGCCGACTGGGGCTACATCCACGCCCTGGCCGAGCGCCAGACCGCCGGGCAGGACCCCGACGTCACCGGCAACGGCGCCCCCGCCGATCCCAGCGCCGGAGCGAGCCCCGAACCCGACCACGGCGCGTCCATCGAGATGGCGCTGTACGCGATCGACTTCGCCGCCGCCCGCAGGGCCGCCGAGCCCCGGGCCGACCTCACGACGCTCATCCTCGAGGGCGACTTCGGCGGCCAGCCCATGTCCGACGTCGACTTCGGCAGCTTCTTCGTGCAGCTCGTCACGGCCGGCAACGACACGACCAAGACGATGCTGTCCTCGGGCCTGCACGCCCTGCTCACCCACCCCGACCAGCTCGCCGCCGTGCGCGCGGACCCCGGTCTCGTGCCGGGCGCCGTCGAAGAGGTCCTCCGCTGGGCCAACCCGCTCCACTACTTCCGGCGCACCGCCACGGCCGACACCGAGCTGCACGGCGTCCCCATCCGGGCGGGCGACAAGGTGGCGATGTACTACACGTCCGCCAACCGCGACGAGGACGTGTTCGACGATCCCCAGCGCTTCGACGTCCGCCGGTCGCCGAACCCCCACCTGTCCTTCGGCTTCGGCGAGCACTTCTGCCTGGGCGTCCACCTCGCCCGGCTCGAGGGCCAGGTGTTCTTCGCCGAGCTGCTGGCCGCGTTCCCCTCGATCGAGCTGACCGGCGAGCCCGTCCGCCTGCGCTCGAACCTGAACAACGGCTTGCGGCGCCTGCCCGTCCGCCTCCGGCGGGACCGGCTCGACGGGGGCTGAGGGCCGTGCGCACCCACGGGTGGGGCGGCGACCCGCCCCGCGGCGACGGTGAGGCCGTCGAGCGGATCGTGGCCGCCGCCGTGATCTGCGTGGACGAGCGCGGCCCCCGGGCCGACGTCGCCCAGGTCGCCGGACGCCTCGGCGTCACCCGCCAGACCGTCTACCGCTACTTCCCCACCCGTGACGCCCTGTTCTCGGCCACGGCGGGCCGAGCGGCCGCGCCGTTCGTCGAGCGCCTGGCTGCCTACGTCGCCCCCATCGAGGACCCGGCCGACGCCCTCGTCGAGGCCGTGCTGTTCTGCCTGCGCGAGCTCCCCGTCGACCGCCAGATGTCGGTGCTGTTCGCCCCGGGCCGGGTCGGCCCCTCGATGACCGGTCCCCGGGCGCTCGACTTCGCCCGACACGTCCTGCGCCGGTTGCCGATCGACCTCGCGGCGCTGCCCGGCGACGACCTCGACCGGCTGGCCGAGCACCTCCTGCGCCTGCTGCAGAGCCTGCTGCTCGACCCGGGCACGCTGGCCCGCGAACCGGTGGACCTACGCCGGTTCCTCGAGCTTTGCCTTGTTCCTGCGATCACCGGCGCCGCCGCCCGGCGAGCCTGACCGGTCGGGCCTGTCGGACCTGTCGGCGCGCCCGGGGCGGTCGCCCGGCCGCGTGGCGAGTGGCAACCGCGCGATGCCGTGCCACAGCGCGTGGGACAGAAGCGCGCCCGCCCGCTCCACCGTGCACGCCCGCTGCTCCAGCCACTCCGTCGCGGACGCCTCGAGCAGGCCGATGAGACCCCGGGCCACGAGGCGGGCCTCGACGTCTCCGCCCCACGTGTCGGCGATGCGCTGGGTGCGCACCCGGCGGGCCTGCTGCACCTCGGCGTGGTCCAGCGTTCCGGCGGCCGCGAACAGCCGCCAGGTGTCGGCGTTCGCGTCGACCAGTCGCAGGTAGCTGCGCACGAGCGCCCCGAGGCGGTGCTCGTCGACGGGCACGTCGGCCAGCAGGTCCGACAGCTCGACGTCGAAGTCCGACAGGGTGTGGAGGTAGACGGCGGCCATCAGCCCGCCGCGGTCGCCGAAGTAGGCGTAGACGAGCGAGCGCGACACCCCGGCGGCGGCCGCCACCTCGTCGAAGCGCACGGCGGACGGCTCCCGCCGGCGGAAGACCTCGACGGCGGCGTCGAGGATCTGCGCGCGCCGCGCCGCCGGCTGGAGCCGTCGCCGGCGGATGTCCTCCTGTGCTCGGGCCACGCGCTGCCCCCGGCTGGCCGGCGTCAGGACGCCGCAGCCACGGCGCCGTCGTCCGACGGGGCGGCGGCCGGCGCCTCGTCGCCGACGAGCGGGAAGTGGCAGGCGACGAACCGGCCGTCGTCCACGGCGCGCATGATGGGTTCCTCGACGGCGCAGCGCTCCTGGGCGCGCGGGCACCGGGTCCGGAACCGGCACCCGCTCGGCGGCGCCAGCGGGGAGGGGAGGTCGCCGGCGGCCAGAGGCGCGCTACGGGCCCCCGCGGTGGGATCGGGCACGGGGATCGACTGCACGAGCGCCGCCGTGTACGGGTGCGCCGGCGTCTGGTAGAGCGGCTCCGGCGGCGCCACCTCGCACACCTTGCCCAGGTACATGACGGCCACGCGGTCGCTCACGTTCTTCACGACTGCGAGGTCATGGGTGATGAACACGAGCGTGAGGCCGTAGCGGCCCTTCAGGTCCTCGAGCAGGTTGAGGATCTGGGCCTGCACCGACACGTCGAGCGCGGAGACCGGCTCGTCGCAGATCACCAGCTTGGGGTCGAGGACGAGCGTGCGCGCGATGCAGATGCGCTGGCACTGCCCGCCCGAGAACTCATGCGGGCGCTTGCCGCGGGCGGCGTCGGGGTCGATGCCCACGGCGTCGAGGGCCTCGTCGACGACCGTGATCCGCTCGGCCGCGGTCCCCCGCTTCCAGGTGGCGAGCGGGGCGGCCACGATCTCGCCGACCGTGCGCCGGGGGTTGAGCGACGAGATCGGGTCCTGGAACACGATCTGGAACCCCGGGCGCAGGGCGCGCAGGCGCGACCCGTGAAGCTCCGTGAGGTCGTGGCCCTCGAACAGGACGCGCCCGCCGGTGGGCGGGGGCAGCTGCATGATCGCCCGGGCCGTCGTCGACTTGCCGCAGCCCGACTCGCCGACGAGGCCGAGCGTCTCGCCCGGCGCCACGTCGAGGCTGACGTCGGCCACCGCCGACACGCGCCGGCCGCCGCCGGCCGGGAAGTCGACGGTCAGGTGCTCGACGCGCAGCAGCGCCTCGTCCGCCGCCCGCAGGTGGGCGGTCCCCGATCCGGCCATCAGACCCCCTGCCCCTCGACCTCGACGGCCCGCGTCACGTCGCCGGTGACGGCCATCTCGGCCTGGGGGACGTGGGCGGCCAGGTTGCGTTCGAGCGCCTCGCGCCCCAGGTCGGTGCCGACCGGGTACCAGCAGCGGAACAGGTGACCGGGGTCCTCGGCCTCGACGAGCGGCGGCTGCTCCTCACGGCAACGGTCCTGTGCCTGCGGGCAGCGTGGGGCGAAGCGACACCCGGCGGGCGGATCGACCAGGTCGGGCGGTCGCCCGGCGATCACGCTGAGGCGGGTGTGGCGGGCGTTGTGGAGCCGCGGGATCGACTGCACGAGCGCCGCCGTGTACGGCATGCGCATCGAGGCGAACAGCGTGCGGGTCGGCGCCTGTTCGACGATCTGGCCGGCGTACATCACCGCCACGTCGTCGGTGTGTCCGGCCACGACGCCCAGGTCGTGGGTGACAAGCACCATCGCCATGTCGCGCTCGCGCTGCTGGTGGCGCAGCAGTTCGAGGATCTGCGACTGCACGGTCACGTCCAGCGCCGTCGTCGGCTCGTCCGCGAAGAGCAGGTGGGGCCCACAGGCCAGGGCGATGGCGATGACCACCCGCTGGCGCATGCCGCCCGACAGCTCGTGGGGGTACTGGCGGAGGCGCCGGGCCGGCTCGGGGATGTGGACCGAGGCGAGCAGGGCGAGCGCCGTCTCGCGGGCCTCGGCCTTGTCCATGTCGAGGTGGTACCGCAGCGACTCGGTGATCTGGCGCCCGATGCGCATGACCGGGTTGAGCGAGGTCATGGGGTCCTGGAAGACCATGGCCATCTGGGTGCCCCAGTACGACCGCATCTCGGCCGCGCTGAGCTCGTCGATCCGTTGGCCGTCGAAGATCACCCGCCCGTGTCGCTCGACGCCCGCGGACGGCAGCAGGCCCATGATCGTGCGGGACAGCACGGACTTGCCGCAGCCCGACTCGCCGACGAGGCCCAGCGTGCGGCCCCGGCGCAGTGTGAGCGACACGCCGTCGACGGCCCGCACCGTGCCCCGCGGCGTGTGGAAACGGGTGGCGACCTCGTCGACGTCGAGCAGCGGTTCGACGTGGCGACCCCGGATGAGCTCGCCCGTGGCCACGACGTGCTTCCGGCGCCCCATCACAGCGCGCTCTCCCGCACGTCGAACCGAGCCCTGACCACGTCGCCCAGGTAGTTGAGCGCCAGGACGGTCAGGAAGATGACGATGGTGGGGATCATCACCACGTGCGGCGCGTCCCGCAGGTCCCCCCGGCCCTCGGCGATCATGTTGCCCCACGACGGCGTCGGCAGCTGCACGCCGACGCCGAGCACGCTGAGCCCGCCCTCGGCCACGATGACCACGGCGACACCGAGAAGGGCGATCGAGAACATGGCGGGCAGCACGTTGGGCAGCACCTCGCCCCACATGATCGAGCGGTCACGCTGGCCCATCGCGCGGGCGGCGAGCACGAACTCGCGCTGGCCCCACGTCAGCGTCGTGGCCCGCGAGATGCGCCCCAGCACGGGGATCGACACGATGCCCAGGGCCAGGATGAGCACGACCATGCGCCGGGCGCTGCTCGTCCCCTCGCCGGTGGCGAACACCGTGACCACGGTGAGGGCGAGGATCAGCTGCGGGAACGACAGCAGCACGTCGAAGACGCCGACGAGGAACGTGCCCACCCGCCCCCGGTAGTAGCCGGCCAGCAGGCCGAACAGGCCGCCCAGCAAGATCCCGATGGCGATGGCGCCGACGCTGAGCAGCAGTGACGCCCGCGCCCCCCATATCAACCGGCTCAACACGTCGCGGCCGAGGCCGTCGCCGCCGAGCACGTGCCCGTCGGTGCCGGGACCCTGGCGGGCGATCGAGGCCACCGTGTCGTTCGGGTCGTCGATCGGCAGCACGGGGGCGAGCACGGCAGCGGCCACCACGAGCCCGAGCCAGCCCACGGCCAGGCCACCGGTCACGCCGAGGCGGGCCCGGCGGGCGCGGCCCGACGGCGTGGTCAGCGCCACGTCGGCGGCCCCGACGAGGCCGACCGTCTCGGCCGCCGCCGGTGCGGCGACCGCCACATCACGCTCGGGCATGGCGGATCCTCGGGTCCAGCACGGCGTACAGCACGTCCACCAGGAAGTTGATGATCACGTACCCCACGGCGATGATCGCGATCAGGCTCTGCAGGGCGATGTACTGACGGGCGGCGATGGCCTCGGCGAGCAGCAGCCCCATCCCCGGCAGCGAGAAGATCACCTCGACGACGACCGCACCGCCGATGAGCGTGCCCACGTTGAGCCCCGCCACGGTGAGCAGCGTCAGGCTGGACGGGCGCAGCGCGTGGCGCCACAGCACGTGCCCCGGCGGCATGCCCTTGGACTTCGCCATCGTGATGAAGTCCTCCTGCAGGGTGGCGATCATGTCGCTGCGCAGCAGACGCATGTAGATCGCGACCTGGCCCACGGCCAGGCTGATGGCCGGCAACGCCATGCGGCGGAAGTGCTCGAGCAGGTCGTCGGCCGGGGCCACGTAACCGCTCACGGGCAGCCATCCCAGCTCGACGCCCACGTAGTAGGCGAGCACGAGCGCGAGGGCGAAGTTCGGGATGGCGAGCAGGCCGAACAGGGTGGCGCTCGTCGTGCGGTCGAAGCTCGAGCCGGCCCGGTAGGCGGTGAACACGCCGAGCGGGAGGGCGAACAGCAGCGCCAACACCTGGGCCTCGATCATGAGCTGCAGCGACACCGGCAGTGCGTCGCTGACCCGGTCCATGACCGGCCGCTCGCCGGTCACGCTGTAGTAGCCGCCGAGGTCACCGGTCACGAAGTCACCCATCCAGCGGCCGTACTGCACCCACACCGGGTCGTCTAGGCCGAGGTCGGTGCGCAGGGCGTCCTTCTGCTCCTCACTGGCGAATCCGGCAATTGCGTCGACCGGGTCGCCCGGCAACATGCTGGTCAGGAGGGCAACGAACAGCGTGACGAAGAACAGCACGACGAGCAGGTGCGCCAGGCGCCCCGCGATCACGCGCACGGCGGCCGCCCTACTGCTCGACCCACATGTAGGCCGTGGGATGGCCGGTGGCGAGGCCGGGGAACGGCTCGCCGCCGCTCGGTCCCTCACCCTCCACGCCGTGGACGTCGTTCGCCGTGCCCACCGACCAGAGCGTGTAGTACGACCAGATGTTCCAGACCTGCTCGCCGAAACGGCGGTTCAAGTCCTCGTAGATGCCCTGGCGCTCATCGGCGTCGGCGGTCGTGCGCCCCTCGGCCAGCAGGCGGTCGATCTCCGGGTCGTTGATCCTGCCGAAGTTCGTCGGGTAGGTCGACTGCCACCAGACATACTGCTCGTCGGGGTCGCCCCCGGGATGGTTGCGCCAGCCGATGGCCTCGAAGTCGCCGGAGATCGCCGTGTCGATCTGGGTCGACTGGTCGACCGTCACGATCTCCATCTCCATGCCGGCCGCCTCCACCTGCTCCTTGATCACCTGCGCCGCGGCCACTGTGGTCTCGGCTTGGGTGGTCGTGTACGTGAACGAGAGCGGCTCGCCGGTCTCGTCCTCGTACTCGCCGGCGAGCTCCTTTGCCCGGTCGAGGTCCAAGCTCGGCAGCCCGGTGTCGTCGAGGTTGCCGATGTTGCCCGGGGCGAACGGCCCGCTCGCCCGGGTCAGGATGTCCCGCCCGATGATGGAGTTGTACTCGTCGAAGTCGAACGCCGAGGCGACGGCCTCGCGGGCCTTGATGTTGTCGAACGGCGGCTTCGACGAGTTGAGCATCACGTAGCTCACCTCCCCGAACTCGACGGACTCGGTGGCGGTGATCGTCCCGGACTCGTTCAGGCTGCGCATCTCGGCGACGGTGGACGGGTCGCTCTCGTGCATGGCGTTGATCTCGCCGGACTGCAGGGCATTGAGCCGCTGATCCGACTCGACGATCGGCCGGAACTCGATCTCGTCGAGATAAGGGAGCTGGTTGCCGTCGGCGTCGGTGGCCCAGTAGTCAGGGTTCTTCTCGGCCGTGAGGCTCTGGTTGGGCGTCCAGTCCACGAGCTTGAACGGTCCGGTGCCGACCAGGTCCTGGGCGCACGACGTCTCGTCGTCGAGCTGCGACTGGGCCATCATCCCCAGCCGACCGCTGGAGAACAGGTACGCGTCGAACGACACCCACGGTTGCTTCATCGTCACCGACACGGTGAGCGGATCCACCACGTCGACGCTCTCGACGTTGTCGAACACGAACGTGAAAAGCAGCGGCGACCGGGTAGGGTACTGGCCCCGGTAGGCGTCGAGGTTGTTCTTCACGACCTCGGCCGTGAGGTCGGTGCCGTCGTGGAACTTGATGCCGTCCCGCAGCCCGATCGTCCACTCGGTGTAGTCGTCGTTCGGCTCGACCGACTCGGCCAGCCAGGGCTCGTACTCGCCGTCGGCGTTGGGGCGGGTGAGCGTGTCGTAGATCGTCCGGGCGACCATGATCCCGGAGATGGCCAGCTGCGCCTCGGGCAGGCACCAGCCGTCGGTGGTCTCGGCCTCGAGGCCGTAGACGACCTTTCCGCCAGGTGTGGGCGCCCCCTCGTCGCCCTCACCCGTGCCGCCGCCGCCGCTCCCCCCGGAGTCGTCTCCTCCGCCCCCGCAGGCGGCGGCGGCCAGAGCCAGCACCACCGCGCACGCGAGCACCTTCGACCGTCGCTGACCCGAACCGAGTCGCATCGCTTCACTGCCCCCCTCGTGCCGGTGCTGTGCCGCTGGTGACGGGCGTCACACCGTTCGCCGGCACACTACGAAGCCCCCTGGATTCCTGTCAACAGTAGGCGCAAGAGGCGTCAACAAGGAGGCCCGATCGACCATCGCGTGTCGACACCATGCGGACGTTCCGGAAATAAGGACGAGGTCATTACCGAATTGCCGAGGCTGAGTGACTGCTTGGGAGTATCGGAGCGGGCGGCGGCTGCACTATCAATGTGCCCTCATGGACGCTGCGCTCCACGGCGGTACGTCGACGCTGCCCGACCGACACCAACCGGACAGGCTCTCCCGCCCAGGGACGAGCGAGGAACGCGCAGAGAGGTCACCTGCACACTTTGGTGACGGTCCGAGTGGAGGCACCACGGAAGGTGGTGCCCTGCGCCGATGGTTCGCGGCGGTGCGCAGCTATCTGCCGAGGGGCAACACGCTCGACGACCAGGCGTTCCGCCAACGCCACCTGCTGCTGTGCTGGATCCTCGCATTGCACCTTCCGGCCCTGGTCGCATTTGGGGTTTGGCGGGGATACGGCCTCCGCCACACGCTGCTCGAGGTGTCGATCCCGGCCGCGTGCCTGCTCTTCGCCCGGGTGGCCCGTGAGCGCCGGCTCGCCGCGTTCTGCCTGACCGCTGGCCTCGTCTTCTGCTCGTCGGTGCTCGTGCACTTCTCCGCCGGGTCGATCGAGGCGCACTTCCACTTCTTCGTGCTGGTCGGTCTCATCGGTCTTTACCAGGACTGGGTGCCGTTCCTGTGGAACGTCGTCTTCACCGTGCTGTCGCACGGCCTGGGCAGTGCCATCGCCGCCGACCTGATGTTCCAGCACGGCGCCGGCCAGGCGCACCCGTGGACGTGGGCCTTCGTGCACGGGGTGGCCGTCTTGTCGGCCTGCCTCGGCGTCATCGTGTTCTGGAAGAACACCGAGATCGAGCAGGAGCGCAGCCTCGCGCTCGCCGGCGAGCTGGCGGCCGCCGAGCTGAACGCCGCCCAGGTCGAGGCCGCCCAGCGCCAGTCGGTGTCCGAATTGTTCGTGAACCTCGCGCGGCGCAACCAGTCTCTCCTCGACCGCCAGCTGGGCCTCATCGCCGAGCTCGAGCAGCGCGAGCGCCGCCCCGATTCTCTCTCCGAGCTCTTCCAGCTCGACCACCTCGCGACCCGCATCCGTCGCAACGCCGAGTCGCTGCTCGTGCTGTCGGGCGACGACCCGCCGCGGCGCTGGGGCAGTCCCGTGCCACTCGGCGAGGTCGTCCGGGCAGCGGCGGCCGAGGTGGAGGACTACGGCCGGGTGGAGGTGCAGGTCAACGATCACCTGGAGGTGGCAGGGCACGTCGTCGCGGATCTCGCCCACCTGCTGGCCGAGCTGATCGAGAACGCCACGACCTTCTCGCCGCCCACCTCGGAGGTGCGGGTGCGCAGCCACCTGCAACCGGCTCGGGGCTCGACGTACGTGATCAGCATCGAGGACACCGGCATCGGCATGCCGGACGACGACGTGCGCCGGGCCAACGAGCTGTTGGCCGAACCGCCCGACGTCGACCTGCGCCGTTCGACCCTGGGCTTCCACGTCGTGGGCCGGCTGGCCCAGCGCTACGGCCTCCGGGTCACGTTGGCCAAGACGCCCGGCGGCGGGATCACGGCGCTGGTCACGCTGGCCGACGAGCTGGTGAGCGAGCGCCGCCCCGCCCGGGCGGACTCCCCCGGCACGATGGCCGGCCGCCCCGTGGCGGACCCACCTGGCGCGATGGCCGGCCGCCCCGTGGTCGACCCACCCGGCGTCGCCGTGATGCCCGTGCCCGACGCGGCCGGGGCGGCCGTCACGGCCGTCCCGTCGGCGGTGCCGGCGCTCCGTCCGGAGGTCGCGGCGGTGGTTCCGCGGGTGCCCGCGATCGCTCCGGAGGTCGCGGCGTCCGGTCCGGGGGTGCCGGCGAGCGTCCCGGCGACGCCGGGCAGAGGCCCCGAGGCCCCGGGGATCGGCCCCGCGACGCCGGGGATCGGCCCGGAGGCCCCAGCGGAGCTTGGGATCGGCCCGGCGGGAGTCGACGCCACCGTCGCGTCGTCCGGTCTCACGGCCCTGCCGCCGCCCGACCCCGCGGGTCGCGAGCGCCCGACGGCGATCGCGGCGTCGGCGGTGCCGGCTCCCGCCGCCCCGGCCGCCGTGGGCGACGGGGCTGCTGCCGACGAACCGGTCGCCAGCACCGGCTCCGGCGAGGGCGCGCGGGCGCCGCTGCACCACATGACCGTGCGCGAGCGTCTGGCCGCACCCAGCCCGTGGGGCGCCGCGGTGCCACCGCTCGAGAGTGGGCGGCATGTAGCGGTTCCGGCTCCGGATCGGGCGGGCATTCCCGGGCCCGGGGCGCGGCCCGACGTCGGCCCGGACGGCCCGCTCGCGGCGCCCGTCGACACCCGTGCCGGCGCATCGGCACCCACTGCATCCCCCGCCGCGCCCGTCCCACCGGCCGCACCGGCGGGACCGGCCTCGCCGGCCACGCCGATCCCGTCGACCGCATCGGCCCCGCCGGTCGCTTCGGCCTCGTGGGGGGAGCCGGCCGGGCAGGCCGCTTCGGTGGCGTCGGCAGGCTCCGGCCCGGGCGCCCTGGGAGCAGGCGACGGCGACGCCGCCGGCGGCGACGGACCGCGCGGCCGAGGCGAGCAGGCGCCCGGCGGCCCCACGGCGGGCGGGCAGATCCCCGGCGGGCCCACGACCGGCGAGCAGATCCCCGGCGGCCCCACGACCGGCGAGCACATCCCCGGCGAGCCCACGACCGGAGGGCAGCTAACCGGCCGGCCTACGACCGGAGCGCAGATCGGCCGCCGGCCAACGGCCGACGAGCAGATCAGCGGCGGGCCGACGACCGACGAGCAGATCGGCGGTGGGCACACGGCCGAGGGGCGGGTCCCTGCCGGGCCCACGACCGGAGGGCAGGTCAGTGGCGGGCTGACGGCCGAGGGGCTGGTCCGCCGGGTGCCGGGCGCCGGACTCGGTGTGTTGCGGCGGGCCGGCGCCACGGCCGCCACGGCCGTCACCGCCGATGCGGCCCACGCCAGCACCGGAGCCGGGGCGCCCGCCACGGCCGGCGGTTCGGCCGTCGGAGGGCCGGGCGGTGGCGGCCCACCCACGGTCGTCGGCGCCGACGCCCGCGACCGGGAGCGGGTCCGCTCGATGCTGTCCCGGTTCCAGGCCGGCCAGCGGCAGGGGCGGGCGGCGTCCCCCGGTGCCGCCCGATCCGCACGCGAGGAGGGTTCATGACCCCCACCACGCCCGACGGCGATCTCAACTGGCTCGTCAACAGCTTCGTCGACCGCATCGCCGGTGCCCGCAGCGCCGTGGTGGTGACGAGCGACGGGCTCGTGCTCGCCCTCTCCGACCGCATCGCCCGCGACGCCGCCGACCAGCTCGCCGCCGTGGCGTCGGGCCTCGCCAGCCTCACCACCGGGGCCGCCCGTCTGTTCGAGGCCGGCGAGGTCGCCCAGGTGATCGTGGAGATGACGGGCGGGTTCCTGTTCGTCACGAACGTGAGCGACGGCTCGTCGCTGGCCGTGATGTCCGATCCCGACTGCGACATCGGCCTCGTGGGCTACGAGATGAGCCTCCTCGTCACCCGTATCGGCCAGGCCCTCACCCCGGGCATCCGCACCGACGTACCGGGCCTGCCGCCGAGATGACCGCCCGCCGGGGATGACCTCGTCCGACGACCCGCCGCGGGTCGTGCCGGTCTACGCGCTGACCCGGGGCCGCACCCGGTCGGTGGGCCGCGACGTGCCGTGGGACGCGCTCGTGACCACCACGCCTGCCGGCCGGGCGGCGCTGCCGCGCCTACGGTTCGAGCAGGCGCGCATCGTCGGCTTCTGCCGGCGGCCCGTGTCGGTGGCCGAGGTGGGCGCCGAGTTGGGCGTGCCGTTGGGGGTGGCGCGGGTGCTGCTCTCGGACCTGAGCGTGGAGGGACTGCTCGCCGTGCACCCCCCCACGTCGAACGACGCCGGGAGACCCGGCACGGACATCCTCGAGCGGCTGCTCGCCGGACTGAGGGCACAGAGGTGAACGACCCCATCCCCGTCAAGATCGTCATCGCCGGCGGGTTCGGCGTGGGCAAGACGACGTTCGTGAGCGCCGTGTCCGAGATCCCCGCGCTGCGAACCGAGGCGGCCATGACCGACCTCTCCGAGGGTGTCGACGACATCTCCGCGGTGCGCGAGAAACTGACGACGACCGTGGCCATGGACTTCGGTCGGCGCACCATCGACGAGGACTTGATCCTCTACCTCTTCGGCACGCCGGGGCAGGACCGCTTCTGGTTCATGTGGGACGACATCACCCGGGGCTCGGTGGGCGCCGTGGTGCTCGTAGACACCCGCCGGCTGGCCGACGGCTTCGGCGCCATCGACTACTTCGAGGACCGGCGGGTGCCGTTCATCGTGGCGGTCAACGTCTTCGACGACGCGCCCCACCACACCCCCGACGCGCTGCGCGAGGCGCTGACGCTGGCCGTCGACGTCCCGCTCGTGCTCTGCGACGCGCGTCGGGACGACTCCGCCGTCGCGGTCCTCGTCACGCTGGTCGAGCACGCGCTGACCCGAGCGCTCATGACGAGCTGAGGCCGGCACGGACGCGACGGGTGCCTGTGCCAACCTGAGCCGATGACCGAGGCCGCCGCAATGCACCCCAACGCCGGCGCCGTCGCCTCGGCGGCCCGCCGCCACGGCGTCGAGATCGTGGTCCACGAGTACCCGGCCGGCACCCGCACCGCGGCCGACGCGGCCGCAGCGGTGGGCGTCGACGTGGCGCAGATCGTGAAGTCGCTCGTGTTCCGGGTCGACGACCGGGTCGTCCTGGCGCTGGTCAGCGGGTCGAACCGGCTCGACGAGGCCCGTCTCGCCGCCGCTGCCGGGGGTGGCGCCGTCCGCCGGGTCGACGCCGAGACCGTCCGGGATGCCACCGGCTACCCGATCGGCGGCGTGCCTCCGTTCGGCCACCGCGGCACCCTGCCGGCGTTCGTCGACGAGGACCTGCTCGCCTTCGACGAGGTGTGGGCGGCCGCCGGCACGCCGCGCCACGTCTTCCCGATCGCCCCGGCGGACCTCGTCCGCCTGGCCGCGGCCGCGCCGGCGGCCCTCGCCCTCCCTCCGGGCTGACGGCCGGGCCGCGGCCGGGCGACCCCGCTGGCGACCCCACCGTCGCCAGGTTCGCCCACGGCCCGCCTGTGGTCGGCCACGCCGGGCTACGGTCCGTGGGCATGGCCGTGCCGGTGGGCCGCCCGTTCCGGGTCGCGTCCGAGCCATGGGTGGCGTTCCGCCCCGCCCTCGACGCCATGCTCGAGCCCCTGGGCGACGCCGTGCTGGCTCGCCTGCTGCCCCGCACCGGCGAGGCCGCCCTCGATGTCGGCTGCGGCTGCGGCACGACCACGCTCGAGCTGGCCCGCATGGTCGGGCCGACCGGAGGTGCGACCGGCATCGACACGTCGCCGGCCGTGCTGGAGGTCGCCCGGGCCGAGGCGGCCCGCCAGGGCGTGCGCCATGCGACGTTCGTGCGGGCGACGCAGGCACGCACCCCTTCGCCGGCGACGCCTACGACGTCGTCTTCTCGCGCCTCGGCACGATGTTCTTCGACGAGCCCGGCGCGGCGTTCGCCAACCTGCGCCGGGCCCTGCGGCCCGGGGGGCGTCTGGGGTTCGTGTGCTGGCGCGGCGTCGCGGACAACCCGTGGACCACCGTGCCCCGCGACGCCGCGCACGCGCTGGTGCCGCTGCCCCCGCCCCCGCCGCCGGACGCGCCCGGCCCGTTCTCCCTCGCCGATGCCGACCGCATCGCCGACCTGCTCGGCCACGCCGGGTTCGTCGACGTGGCGATCACGCCCCACGACCAGCCGCTGCTGATCGGGCGCGGCGACCTCGACGAGGCGGTCGAGTTCTACCTGCGGCTCCTGCCCACCGGATACCTCCTGTTCGAGCCCGACCGGCACATGCTGGACCGGCTGAAGGTGGCGCTGCATCGGGCGCTAGGGCGTCACCACGGCCCCGGCGGCCTGCTGCTCGGCTCGGGCAGCTGGATCGTCACCGCCCGCTGACCTGTGCCCCGGGCCCGCCCGTCCACTCGAACGCACGGGGTCCTGAACTGCTCGGGGAGCGGCTCGTTCTCCGGCGTGATCGCCGGCATCGATTGGGCGTGGCGAACCACACCGCCGGCACGCCGGCCGTGGCCGACCTCGGCCTCGGGGCCAGCACCGCGGTCGACACGGGCAGACCGGATGCGGCGCGAGGCCACGTCGCCGATGCGGGCGATCGGCCGTAGCATCACGCGAAGGCCGGCCCACACACGGAGTCGAGATGGCGCGCTTCACCCGAGGGTTCACCGGTCGCCGCCGCGGCCCGACCGACGGCCGGCTCCCGCCCGGCCAGTACGACGCCGGGCGCCAGTGGCCGGTTCTGAACGCCGAGGTGACGCCGAAGCTCTCGACGGACGACTGGACGTTCCGGGTCGAGGGACTCGTGGCCAACCCGACCACGTGGTCCTGGGACGAGATCCACGCCCTGGCGCCGTCCACCTACGAGGGCGCCATCCACTGCGTCACCACGTGGTCGAAGTTCGACATGACCTTCGTCGGCGTCTCGATCGACACGCTGCTGGAGGCCGCCGGAGGGCCACTGCCCGGCGCCACCCACGTGGTCGAGGTGGCCCACACGGGCTACACCACGAATCTGCCGCTCGAGGACGTGACCGGTGGCAAGGCCTGGGTGGTCTGGGAGGTCGACGGCAAGCCGCTGCCGGTCGAGCACGGCGGCCCGGCCCGCATGCTCGTCCCCCACCTGTACTTCTGGAAGAGCGCGAAGTGGATCGCCGGCCTGCAGCTGCTCGACCACGACGAGCCCGGCTTCTGGGAGCGCAACGGCTACCACGACCGCGGCGATCCCTGGCTCGAGCAGCGGTACCATGGCGACTGACGGACGGGTGGGCGACGGCTCCCCGCTGGCGACGGGGTGGCAGACGGCCACCGTCGTGGCGGTCCGCAACGAGACCCCAAGAGCCACGTGGTGCGCCTGCGAGCCCCGGACGGCTACACCGCCTCGCGCTCGTACTCGGTGGCCTCGGCGCCCGATCCCGACGTCCGACCGCATCGACCTGACTGTCGAGCTGCTGGCGGGTGGCGAGGTGTCGACGTTCCTCCACGAGGTGGTCGAGGCCGGTGACGAGCTCGAGGTGCGCGGGCCGACCGGCGGCTGGTTCGTCTGGCCCGGAGACACCCCCGCGCTGCTCGTCGGCGGCGGGTCGGGCGTCGTGCCGCTCATGGCCATGCTGCGCCTGGCGGGGCGCACGGGCCGGGCGGACCTGGTCCGCCTCGTCGTGTCTCGTGGGCCTCGGCGTGCCTCCCGAGCGCATCCGCGTCGAGCGCTTCGGCCCCACCGGCTGAGCGGGTCGAGCGGTCGCACGCCACCTTTTGTTGCGGTCATGTGACGGCACGACCGCCGAGGGAGGTGTGCAGCGCCGTCAGGGCGCCATGACCTGCCAGCCGCGGCGTTCGAGCTCGGCGGCCAGCGCCTCGGCCGGCATGCCCGCGAGCGCCTCGGCGCGGACGGCGTCGAGCCGGGCCTCGGCCGCCGCGGCCTCGGCGGCGGCCGACGCCGCCGTGTCGCCCACGCCCCCGCCGCTCTCGTCGCCGGCCCCTCCCTCGCCGGCCACGAGGCGGTCGATCAGCTCGGATGCCTCGGCTCTGGTGAACTTGCCGCCGGCCTGGCGCTGGGTGAGGCCGAGCGGGTGGCGGGCGTCGCGGAAGCCCTCGTGGCCCGCCTGCACGACGAGGTCGAGCAGGTACATCACCTGCCGGGCCGACGCGGGGGGCCCGGACTGCTTGCCGAAGGTCATGCCCGATCGTCCCACGCGCCGCGGCGGGCACCGCGGATGACGGCCCCACGCCCGGACCCGCACCGTCGATGCGTTCAGACACGACGGGGCGGCGACCTCAGCCCGTGGCCACGGGAGCGATGGCCACCAACTCGACGACGGCGCGCCCCTCCTCGTCGGATGCCGCCAGGTCGACCCGGGCGTGGATTGCCCAGTCGTGGTCGCCGTCGGGGTCGTCGAGCACCTGGCGCACGCCCCACGAGCGACCGGCCCCCTCGGCGCCGGACGGCCCGGCGCGGCCCGTGAACGCGCCGGCGGGCGACTCGTCCAGCAGGAACAGGGCCCCGCCACGGGCGTCGGGCCCGGTGCCCACGGCGCCGTGCTCCTCCCGGTAGGCCGCCATGGCCTCGCCGAGCCGGGCCGCCGACCACTCCCCCGGGCCCAGCCGTTCGGACAGCTCGACGTGCGCGCCGCGCCCCAGCAGCTCGACCCACCGGAACAGCTCGTTGCGCACCATGACCCGGAACGCCCGCACGTTCGCCGTGACCCCCTCGGGTTCGCCGGCCCCGGGCCCGGCGCCCGGCCGGGTCGGTGCCGAGGCGTCGAGGTCGTCGGGGTCCGGGTGGCGTAGCCGCTCCCACTCGTCGAGGAGGCTCGAGTCGATCTGGCGCACGGTCTCGCCCAGCCACTCCGTGAGGTCGAACACCTCCTCGGTCTTCGCGTCCTCGGGCACGTTCTGCACCAGGCCCTTGTAGGCGTCGGTCAGGTAGCGCAGCACCATCCCCTCGGACCGGGCCAGCCCGTGGTGGCCGACGTAGTCGGTGAACGTCATGGCCAGCTCGTACATCTCGCGGGCCACCGACTTCGGGCGAATCGTGTGGTCCACCACCCAGGGGTGCTCGGTGGCGTACGCGTTGAACAGGTCGTAGGTGAAATCGCGCAGGGGCTTGGGGTGCTCGAGCTTGTCCAGCTCGGCCATGCGCTCCTCGTAGTCGACCCCCTCGCGCTTCAGGCGCTCGATCGTCTCGCGCCGCAACCGGTCCAGCTGGGCGGCGAGGATCACGCCGGGGTTCTCGAGCACAGCCTCGACCAGCGACAAGACGTCGAGCGCGTAGCTCGGCGACCGGCGGTCGAGCCGGCTCACCGCTTCCAGCACGAACGGCGACAGCGGCTGGTTGAGCGCGAAGTCGGCCTGCAGGTCGACCGTGACCCGGACGCGGCGGCCGTCCTCGTCGGGCTCGTCCAGCCGTTCGACGACGCCGGAGCTCAGCAGCGAGCGGTACATCGAGATCGCACGGCGGATGTGTGTGCGCTGCTGCGGGCGGGGGTCGTGGTTCTCGACGAGCAGCGACCGCATCGCCGTGCAACCGTCACCGGGCCGGTCGAGCACGTTCAGCAGCATCGAGTGCGACACGGCGAAGCTCGACGTCAGCGCCTCGGGCGGGGCGGCGGCGAGCTTCGTGAACGTGTCCTCGCTCCAGGGCACGAAACCTCGCGCGGGCGGCTTCTTGCGTACGATCTTGCGGCGCTTTCTCGCGTCGTCGCCGGCCTTCGCCACGGCCCGCTGGTTCTCGATGACATGGTCGGGGGCCTGCGCCCACGCGTAGCCGATCGTGTCGTAGCCCGCCCGTCCGGCCCGCCCCGCGATCTGGTGGAACTCACGAGCCGACAGCAGCCGCGAGCTGGTCCCGTCGTACTTGCAGAGCTGGGTGAACAGGACCGTGCGGATCGGCACGTTGATGCCCACGCCCAGCGTGTCGGTCCCGCAGATGACCTTGAGGTGGCCTTCCTGGGCGAGGCGCTCCACGAGGCGCCGGTACTTCGGCAGCATGCCGGCGTGGTGCACGCCGATGCCGTGGCGCACCAGGCGGCTGAGCGAACGCCCGAAGCCGGGGCCGAAGCGGAAGCCGCCGATCGCCTCGCCGATGGCGTCCTTCTCGACCCGGCTGCACACGTTGATGCTCATGAGCGCCTGGGCCCGCTCGACCGCCGACTGCTGGGTGAAGTGCACGACGTAGACGGGCGCCCGGTCGGTGGCGAGCAGGGTGTCGATCGTCTCGTGCATGGCCGTGGCCCGGTACTCGTACTCGAGGGGCACGGGACGGGTGGCGTTGCGGATCGCCACGGTGGGCCGCCCGGTCCGCCGGGTCAGCTCTGCCTCGAAGCGGCGGGTGTCGCCCAGCGTGGCCGACATGAGCACGAACTGGACCTGCGGCAGGGTGAGCAGCGGTACCTGCCAGGCCCATCCCGGGGTGGGATCCGCGTAGTAGTGGAACTCATCGATCACGGCCTGGCCGGCGTCGGCCTGCTCGCCGTCGCGCAGCGCGAGGTTGGCCAGGATCTCGGCCGTGCAGCAGATGACCGGCGCCCCCGGGTTCACGGCGGCGTCGCCGGTGAGCATGCCCACCCGGTCCGAGCCCAGCTCGTGGCACAGGTCGAAGAACTTCTCCGACACCAGCGCCTTGATGGGTGCGGTGTAGAAGGTGCGCCGCCCGTCGGCCAGCGCGGCGGCGTGGGCGGCGAGCGCCACGAGGGACTTCCCCGAGCCGGTGGGCGTGCCGAGGATGACGTTCGCGCCCGCGTAGATCTCGAGCACCGCCTCCTCCTGCGCGGGGTACAGCGTGAGGCCCTGCGCTTCCGTCCACGACGTGAACGCGTCGAGCAGGTCGTCGGGGTCGAACCGCTCGCCGGGCACGGGCAGGTGGTCGGCGAGCGTCGTGGACATCGGACCCGATGATGCCCGGATCGGGGCCGAGCCGGACACCGCGACCTACCGTGAGCCCATCGCGAGACGAAGGGGTAGGCGATGGGGTACGACCGGGCGGAGATCGCCGAGGCGTTCGACGCGTACGTCGCGGCCGCCGACGAGGCGGGGCGCACCGGCGACTGGCGACCGTGGGTCGAGCGGTTCACGCCCGACGTCACCTATGTCGAGCATCACTACGGCACGTTCCACGGGCGCGAGGCGGTGCTCGGGTGGATCAGCGAGACCATGGGGACCTGGCCGTTCACCCACATGCGGGAGAGCCCCTGGGACTGGGTCACGATCGACGCGGACCAGGGCTGGGTCGTCGGGCAGGTCCAGAACCGGTTCGTCGACCCGGGCGACGGCGGCCTCTACCAGGCGCCGAACTGGACCCGGCTCACCTACGGAGGCGACGGCCTGTTCGCCGTCGAGGAGGACGTCTACAACCCCGCCACGTTCACGCCGATGGTGAAGGCCTGGCTGGCCGCCTGGGCCGCCCACCACGGCGACAGCCGGCCCGCCTGAGCACGGGCGAGCCGCCGGCCGCGCTGGCACCGGGCGGCCCGCCGGGCCGGCTGGGCACCCCCTCGACCGCCGGGCGGGCTGGCCACCGGGTCGCCGGCCGTCGCGGGCGTGCGCCGGTGGAGCCCCGACGGCCGCCCGCGGCGCGGGAGCGCTCCGCGGGACGGCCGGGCGGCCCCTGCGTCAGGTGTTGCCCTCGGCGGCGCTGATGTCGGCCAGCGTCGAGCGGCTGTCGCGCTCGATGGCCACGTCGCCGATGCTCACGATGCCGACCGGCCTGCCGTCCTCGACGACCGGCAGCCGGCGGATGGCCCGGTCGTGCATGAGACCCACGGCGTCGCCGACCGTGTCGGTGGGCGAGACGGTGACGATGTCGCCGCTGACGACGTCGCCGACGGTGGCGTCGGCCGGCGCCCGGCCCTGGGCCGTCGACCGCACCGTGATGTCGCGGTCCGTGACGATCCCCGCGACGGTGTCGCCGTCGACGACGATCACCGCGCCGATGTCGTCCTCGGCCATGATCTGCGCCGCCTGCTGCACGCTGGCGCTCCTGTCGAGCGTCCGGGTCGTGCGGGTCATGACGTCCTTGATCGCCTGGGCCATGGGGAACCTCCTCGTGATCCGCCCGCCGGCCGCGTCCTTCCCGCCGACCGTCCGCCTCACACGGGCGATCGCGCCGAGGACGTCAGGCGTCGTTCCGGCGGTGGGGGTCGGAGTGGTCCCAATCGGCCAGCAGCGTGCGGATGGCCGTGAGCAGCAGCAGGGGCTGGTCGAGCATGGCGTGGTGCCCTGCCTCGGGGATCTCGATGACCGGGGCCACCCGGCCCAACTGCTCGTACATGGAGGCGCCGATATCGGGAGTGACCAGCCCGTTCTCGGACCGCAGCAGCGCGAACCGGCACTGCACGCGCGACAGGTAGGGCACGGCGCTCGCCCGGATGCCGCCCCGGAACTGGGCGAAGATCCGCCGGTCGAACTTCCAGCGCCAGCCCCCCTCGGTCCGGCGCAGCGACCGCGGCCCGACGTGGTCCATCACGTAGTCGAGGTAGTGGTCCTGGGGCGGCACCGTCCGGAACCGGGCCAGCCCCGCCTCCAGGGTGGCGTAGGTGCGTGGCCTCCCGAACGCCTGCCCGACGTTCGCCGCCTCGACCTCCGGCCCGGGCTCGGTCGCCGGCGAGTCGCACACGATCACGCCGGCCACGCGGTCGGCGTGGCGGGCGGCGGTGGCGATCGTGACGAACCCGCCCATGCTGTGGCCGACCATCACCGGCGGGCCGTCGATGCCCCCGGCCTCCGCGACGGCCACGACCTCCTCCGTCCACCGGTCGAGCGAGTACCCGTCGCGGTGCTCGCTGTCACCGTGCCCGCTCGTGTCGATCGCCACGACCCGGAAATCGTCGGCGAAGCGGGCCGCCACGTGGGTCCACCAGTGGGCGTGGGCACCGCCACCATGCACGAAGACGAGGCCGCGGCGGCCGG
Organism: Acidimicrobiales bacterium; assembly: GCA_035296625.1. Taxonomy (GTDB): domain Bacteria; phylum Actinomycetota; class Acidimicrobiia; order Acidimicrobiales; family VFJN01; genus DATCLS01. The sequence goes on along the minus strand of DATHAO010000062.1, from coordinate 41,879 downwards.
GACGGCCCCAGACCAGGTAGTGGATCCGGGCCCCGTCGACCACCACCTCGCCGTCCTCGAACGGCACGGCCAGGGCGCGGCGGAACCACTCGGGGGCGTCGACGCGGGCCTCGATCTCGGCGCTCATGGCCAGGGAGCCTACGAGAGCAGCTCCGCGGCCTTGGGGAACGGCGACGGGCGCCGGCGACCGGCCCCGCACGCGACGGGGTGGCCCCGCCGGCGGACGAGCCGGGCGGGTGTCGCCGGGACCGCCCGTATCGTGGGTCGATGGACGGAGCCGTGGAGCTCACCCGTTCGGCGCGGCGCCTGAAGGGCGAGCTGATCGACGACGGCATCGCCCTCGACGCCGACGACCCGCTGCGCCACCTCGTGCTCGACGAGCTGGACTACGCCCGTCGGCCCCCGGTCTTCGAGCGGCGCGTCCCGCTCTACGGGTCGATCCTCGTGCCGGACGACCGGTCGCTGATCTCGGCCGGCGAGCTCGTGGACCTGGTGCCGCTGGACGACCACCCCCTCGCCGACGCCCGGCGGTTCGCGGACGGCCGGTCGACCTACCTGGCCCGACGGCCCGACGGCGGCCGGGCGCTCGCCTGCTTCCGCCGCAGCGTGCAGTACGAGGCCGACATGGTCCAGGTCCAGGCGGACACCGGCGCCTACATCGTCCAGCGCACGCCGGTGCTGAACGTGACCCGCCTCTTCACGCCCACGAGCACGGTCGAGTGGGCCGGCTACCGGTGGACGAACCGGCCGAACGCCCGGGCCGAGGGCGAGCTGCTCCGGCCTCAGCTGCCCGACGTGGCGCCCGCGGTGCTCGGCGGGCTGCTGGAGCTTGCGATCCATTGGCTGAGCCCGGGGCGGACCGGCGCCACGCTCGTGCTGCCCGGCCGCCACGGCGACGCCGGCCTCGACTTCGACCATTCCGTGCCGGCGCCGCGCCTGTCGATCACGACCCGGCACCACTACCCCGCCATGCTGGCCGCCCTCATGCAGACCGACCTGGCCTGTGTGATCCGCCAGACCGGCCCGATCGAGCGCATCGGCGTGGCGCTGCGCCCCTCACCCGACGCAGGCGCGGCCGTCGAGGACCCCCGCGGGATGCGCCATCGCTCGGCCGCCCGCTACACCTGGGACCACCCGGGAGCGCTGGCCGTGGTCGTCAGCGAGGACGGCCCGGTCACGGTCTTCCGCGGCGGCCAGGCGCTGTCCGAGAGCGCCGCGGCGGCCGTCCCGGCCCCCGCCGTTCCGCCCGGCTGACCGATCCCCGGCGCACCCCGCAGGCGGCACGCGCACCGCCCGAACGGTCGTTATCATCACGCGCCTTGCCGACCCATGTCACCGGCGAACTCGGGGACGCGACCACGGGCTTCCCGGCCCCGCTCGCCCGCGAGCTGCGGGCCGAATCGGTCCAGTCGCTTGGGCGGGGCACGTCACCGGCCCGGGTCTGGCGGGTGACGACGCCGCACGCGGTGCTGGCCGTGAAGGTGCTCCGCCGCGGCGCCGGGCTCGTCGACGGGCAGGACATCGGCTCGTTCCTGAAGGAGCCGGCCCAGCTCCAGCGGGTGCGCCGCGAGCTGCCCCGCCTCGCCCCCCATGTCGTCGACGTGCTCGGGGTGTGGCAGCAGACCGCCTGGGCGGCCTACGCCATGCCGTTCGTGGCCGGCGCCCCCGCGGTGGCGCCCGCGGTACCCCGCCACGAGGCCCACGGCCGGCTCAACGAGGTGTTCACCGTGCTCACCGAGCACGGCTACGCCCGCACCCGGCGCACCTCGGGCGAGGACCTGTCGCGGCACGACCTGAGCAGGGTCCGCCGGCGGCTGTGGCTGCTGCGCCGACACCTGCACCGCGAGCTGCTGGAGGGTCCGCGCATCACGGTGAACGGGGCGTCGTGCCGGCCGCTCGTGCCGCTGCTGCACGCCATCGAGGGCGACGCCTCGCTGAGCCGCCTGCTGCGGCCCCGCGTCGTGTCGTACCCGGTGCACGGCGAGCTCGACCTCGCGGACCTGCTGGCGCCGGCGGCCTCGGCGTCCTTCACGCTGCTCGACCCACGGGGGACGCAGGGCTACCGCGACCCCGTCGAGGACTTCGCCCGGGCGCTATTCAGCATGACGACGCTCGACCGGTGCACGACGAGCGGGGTCCGGCTGTGGCGCAGCGCGCCGAGCGGCCGCCGGCCGGCGAGCTACGTGCTCCGCGCCGCCGACCCCTACGAGGGCTACGCCGCCATGGGCACCTGGTTCGTCGACATGCTGGGCGACCTGCCCTTCGGCGCCGAGCTCACGCGGATCGATCCCCGCTGGCGGGTGCGGCTGGCCTTCGCCCACGGCTTCCATGCCCTGGTCGAGGCGACAGCGCGGCTGTCGGCCCCGCCGCCCGACGACGGCGGCGGCCGGGCGCGGACGCCGGTCACGCTGGCCACGGCGTTCTGCGCGCTCGGCCTGCGCCTGCTCGAGGCCGCGATCGCCGGTGCCCGGCAGTCGCCGGGAACGCTGCCCGACGTGTCGACCGGCCTCGATGATCCCGCCGGCGCCGTGTGGCGCTTCGGCGGGGCTCGCTGAGCGCCCCGCCCAGTGCCGGCGCCCCGACGGGGCGATCGATGTCGCCGGGCGGGCGGACGACCGCGTCCCGATCAGGCGACTCGATCCGCCCGCTAGGTCCTGCGCCGGGCCGGCCTGACGATCGCCGACATCGACCTGTTCGAGGTCAACGAGGCGTTCGCCAGCGTGGTGCTGGCCTGGCAGCGCGAGACCGGCGCGGACCTCGACAGGGTGAACGTGCACGGCGGCGCCATCGCCATCGGCCACCCGCTGGGCGCCAGCGGCGCCCGCATCATGACCACGCTCGTCCACGCCATGGGACACCGCGGCGCCCGCTACGCCCTGCAGACGATGTGCGAGGCCGGCGGCGTGGCGAACGCGACGATCCTCGAACGGCTCTGACCCCGGGCCCGGCCCCGCCCCTGGGCCGCCGGCCGCCCGCCAGCGATCACCCGGGCGGGCGGGACCGGTCCGCCCGCCCGAGGCGGCCGCTCAGGGCGTGGCCGGGGTGGGCGGCGGGCCGGCCATGGCCCGCGCCGCCACCGGTTCCTCGACCACCGGGCGCCGCGACCGGTGGCCGGCCACGGCGAGGGCACCGAGGCCGACCACGGTCGCGACGAACCAGGCGATGGCACCGAGCACCGGGACGAGCGCCAGGACCCGCAGGATCGCCCAGCCGGCCAGGAACGCGACCATCGGATGGGCGCGGCGGGCCACCCGGCGGCCGAGCAGCCAGGCGCCCACGGTGTAGCCGATGCCGTAGATGAGGCCGAGCGCCAGCAGCAGCCCGAGACCGAGCGGGAGGCCGACGAGGGTCACCATGGCCAGCACGGCCACGATCGGCAGCCCGATGGTGAGCAGCAGTCCCCAGCCGATCACCGGCCCGATGGCGTCACCGGCGGCGGCGTCGGCCGCGGCGGCCACCCGGGGGGCGAGCCAGAGCAGCAGGAGCCCGAGCACGAGCGTCGACACGGAGACCGCGACCCACAGGGCCAGCCAGCCGACGATGCCCGCTCCCCGCAAGGCGCCCGGGTTGAACCGCTCCCACGATCCGTCCAGCTGCCCGCCGGACTGGGTCACCGGCCGGTGCCGGGACACCACGTCGCCCTCGACGTGCCCGGTGCCGGAGATCACGACCCGGCCGTCGAACGCCACGACGTCGTCGCGCGCCGTGCCCCGCACGACCACGTCGCCGTTCAGGGCGACGATGCCGTCACGCACCGTGCCGTCGATGACGGCCGGTCCGTCGGCGATCACCACGGCGTCGACGGTGTCGCCCTCCGCCACCACGGCCCGGCCGGTGAGCACGACCAGATTGTCGACCTCCTCGTCGGTGACGGCGCCGGTGTCACCCCCTTCGTCCTGGGCGGCGGCGGGCGGCACCCCGGCCAGGCCCAGCAGGAGCACGGCCACGAGGGCCAGCACAGTTCGGATGGCGGAGCGCATGGGTGAGCCTCCCTCGTCTTCCTCATCATCCTGGACCCTCGCGCGGCGACTGGGAAGGGGGCGGGTGTCGAAGCGCTCCATCGCGTGGGCGCGGGCGGCCCGGGCGCGCCGCGGACGGCCGCGGCCGCGGCCGTCCCGGACGGGTTCCCCGGATCCGCCGTCGGCCTCAGCCGGGGCGGGTACCGCGATGCTCGGAGACGCCGCTGCCGGCACCCGCACCGTTGTCGGCCGTGCGTGTCGAACGACGGGCGTCCGGTCCTTGCGGATGGTGACCGGCGCTCCCGGTCTGGCGACCCGGCCGCCGGGACCTAGGGTGCCGGGTGCCGAGCGGCGCGGCGGTGCGATGAGGGGTCGGGCCAGGAGGCCGCTCACCCGGAGGTGGTTCGTGGACCAGACGCAGCCCGCGATCGAGATGCGACCGATCGGCGTCGTGCGCAGCCCCCGCAGCGAAGCGATCGACGACGACTGGGGGGCGATCGAGTCGGTCGTGGCGCTCGACGGCGCCCGCCTCGGCCGGGCCGGCGACGGGGTGGCCGCCGGCGACGACCTGCCGACCGCCGGCCTCGACGCCTTCTCGCACGTCGAGGTGGTGTTCGTGTTCGACCGGGTCGACGAGTCGGCGGTCACCCTCGGCGCCCGCCACCCCCGAGGCCGCAGCGACTGGCCACGGGTGGGCATCCTGGCGCAGAGGGCCAAGTCGCGGCCGAACCGCATCGGCACGACGGTGTGCGAGCTCGTGGCGGTCGATGGGCTCGACCTGACCGTGCGGGGCCTCGACGCCATCGACGGCACGCCGGTGCTCGACGTGAAGCCGTATCTGGCCGAGTTCGCCCCCCGCTCGCCGACCCGGCAACCGGCGTGGGCGACCGAGCTGATGCGCGGCTACTGGGCCCAGCCGTGAAGCACCTGGTCGGGCGGGGACTCAGCGCAGGCGCCAGCGCGGGCGCTGCCCCGAGGCGAAACGCTCGTTGCCCGCAGCCAGGGCCTGCGCGGATGTGCCCAGCTGGAGGAACACGTTGCCCAGGTCGATCGCCTGCTGGGGCGTGACGTCACGGGCGGCCCACAGGGTGCGGAGGGTCGCCTGCACGGCGTGCGGGGGCTGGGCGGCGATGGCGGCGGCGAGCCGCCCGGCGGCGTCCGCCAGCTCGCCCGGCTCGACGACCTCGGAGACCAGCCCGATCGCCTCGGCCTTCGCGGCCGACACCCGTTCCATGTTGCCGACGAGCGCCATGCGCGCCACCTCGCCGAACGGCATGCGGGCCATGAGCAACAGCGGCTCGAACACGGCGGTCATCCCGAAGCTCACGTGGGGGTCGAAGAACGTGGCCGACGACGACGCCAGGATCACGTCGCTCTCGCCCAGCAGGTAGAACGCCCCGCCGCACGCCATGCCGTTGACCGCGGCCACCACGGGCTTCCACACGCCCTGGCTCTTCGGGCCGATGCGACGGCCCGGATCCTCGTAGGTGTAGGGATCGTAGTCGGCCTCGGGGATCTCGCTGCGGTCGAGGCCCGTGCAGAACGCCCGCTCCCCCGCCCCGGTGAGGACGACGACGCGCACCTCGGGGTCGGTCTTCACGTGCCGCCACACCGCCTCCAGGTCGTCCTGCATCGTGGCGTCGAACGCGTTGTGGACCTCGGGCCGGTCGAGCGTCACCCGGGCGATGCCGTCGCCCTGGTCGTAGCGCACGGTCGACAGCAAGGTCGGGAGGCCGTCGCGGCTCATGGGGGCACCGTACCGAAGCTCACCTGCACGAACGCAACCTCACCGAGTTGAACGCTGGTTCGTGGCCGGCCCCCGACGAGTTCGCGGGGCTCGTCGAGAGCGTCGCCGCGAACGCCTCGCTGCACGGCGAGAACGTCCACCTCGACGGGGCTGCGCTTCCCGCCCACATAACGAGCGCTCGGCAGGCCGGTCAGCCGGCCGTGGCCAGGTGCTCGTGCACCGACCGCACGGCGCTCGACCCCTCGCCCACGGCCGCCGCAACCCGCTTCATCGAGCCGCTGCGCACGTCGCCGACCGCGAACACGCCGGGCACCGACGTCTCGAACGGCAGCGGCGCGCGTCCGGCGTAGGCCGGGCCGTGCGCCACCTCGTCGGGCAGCGACCGGTCGGTCAGCACGAAGCCGGCCCGGTCGAGCGCCACCCGGCCACCCAGCCACGATGTGGCCGGGACCGCCCCGATGAAGCAGAACAGGCCGGCGCAGCCCACGGTGCGACGCTCGCCGCTGGGTCCGTGCTCGAGCGTGACGCCCGTGAGGTGGCGGTCGCCGGCCAGCGCCCGCACCTCGGTGCCGGTCAGCACCTCGATCAGGGGATCGACCTCGATGCGGGCGATCAGGTACCGCGACATCGTCTCGGCGAGCTCGTGGCGCCGGACGGCGATCGACACCCGGCAGCCCTGCTGGGCGAGGTAGATCGCCGCCTGGCCGGCCGAGTTGCCGCCGCCGACGACCACCACCGGCTCGCCAGCGCAGAGCCGCCCCTCGAGGTCGGTGGCGGCGTAGTAGACGCCGGCCCCCTCGAACCGGTCGAGCTCGGCGACGTCGAGGCGCCGGTACCGGGCCCCGGAGGCGACGATCACCGACCGGCACGGGATCTCGCTGCCGTCGGACAGCACCACCGCGTGGAAGCCCTGCCGGGCCCGCAGCATGACGACCTCGCACGGGGCGCTGAGCCGGGCGCCGAGGCGCTGGGCCTGGATGGCGGCGAGCGCCGTGAGGTCGCCGCCCGACACGCCGTTCGGGAACCCGACGTAGTTCTCGATGCGCGAGCTGGTGCCCGCCTGGCCGCCGGCGGCCATGGCGTCGACCGACACGGTGCCGAGCCCCTCGGAGGCGCCGTACACAGAGGCGGCCAGGCCCGCTGGTCCCGTGCCCACCACGACCAGGTCGAATGTGTAGCCGGGCGTCGGGCGGTACGTGAGCCCCAGGTACGACGCCAGCTCGCCGGGCGAGGGCCGTCGCAACACGACGGTCGGCGTCAGTACGGCCGGCATGTCGACCGGACGCAGGCCCAGGCCGGCGAGCATCACGTCGGGGTCGGCGGCGTCCTCTACGTCGATCCAGGTGTGGGGCAGCCGGGTGCGGGTGACGTACGCCCGCAGGGCCATGGCCTCGGCCGAGTAGCGCGACCCGACGAGCCGCAGGGCCCGGGCACCCTCGCCGCTCTTCAGCCGCATCTGGCGGGCGACGAGTGCCTGGAACACCGTGTCGGCCAGCCCCGGGCGGCCCGCCATCAGCCGGCGGAACGCCTCGGGCGGCACGAACAGCGCGCGGCCGCCGCGCGTGACGCGGGCGGTCAGGTAGAGGCGCTGGCCGGTGATGAGACCGAGCTCGCCGAGGAAGGCCCCGGGGCCGTGGTGGACGATCAGGACCTCGCCCTCGTTGTCCGGGCGCACGATGTCGACCTCGCCGTCGAGCAGGACGACGAAGTCGTAGGACTCGTCGCCCGCCCGGGCCAGGATCTGGCCCGCGGCGATCGGCCGCTCCTCGGCGTAGGACGCCACCTGCGCGATGGCGTCGGGGGCGAGCGCGGGCGACTTCGGCAGATCGGCCGGGCGCATCTTTCCCAGTCCCCCGCTCGGCGCGCCGCCCGTCGTCGTCACGGCGTCAGGCTAGAGCCCTCCCGTCGCCCACGGACCGGTGATGGCGAAGGTGACACCCGGTACCTGCACGTTCACGAACAGGTACCGGCCCGACGGCGAGAACGTCGCGCCGCAGAACTCGATGCCGCGGTAGTCGCCGGGGGCGATGCGCGGCCGGCCGTCCGGCGAGGCGTCGAGCGTGATGGCGTTCTCGGCCAACGTGAAGGGGCGGCCCCGCCGGTCGATGCCGATCAGCCGGGTGCCGAACACCCTGGTGCCGTTCACCTCCTTGCCGCCGCCGTCCTCGCAGGTCACGATCCCGCCGCGGGGGCTGACTGTGATGTTGTCGATGTTGTCGGCCGTGTCCTCGCCGGGCGAGACGAACAGCGCGGTGACCGTGGGGGGCCGCTGGCCGCGCCCCGCCGGGCGCAGCGCCCACACGACGCCCTTGCCGGCGGCCCCGCCCCCGGTGTCGACGAAGTAGACGACGCCCCGGTGGTACCAGCAGCCCTCGCCCCTGCCGAACGTGGCGCCGCCCCCCGCCTCGCCCTGCAGGAACGGGCCGGACCGCCCGGTGCCCTGGATCGGCGGCAGTCCGAGCCCGGGCGACGCGAAGCCCTCGGGGTCGGCGTCGGGCTCGGGCACCGGCACCCAGGCGACCGGGTGCGCGTCGCCGGTCGCCGGCTGGCGCAGGTCGGCGTTCGGGGAGCCGGCCACGGCCAGCATCTCCAGCGTGCCGCCCGCCTCGAGGTCGCCGGGCGCACTGCAGCGGCGGTCCGGGCGGTAGCGGTAGACACCCGAGGCCGGGCCGTTGTCCTCGGTCAGGTAGACGTCGCCGGTGGACGGGTCGACGGCGGCGGCCTCGTGGCGCATCAGGCCCATCCCGGTGATCGGGACGGCGGAGGCGGCGCCGAGGCGGGGAGACGGCACCTCGAACACGTAGCCGTGGTCGCGGGCGCCCAGCCCGGCGCCGCGCAGGACGATCTCCTCGCAAGTCAGCCACGAGCCCCACGGCGTCGGGCCGCCTGCGCAGTTGACCAGCGTGCCGCCGAGCGTGGCGCGGCTGCCCGTGAACCGCCCACCGGCGAAGGTGAGGGCGGTGGTGCCGCCCCCCAGGCCGTCGACCTGGCCGGGAAGCGTGAAGTCGTCGTAGACGGGGGCCTGGCCGAGCCCGATGCGCGGCAGCAGGTCGCCGGCCAGGGCCGGGCCCCGCTCGTGGTTGCGGATGAGCACGAGCTCCGCGCGCGGCCCCCGGCCCTGCGCCTCGTCGACGACCGCCATGCCGTCGTGCCGGTCCGGCGTCGGCGTGCCGTCGTCCATCGGGTCACCGCTCCAGCCGAACGACTGGTAGGTGAAGCCGGCCGGGAGGCGGAGCAGCGCGAGACCCGTGGTCGCGTCGGTGGTGGGCTGCAGCGGGCCGTAGCCGACGCCGGCCTGCGCCGCCGGACCGGGCGTGCAGCCGGCGAGACCGGCCAGCGGGCCCGCGAGTGCCGCCGCGCCGACGACCGCCCCGCTGGCGCGCAGGAACGAGCGACGCGACCCCCCGGGCGCGCCGGTGCTGGACCACATCTCGGACATCGCGTCCCCTCCCCTCGTGGTGTGCCCGACCCTACGCCGCCGGGCGGAGCGCTCGGCGCAGCGCCGCCCACCTGACGGCGGGCACCCACCGCCCGCAGCAGCCGGCGGCCGTGGTGGAGGACCCGTCGAGGAGGTCGAGCGCAGCTCTGGTGACGGAATTGGGTTGTTTACCAACCAATCTCGTCACCAGAGCTGGACGGCGGGGGCCGGCCGGCTACGTGACGCGGCGAGCGGAGAGCGCCACGTGCTCGTGGCCGCGATCGGCCACGAGGCGGCGGAGCCGGTCCAGGGCGTCCCACACGTCGGTGAAGCGGGTGGCGATCGGGGCCGGACCGAGGCGGATGCGATCGGGGGCCCGAAAATCCGGCACGACGCCGGCCACCTCGATCAGGGCCTGGGCGATGCGGCGGCCGTCGGGATGGGCGAGCGTCACATGACCCCCCCGGCGCCCCGCGTCGCGCGGGCTGGCCAGCGTGAAGCCGAGCGGCGCCAGCCAGGCGTCGGCGAGGTCGACCACCAGCGACGTGAGCGCCATCCCCTTGGCCCGGAGGCGGTCGATGCCGGCCTCGGCCAGCAGGCCGACGCCCTCCTCGACGCAGGCCAGGCCGAGCACTGCGGGTGACCCGGTGAGCCAGGCGGCGATGCCTTCGGCCGGCCGGTAGCCGGCGCCCATGGCGAACTGGTCGCCCTGGCCGAACCAGCCCCAGATCGGCTGGCGCAGCTCACCCTGCCGCTCGCGCCGCACGTAGGTGAACGCCGGAGCGCCGGGACCGCCGTTGACGTACTTGTAGGTGCAGCCCACGGCCAGGTCGACCCCGGCGCCCGTGAGGTCGATCGGCACGGCGCCGACGGCGTGCGAGAGGTCCCATAGGGTCAGCGCACCGTGCTCGCGGGCCAGCCGGGTCAGACCCGCCATGTCGGCGAGCGCACCGGACCGGTAGGCCACGTGCGACAGGCAGAGCAGCGCTGCGCCGTCGAGCGCCGGGACCAGGGCGGCGGCGTCGGGCCCGTCCACCGGGTGGCTCGCCAGTTCGCGGTAGTCGAGCCCGTGGCGGGCGGCGAGTCCCTCGAGCACGTAGCGGTCGGTGGGGAAGTTGTCGTCGTCGGTGACCAGCGCCCGCGCCCCGGGCCGGGCGGCGAGGACCGCGTCGGCCGCCTTGTAGAGCTCGACCGTGGTCGAGTCGCCGACGACCACCTCGCCCGGCCGGGCGCCGAGCAGGTGGGCGGCGAGGGCGTCCCCCACCCGGGCGGGCAGGTCGATCCACTCCTCCCACGAGCGGACGAGCCCGGCGCCCCAGCCGGCGTCGACGACGTCGGCCAGGCGGCGCCGGACCCTGTGCGTGAGCCGCCCGAGGGAGTTGCCGTCCAGGTACAGCAGGTCGGGGTCGGCCACGACGGACTCGGACAGGAAGCCGGCCAGGGGGTCGGCGGCATCGAGCGCCTCGGCATGGCGGCGGTCGGTCGGGGGGTGGGCCACGGGCCCAGCGTCGCACCCTGGGCGACGTCACAGCGGCCGACCGACGTCGCGACGAGCCCGCGATAGCGTCGAAGCCCGCGGCGCTCGCGCGCCGCCCGTCGCCCGCGATCCGAGGAGTCGACATGGCTTTCGAGCTTCCCCCGCTGCCGTACCCGAAGGACGCTCTCGCCCCACACATGAGCGAGCGCACTCTCGAGTTCCACCACGGCAAGCACCACGCCACCTACATCAACAACCTCAACGGGCTCATCGAGGGCACCGAGGCCGAGGGCAAGCCGCTCGAGGAGATCATCCAGGCGGCCCCTCCGGGCGGGCTCTTCAACAACGCCGCCCAGACGTGGAACCACACGTTCTTCTGGAACTGCCTGTCGCCCAGCGGTGGGGGCGACCCCGACGGCGACCTGAGGGCGGCCATCGAGCAGTCGTTCGGCTCGGTCGACGACTTCAAGCAGCAGTTCACCGACAAGGCGAAGACGCTGTTCGGCTCGGGCTGGACGTGGCTCGTCCAGGGCGCGAACGGCCTCGAGATCGTGCAGACCAAGGACGCCGACCTGCCCCTGGCCCACGGCCAGACGGCGCTCATCACGCTCGACGTGTGGGAGCACGCGTACTACCTCGACTACCAGAACGCCCGCCCGGCTTACATCGAGACGTGGCTCGGGAACTTGGCGAACTGGGAGTTCACGGCCGAGAACCTGGCAAAGGCCTGATCCTCACCGGCTGCGCTCCTGCGCAGCCGGTGATCGTGCCGACGAGGTGGCGGCCGGGTCCGGGCACCCTCGCCGACGAGATGCCGGGCGGGTGGCGCTCAGGATGCCGGCCGGTGCTGGGGCGGGTTTTCCCCTGCGGCGGTAGGCCGGCACCGCAGGCGACAGGACCCGCCCGGCACCGGGCCGGCAGCGCGCGGCCGATCGGTCGCGGGGCGCTCAGCCGCCCGCGCCGGCGAGGTGGCGGGCGTAACGCTCGCGCCGGTCCTCGTCCGAGCGGAGCGGGCACGATGTGCACGCAGCCGCGTCGAGGCGGCGGGCCGCCGCGATCCGGACGGGCAGCGCCGGGTCGAGCGGCTCGGCCTTGTAGATGAGGCAGCACGTGCCCTTGGTGGCATAGATGCCCCGGCGGCCGCCGGCGACCACCCGCTGGGGGTGGGGCCGCACCCGCAGCAGCGGCACCCGGGCCGCCAGGGCATCGATGACGGCGTCGGCCGCCGCCCACGCCCGCCCGGCGTCGTCGCCCCGGTCGCGGGCCCGGGCGAGCACACCCTCGGCCACGTGGTCGGCGAGCGTGCCCCACATGCCCCGCAGGCCGAACGGGGCGCTGGCCCGCACTGCGGCGCTCAGCGGCTGGTACACCGCCACCAGGCTGTCGACCGCGGCCGACCGCAGAGCGTCCTCGTCGGGCACGACGGTCGTGCCCGGGCGGCCGGCGTCGGGGTCGTCGGGCAGGACCGCGATCTCGGGGCCGAGGACGGCGACGCCGTCGACGCGAGCGGCATCGCCGAAGCGCACGGCGAACCGGTCCGGCGCCAGAGCGACCACCCGTCGCTGGTCCAGCAGAGGACCGACGACCAGCTCGGCGAGCGATCCGGCGAGGCGGTAGACGATCAGCGCCCCGGCCAGGTCGGCGTGCCCGGCCGCCGTGGTCTCCCGCTCGGTGCGCACCCAGCGGTCGACGGCGTCGGCGTGGGTCAAGCGCTCGGACAGCACGACCCAGCCGGCGGCGGGGTCGGGCGTCCGGGTGCCGTCGGTCGCCCCGTAGCGGCGCCAGGCGCTGGCGGCGTCGAGCCGGGCCACGGTGACGATCCCGGGGCTCGGACGGCCGGCGCCGGGGACGTGCGCGCTCACGATGGCGGGACCGTAGCCGTGCCCGCCCGCCGCGCCGCGGTCAGGCGGGATCGAGCAGCACGAGCGGGATCTCGCGCTCCGTCTTGCGCTGGTAGCCCGCGTAGTTGCCGTGGTCGGCCGTGACCTTCGGCCACAGACGGTCCCGCTCGTCAGCCGTGGCGACCCGGGCGGTGTAGGGAGCGCGAGGCGCACCCTGCAAAGCCACCTCGACGGCCGGCTGATCGCGCAGGTTGAGGAACCAGGCCGGGTGGTGGTCGTCGCCGCCCCGGGACGCCACGATGACCAGCGTCGAGCCCTCCTGCACCGGCGAGGTGAGCATCACCGACCGCGGCTTGCCGCTCTTGCGCCCCGTCGTCGTCAGCTCGAGGACGGGCATGTCCATGGCCGACCAGCCGATGCGGCCCCCGCTGACCGTGAGGAGGACTCGGTGGACCGCGTTCATCGCCTTCAGACCCAGGTCGCTCGGCACGCCCGCACCCTAGGTCGTCCGCCGGCGCCCTGCCGTCACCCGCGCCACGGCGTGGGCCACCGCGGACGCTCGCCGCCGACGCGTGAACGGGCGCAGCCGCATCACTCGCCGCGGGCGTCGGCGAGCGCCGCCTCGAACGCGTCCATCTCCCGCTGGAGGCGGTCGATGCCGGCCGACGGCAGCCACATCATCACCCGGCGCACGCCGGCGGCCTCGCAGGCCTCCAGCGCCCTGGGGTCGGCCGGGGCCGAGAGCACCTGCACCTCGACGCGGCGGCCGGCGTCCTCGGCGCGCCGGAACAGCTCTTCGACCCGATCGAGCACGCCGTCGCCGTAGTTGGGCAGCCAGCCGTCGCCGTAGGCGAGCACCCTGTCGAGGACCCTGGGGCCGGCGCCCCCCACGAGCACCGGCGGGTGCGGGCGCTGGGCCGGTTTCGGCCACGACCAGATCGGGTCGAACGACACGTGCTCGCCGTGGTACTCGGCGGCGTCGTCGGTCCAGATCTGCTTCATGGCCTCGACCCGCTCCCGCATGATGGCGAAACGCCGGTCGGGCTCGGTGCCGTGGTTGCGCATCTCGGGGACGTTCCACCCGGCGCCGATGCCCATCTCGAACCGGCCGCCCGTGAGGTGGCCGATGCTGGCGACCGCCTTGGCCAGCAAGATCGGGTCGTGCTGGGGCACGAGGCAGACGCCGCTGCCGACGTGCAGGCGCGAGGTCGCGAGCCCGGCCGCCGTGCACGCCACCACCAGGTCATGCGTGTGGGCGTACCGGCGCCCGAGCGGGCCGCCCGCGGCGTTGCGGGCGGTGCCGTCGCCCACCGGGATGTGGGTGTGCTCGGCGAAGACGAGGGCGGCGTGGCCGCGCTCCTCGACCAGGCGGGCCAGCGTGGCCGGATCGACCGCATCGTGGGTGGCGAAGTACCCGAAGCCGGATTCCATGGGCGGACAGGGTACGGAGCGCCGTGGGTCATGACGCCGGGTGCGCCCCCCGATCCCCGAGCCGGCCGCCCGCTACCTCGACCTGCTGGCCGGGTGCCTCACCCGCGACCTGTTCCTCGACGAGGAGGTCGCAAGGTGGACCGGACCGCCGTGTGGTGGCGCACGCCCGGACCCCGAGCCGGGCGGGGGCGGGCAGCCGTCGCAGGCACCGAAGCGCCACGTCCCACGGGCAATGTCGTGCGGGAGGTGGCGCCCGCGCCCCACGATCTGCACAACATTGCGGGGAGGAGCGACGCCATGGCCACCAGCCCCACCTCCACACGGACGCCGGCGACGTCCCGGGCCCGCGATGTGGCCTGGCGCGGCCCGGACCCGGTCCGCACCGAGGCCGCCCACGTGGTGCTCGGTCCCGACCGCATGGCGGCCCGGGGCACGAGCGCCGTGGCGGGCCACGCGCTGGACTGGGTGCTGACGACCGGTCCGGGCTGGGTGACCCGCCGGCTGTCGGTGCGGGCCCGTGGCGACGGCTGGGCCCGGCGCCTCGACCTGGTCCGCTCCGACGCCGGTACGTGGTCCGCCAGCCGCCGCGACGCCACCGACGGCGACGGCGAGGGTCACGGCGAGGGCCACGCCCTCGACGTGACGGGCCTCGACGCGGCGCTCGACTGCGACCTGGCGCTGTGCCCGGTCACGAACACGATGCCGGTGCTGCGCCACGACCTCGTCGCCGCGGCCCGGCGGGGTGGCGGTCCGGCGGTCGACCTGGTCATGGCCTGGGTCGACGTGCCGGACCTGACCCTGCACGTGTCGCCCCAGACGTACACCGCGCTCGGGCCGGCGGACGGGGGCGGGGCGCTCGTCGGCTTCACCAGCGGGACGTTCGCCGCCACGCTCGATCTCGATGCCGACGGGCTCGTCCGCCACTATCCCGGCCTCGCCACCCGCCTCGCGGGCTGACGACCCGGGAAGCCCCGGTACCTTGCGGCAGATCCGCGCGTTCGGCGCACGGATCTACCGCGAGGACGCCGCAAGGAACCACGGCGGCCGAGGAGCCGGGCGCGGCCGCCGAATTAGGTTGAGGGCGTGAGGCACGCCGACCGCCCGTTCCGCGACCGCCGCGGCGTGGCGGAGGCGCTGGCCGCCGGCTTCGGCCTCACGCCGGAGGAGACACTGGCCGGCCCACACGCCCTGTGCGGCACCACCGCGCAGGTCGCTGACGACCTGATCGAGCGCCGCGAGCGCTTCGGCATCTCGCCCATCGGGGTCCTGTGGGACGTGCTCGACGCGCGCGCCCCGGTCGTGGCCAAGCTCGCTTGCACGTGAGGAGGAGGGGACGATGGTCCAGCACATGAAGTGGTGGGGCTGGGGCGAGGAGGGCATCGCCTTCGACCACACCGACAAGCCGGCCCTCGGCCCGTTCGTGCACGAGAGGATCGGCCTCGACCTCGACGCGCCCCCGGCGGGCGTGCCCCTGGTCGCCGACCTGCCGATCCCCCCGCCGATGGCCACGCCCGAGCTGCGCGCGGCGCTCGGCCGGGCGGTCGGCGCCGAGCACGTCCACGACGACGCCCTCGACCGGGTCACCCACACCTACGGCAAGAGCCTGCGCGATCTGGTCCGCATCCGTCGGGGCGAGCTCGGGCGCCTGCCCGATCTCGTCGTCTACCCCGGCGACGAGAGCCAGGTCGACGACGTGGTCCGCTCGGCGCTGGCCGCCGACGCCGTGATCATCCCGTTCGGCGGCGGAACGAACATCTCGGGCAGCCTCGAGGCCCCGCGCCACGAGACCCGCACAGTTGTCTCGGTCGACCTCGGGCGCATGGACCGCCTGCTCGAGCTCGACGAGGAAGCCGGCCTGGCCCGCGTCGAGGCCGGGGCGCTCGGCCCCCGCATCGAGGCCCAGCTCGGCGAGCGGGGCTGGACGCTCGGCCATTTCCCCGACAGCTTCACCCACTCGTCACTCGGCGGGTGGATCGCCACCCGGTCCTCGGGCATGCAGTCCGACCGGTACGGCGACATCGCCGACATCACCCGGGCCGTGCGCGTCGTCACCCCGACCGGCACGCTCGCCACCCGCCCGGTGCCCGCGACGTCGACCGGACCCAGCGTGCGCGAGATGGTGCTCGGCAGCGAGGGCCGGCTCGGCGTCATCACCGAGGCCACGGTCGTCGTCCACCGCCTGCCGGCCGAGCGCCGCATCCTCGCGTACATGTTCCCCGACTGGGACGCCGGCCTCGCCGCCCTGCGCGAGGTCGCGGTCGGCGACGCCGCCCCCTCGGTGACCCGCCTCTCCGACGCCAACGAGACGGCGTTCTCGATGGCGACCCGGCGGGCCGGCTCCTTCTTCTCCGCGTTGGCGTCGTGGCTGCTCCGGGCGTACCTGCGCCGGATCAAGGGCTACGACCCCGACCGGCTGTGCCTCGCCTTCGTCGGCTACGAGGGCAGCGCCCCCCACGTGCGGGCCCAGCGCCGCCTGGTGGAACGCAGCACGAAGGCGCACGGGGGCGTGGGTCTCGGCGCCGGGCCGGGGACGCTCTACGACCAGAAGAAGTTCGACACGCCCTACATCCGCGACTTCCTGCTCGACCGGGGCGGCCTGGCGGACGTGAGTGAGACCGCCGCCCCCTGGTCGCGGCTCCGCGGGGTCTACGACGGCGTGGTCGAGGCGGCCGAGAAGGCGTTCGCCACGATCGGCGTGAGGGGCTGGGTGATGTGCCACCTCTCGCACTCGTACCGGACGGGCGCCTGCCTGTGCGTCACGTTCGCGTTCCGCCGGGCGGGGGGCCACGACCCGGTGCACCAGTACGACGTCGTGAAGACGGCGATCCAGCAGGCGTTCATCGACCACGGCGGCACGCTGTCGCACCACCACGCCGTCGGCCGCGAGCAAGCCCGCTGGCTGGCCGACGACATCTCCCCCACCGGCCTCACGCTGCTGCGGACCCTCTTCGACGGGCTCGATCCCGGTCACAACCTCAACCCCGGCCAGATCACGGGCGACCCCTGACCGGGCGGCAGGGCCGGCCCAGCTGCCAGACTCGCGCCCTCATGGACACCAGGTGCGCCCGATGAAGGGCATCGTGCTGGCCGGCGGGCGGGCGACACGGCTCAGCCCCGCGAGCCGGGCGACGTCGAAGCAGCTCATGCACGTCTACGACAAGCCGCTCGTCTACTACCCGATCTCCACGCTGCTGCACGCGCGCATCAACGAGATCCTCATCATCTCGACGCCCGACCAGCTGCCGCTGTTCGAGGGCCTGCTGGGCGACGGGTCGCAGTGGGGCGCGTCGTTCGCCTACGCCGCCCAGCCCGAGCCGAACGGCATCGCCGCCGCCTTCCTCATCGGCGAGGACTTCATCGGCGACGACAAGGTGGCGCTGATCCTCGGCGACAACATCTTCTACGGCTTCGGCCTGGGGGAGCAGCTCCAGCGCTACACCGACCCCGACGGCGCCGTGGTCTTCGGCCTCTGGGTTCCGGACCCCGAGCGCTACGGCGTGCTCGAGCTCGACGACGCCGGGCAGGTGCTGGCCGTGCATGAGAAGCCGGTCGACCCCCCGTCGAACTACATGATCCCGGGCCTCTACTTCTACGACAACAGCGTCGTGGAGGTGGCGCGGGCCACGCCGCCCAGCGCCCGGGGCGAGCTGGAGATCAGCGAGGTGAACAACCGCTACCTCAAGGACGGACGGCTGCAGGTCTCGACGCTGCCGTTCTCCACGGAGTGGTTCGACGTGGGCACGTTCGATGCCCTGCTCGACGCGCAGACGTGGGTGGCCGGCCAGCAGCGGCGCAAGGGCCTGCTGATCGGCTCGCCCGAGACGGCGGCGCACCGCGAGGGCTTCATCTCCGCCGACCAGCTCCGCGGCCTGGCCGGCGCGACCACCCACGGCGACGATCTGGCCAAGAGCGGCTACGGCGAGCACCTGCTGCGGTTCCTCGAGTTCGAGGACCGCAGCGACGGGAGCCGCCGGTAGACCGCCGGGCGCGCCCCGCCCCGCCGGCCGCGGCCCCGGATCAGCCGACGCGCACCTCGCTCTTCGTGCGGCCCTGCCGCGACCACCAGGCGTCCGTCCGGCCGAGCCGGAAGCGCTCGGGCTTGTCGCCGTCCGCCAGGCGGTCGGTCTCGAGCCAGAGGCGCTTGAGGTGGCGGATGCGCCCGCCCTCCCGGTCGTCCTGATAGGCGGCGCGGGCGTGGAGCACGTGGTAGTTGTTCACGAACTGCATGTCGCCCGGCTGCAGGTCCATCGTCACGTGGAAGCGCTCGTCGGCGCACAATGCATCGAGGCGGTCCATGGCGGCCCGCGCGCCCGCCGACGGCCGGGGGGCGTCGGCGTGGCGGGCCGACGACGCGATGTACGGGCGGATGTAGCGCGCGAACAGCCGGTCGCCGCGCCTGGTGAAGATCGGCATCGTGTACCAGCTGCGGGCGCCCGGGGCGTGCTCGCCGCGCAGGTCGTACGGGAACGGGCCGTACAGCTCGGCGGCCAGCTCGGGCTCGGTGCGCACCATCTCGTTGTGGATGCTGACGACGTTGGCCACGAGGCTCGCGCCGCCCCCGGCGCCGGCGTCGAGGCAGAACAGCCCGACGAGGTCCGACCCGTCGGAGTGGAACGGGAACGCCACGCCGCCGATCTCGTTGCCGCGGGCGGTGGGGTCGTCGACGCGGCGGCCCTGATCCGTCACGTCGCCGAGCAGGTGGCCCTTGGCGTTCTGCGGCCACGGATGGCCGAGGTGGGCGCCGACACCCCAGTAGATCGTCGACGCCCGCTCCTTGCCGTAGCGCTCGACGGGCAGGCCGCGCAGCAGCACGACGCCGCGCCCGTCGATGAGGTCGTCGGTGATGCGGGCCAGCTCGGGGCCCAGCGTCGGCAGCGGGAAGTCGTCGCGGGTCACGTCGAGCACGTCGTCGGTGCGGCGCTCCGCCTCGACGAGCGCGGCGTCCAGCTCGGCCAGCTGTGTGTCGGTCAGCTGCACGACGTAGCCGTCGGCGAGGTCGTCGCGGCGCCAGGCGCAGCGCTCCTCGAGCGGCTCGAGGATCGCCGGGTCGGCGGGGCCGGCGAGATCGGCGGAGCCGGTCGGGTCGGTGGTCATCGGGGTGCTCCCATCGTCGTGGGTGCCGGCTGCGGCCCGCGCACGAGGCGACCGGGCAGCGGCCCCACCTCCCGGCCCTCCTCGTAGGTGACCTGCCCGGCGACCAGGGTGGCGACGTAGCCGTCGGCCGCCTGGACGAGCCGCTTGCCGCCGGCCGGCAGATCGTGGCGCATCTCGGGACGGCGGGCGCGCAGCGCGGCGGCGTCGATGAGGTTGATGTCGGCCCGGTGGCCCGGGGCCAGCACGCCGCGGTCGAGCAGTCCGACGGTCCGGGCGGTCGCCTGGGTCTGGCGGTGGACGAGGAACGGCAGGTCGAGCCGCCCCCGCTCGCGGTCGCGTCCCCAGTGGGCCAGCAGCGTCGTCGGGAAGCTGGCGTCGCAGATCGTGCCGACGTGCGCCCCGCCGTCGGCGAGCCCGACCACGGTGTGGGGGTGCGCCAGCATCTCGCCGGCGGCGTCCAGGTTGCCGTCCGCGTAGTTCAGGATCGGCACGTACAGGAACGCCCGCCCGCCGTCGGCCAGCAGCAGGTCGTAGGCCAGCTCGAGCGGGTCGAGGCCCTCCCGCTCGGCCCGCCTGGCGATGCTCGTGGCGGGGTCCGGCTCGTAGTCGGGCGGGTCGCCGAGCTCGTACATGCGGTCAAGCCCCCGGATGAGCCGGCCGGCGTGGCCCCGCCTGGACTGTGCCTCCTCGGCGGCGTGCTCGGCCGCCAGCACCCGGTCGCGGAATGCGGGGTCGGCCATGGCGGCCACCCTCTCGGCCAGCGACCGGTCGGCGATCGTGCGGACGACGGGGTTCGCGAGGAACGGGTGCAGCGTGCACTGCAGGCCGAGGACCAGCCCGACGGCCCGCGGCGCGACCTGGGCGGTCATCGGCACGCCGTCGGCGTTGGCGGCGCTGAGCAGGTCGAGCTGGCGGCGCCAGGTGTCACCCGCCACCTGCAGCAGCGAGAACGACAGCGGCCGGCCGGACTCCTCGGCCATGCGCCGGAACAGGGCGAACTCGGCGTCGACGTCGGCGAAGTCGGATACGGCCTGCAGCACGCCGCGCCCGGTGGCGCCGATGGCCCTGGCGATGCCCACGAGCTCGTCCGCCCCGGCCTCCAGCGTGGGCGTCGGCTCGCCCCGGCTCGTGCGGTGGTTCAGCGTCCGCGAGGTGGTGAAGCCGAGCGCCCCGGCCTCGACCGCCTCGGCTGCGATCGCCGCCATGGCGTCGACGTCGTCGGGCGTGGCCAGCTCGCGCGCCGCCCCGCGCTCGCCCATCACGTGCAGGCGCAGCGCGCCGTGGGGCACCTGCACGGCCACGTCGATGTCGAACGGCCTCCCGTCGAGGGCGTCGAGGAAGTCGGGGAAGGACCGCCAGTCCCACGAGAGGCCCTCGTGGAGGACGACGCCCGGGATGTCCTCGACGCCCTCCATCAGCTCGATCAGCCGCTCGTGGTCGGACGGGCGGACCGGGGCGAAGCCGACCCCGCAGTTGCCGGCCACCACGGTCGTCACCCCGTGCCACGACGACGGCGACAGGCGGTGGGCCCACGTGGCCTGACCGTCGTAGTGGGCGTGGATGTCGACGAAGCCGGGCGTGACGACGAGGCCGTCGGCATCGATCGTGCGGGCGGCCCGGCCCTCGACACGCCCCACCTCCGTGATCACGCCGCCGGAGACGGCGACGTCCCCGGTGCGGGCCGGGGCGCCGGTCCCGTCGACGACGGTGCCGCCGCGGACGATCAGGTCGTGCTCGCTCATGTCAGGGCTTCCTCTCGCAGTGCGGGCAGCACCTCGTCGGTCACGAGGCGGGCGGCCAGGCGGGCGTCGTCGCGGGCCGCCCCGAACGTGGTGCCCGTGACGACAACGCGCTCGAGGCCGAGCCCGGTCAGCTCGGTGAGCCGCTCGACGCAGCGGTCGGGCGGCCCGACGATGGCGAACCGGTCGACGAAGTCGGGCGGCAAGGCCTCAGTGTGCCCGGCGCGGTTGCGCAGGTGCTCGTTGCTGTCGTAGCGCCGCCCGACCTCGGCCACGACCGCCCGATCGCCCTCCGCCAGGCCGGCGCCGGTGGACCCCGGCATCGCCGAGAAGTGGGCGAAGGCCGCGACGCCGCCGGCGATCAGGGCCCGGGCCGTGTCCGGGTCGGGATGGCAGCCGACGTTGACGTAGGCCCCGAACGACAGCGCGTCCGGGTCGCGGCCGGCCGCCGCCGCTGCGGTGCGGGCCAGGTCGAGCGCCCAAGCGAGCCGCTCGGGGTCGGCGCCCACGGCGAAGGTGACCCGCTCGGCCGTGCGGCCGGCCAGCTCGATGACGCGGGGGCCCGACGAGGCCACGTCGAGCGGTACCTTCGGCTGGCGGGTGCGGTCGAGCCAGCGCAGGCGGCTCGGGTGGCCGTCGAGATCCACGTCCTCGCCCGACAGGTAGCCCTGCACCTGGGCGAGCCGGGCGCCGAACGCGGCCACCGGCATCGGCGTGCGGCCCAGGTGGAACAGCGCGGTGTCGCCGCGTCCGACGCCGAGGGGGAAGCGGCCGCCGGACTCCTCCTTCACGGTGACGGCCACGTTGGCCAACGCCGCCGGGTGGCGGGTGAACAGGTTCGAGACACCGGTGGCGAACCGCAGGCGCTCGGTGGCCCGCGCCGCAAGGGCCACCGCGACGAACGGGTCGCCGACCAGGTTCTGCGAGTCGGTGAACGTGATGCCGTCCCAGCCGTCGCGCTCGGCGGACTCGGCCTGCCGCTCGGCCGTACCGGTCTCGGGGGTGCGCGTGGTCCAGAGCTCCATGGCGCTCACCGCTCCACCGGCACGGCGATGGGCTTGGCCTCGAGGTACAAGCGCAGGCCCTCGGGCCCGAACTCACGATCGTGGACGAGCACCGCACCCCTCCGCTCGACGTCCTGACACGGCGACGGTACAGCATGTCACTATGCAGTGACAAGCCGTTCGAGTAGGATGCCACGCTCATGGCGACCGAGTCGGCAGCGGCGGCCGAGACCTCCCTCCTCGACGAGCAGCGCGACCTGGCGCGGTCGCGCATCCTCAAGGCCGCCCAGCGGGCCCTCGCCGCGCGAGGCCTGGTCACGACCGTCGACGACGTGGCCGAGGCGGCGGGCGTGAGCCGCCGCACGGTGTTCCGGCACTTCGCCAGCCGCGAGCGGCTCTTCGCCGCCGCCATCCGCGAGGGCCTGCGCACCTACGCCGAGCACGTGCCGGGCGCCCCGGACGGCGACGTGGGGTCGTGGCTCGTCGACGTGCTCGTCGCCGCCCACCGCATCAACGCCCGGAACGGGCGCATCTACTGGGACCTCTCAGCGCTCGAGCCCGACCTGACCGGCGAGCTGGCCGCCGCCGGCGCCGAGCGGCGTGAGGCGCGCAGGCGGTTCGTCGTGCGGGTGGGCCGCACGCTGTGGCAGGCCCGCGGCGGCACGGGCGACCCGCCCGGGTGGTTGTCCGACGCCGTCGCCATCCACCTGTCCGGCTTCACCACCCAGTCGCTGGCCGGCGACTTCGGTCGCAGCCCCGACGAGGTGGCCCGGGTGTCGGCCCGCGTGCTGGAGGCCGCCGTGCGGGCCGCCCTGGCAGACCAGCAGGCGGCGCCCGGTCCCACCGGCTGACCCGCGGCGTCCGGGCGGACGCCGCGAGATCAGGAGGCCGTGCCGCCCACCCCGGTGACCACCTCGTGGGCGCGCCCGGCAACCGAGTCTGCAGCCAGAGGCTCGGTTCCACCGCCGACGCCCTCGGCCATGCCGTCGAGCGCCTCGCGGAGGGCGTCGGGGCCGGAGCGGGTCGGGGTCCACCCGAGCTCGGTGCGGATGCGGGTGTCGTCGAGAAGCGGCAGCGAGAGGAACAGGTCCAGCAGCGACGGGTCGGCCGGCAGGGCCCGGAGGTGCCAGCCGGTCGCCACGGCACCCCGCACCACCAGCCGGGGGACCGTGACGGTCCGGGCCCCGAGCACGTCGCCGAGCACGGCGGCGTCGATCACCGGGCCACTCGCCACGTTGTAGGCGCCGCGGGCGTCGTCGTGCAGGGCGGCGAGCAGGAACGCCTGGGCGGCGTCGTCACTGTGCAGCGCCTGGAAGCGCAGGCCCTCGGGCACCGGGATCACGGGCACCCGACCCCGGCGCAGCAGCGGCCGGGGCAGGAGCGGCCCGGCGAACAGGCGGCGCTGCGAGGTCCCGGCGGTCCGCTGGAAGATGAAGCCGGGCCGGAGGCGGACGGCGCGAAGCTCGGGGTTGCGGGCCTCGACGGCGTCGAGCACCCGCTCCACGTAGGCCTTCTCGCGACCGTAGGCCGCCATCGGCGTGCTGTGCGTGGGCCACGACTCGTCGACGGTGCGGCCCTCCCCCGGCGAGTAGGCGCCGACCGACGACGAGTGCACGATCGCCGGCACGCCGGCGGCCACGGCCGCGTCGAACACCCGGGCGCTGCCCACGGCGTTGGCCCGCCAGGTCGTCATCGGGTCGTGGGTCGGCTGGAACAGCCATGCCAGGTGCACGACGGCGTCCGCACCGGCGAGGTGGGCCTCGAGCGGGTCCTCCGCCACGTCGACGGCGACGTAGGTCGTCTTGGGCGGCGGCTCGCCGGCGTCGGGCTCCCGGCGGGCCAGCCCCACGATCTGGTCCACCCGCGGGTCGGCGGCCAGCAGCCGGACGAGGGCCGAGCCGACGTTGCCGGTCGCCCCCGTGACCACGATGCGGCTGCCGCCGCTACCGGACATGCCCGACGATCCCGACGTTGCGCTGGTTGCCATGCCCGGCGGCTACCCGGCCGCGTGCGGCCCAACCCCCGGGCGCAGCCGGATCACGGACGGCGCGTGCTCGGAGGGCGAGGGCCTAGGGCTCGAGGGGGCGAGGCTCGTCGAGCCGGGTGTCGATCAGCCGGGGCTCGGGGAACTGGGGGGCGCGGGTGCCGACCTTGCGGGCCGTCGCCAGGTGGCCGCCGAGGTAGCCGCCGAGGGTCGCCGCCGTCGCCCCGGCCAGGGCGAGCGCCACGCCGGCGGCGCGACGGCCCCTCCGGCGGGCCAGCCACGACGCCGTGTAGAGCGCGAGCCCAACGCTGTTGGCGTTGGCGTGCACCAGCCCGATGCGGCGAGCCCGCCGGTCGGCGTGGAGCCACTCGGCCAGGCCGGTGGCCGCCGTCGGCAGGGCCGAGGCGATGCCGACGCCCAACAGGCGGTCGGCGGCCGGCCGCCCCGCGGCACCCCCCACGAGGTCGAGCACCGAGGCACTGGTCCAGAACCCGATCGGCAGGTCGGTCATGAGCGGGTGCAGGGCGTGGCCGAGCCACGAGCCCACGAGGGCGTCGTGCACCACGCCGGGCCGGACGACGGCGCTCGCCAGGCGCTCCAGCGCGGCGGCGGGGCGGTCGAGACCCTCGGCCTGCTCGATGTGCTGCACGGCTGCCACCAGCGTCGCGGGCGCCGGCGGGACACCGTCCTCCCTCAGGTCCATGGTGACCCTTTCCTGCCCGCGGGACCCGGCGTTCACACCCGACCAGGACAGCGGCACGGCCTCCGGTCCTGCCCGCGGGATCCGGCCTTCCCACCCGTCCAGGAAGTAACACGGGCTACGGGCGCCGCCATATCCCCATTTGTGGATACGGCCATTGATCCGAACGCGCAGACGGCGAGAGCCGCCATTGCGACCCTCGCCGTCCAATCATCCTGTTGTGGTGGTGCCCGGCACGCACCCCGTGCCGTCCGGGTCAGAGGAACGTGGCGAGGCGTACCACCGGCCGATCCTGCTCCCGGGGGCCATCCCCCGGGCCGGGATCTCCTCGTCGTCGCGTCACTGCAGGTGACGGCCGGCGGGGCTCGTCCTTCGGTTCCTTCACACTGGCTCCGGAATGCGAGCCGGACAGTCGCGTGGCGAGGCGACTGGGGCCTCGCCGCGATCATTGAGGCGGTGAACGCTCAACGCAGCCACGTGTCATGCGGATCCCCTCCGTCCAGTAGTGGCTAATACGTTTCTGAAGCGCCTTCGGCAACCATGATCGGCCCGCGAAGGGGTCCCGTCAAGGCCGAATGGCGCTGAGATCCTGGCCCCCCGTCCCGCAAATGGCGGCTGACCGGCAGGTCAACGGAGTCGCCCGACCCTCCGGTAATGTCTGTCATTGAAAACGTGCGGTACCGTGAGGGGATGGCCGGCGGACGCACGCGGGAGGCCCTCCTCGAGCACGGGGCGCTGCTGTTCGCCCGCCGCGGAGTGGCGGGGGTGACGGCTCGGCAGCTGCACGAGGCCGTCGGCGCCCGCAACGAGTCGGCGCTGCACTACCACTTCGGCGGGAAGGACGGGCTCGTCGAGGCGATCGTGCGGGACCACGCGGACGCCGTCGAGCGCCGCCGCGCGGCGCTTGTGGCTGCGATCGCCGCCGAGGACCGCGCCGACGATCTCCGGGCGCTCGTGCACGCGCTCGCCGCGCCGATGGCCGAGGACCTCCGGACCGCCCTGGGGCGGGCGCACCTGCGCCTGGTCGCCCAGCTCAGCCACCCCGCGCTCGGGTACGCGCGCCCGTTGCGCCTCGTGGAGGCCCCCGCCGGCGTGGCCGTGCTGCGCTGGCTCGGGCTCGTGCTCGCCGACCTGCCCGAGCCGGTGCGAACCGAGCGGCTCGTGGCGCTGCGCGCCCAGCTGATCGGCCTGTTCGGCGTTCGGGCCCGGCTGCTCGATGACCCGCCCGGGACCGACTGGCGTGCGCCGCACGATCTGTTCGTGGCGAACCTGATCGACGTACTCGTCGCTGGCCTGGCGGCCACACCCTCGCCCGAGGCGCTGGCCGCTGCGGCCGCTGTCGCGTCCGTACCGCCGAAGGATTAACGTATGACATTAACTGAGGCTCGACCGGCGTCGATGACGGTCGAGGTGTAGCCGACGCCTACGTGTGGGGCTTCCCGCTGCGCGCGGTGCCCGCCCGACCTCTCCCCGCCCCGTGACGCCGCTCAGTGCAGGTCGTACTCGGTCGGGTCCGGCTCGCGGGTGCGCTGCCAGTAGTCGAGCAGCGTGAAGGGCCAGTTCTGGGCCGTGCGCCCGGTGACGTTGCGGTACCAGGTGTTGACCGTCGACACGCCCCACGCCATGCGCAGGTTCGCGGCGTCGACCCGGGCGTTCGAGGCGTCGTGGGCCTCGCCGCGGACCTCGAGCGCCCGGGCGCCGGTGTCGAGCAGTCGGCGGATGCAGGCCACGACGTAGCGCACCTCGCACTCCGAGAAGTAGGTGATGCTGCCGTTAACGACGATGTTCGTGTTCGGCCCGTAGAGCAGGAACAGGTTCGGGAACCCGGGCAGCGTGATGCCGAGGTGGGCCCGGGCGTCGCCGCCCCACCGCTCGTGCAGGTCGACGCCGTCCCGCCCGACGACCCGCATCGGCATGAGGAAGTCGCTGGCCGTGAAACCGGTGCCGTAGACGATCGCATCGACCTGGTGCTCGACACCGTCGACCGTGCGGACGCCCTTGGCGGTGATCTCCTCGATGCGGTCGGTGACCAGGTGGACGTCGTCGCGTTGCAAGGTGCGGGCCCAGATGCCGTTGTCGCGGATGAACCGCTTTGCGAAGGGCGGGTAGTCGGGCACGATCCGCTGGAGCAGCTCCGGCGCCTCGGCGAACTCGGCCTCGAGGTAGTCGGTGAGTAACTGGCGGACGAGGTCGTTGACAGCGCCGACCGACGCCGGGTGGCCGGACCAGTCGGGGTCGACCGTGGCCGCCGGCATGAGTCCCTCCACGTTGCGCCAGAAGATCCAGAACCGGAGCCAGTTGGCGTAGCCGGGGACCTCGCGCAGCAGCCACGCCACCTCGGGCGAGACGGCGTCGTGGTAGTCGGGCGTGGGCAGGAACCACGCCGGGGTGCGCTGGAAGATCGTCAGCTCGGCGGCTTGCTCGGCCACGGGCGGGATGAACTGGGCGGCACTCGCGCCGGTGCCGATGACGGCGACCCGCAGGCCGGTGAGGTCGACGTCGTGGTCCCAACGGGCGGAGTGGAACGCCGGGCCCTCGAAGCGCTCGACTCCGGGGATGTCCGGCAGGTTCGGCCGGTTGAGCTGCCCCACGGCGCTGACCACGGCGTCAGCCCCGATCGTGTCGTCGCGGCCGTCGGGGTCGGTGACCGACAGGATCCAGGTCATCGTGGACTCGTCGAGCTCGACGGCGGTGACCTCGGTGCCGAAGCGGATGAGCGGTCGCAGCCCGCAGGCATCGGCCACGCTTCGGAAGTAGTCGAGCAGCACCTCCTGCGACGAGAAGTGCTCTGGCCAGTCGGCCTTCTGCGCGAAGGAGTAACTGTAGAAGAGGTTGGCAACATCGACGCGGCAGCCCGGGTAGCTGTTCTCGAACCAGGTGCCGCCCACGTCGTCGTTCTTCTCGACGACGACGACGTCGAGGCCGGCCTGCCGCAGGCGGTGGGCCGCGACCAGGCCGGACATGCCCGCCCCGATCACGGCGACCCGGAACCGGCGGTCGTGCGCCACCTCGTCGCAGCGCCAGTCCGGCGCGCGCCGGTCCTCGCCGAGGGCGAGCTCCTCGCGCAGCAGGTCGAGGTAGCCCTCCGCCGGGGCACCGGCCGACACGAACGCGAACAGCGGGCGCAGTGCGTCGGCGTCGAGGGCCCGAACCCCGTGGCCTTCACCGGCTCGGAGACGGGCGACCGCCCCGAAGGCCAGCTCGCGGGCGTCGGCCAGCTGCTCGGGCGTGAGCCCGGCGTTCGGGTCCAGGAGGTCGGTCAGGTCCGGGCGCAGGCGGTCGGGCACGAGCGAGGGATCGCCGAGGGCCGCAGCCAGCGCCGGCAGCAGGGCGTGCACCTCGGCTTGATCGAGCGCCGCCCGGATGGTGGCGTCGTCGGCGGACGCGAGCTCGGCCGTGAGATCGGGCATCGAAGTCATGCGGTGGTCCCCTTCCGAGCCGACCGTAGCCGGTGCCAGGCGCAACGCGACCACCGATCGCACAGCCTACGGCCGGCGAAGGCCGTGGCCCCTGACCTAGGGTCAGGACAGCGCCGCCGCACCGGACCGACCGATCGACAGGAGACAGACGCATGCCCGAGCTGAACGACGCCGTCGTGGTCGCCGCCACCCGGAGCCCCATCGGCCGCGCCGACAAGGGATCGCTCGTCGACAAGCGGGCCGACGAGCTGATGGCCGACGTGCTCGCCGCCCTCATGGACCAGGTGCCCCAGGTCGCCCGCGAGGACGTCCAGGACATCATCTGCGGCAACGTCGCCCAGGCCTGCGAGACCGGTTTCAACGTCGCCCGCACGGCCGGCACCCCGATGACATCGACGTCGTCGAGTTGAACGAGGCGTTCGCCGCCCAGGTGCTGCCCGTGTGCGAGGAGACCGGCATCGACATCGAGCGTCAGCTGAACCCGCACGGCGGCGCCATCGCGCTCGGGCACCCGTTCGGCATGACCGGCGCCCGCATCATGACGACGCTGATCAACGACCTGCGCACCCGCGATGGCCACGGGGGTCTCGAGACGATGTGCGCCGCGGGTGGCATGGCCATGGCAACGGTCGTCGAGCGGCTCGACGGGTGATCGTCCCGTCCCCGGCGCCGCTGCTCGACGTCCTCGACCTCGAGCCGGTGGGCGACGATGCCTATCGGCCACGGCACGGCGGCGCCGGCCGGGGCGGACACCGTCTGTTCGGCGGCCAGGTGGCCGCCCAGGCGCTGCGGGCCTCGGCCGCCTCGGTCGACGACGGCTACGCCGTCGACTCGATGCGGGCGTACTTTCTGCGCCCCGGCCGGCCCGACGCCCCGATCACCTACGCGGTCGAGCGGGTGCGCGACGGCCGCTCGGTCGCCACCCGGCGCGTCGTGGCCCTCCAGGGAGGCGCCGCCATCCTGGACCTGGACGCGGCGTTCGGCCGCCCCCAGCCGGGCGCCGGCGTGACGGCCGGGCCGCCGGTCGTCTCGCCGGTGGGCGCGCTCGACCCGCCCGAGGCCGCCCCGCCGCTCCCCCGCCCGCCGTGGCGGCGGGACCGGCTCGTCGACATGCGCCCGGCCTCGCCCGCGCGGTCCGGCATCCGGGCGGTGTGGGCGCGGGCCCCGGGCCCGCTGCCCGACGACCCGGCGGTCCACGCGTGCGTGCTCGCCTACCTGACCGACATGGGCCCGGTGAGCGTGGTGGTCACCGCCCTCGGCCACGAACACGGCAGGCTCGTCACCGCCAGTCTCGACCACTGCCTCTGGTTCCACCATCCGGTCCGCGTCGACCGCTGGCTGCTCTACGAGCTGCAGCCGGCCGGCGTCGCCCGGGCGCGCGGCCTGGCCCGCGGTTCGGTCTGGGACCAGGACGGCCACCTCGTGGCCACCGTGCTGCAGGAGGCGCTGGCCCGCCCCCGTGATCTCCGGCGTCCCGCAGCACGGTGACGGCCGGGACGGCGCGGGCCCACCCCGGTACGGTTGCGGCCGTGTCGAGCGATCCGCGCGGGGTGACGCGCCACGGGCAGGACCGCAAGGCCGAGCTGCTCGCCATCGCCGAGCGCTTGTTCGTGGAGCGCGGCTACGCCGAGACCCGCATGGTCGACATCGCCAAAGAGGCGGGTGTCACCAAGAGCCTCGTGTACTGGTACTTCGATACGAAGGACGCGCTGTTCCACGAGATCGCCGTCGACATGCGGCGGCGCCTGCGCCGGGCGCAGAGCGCGGCGATCGACGGCGTCGACGACCCACTCGCGCGGCTGTACCTCGGCACGGCCACGTCGGTGCGGTTCATCGCCGAGCACCATCGGCTGTACGGGCTGATCACGGCCCTGCTGCCGGGCGACCGGCGCCTGCGCGCCACCCAGTCGCAGTCGCGCCGCGTGCTGGCCGACGACGCGGCCGCCCTGGTGGCCGAGGGGCAGGATCGCGGCCTCGTGCACCCCGGCGAGGACCCGGCCGCCCTCGCGCACGCGAATGCCGGCGTGGTCACCAACTTCGTGCTCCTCTACGGCGACTCGCTGCACGGCCCCGACGCCGCGACCATCGAGGTCGAGGACCTGGCGCACGCGGCGGCCCGCTACGTGGTCCGCGCCGTGGCATGCGACCGGCGGCGCGCCGAGGCCGTCGTGGCCGCGTGCGGGGACGAGCGGCGCCTGCGGCTCGGCCCGACGAGCCCCGGGCCCTGACCTACAGTCAGGTTCTGTGGTGCCGAGAAGGCTCAGCTCAGCCTCCGTTGGCAAGGAACGCCTATCGCAGCCTTTACGCCGGAGCGAAAGAAAAGATATTCAGGAGCCATGTCGGTGGACCGCTTTCCAATCGAGGCCGGGCACGTCCTCATGTTCGCCCGGGCGATCGGCGACCCGAACCCCGTCTACGAGGACGCCGACGTCGCCGCGGCGAGCGAGGTGGGCGCCATCCCGGCCCCGCCCACGTTCGTGCAGGCCAGCGCGCAGTTCGATCCCGACTACCCGCTGCGACCCCGCATCGGCCGGCCATGGTTCGGCTCGGGGCGCACGCCCTCGGGGGTGCGGGGGCGGGCGCCGTCCTCGACGGGTAAGGGCACCGACGCCGGCAGCGGCGGCCGAGGCGGAGGCGGGACGGGACTGCACGCCGAGCAGCACTACGAGTACCACCGCACCCCGCAGGTAGGCGACGTGCTGACCGCGACCACGACGCCCGGCAAGCGCTGGAAGAAGCAGGGCCGCCGCGCCGGCAACCTGGTCTTCGCCGAGTCGATCACCGAGTACCGCGACCAGCACGGCGAGCTCGTGGTCACGGCCCGCTCCGTCGGGGTGCGCACCGAGCGGCCGGCGGGGTCCTGACGTGCCGCTCTCCGCACGCGACCTCGCGCCCGACGCCACGTTCTCGGCCGTGGTGGTCGAGGACCTCACCCGCACCCAGATCGTCCAGTACGCCGGCGCCTCCGGCGACTACAACCCGCTCCACACCGACGAGGTCTTCGCCACGCAGGTCGCCGGTTACCCCAGCGTGTTCGCCCACGGGATGCTCACGATGGGCATGACCGGGCGGATGCTCACCGACCTGGTGGGCGACGGGCGCCTGCTCGCCTTCGGCGGGCGGTTCACCGCCCAGGTGTGGCCGGGCGACGACCTCACGGTCATCGCCACCGTGCGGGCGGTCGGCGACCGCGCCGGTACGCCCGTCGTCGAGCTGGCGTTGCGCACCACGAACCAGGACGGCGTCGATGTTTTCGCCGGCGAGGCCACCGCCCGGGTCGACCCGTGAGCGGCGCGCTCGAGGGCCGCGTCGCGCTCGTCACCGGGGCCAGCCGGGGCATCGGCGAGGCCATTGCCCGGCGATTCGCCGCCGAGGGAGCGGCGGTCGCCGTGTCCGCCCGCACGGTCGACGAGGGTGACCACCCGCTGCCGGGCAGCGTGACCACGACGGTCCACTCGATCACCGAGGCCGGGGGCACGGCCGTGGCGCTGCCCGCCGACCTGGCCCGCCCCGACGACCGCCGCCGCCTCGTCGCCGAGGTCGAGCGCCGGCTCGGCCCGATCGACACGCTCGTGAACAACGCGGCGATCACCTGGTTCGAGCCGACCTACGACTTCGACACCCACCACTGGGACACGATGTTCGCCGTCCAGGTGCGGGCCCCGTTCGAGCTGGCCCAGCGCGTGCTGCCGGCCATGCGCGAGCGCGGTCGGGGCTGGATCCTGAACGTCTCCTCGGGGGCCGCCCGCCACCCCGAGGGCCCGCCCTACCGCCGGTCGCTCGGCGGGGGCGGCACGGTCTACGGCATGTGCAAGGCGGCGCTCGAGCGCTTCACGACCGGCCTGGCGGCCGAGGTGCACCGCGACGGCATCGCCGTGAACGCCCTCTCGCCGGCGGGCCTCGTGGCCACTCCCGGCGTCGTGCACCACGGGCTCGACCGCGACGTGCCGGCCGAGGCGATCGAGCCGCCCGAGGCGATGGCCGAGGCCGCCCTCGTGCTGTGCTCGGGCGACCCCACCGAACTGACCGGCCGCATCGCCTACTCGCGGGCCCTGCTCGCCGAGCTCGGGCTGTCCGTCCCCGGGGCCCGCTCACGGTGAGCGCCCGCGACGAGGTCCGCGACCGCCTCGTGAAGGCGGCCGCCGCCGTGTTCGCGCGTGAGGGCTACGCCGGCACGAAGATCCTCGACATCGTGCGCGAGGCCGGCGTGTCCACCGGGGCGGTCTACGGGCGGTTCAAGTCGAAGAACGATCTGCTGCGCGAGGCCGTCGTCCACGGCTCGGCCCGCGGTGGCGTGCTGGCCAGCGGGGCGCGCAGCCTCGGCGACCTGATCCGCCACGGCGCCCGGCTCGTCGACCGCCCCCTGTACGCGTTCGAGGCGATGCGGCTCGAGGCCTACGTCACCGCCCGCCGCGAGGATGAGGTCGCGTCCGCGCTGGCGGACGCGTACGCGCGCTGGCGCGAGGGCGTCGAGCCGCTGGTGGCGACCGCCAGGATCGAGGGCTCGATCCGTGAGCTCGACCCCGAGGCCGTCCTGTTCCTTTACCGCACCCTGTACCTGGGGCTGCTGTTGCACCGGGGCTCCGGCCTCGCCGGCCCGGACCCCGAGGCGTGGGAAGCGCTGGTCGACCGCGTGGTCGCCAGCCTCGGGCTCCCGACCCCCGAGCGCGTCGAGGAGGCCGCATCGTGACCACCGCCCCTGGCCGCAGCCTGCGGGGGGCCGCCGCCCTGGTCGGCGTCGCCGACGACGTCTCGCCCACCGGCGAGCTGGACCGCCACGGCCGGGCCCTGGAGGCAGCGGTGCTGAAGGATGCCCTCGACGACGCCGGGCTCACCCCCGCCGACGTCGACGGCGTGGCCTACGCCGGCTCGCCCACCGGGCTCGCCGAGTACCTGGGCATCCGCCCCCGCTACGTCGACGGCACGAACGTGGGCGGATCCAGCTACGAGCTGCACGTCGAGCACGCGGCGGCCGCCATCGCCGCCGGCCTGTGCGACGTCGTCGTGGGCGTCTACGCGGCCACTCCCCGCAGCGACCGCGGTCGGACCGGCGGTGGCGGCTTCGGCGGCCGCCCGATGGGCATGGGACCGAACCCAGCGGCGGAGTTCGAGCTGCCCTACGGGCTGCGGTTGCCCATGGGCGCCTACGCCCTGGCGGCGAGTCGGCACATGGCGCTGTACGGCACGACGTCCGAGCAGTTGGCGCAGATCGCCGTGGACACCCGCCGGTGGGCGGGGCTGAACCCCCGGGCCCGGTTCCAGGACCCGATCACGGTCGACGACGTGCTGGGCTCACCCTGGATGGCGACGCCCCTGCATCTGCTCGACTGCTGCCTGGTCACCGACGGCGCCGGGGCGTTCGTGATGACCTCGACCGAGCGGGCCCGCGACCTGGCGAAGCCGCCGGTGATGGTGCTCGGGGCGGCCACGGGCGGGACGCACTCGATGATCACCGAGATGCCCGACCTCACCGTGACCGGCGGTGCGGTGTCGGGCCCGGCGGCCTTCGCCATGGCCGGCATCAAGCACGACGACGTGGACCTGCTCATGGGTTACGACTCGTTCACGATCACGGCCCTGCTGCACCTCGAGGACCTGGGCTTCTGCCCCAAGGGCGAGGGCGGTGCGTTTGTCGAGGACGGCAAGCTCGGCCCGGGAGGGTCGCTGCCGATGAACACGAACGGGGGCGGGCTCTCCTACACCCATCCCGGGATGTACGGGATGTTCCTGCTCGTCGAGGCCGTCCGCCAGCTCCGCGGCGAGGCCGGTGACCGCCAGCTCGACGCCCCGACGGTCGCCGTGGCCCACGGCTCGGGCGGCGTGCTCTCGACGATGGGCACCGTGGTGCTGGCCACCGAGGAGGCGCTGTGACCACCCTGCTGGAACCGCCGGCCCCGTCCGAGGGCTCCGAGGCCTTCTGGGCCGCCACCCGGGAGCGGCGCCTGGACCTGCCGTGGTGCACGGCGTGCGGGCGGGCGCTCTGGTTCCCGCGCGAGGTCTGCCCGGCGTGCCTGGGCTCAGCCATCGAGTGGCGCCCCGCGGCGGGCACCGGGGTGGTCCACGCCGTGAGCGTGCACCACAAGCCCGGCCCGGGCCGCGACCCGGCCGACGGGCCCTACGCCGTCGCGCTGGTCGACCTGCCCGAGGGGGTGCGGCTGATGGCCAACGTCGTCGGCTGCCCGCCCGGTGACGTCACGGTCGGCACCCCGGTCCAGGTCGCCTGGCAGGCGCTCGGAGACGGGCGGAACCTGCCGCAGTTCACACCGGCCGCGCCGGCCTGACCGGTCGGCCGACCCCAGCCCGCCGGCCGCGCCGCCGGCACACCACGAGGGGGGAAACGATGCCGATGGAGGTCGATCTCGGACCCGAGGCCGAGAGGTTCCGCGACGAGCTGCGCCGGTGGCTCGAAGTCAACCGGCCTGAGGGGCTCGACCCGGAGGCCGGCGAGCGGGGGGTGCCCGGCGGCGTCGTGGGCCTGCGCGACTGGGCCGACACCATGCACCAGGCCGGCTACATGTGCGTGAGCTGGCCCGAGGAGTACGGCGGCCGCGGCCTCACCGGCATCGAGGTGGCCGTCATGAACGAGGAGTTCGCCCGCGCCGGGGTGCCGCGCATCACCCGGGGCATGGGCGAGTGGCTGGTCGGCCCGTCGATCATCGTGCACGGCACCGACGAGCAGAAGGCCCGCTTCCTGCCCCGCATCATCGACGGCCGCGACCGGTACTGCCAGGGCTTCTCCGAGCCGAACGCCGGGTCGGACCTCGCGAACCTGCAGACCCGGGGCGTGATCGACGGTGACGAGCTCGTGATCACCGGCCAGAAGGTGTGGACCTCCGGGGCCCAGATGGCGAACATGATGTTCTGCCTCTGCCGGACAGATCCGGACGCGCCGAAGCACCGGGGCATCTCCTATGTGCTCGTGCCCATGCGGCGCCACGACGGCGAGCCGAACGGCTTCGACCTGCGCCCGCTGAAGCAGATCACCGGCACGAGCGGCTTCACCGAGACGTTCATCGACGAGGCCCGAGCCCCGCTCGCCAACGTGATCGGCGGCCTGCACAACGGCTGGCGGGTCACGATGACCACGCTCGGCAACGAGCGCGGTGGCAACGCCACGACCCAGCACGTGCGCTTCCGGCGCCAGTACGAGCGGCTCGTCGAGGAGGCCCGCGCCCGGGGCCGGTCCGACGACGCGGTCACCCGCCAGCGCGTGGCGTGAGCCTACACCCACACCGAGATCATGCGCTACGCCGGCCTGCGGACGCTCTCGGACATCGTGGCCCGCAAGGAACCAGGGCCCGGGGCCTCGGTCAACAAGATGTTCTGGTCGGAGTACGCCCGAGACGTCGGCGAGCTCGGCATGGACCTGGGCGGCGCCGACGCCATGGTCCGTCCCGACGGCGAGGGCTACGCGCTCGACCGATGGCAGGCCGAGTTCCTGGGCAGCCGGTCGGGCACGATCTGGGGCGGCACCGCCCAGGTGCAGCGCAACATCGTGGGCGAGCGCGTGCTGGGCCTGCCGAAGGAGCCCGGCCACGAGGACGGGGACCGCCGATGAGCGGCCCCGCCGGACCGGGCACGGAGGCCGCCGGGCGTCCCGACCCCGCCGGGCAGCAGGATGCCGCCGGGCGTCCCGACCCCGCCGGGCGGCAGGATGCCGCCGGGCGTCCCGACCCCGCCGAGCCGGCCGACCTGGCCGAGCGGGCGGCGCTGGCCGCAGCGCTGCGGACCGGCACGGCGGTGTCGCACTGGGCGGCCCGCCAGCCCGACTCCCCCGCCGTCACCTCGCCGCTCGGCGACCGGACGTTCGCGGAGCTCGACGCGGACGCCAACCGCCTGGCCCGGGTGCTGCGCCGGCGGGGCCTCGGCCCCGGCGACGCGGTCGCCCTCATGGTCGCCAACCGGCCCGAGTTCGCGGTGGTCCTCGCCGCCACGCAGCGCTCGGGACTGCGCCTCACGCCCATCAACTGGCACCTCACCGCCGAGGAGGCCGCGTACATCGTCGACGACTGCGAGGCCCGCGCCTTCGTCGCCGACACCCGCTTCGCGGCGGTGGCGGCGGGTGCCGCCTCCCGGGCGCCCGCCGCGACCGTCCGCCTCGCCGTGGGGGGCGACGTGGACGCCTTCGAGCCGTTCGCCGATGCCCTGGCCGCCGAGAACGGAGCCCCGCTCGACGAGCCGGTGCTCGGCGGGTCGATGCTCTACACGTCCGGCACGACCGGCCGGCCGAAGGGCGTGCACCGCCCGCCCGTGGCGACGGCCCGCCTGCAGCGCAGCATCGTGCCGCCGTTCGGCTACGAGCCGGGCCGATCGCGCCACCTGTGCACCGGCCCGCTCTACCACGCCGCCCCGCTGGCGTTCTCGCTGGTCGGTCCGCTCTCTGCCGGCCCGCCCCAGTCCTGTCCCACCAGCGTGACGTCGCGCAGGTCGAGGACCTCCAGCACGGCACAGCGCATCCACTCGACGTGACGGGCGTAGGTGTAGTCGCCGGGCTCGGTGGGCTTGTCGGACCGCCCGAACCCGACGAGGTCGGGGGCCACGCAGCGGAGCCCGGCGTCGACCAGCACGGGGATCATCGTGCGGTACAGGAAGCACCACGACGGCTCGCCGTGGATGAGGAGCACGACCGGGCCGTCACGGGGACCCTCGTCGAGGTGGTGGACTCGCAACAGGCGGCCCTCGCCGTCGTCGATCTCGACGTAGCGCGGCGCGAACGGGAAGTCGGGCAGATCGGCGAAGCGGTCGTCGGGGGTGCGCAGGACGTGCACGCGGCTCCAGTCAGCGGGGCGGCGGCGGTTCGGCGCCGGGCCGCGGCGGGCGGGTGGCCAGCAGCGACGACACGGTGGTGGAGACCACGGCCGCCGCGCCCTCGAGGTCGAGGCCCTGGGTCGCCCGGAGGCGCTCCCAGGACTCCCAGCTCGTGGCCAGGTCCAGAGCGTCGAGCAACGTCGGGTCCGCGCCGGCCAGCTCGGGGCGGAACAGGTGCTCGACCTGGCCCCGGAACACCCCGGCGGACCGGGTCAGCTCGCCGGCCACCGGGGGCGAGCCGCTCGCCAGGCGGACGGCCAACCGGCGGACGGGCGAGATGGCCTCGAGCACCGCGGCGCGGTTGCGCACGAGCGCCGCGACCCGGGCGGCGGTCGG
Organism: Acidimicrobiales bacterium; assembly: GCA_035296625.1. GTDB lineage: Bacteria > Actinomycetota > Acidimicrobiia > Acidimicrobiales > VFJN01 > DATCLS01. Next base: position 4,922 of record DATHAO010000062.1, on the reverse strand, counting down.
CCCGTCGTCGGGGAGCGGCGTGAGCATCGACGCCACCCTCTCGGCCTGGCGGGCGATGGCCGCACGGTGCAGCGACGCCATGTCGTCGAACAGCCGGAAGATCGAGCGCATCGAGACGCCCGACCGCTCCGCCACCAGCGCTGCTGTCGGCTGCTCGTGGCCTTCCACGAGCAGGTCCAGGATCGCGTCGACCACCGCCTCGCGGTTGCGCACCCGCCGCTGGACCCGCCCGTCGATCGCCGTCCCGTCCACCACCCGCTCACCGTAGGAAGTGGCACAGAGGGTGTCAACGGAGGCGCCTGAAGGCCCGTGGGAGGAACGGACGCTAACCGGCGGCGCGAAGGTCGAGGCGCCAGTCGTTGCACACCAGCGGATGGCCCGGCGGGTACCCGAAGGAGCACTTCCCCATGAGCGTGAACCCGAGCGTCGGGCAGATCCCGTTCGACGGCCCGTTGTCGACCGATGGATAGGCGTGCAGGGACCGGCGAGCGCTCTGCGCGCGGGCCCCAGCCCGCTGACCTGCACGGCGATCGCGGTATTCGCCGATTGCGCGATGACTTCCGTTGAGCCGGGCCGTCATAGCGGTCGACCAACCGTCGACCTCCCTCGAAGGAGCCTCCCATGCCGCAGCGTGACTCAGCCCCCGTCGGCGCCCCGTGCTGGATCGACCTCTTGACCTCCGACCCCGACGCCGCCCGGGCGTTCTACAGCGACATCTTCGGCTGGACCGCCGAGGACGCCGGCGAGGAGTACGGCGGCTACGTCAACTTCGCGAAGGGCGGCCTGCCCGTCGCCGGGTGCATGCGCAACGACGGGACCACGGGTGCACCCGACGCCTGGACGGTGTACCTCGCTTCCGAGGACGCCAAAGCCACGACCGACGCCGCCGTCGCGCACGGCGGTCAGGTCCTGCTGCCCGCCATGGATGTGAAGGACCTGGGCGTGATGGCCATGGTGGCCGATCCCGGCGGCGCCGCCGTCGGCGTGTGGCAGCCCGGCACCCATACGGGCTTCCGGGTCCTCGGCGAGCCGGGCACGCCGAACTGGTTCGAGCTGCACACCCGCGACTACGACGCCGCGGTGGCGTTCTACCGCGACGTGTTCGCCTGGGACACCCACGTCTCCAGCGACGTGCCCACGTTCCGCTACACGACGCTCGGCGAGGGTGACGGCCAGCTGGCCGGCGTGATGGACGCGAGCGCCTTCCTGCCCGAGGGCGTGCCGGCGCATTGGTCCGTGTACGTCGGCGTCGAGGACGCGGATGCCACGCTCGCCCGCATCGGCCAGCTCGGCGGGTCGACCGTGCAGCCGGCCGAGGACACCCCGTTCGGCCGCCTGGCCCAAGCGGCCGATCCGACCGGAGCGCTCTTCAAGCTCGTCGGCCCGACCGGGTGACCCGGCGGGCCGGTCCCGGGCGAGGGCATGTCGTGCCCGAGCCCGGTTCGGGCCGCACGACGCTGGCCGGGGCCGAGGGGAACGTGCGGCAGGTCCGACGTAGGACCCGTCGGGATCCGCCAGAGGTTCGCCCGCCGGCTCGCTGTGAGGCGCCGAGTCGGCCACCGCCGGCGAACCGGATGAAATATATGATCCCGCCCATGACGCCACGTGCGCTCTCGGCTCCGGGCGACGAGCTGCGCCGCCGGTCGAGCGGCGATCGGGCCGCGCTGTACATCCGCCGCCTCATCTTCGACGGCGAGCTGGCGCCGGGCACCAGGGTCCCCCAGGACGACGTGGCGCAGTCGCTCGGCATCAGCCGCATCCCCGTGCGCGAGGCGCTCATCGCGCTGGAGCGCGAGGGCTGGGTGACGATCGAGCTGCACCGCGGGGCGTTCGTCAACGCCCTCGACGGGCAGGCCGTGCGGGACCACTACGACCTCTACGGCCTGATCTACGGCTTCGCAATCGAGCGGGCGGTCGAGCGGGGCGGTCCCGACCTCGGCGGGCGGCTCGCCGAGATCGCGCGGTCCCTGTCGGAGGCCGAGGACCCCGAGGCCGTCGGGAAGCTCACCGTCGACTTCCACGCCGTGGTCGTCGACGCCGCCCAGTCGCCCCGCCTCAAGGTGGTGCTGCGGGCCATGTCGGGCATGATCCCGGGAAACTTCTTCGAGCTCGTCCCCGGCGCGATCGACACCGAGAAGCGAGGCGTCGCCGCCATCGTCCGGGCGGTGCAGGCGGCCGACGGCGCCCGGGCGAGCCGCGAGTACGCGGTCGTCATGCGTCGCCAGGGCGACCGGGTCGTCAAGGTCCTGTGCAGCCGCGGCCTGCTCCAGCCGGCCCTCGCCGGCCGCTGAGGGCAAGGGGCCTGCCGGCGCCGTGCGGTCCCGGCGGGTCCCTCTGGCGGGGCCGATGAGTCTCGGCGGCCGCATCAGTCGTACCGGCCACCCACCGAGGACAGGAGTACAGGACCATGAGCAAGCTCGCCAGCGGCACCGTCGTGCCCACCTGCGCCCCCCGGTAGCGACGTGGAGCTCACCGACGACGACCTGACCGCTCTCGCCCGGGCGATCATCGACGCCAACGTCTACATGGTGCTGGGCACGGCCGACCCGGGCGGCCGGCCGTGGGTCTCGCCGGTGTTCTACGCCCCGCACGGCTATGGCGAGCTGTACTGGATCTCGTCGCCGGACGTGACCCACTCCCGCAACCTGGCCGGGCGCCCGGAGGCGGGCATCGTCGTGTTCGATTCGCGGGCGCCCGTCGGCACCGGCCAGGCCGTGTACATCGCGGCGTCCGCCGGCGTTGTGGCGGACACCCAGCTCGCGGACGCCCTCCAGCACTACCCGGGCCACCCCGACCGCGGCGGACGGCAGATGACGCCCGACGACCTCCGCGCGCCGGCGACGTATCGCCTGTACCGCGCCACGGTGTCCGCACACTCGGTCCTGTGCCCGCGGGAATCCGGGCGCCCGTGCGCCCGGCACGGCCTCGCCCACGACCACCGGACCGCCGTCCAGCCGTAGCCGGCGGTCACCCCTGCGCTGGGATGCCATCGGCGGCGGGCTGGAACGCGGACGCCGGTGGCCGAGGACCGGCAGGCCGGCGCGGTTCCTGCGGCGGATACGAACTCGAAGCGCACGGATCCGCATCAGGTTCGCCGAGCCGCGTCAAGATCGTGCAAGACGTGCCCGGGGAGCCGGACGACGATGGGGACCATGACGGCCGACCCCATCAACCTCACCGAGGCGCTGACCACGATCGACGAGGTCTACAGCCCGCGGATCGTGGCCCGGATCAACGATTACGACGTGCGGATCGCGCACACGCGCGGTGAGCACGTGTGGCACGTCCACGACCAAACCGACGAGTTCTTCCTCGTGCTCGAGGGTCGCTTCGACATCGCGCTGCGCGATGCGGAGGGCGGCGAGCACACCGTGGTGCTCCACACCGGCGACACGTTCGTCGTGCCGCGGGGCATCGAGCACAAGCCCTCGTCGCCCGGCGGCTCGATCCTCATGTTCGAGCCGTCCGGCACCTCGACGACCGGCGACCGCCACGCCGGCGAGATCCCCGACCACGTCGACAGCACCACCGGCCACGCCCTCTGAGCGACCGCCCACGAGCGGCGTCAGTCGTCGATCGCCTGGTACACCGAGGTCCAGAAGTCGTTGTAGACATCCGAGAGCCGGGGGAACTCGGCCCGCTGGGTCATCAGGATCGCGATCAGGTCCTCGGTCGGGTCGTTCCACCACGTCGTGCCAGCGCCGCCGTCCCACCCGTAGCGCCCGGGCACGGCCGAGATCGCGTCGCGCTTGGTGACCACGGCCACCCCGAAGCCCCAACCGAGGCCGTCCCACCAGCCCGGGAAGAATCCCGACGACGCCTTCTGGGCAGGCGTGAGCTGGTCGGTGATCATGGTCTCGACGGCCGGGCGCGACAGCACCCGCTCGCTGCCGTAGCGCCCGTGCTCCAGCATCATGAGGGCGAACGCGTGGTAGTCCTCGATCGTCGAGATGAGTCCGGCGGCGCCGTCGGGAAGGGCCGGAGGCTGGTTCCACACGCTGTCCTCGACCCCGTCGCTCTGCACCAGGGCACCGGTGCCCGGGTCGACGTCGTAGGCGGGGGCGAGTCGCGGCCGGTCCTCCTCGGGCACGGTGAAGCCGGTGCCGGTCATGCAGAGCGGCTCGAAGATGCGCTCGCGCAGGAATGCCTCGAACGACTGTCCCGAGGCCCGCTCGATCAGCACGCCCAGGATCTGCGACCCGGTGTTGTACAGCCACGAGGCCCCCGGCTGGTGCAGCAGCGGCAGCGTCGCCAGGCGGCGGAGCCACTCGTCGGGGTCGTGCGGCGTCCGGGGCGTGGGCGGGCCAAGGCGCAGCTCGAGCTCGTCGGCCGCCTTTTGGTACGGCGCCGAGGCGTCCGGCCCGAACAGCGCCCCGTAGCCCGAGCGGAAGGTCAGCAGGTCGCGCACCGTGATCGGGCGGTCGGCCGGGACGGTGTCGTCGAGCGGGGCGTCGGGCCGGGTCAGCACGCGGCGGTCGGCCAGCTCGGGCAGGAGGCGGTCGACCGGCTCGTCGAGCCGCAGCCGGCACTCCTCGACCAGGATCAGCGCGCCGACGGCGACGATTGGCTTCGTCATGGAAGCGATGCGAAAGATCGTGTCGCGGCGTATCGCATCGTCCGTGCCGCGGGTGAGCGTCCCGGCGACACCCACCTCGACGTGGCCGTCGATCGCGGCTAGCCACGCAAGACCGCCAATGGACTGACTGTCCACGTGCCGCGCCATCACGTCGTGCATCCGGCGCAACCGGTCAGGATCGAATGAGGTCATGCGGATCTGACGTTACGACCGACCCCTACTCATCGCCCGCCATCCCTCTTGACATGTGACCATATGGTCACCTATGCTTCGTCGACGTGGACGAGGTGTTCAAAGCGCTCGCCGATCCCACTCGGCGGAGCTTGCTCGACGAGCTCTTTCGCCA
>DATHAO010000061.1:0-15337 GCA_035296625.1 Acidimicrobiales bacterium | reverse complement strand
TGGCCGAGGTCGTCGAGCGGCACCTCGCCGGGTCGGACGAGGCCCGGGCCGAGCAGGTCGTCAGGCGCCACGCCCGCGGTCACCGAACCGCCCGCGAGAACCTGGCCGACCTCGTCGACCCCGGCAGCTTCGTCGAGTACGGACCACTCGCCATCGCCGCGCAGCGCCGCCGCCGGTCCCTCGACGAGCTGATCATCCGCACCCCGGCGGACGGCCTCGTGTCCGGCGTCGGGACCGTCGACGGGAACCCGACCGCCGTCCTGTCGTACGACTACACGGTCCTGGCCGGCACGCAGGGCTACCAGAACCACCGCAAGAAGGACCGCCTGTTCGACGTCATCGAGCGGCGGCGCCTGCCGGTCGTGTTCTTCGCCGAGGGCGGCGGCGGGCGCCCGGGCGACACCGACGCTCCTGGCGTGAGCGGGCTGGACACGCTCGCGTTCGCGCTGTGGGGCGGGCTCAGCGGGCTCGTGCCGCGGGTGGCGATCGTGAACGGGCGCTGCTTCGCCGGCAACGCCGCCCTGGCGGGCGCCAGCGACGTCGTGATCGCCACGGCCGGGTCCAACCTGGGCATGGGCGGGCCGGCGATGATCGAGGGCGGCGGCCTCGGCACGTTCGCCCCCGAGGACATCGGCCCGCTCGACGTCCAGGCCGCCAACGGCGTGGTCGACGTGGCGGTCGCCGACGAGGCCGAGGCCGTCGAGGTGGCCAAGCGCTACCTGTCCTATTTCGCCGGTCCCGCCGCCACGTGGTCGGCGGGCGACCCGCTCGCCCTGCGCGACCTCATCCCGGGGAACCGCCGACAGGCGTACGACGTGCGGACCGTCGTCGCCGCCCTGGCCGACGACGACTCGGTGCTCGAGCTGCGGCCCGGCTTCGGCCGGGCGATGGTGACCGCCCTCGTGCGCGTCGCCGGCCAGCCGCTCGGGATCGTGGCGAACAACCCGTCCCACCTCGGCGGGGCCATCGACGCCGACGCGGCCGACAAGGCGGCCCGGTTCCTGCAGCTGTGCGACGCCTTCGACCTGCCCGTCCTGTTCCTGTGCGACACGCCGGGGATCATGGTCGGGCCGGAGGCCGAGGCGACCGGCCTCGTGCGCCACGTGAGCCGCCTGTTCGTCCTCGGGGCCAACCTGTCCGTGCCGTCGGGGACGATCATCCTGCGCAAGGGCTACGGCCTCGGCGCCCAGACGATGGCGGGCGGCAGCTTCAAGTCCCCGCTGTTCTGCGTGGCGTGGCCCACGGGCGAGGTGGGCGGCATGGGGCTGGAGGGGGCGGTCCGGCTCGGCTTCCGGCGCGAGCTGGAGGCCATCGAGGACGCCGCCGAGCGCGAGGCCGCGTTCGAGGCGATGGTGGCGGCGGCCTACGAGCACGGCAAGGCGCTCAACTCGGCCACGCACCTCGAGATCGACGACGTGATCGACCCGGCCGACTCCCGCCGCTGGATCACCACGCTGCTGGGCGACCGGGCCGGTCCGGGCGGCGACGGCCGGCCCGCGTGGCAGCGGGGCCCGGGCCGCAAGCGGCCGTTCGTCGACACCTGGTGACGATCTGTCACTTCGACTGGGCCCGGCGCCCGCCAGCGGCAAAGCTGCAGCGCATGAGCGACTTGTTCTCCATCGCCGGCAAGACCGCGCTCGTGACCGGAGGGTCGCGCGGCATCGGGTTGATGATCGCCCGCGGCTTCGTCGAGGCGGGCGCCAAGGTGTACATCTCGTCCCGGAAGGCCGAGGTCTGCGACGAGGTGGCGAAGGACCTGTCGGCTATCGGCGAGGCCGTGTCGATCCCGGCCAACCTGTCCACCGAGGACGAGTGCCGCCGCCTCGCCGCCGCCCTCGCCGAGCGGGAGAGCACGCTCGACATCCTCGTGAACAATGCCGGGGCCACGTGGGGTGCCCCGATGGACGAGTTCGACGAGGCCGCCTGGGAGCGGGTGCTCGCCCTCAACGTGAAGGGCGTCTTCCACCTCACGAAGTTCCTCCGGCCGCTGCTGGAGGCCGCCGGGACCGTCGACGATCCGGCCCGCGTCATCAACATCGGCTCGGTGGACGGGCTCCACGTGCCGGGCATGGAGACGTACTCCTACTCGGCGTCCAAGGCGGCCGTGCACCACCTCACCCGGCACATGGCCAAGGGCCTGGCCCCGAAGGTGACGGTCAACGCCATCGCCCCGGGGCCGTTCGAGTCGAAGATGATGGCGGCCACGCTGGCGGCGGCCGGCGACGCAATGGCGGCGGCGATCCCGATGAAGCGCATCGGCCGCCCCGACGACATGGCCGGCACGGCCATCTTCCTGGCATCCCGGGCGGGCTCGTACCTCACGGGCGCGGTCATCCCGGTCGGCGGCGGCCTGGCGACGGTGGTCTAGATGACGGGGCGGCGGCGGCCGGGCCCGCGGCCGGGCCGGGCTCAGCCGGGCTCGGGCCCTGCGGCCTGGTGACGGCGGCGGCGGAGGGACGCCCACGGGCTCGGGCGGTCGCCGTCGGTCGGCACCGCCCAGCGCACGTCGCCCTCCCGGTACAGGACCGCGGCCACCACCAGCATCCCCACGAGGCCCATCAGCGCGATCGGCTCGGCGTCGCCGTTCCACACGGCGTCGTAGCGGCCGTCGTTGCGGGCCACCGCGACGCCCATGCCGACCAGCGGCGGGACGGACACCAGGGGCGGCACGACCCACGCCAGCCGCCGCACGAGCGGCGCCGCCGGGGCCTGCCACGCCCGCGCCCGGCTCGCCAGCACCGCGAGCAGGAGGGCCAGGGCGATGCCGGCCGCGGCGGTGCCCAACGCCAGGGCGACCAGCCGCCACCCGGTCACCTCGACGTACACGAGGTGCTGCGGCATGTCGCGGCCCTGCCCCTCGGGGACGATCGCGCCGGTGGTCGGGTCGACCCGCACCCAGGCGTGGCGCAGGAGCGACTCGGGCAGGCTGAGCACGGCGGCGACCACCGCCGCGGGCACGACCGGGGTGCGCAGGGACAGGCGGTACGCACCCCAGGCCACCAGCGCCCAGCCGGCCGGGTCGAAGAAGAGGTCGAGCGTCTCGACGCGGAAGTCCACGGCCACGAGCACCAGGCCCGCGGCGATCAGGCGCAGCGGCCTCACCCGGGCGAGGGTAGCCGTCGCCCGGGTGCGCAGGGCCGTCGGCCCCGGGGCGCCGGCGGGCGCCCCCCGGGCACGGGCGTGGCTAGTTGCGCGGCACCTTCGACCAGGGCAGGTCCTTGTCGACGCGCGGCTCGCCGGGGAGCCCCAGCACCCGCTCGCCGATGATGTTCCGCTGGATCTCGGACGTGCCGCCCTCGATCGAATTGGCCCGCGCCCGCAGGAACATCTTGCGCGAGGACCCGGGCGGCCCCGTGAGGCCGAGCTGCTCGGCCCGGCGCATCTCGTAGTCGTAGTCCACGAGCCCGTCGGCGCCGAGGAGGTCGACGCACAGTTCGTAGATGCGCATGTTGACCTCGGCGAACTTCAGCTTGGCGATCGAGCCCTCGGGGCCCGGGTTGCCGGCCCGGCGGTTCTGGCTCGCCCGGATGTTGGTGAGCCGCAGGACCTCGGCGTCGACCCACACCTTCATGAGCTCGTCGCGCACGGCGGGGCGCTTCTCGCGCACCTCCTCCTGCCAGATGCGGACAGCCTCGGCGATGGCGCCCGAGCCCCGTGTCGGCGTGCCGCCGCCCCCGCCGATCGTCGTCCGCTCGTTCATGAGCGTGGTCATGGCGACCCGCCAGCCCTCGCCCACGTCGCCGATGCGATCGGCGTCGGGCACCCGGACCTCGGTCATGTAGACCTCGTTGAACTCCGCCTCGCCCGTGATCTGGCGCAGCGGCCGCACCTCGACGCCCGGGGCGTGCATGTCGAGGGCGAAGTAGGTCAGGCCCTTGTGCTTGGGGGCGTCGGGGTCGGTGCGGGCGACGAGCATGCCGCGGTCTGCGATGTCGGCCAGCGTGTTCCACACCTTCTGGCCGGAGATGACCCACTCGTCGCCGTCGCGCACGGCCCGCGTGCCGAGGCCCGCCAGGTCGGACCCGGCGCCCGGCTCGCTGAAGAGCTGGCACCAGGCGTCCTCGCCCGTGAACATCGGCCGCAGCAGGCGCTCCTTGAGGGCGTCCGACCCGGCCGTGACAACCGTGGGGCCCGCCATCGTGAGGCCGAAGAAGTGTCGCGGGTTGATCGACGGGGCGCCGGCCTGGTGCAGGCGGCTCTCGATCCGGCGCTGCTCGCGGGGTGGCAAGCCGAGGCCGCCCGACCCCTCGGGGAAGTGCACCCACGCCAGGCCCAGGTCGTACTGGCGCCCCCGGAACTCGACCGGGTCGGTCGTGCGGGGGTCCAGCTCGGCCAGAAGCTGGTCGAGGCGGTCCGTCACCACGTCGGCAGCGTCGCTCATGCCCGCACCCTACGAGACATGAACGCCATTCGGAAGTCCGACCATGACGGACGTCACGGTGGGACGGGCCGCAGCACGGACGGCCCGCCCCACCGAGGGCGCGAGCGGGTCAGCCGTTCTCGGCCAGCCCCCAGCGGCGGGCGACCCGCCGCTCGAGCGTGCTGAAGACCAGGGCGTCGATGAGGATGCCGACCGCCAGGATCACCAGCATCATCGCCATCACGCCGTCGGCGTGGCTGAAGCCCCGCTCGATCTGCAGCTGGCCGCCGATCGTCGGCTTCCCGGGCAGGACCGAGATGATCTCGCCGGCCATCAGGCTGCGCCAGGCGAACGCCCACCCCTGCTTGAGGCCGTTGACGAAGCCCGGCAGCGATGCCGGGAGGATCACGTGGCGGTAGGCGGCCACGCCGCGGGCCCCGAGCGCCCGCCCGGCCCGCAGCAGCAGCGGCGGGACCTGGTCGGAGCCGGCGATGAGCCCGTTGGCGATCGCCGGGGTCGTGCCGAGGACCACGACGAAGATGATCGTGGCGTCGGTCTGGCGGAACAGCAGGATCGCCCACGGCACCCACGCCACCGACGGCATGGTCTGGATGCCGGTGATGAGCGAGCCGAACGCCGCCCGCAGCACGCCGACCCGGGCCACCAGGGCCCCGATCACGCAGCCGATGACCAGCGACAGCAGGTAGCCCTGGATGCCGAGCCGCAGGGTGTTGGCCAGCGCCTCGGTCAGCAGGCCGTCGCTCGCCATGTCACCGAGCCGGCTGAAGACCTCGGCCGGCGGAGGGAAGAGGAATTCGTCCTTCCACTCCGACCACACGACGACCTGCCAGATGAGGAGGGCCAGGCCGGCGGCCGCCAGCTTCGGCCAGGTGGCCGACCACGCCCGGCGCCAGCGGGGCGTCGTGTCGGCAGCGGCCTGCTCGAGGGCGTCGAGGCCCGCGAGGTCGCGGCGCAGGTCGCGCCCCCTGCCGGCGGCGGGAGAAGCGAGCCCCGCCCCGGTGCTCGACGTGTCGGACGTGTCAACGGCCGTCGGCGGCATGGCGCCGGACCTCCTCGCGCAGTCGGTCGGTGACCCCCGCCGCCACCTCGTTCACCTCGGGGGAGTCGATGCGCCGGGGCCGAGGCGCGTCCACCTCGACGATGGACGAGATGCGACCCGGGCGGCTGCTCAGCACCACGATGCGGTCGCCCAGCCGAGCGGCCTCGCGCACGTTGTGGGTGACGAACAGGACGCTGAGGCCCTGGGACCGCCACAGGTTCTCCAGCTCGTCGTGCAGGACGTCGCGCGTCATGGCGTCGAGGGCGCCGAACGGCTCGTCCATGAGCAGCACGTCGGCGTCCTGCGCCAGCGCCCGGGCCAGTGCCACGCGCTGGCGCATGCCGCCGGAGAGCTCGTGGGGCTGGCGGTCGGCGAACGCCTCCAGCCGGACGAGCTCGATCAGGGCGCCGACCCGCTGGCGGCGCTCGGCCTTGGGACCTTGCGCAGCTTGAGGGCCAGCTCGACGTTCCCGAAGACGCTGAGCCAGGGGAACAGCGCGGCCTCCTGGAACATGAGCGCGGTGCGACCCTCGACCGCCACCGTGCCGGCCGTGGGCCCGTCGAGCCCGGCGACCAGGTTCAGCAGGGTGGATTTGCCGCAGCCCGAGGCACCGACCACGCACACGAACTCGCCGGGGGCGACGTCGAGGTCGATGCGCTCGAGCGCCACGAGGGCGGAGCGGCCGATGCGGAAGGCCTTGGCCACGCCGTCCAGATGGACGGCGGGCGGGCACGGCGCGGCGGGTTCCGAGGCGGCAGGGGGTGCTGCCACGGCGACGTCACTGGTCAATGCCCGCCACCTCCGCCTCGCCACGCTCGGCGAGAAGGTCGTTGAGGATGTCGAGGTCGTAGATCCCCGACAGGTCGACGTCCTCGAGGGCGACGTAGGCGACGGCGTCGTCCTTGGACTGCTGGAGCGACGAGGCGATGGGGTCGGGGGTGAACGTCAGGTTCTCCCAGGCGCCTTGGATCGTGGCGTCCTCCAGGCGGTTGGCGGTGATCGCCTCGATGCCGTCGTTCGTAGCGGCCTGGGCGGTCTCGGGGTCGTCGTTGGCCTCGTCGATGGCGTCGAGCAGGCCGCCGATCAGCGCCCGCACGTTCTGCGGGTGCTCCTCGATGTAGTCGGTACGGACGATGAGGTGCGTGGTGACGAACTCACCGTCGGGCCACAGGTCGGCCTCGTCGACCAGCACGTGCCCGCCCCCCTCGTTCACCAGTCGGGTCGCCCACGGCTCGGGGACCCAGGCGCCGTCGATGCCGCCGTCGATGAAGGCGGCCAGCGTGTCGGCGTTCTCCTGGGGCGAGATGGCCACGTCGCCGCCGCCCGAGACGTCGGTCTCGTAGCCCTCGTCGGCGAGCCAGGCGCGCAGCGCCACGTCCTGCGTGTTGCCGACCGAGGGGCTGGCGAGCGTGGTGCCGGCCAGGTCCTCGGGGGTCTCGATGTCCTCGGACACGACGAGGGCGGCGCCGCCGGACGTCGTGCCTGACACGATGCGGATGGCGCCGTCCGACTCGGCGTAGGCGTTGATGGCGGGGTTGGGGCCGATGAAGCTGGCGTCGATCGCGCCGGAGAGGATCGCCTCGCCCACCTCGGTGCCCGAGTTGTAGGTGGAGTAGTTGATCTCGGCCTCGCCGAGGGCCTCGTCGAAGATGCCCTCCTCGACGCCGATCACGGCCGGCGCGTGGGTCACGTTGGGGAAGTAGCCGAGGTTGAGCGTGCCGCTCGGCTCGCCCTCGGCGGAGGCCGCCACCTCGTCGGTGCCGCTGCCGCCCTCCGTCGCCGCCGAGTGGCCGCCGTCGTCGCCGCCGCAGCCGGCCGCCGCGCCGGCCAGGACCATGAGGACGCCCAGCCACCGGAGCGATCGACGTCCCTCCGGCGTTCCCGCCCCTTTGCCTCAAATCCGATATTCATAGTCGCGTTTTCTATAATCCGGTAGGCCCTTCCGCAAGCTGGAATGTGGAACGGTGTGTCACCATGCCGGTGTGGCCCTACCGACCAACGATCGGCGCACCGGCTCGCAGTCGGTCGAGCGCGCCCTGGCCGTGCTCCGCTGTTTCGAGACGGGGCCCGGTGACCTGGGCGTTTCCGAGATCGCCGGCCGCGTCGGCCTGTCCGTCAGCACGGCGCACCGGCTCACACGGGCGCTGACCGCCGGCGGCCTCCTCACGCAGGACCCCCGCACCGAGCGCTACAAGCTCGGCCCGGCGCTGGTGGTGCTCGGGCGCCGGGCCGAGGCGCAGCTCGGCTACGCCAGCGCCCTGCCGGCGCTCGAGGCGCTGGCCGCGACGACCGGCGAGTCCGTGAACCTGGGCATCCGCGCCGGCGACGAGGTGCTGGTGGTGCTGCACGTCGCCTCGCCCCAGCCGCTGCGCTTCGCCCAGGAACCGGGCAGCCGGGTCCCCGTCCACGCCTCGGCCATGGGCAAGGTCCTGCTGGCGTGGGCCGACGACCCCGTGCGCGAGGTCAAGAGGCTTCCGCCGATCGCCGGGTCGACCGACCGGACGATCACCGACCCCGAGCAGCTCGCCGCCCAGCTCCCGGCCATCCGGGCCCAGGGGTGGGCGCTCAACGACGAGGAACGCAACCTGGGCGTCCGGGCCGTGGCCGTCCCCGTGCTCGACCGGTCGGGACTGGCCGTGGCGGCGGTGGCCGTGCAGGGCCCGACCGTGCGCATCCGCGACGAGCGGCTGCCGGTCCTCGGGGCCGAGATCGCCGCCACCACCGCCGCCATCGCCCCCCTCCTGGCGGCCTCCTCCTGAGCTCGGGCCTTGTGTCCACGCCGAGCCGCGGGTAGAAAGTCGACCAAGCAGATCGGATTTATCGTCTCGCTCGGTCGGAGGTCAGCCCGTGTCCACCATCGCTCCCGGACCACGTCGGCTTCGACGTGCGCCGCCTCGGCGGCACGAGGGCGCAGCCGTGAACGCCGTGTCCTCCTCCGAGCCGACCGAGGCCACGGGACGCGGGGCGCGTCGGGAAGTGCTCATGGCGGCGAGCCCGCCGGCGTCGGACGCCGAGCCGCTGTCGGCGTCCGTGATGGCCGACATCGCCGCCGGGCTGGCCGAGGCCCGCACGCTGTGGCAGTCCCTCGTCCGCTACGAGCCGGACGGGCGGGACCCGGTCCGCCTGCTGGCCACCGAGCGCTACGAGGCCTGGGTCATCGGCTGGCTGCCCGGCCAGGGCGTCCGCCCGCACGACCACGGCGACGCCGCCGGCACGTTCGTGGTCACGTCGGGCGAGCTGACCGAGGTCCTGCCCCGGTTGTGCGGTGCGCCGGTCGAGCGCCGCCTCGTTCCGGGCCGCACCCGGCACGTGCTGGTCGGCCGGATCCACGACGTGGTCAACCACTCCCTGGAGCCGGCCACGAGCATCCACGTGTACTCGCCCCCACTGACCCACATGACCTACTACGACGGGATGACCCGCCGTCCCGCCGAGACCGTCGCGGTCGAGGCCGAGCAGCCCGTCCTCGGGCCGCGGGCGCCCTCGTTCCTCCTGCACCCCGCCAACCGTGGCTGACGCCGCCATCGACCGTCTCCTGGCGGACGAACGCAGGCGGATCGCGCCCCGCGCCACCCCGGCCGACCTGGCCGGGGTGGTGGCGCGCGGCGGGCTGGTGGTCGACATCCGCCCCGTCGACCTGCGGGACCGGGACGGGCTGCTCGACGGCGCCCTGGTCGTCGGGCGCAACGTGCTGGAGTGGCGCCTCGACCCCACCAGCCCGTGGCGCCTCGACGAGGTCACCCGGCCCGACCAGCGCATGGTGCTGTTCTGCGACGAGGGGTACGCCTCGTCGCTCGCAGCCGCCGCCCTCGTCCGCCTCGGCCTCCGGCGCGCCACCGACCTCGACGGCGGCTTCCAGGCCTGGCGCCGCTGGCGAGACGCCACGGCCTCCCGCTGAGCGCCTCCGCCAGGGCGTGTCCTGGCCGGGGGTGAGGCCGAACCGAACGAAGTTCGAAGAACCTATTGCACACCGCGTGAAAGAAGGGCAGCATTGCCCGCGGTGAGTGAGACAGTTGTCACAGACGGCCGCGCCGGTCGGGCCGCTCGCACACGCAAGGCCGTCGTCGATGCGCTCCTCGCTCTCATCGACGCGGGCAACCTCCGGCCGACGGCCCGCGAGGTCGCAGACGCCGCCGGGGTCTCCCTCCGGTCGGTGTACGTCCACTTCGACGACGTCGAGTCGCTGTTCCTGGCGGCGTCGGCCCGTCACTACGAGCGGATCCAGGCGCTCGTCACGCCCTGGGATCCCGACGCGCCGCTCGACGAGCGCGTCGACGCCCTCGTCGCCCGGCGCACCCGCATCTACAAGGAGGGCGCGCAGGTCCGCAGGGCCGCCCTCCTGCAGGCGCCCTCGTCGCCGGCGCTGCGCAACGCCCTGGAGCGCGGGCGCCGGGCGGGGCGGGCCGAGCTGGAGGCCGTGTTCGCCGCCGAGCTCGGCCGCGTGGCCGAGGCCGAGCGCGCGCGGCTGCTGGCCGCGCTGGAGGTCGTCGCCGGGGCGGGCACCCACGAGAACCTCACCACGCATCCCGGCCTCGACGGGGCCGACGAGGGGGTCGCGGGCCTGATGCGCGACCTCGTCCACGCCACGCTGACGGCCTGGGGTGTCGGCCGTGGCCCACGACCAACGACCACCGGGCCGGCCTGACCGACCACGTGGCGTCCGCACGCAGACAGGGGGACCGAGTGCGATGACGACACCGACCCAGGCGACGCGCCCGGACCGGTTCACCGACCGCCTGCCGTCGCTCGCCTTCCTCGCGCCCCTGGCGGCGCTTGTCCTCGTGCAGCAGGTGCTGTTCCCGGCGCCGTTCGGCGTGGTGCTCAACGGCGCTCTCGTCGGCGGTCGGGTGGCGCTCATCGCCCTCGGCATCGCCCTCGTGTACCGGGCCAACCGCATCGTGAACTTCGCCCAGGGCGACCTGGGCGCGGTCCCGGCGTCGCTCGCGGTCATGCTCGTGCTGTCGTGGGGCCTGAACTACTGGCTCGGCTTCGTGATCGGCCTGGCCGCCGCCCTGCTGCTCGGCCTGCTCGTCGAGACGCTGATCATCGCCCGGTTCTTCCGGGCGCCCCGCCTGGTGCTGACCGTGGCCACGATCGGCATCGCCCAGCTGCTCACCGGCGCCGGCCTGCTGCTGCCCCGGGCCTTCGGCGAGACGTCGTTCGGCGACCGGATGCGCCAGCCGTTCTCGGCGGACTTCGAGGTCGGCGGCACGATCTTCAACGCCACCGACATCTTCACGATGATCGTGGTGCCCGTGGCGTTCGTGGCGCTGGCGCTGTTCCTGCGCCGGAGCAGCTTCGGCATCGCCATCGTCGGGTCGGCCGAGAGGGCCGACCGGGCCGCCAGCCTCGGCATCCCGGTCCGGCGGCTGCACACGGTGGTGTGGGTGATCGCCAGCGTCCTCGCCTACCTTGCCATGTTCCTGCGGGCCGGCACGGTGGGCCTGCCGATCGGCGAGGTGCTGGCGCCGACGTTCCTGGTCCAGGCGCTGGCGGCCGCCGTGTTCGGCCGCTTCGAGCAGCTCACGACGATCGCGGCTGCCGCCATCGGCCTCGGCATCGTCGACCAGGCCATGACCTTCCAGGACGGCAACAAGCCCGGCTACAACGACGCCGTCCTGTTCGTCATCGTGTTGGTGGGCCTGCTGGTGACCCGCAGAGGCGGCGGTGGCCGCGTCGACGCCGACTCGTCGTCCACGTGGCAGGCCGCCCGCGAGACCCGCCCGATCCCGCGGGAGATGGTCGGGCTCCCCGAGGTCCGCGCTGCCCGGGTCGCGATCTGGGCCGTGCTGGCCGTGGCGGTCCTGACCCTGCCGCTGTGGCTGTCGAACAGCCGGATCAGCCTGGCCACGGTCATCGTCCTGTTCGGCATCGTGGCGGCCTCTCTGGTCGTGCTCAGCGGCTGGGCGGGGCAGGTGAGCCTCGGGCACATGGCGTTCGTGGGCGTGGGCGCCGCCGTGGGCGGGGCCCTCACCTCCAACCGCGACCAGGACCTGGTGGTCGCCGTGTTCGTCGCCGGCCTGGTGGGCGCGGTGGCGGCCGTCGTCGTCGGGTACCCGGCCATCCGCCGGCGGGGGCTGACCCTCGCCGTGTCGACGCTGGCCTTCGCCCTGTTCGTGTCGTCCTACGTCCTCAACCGGACGATCTGGGGCGATCGGCTGCCGGGCCGCCGGATCGACCGGGGCACGCTGCTCTGGAGCATCGAGATGACGAACGAGACCCGCTTCTTCTACGTCTCGCTCGCCTTCCTCGGCCTGGCGCTGCTCATGGTCAACGGCGTGCGCCGCAGCCGGACCGGCCGGGTGCTGGTCGCCATCCGCGAGAACGAGAAGGCCGCCCGGTCCTACGGCATCAACGCCACGCGCACGACGCTGGCCGCCTTCGCCCTGTCCGGCTTCCTCGCCGCCGGCGCCGGCGCCCTCTACGTCCACCAGCAGCAGGGCCTGGCCGTCGAGCCGTTCCTGACCCAGCGCAGCCTCGACCTGTTCTCGATGGTCGTCATCGGCGGCCTCGGGTCGCTGCCGGGCGCCCTCCTCGGCGCCGTCTACGTGCGCGGCGCCGACTTCTTCCTACCGCTCGACTGGCAGTTCCTGGCCACCGGCGCCGGCCTGCTCCTGGTGCTCCTGCTCCTGCCGTCGGGGCTGGGCGGCCTGCTGGCGGACGTGCGCGACGGCGCCCTGCGGCGCATCGCCACCCGCCGGGGCCTGGTCGTCCCCAGCCTCCTGGCGGACGTCCGGGTCGAGGACCCCCACGAGGACCGGTCCCTGGCCGAGGCCGTGGACGCGGCCAAGGCGTCCGACCGGGCGTCCGCGCCGCCCGGCGGCCTCGTCACCGCCACCCGGCCCGCGACGAACGGTGCGGACGGGGCCGACCTCGCCGACGCGGCCTCGCCCGACGAAGGCCGCCCGACGGGGGCGCCCGGGCCGACCGGGCCCGGGCCGACCGAGCCCGGGCCCGGGACCGAGGCCGAGGAGGTGACCCGGTGACCGAGGCCGATGCCGCCGTCGAGGCCGAGGTGCGGGAGGCGGTCGACCACGCCGGCGCCGAGGCGACCGCCGCCGACGTCGAGCGGGTGGACGAGGTCCTGGCCGAGGCCGACGACCCCGTCGTGGCGTCGGGCGGCCGCCTGCACCGCTGGCTGATGGGCGTGACCGGTGGCGCCAGCGCCTACCCGCTCGCGGTCCTGTTCGGGCTCAACATGGTCGACGAGCTCGACCGCACCGCCTTCGGCGTCCTCACCCCCGAGATCCAGGACCACTTCGACCTCGACCTCGGCGGCGTGCTCACCGTCATCTCGCTGTCGCTCGTCGCCGCCCTGCTGCTCGCGCTCCCCATCGGCTTCTACGCCGACCGGGCCAAACGGGTCCCGGTCGCCCTCACCGGCGCCGTCTGCTGGGGCGTGTTCTCGGTGCTCACGGGCTTCGCCCCGACGATCTGGGTGCTCGGCATCGCCCGGGCCGGCTCCGGCCTGGGCCGGGCCGTGAACGACCCGGTGCACAACTCGCTGCTGTCCGACTACTACGACATCCCGACCCGGCCTCGCATCTACGCGGTCCACCGCTACGCCAACGCCGCCGGCCAGTTCGTGGGGCCGTTGGTGGCGGGCATGCTCGGCTTCTACCTGGGCTGGCGGGTGCCGTTCATCGTCTTCGGCGTCATCACCGCCGTCTTCGTCGTCCTCGGCCTGCGGCTGCAGGAGCCGATCCGCGGGCGCTTCGAGCGCAAGGCGATGGGCATGTCCGACGACGTGTCCGACACCGAGGAGGAGTCGCCCTCCTGGGCCGAGTCGTGGCGCATCCTCTGGCAGGTCCGCAGCCTGCGCCGCATCTACTGCGCCATCCCGTTCCTCGCCATCGCCGTGGTCGGCCTCGTCGTGCTCAGCAACATCTACTACGAGGAGCTGTTCGACCTCGACGTGCGCCAGCGCGGCGTGCTGACCGCCATGCTCGAGGGACCGGCCCAGCTCGCCGGGCTCCTCATCGGCGTGCCGCTCGCCACCCGACTGCTGGCCAAGGGGCCGGGGCGGGTGCTGCGGTTCCTCGCCCAGGTGTCGTTCCTGGTGGCGGCGGCGTGGGCCGTGTTCGCCCTGGCCCCGACCCTCCCGGTGGCCGTCGTCGCCAACGGCGTCGTGTCGCTCGGGTTCTTCCTGCTCATCCCGGGCATCTACGCCGTGATGTCGCTGGCGGTGCCGGCCAAGGTGCGAACCTTCGGCTTCGCGGTGATGGTCCTGTGCATCGTGCCGGGCCTGCTCGCCCTGCCGATCATCGGCGAGCTGGGCGACACCTACGGCATCCGCACGGCCCTGCTGATCGCCGCCCCGGTGTTCGTGATCGGCGGCCTGATCATCGCCTCGGGCAGCGGCTTCGTCGCCGACGACATCGCCAAGGTGTGGAAGGGCACGGCGGCCCGCTCCGAGGTCGCCATGCTGCGCAAGCAGGGCAAGGTCAAGCTGCTGCTGGCCCGGGGCATCGACGTCCACTACGACAACGTCCAGGTCCTCTTCGGGGTCGACGTCGAGGTCGACGAAGGCGAGGTCGTGGCGCTGCTGGGCACGAACGGCGCCGGCAAGTCGACGCTCCTGCGGGCCATGTCCGGCCTGGTCCAGCCCAGCGCCGGGGCGGTCGTGTTCGACGGCCGGGACATGACCCACACCCCGCCCAACGAGGTCGCCTACCGGGGCGTCGGCCAGGTGCCGGGCGGCCAGGGCGTCTTCACGCAGCTGAGCGTGCGGGACAACCTGCGGCTGGCCGGCTGGCAGCAGCGCCGCCAGCCGGCCGAGGCCCGCCGGGCGACCGAGCGGGTGCTGGACATCTTCCCTGTGCTGCGGGCCCGGCTCGACGCGCCGGCCGGCAACCTGTCCGGCGGCCAGCAGCAGATGCTCACCCTCGGCATGGCGTTCGTCGGCAAGCCGCGGTTGCTGATGATCGACGAGCTCTCGCTCGGCCTGGCCCCTGCCATCGTGGGCCAGCTGCTGGAGATGGTCCGGGCGCTGCGGGACCAGGGCGTGACGATCATCCTCGTCGAGCAGTCGGTCAACGTGGCCCTCACGGTGGCCGACCGGGCCTACTTCCTCGAGAAGGGCGAGGTCCGGTTCGCGGGCCCGACGCGCGACCTGCTCGACCGGCCCGACCTGCTCCGCTCGGTGTTCCTCAACGCCGGCGACACCGGCGTGATGCCGGACCTCGCCGGGAGCGCGGCGCCGGTGACCACGGCCCCCGCGATGCCGGCGCTCACCCCGGCCGAGCGGCCGGTCGTGCTGGAGGTCCGGAACGTGTCCCGCCGCTTCGGCGGCGTCCAGGCCCTCAGCGACGTGGCATTCGACCTCCACGCCGGCGAGATCCTCGGCTTCATCGGGCCCAACGGCGCCGGCAAGACCACGCTGTTCGACGTCATCTCCGGCTTCACGCCCGCCGACACCGGGTCCATCCGCCTGCTGGCGGGCGACCGGGCGGCCGACCTGCACGGCCAGCCCACCCACGTGCGCTCGTGGCTCGGCCTGGGCCGGTCCTTCCAGGACGGGCGGCTGTTCCCCGGCCTCACCGTGTCCGAGACGATCGCCGTGGCGCTGGAGCAACAGGTCGCGGTGCGCGATCCGCTGGCCGCCGCCCTCCGCCTGCCGGCGGTCGACGACTCCGAGCTGCTGGTCCGGCTGCGTGTCGACGAGCTGGTCGAGCTGTTCGGGCTGGGCGCCTACCGCGACAAGTTCACCCGGGAGCTGTCCACCGGCACCCGGCGGGTCGTCGACCTGGCGTGCGTGTTCGCGCAGGACCCGGCGGTCGTGCTGCTCGACGAGCCGTCGTCCGGCATCGCCCAGCGCGAGGCCGAGGCCCTCGGGCCGCTACTGCGGCGGGTGCGGGACGAGCTGGGCGCCAGCCTCCTCGTCATCGAGCACGACCTGCCGCTGCTCATGTCGATCT
>DATHAO010000060.1:0-2817 GCA_035296625.1 Acidimicrobiales bacterium | reverse complement strand
GGCCGCGGCGGCCGAGCGGCGGGACGGGCGCGGCGCAGCAGGTCGGCCACCTCGCTCTGGAACGCCCGGTTGTTGGGGGCGTAGGGCTTGGGCAGCTCGATGCGCCCCAGCCGGACGGGTACGTCGAGCACCTCCTCCAGCGGGAGGGACACGAGCGTGCCGTCGGCCTCGATGCCGCGGAGCCGGACCGCCCCGCCCTTGCGGAACGCCACCGACAGCACGGCCATCTTCCGCCCGCCGATCTCGACGATGTCGCCCGGCCCCAGCCGGGACAGGGCGAACTCGACCTCGTCGCGTGCCGGCCGGGTCGGCGCCCGGGCCTCGGCCGCCTCCTGGCGCAGGCGCTGGTACTCCTCGAGGTCGCCCCGGTCGCACGTGGCCTCGGCGGTGAGGCGGTCGATGCGCTCCTGCTGGCGCTCGATGCGGGCCTCGACGAGCGTCACGGCCCGGTCGGCCTGGAACTGGCCGAAGGACAGGTTCAGCAGGTGGCGGGCCTGGCCGGGCTCGTAGCGGGCCACCAGGTTGGCGGCCATGTTGTACGTCGGCCGGAACGCGGAGCGCAGCCCGTAGGTGCGGCTGCCGGCCAGGTCGGCGACCTGCTCGAACGCCGCGAACGGCGACCACAGCACGACGGCGTAGCCCAACTCGTCGATGCCGCGGCGCCCTGCCCGGCCCGTGAGCTGGGTGTACTCCCCCGGCGTGAGGAAGGCGCGGCTCTCGCCGTCGAACTTCGTCATGCGCTCGATGACGACCGAACGCGCCGGCATGTTGACCCCGAGCGCCAACGTCTCGGTGGCGAAGACGGCCTTCACCAGGCCCTCGACGAAGCACGCCTCGACCGTCTCCTTGAACGGCGGGACCATGCCGGCGTGGTGGGCGGCCAGGCCGGCCTCCAGGGCGGCCGACCAGCGCTCGAAGCGCAGGACGTCGAGGTCGTCGTCGGTCAACGACCCCGTCCGCTCGGCGATGATCTCGCGGATGCGGGCCCGCTCGTCGGGAGTGGTCAGCCGCAGCCCGGCGTCGAGGCACGACTGCACGGCCTCGTCGCATGCCGCCCGGCTGAAGATGAAGTACAGCGCCGGGAGCATGTCGCGGTCGTCGAGCTGGGCGATGACGTCGACCCGGCGCGGCGTGAAGAAGCGCTTGCGGGGACGGCGCTGGCCGCGGCGCGGCCCCCGGCCCCGCGCCAGGTCGTTGTCGAGCCGGCTCGCCTCGGGGTTGGGCCGCCCGTCGACCAGGATCGGCAGCAGGTGCGGCTGCTCGCTCTGGCGGTCGCCGGCCATGTAGAGGTGGCGCAGCTCGACCGGACGGTCCTCCTCGAGGACCAGGGCGGTCGGCCCCCGCACGGTGGTCAGCCACTCGGCCACCTCGTCGGCGTTGGACACCGTCGCCGACAGGCACACCAGCCGCACCTCGGGCGCCAGGTGGATGATCACCTCCTCCCACACGGGGCCGCGGTAGGTGTCCTGCAGGTAGTGGACCTCGTCGAGCACCACGAACTGGAGACCCTCGAGGGCGCTCGACCGGGCGTAGATCATGTTCCGCAGGACCTCGGTGGTCATGACCACCACCGGGGCGTCGCCGTTGATGCTGTTGTCGCCCGTCAGCAGGCCCACCCGCTCGGCGCCGTGGCGGCGGGCGAGGTCGGCGAACTTCTGGTTGGACAGGGCCTTGATCGGCGTCGTGTAGAAGGCCTTGCCCCCGCCGGCCAGGGCCGCGGCCACGGCGTGCTCGGCGACGACGGTCTTGCCCGCCCCCGTCGGGGCGGCGACGAGCACGGAGTCGCCGCCGTCGATGGCGGCGACGGCCCGCCGCTGGAACGGGTCGAGCTCGAACGTCGGGGTGGCCGTCACCCCGCCGGACCGGCCACCTCGGCGGCCTCGGCCGCGGCCCGCCGCTTCTCGATGAGCGAGCCGATGCGCAGCGCGATCTCGTAGAAGAGGATCATCGGGAGCGACAGGGCGAGCATCGAGTAGGGGTCGCCGGACGGCGTGATGAGCGCCACCACCACGGTGATGATGACGAACGCCATGCGCCGGCCGCGCCGCAGCATGTCGACCTCGAGGACGCCGGCCATGATCAGGAACAGCAGCAGGATCGGGAACTCGAACCCGATGCCGAACGCCAGCATCATGTAGGTGACCAGCCGGAAGTAGCGATTGGGCGAGTAGAACTGCTCGAGGTTGTCGCCGCCGATGTCGGCCAGGAACTCGAGCGCCATCGGCATCGTGGCGTAGGCGATGCCGGCCCCGAGCACGAAGAGCGTGACCGCCGAGGCGACGAACGGGATGGCATAGCGCTTCTCGTTCGCGTAGAGGCCCGGGGCGACGAAGCGCCACAGCTGCCACAGGATGACGGGCATGGCCAGGGCGATGCCGCCGTAGCCGGCCACCCGCATGCGCACGCCGAAGCCCTCGAGCGGGTCGGTCTGCAGCAGCCGGCAGTCGTCGCTCGTGGCGCAGTAGGGCGAGACCAGGAAGTCGAAGATCGGGTCGTAGAAGATGAAGACGACCAGCATGCCGATGCCGACGGCGACCACGGAGATGATCAGCCGCTTGCGCAGCTCGGTGAGGTGCTCGACGAGGGTCATCTGACCCCCTTCGGCCTCCGCGTCGCTGGGGAGGGACTCGGTGCTCACGGCGTGGTGTCGGCCTCGGGTGGCGGGGAGGGCGTCGGTCTCGCCGCCGGATCGGAGCCCCGCGCCGGGCCGGATGGCGCCGAACCGGATGCCGGCGGACCGGACGGCGCCGCCGGCGGGTCGGCGGCCGCCGGGGCCGGGGCCGGGGCCCGGGCGGGATCGGCCAGGATCTGGTCGAG
>DATHAO010000059.1:0-137861 GCA_035296625.1 Acidimicrobiales bacterium | reverse complement strand
GACCCCGGTCATCGGAACGCCTCGAAGAGCGCTCGGATGATGTGGGCCATGACCGCGCTCATGAGCGGGACGACCGTTACGTCCGCCTTCGTGCACGAGCCGGTGGCGTCCGCGGTCATCCACCTGCAGGATGTTCCTCGTCACCCTGAACGGCGACCCCGACGTCGTAGCCCCCGCCCGATCGTGGAGAAGCCCATGCTCAACGGTGAAGCCATCCGCCTCGACGCCGCGGTGCCCCTCTCCCATGGCTGATCCCTTCGTGCTCGACCCGGCGGCGCTCTTCGGGCTCGAGGGCCGGGTGGTGATCGTCACGGGCGCCTCCAGTGGTCTCGGCGCCCGGTTCGCCCGGGTGCTCCACGCCGCTGGCGCGTCGGTGATCGTCGCCGCACGACGGGTCGACCGGCTCGATCGGCTCGTCGGCGAGCTCGGCGACCGCACCGTCGCCGCAGCGTGCGACGTGCGCCGCGACGAGGACCTCGTACGTCTGGTGGACACCGCCGTCGGCCAGCTCGGTGGCATCGACGTCCTCGTGAACAACGCGGGCGTGTCTGGCGCCGGCGCAGCCGAGGACGAGGCGCCTCACCGCTGGCAGCACGTGCTCGACGTGAACCTCACGGCGCCGTTCCGGCTCAGCCAGCTGGCGCTGCCCCACCTCGTGGCGTCCGGGCACGGGTCCGTCGTCAACATCGCCTCGATGCTCGGGATCGTCGCTTCGGCACCGGTGAAGCAGGCCAGCTACTGCGCGGCGAAGGGCGCGATCGTGAACCTGACCCGCGAGCTGGCGTGCCAGTGGGCCCGGCGCGGCGTGCGCGTGAACGGCATCGCACCGGGCTGGTTCCCCTCGGAGATGACCGCGGACGAGATGCTCGGCGACGAGCGCTCGCTGCAGTACATCGAACGCAACTGCCCGATGGGACGGCCAGGATCGGAGCACGAGCTGGACGGCGCGCTCCTGTACCTCGCCAGCGACGCGTCGAGCTACTGCACCGGTCAGACGCTCGTCGTGGACGGCGGCTGGACGGCCAGGTGAACGCCGGGGCGGCCACCGAACGGGCATCTCTGGACGGCCCGACCGTGACCATGCCGGCATGCCCGGTCAGGTGCTGGTGGTGACGAGGTGGTCGTCGAGGTTCACCAGCCGGCGGAAGCCGATGATGCGCCCGACCGCCACCACGCCGGTCTCCTTGAGCAGCGCCTGGGTGGAGGCATCGCCGCTGGCCGGCGACACGACGGCGTCGAGGCCGAGCTCGTCGGCGATGGCCTCGACCCGGAGGGCGTGGTAGCCGTCGGTGACCAGCACGGCGCTGCGGTAGCCGTCGTCGCGCAGGATGGTGGTGGAGGCGGCGAGCGACTCCCAGGAGTTGCGCCCCTTCACCTCGCGCAGCAGGTCCGCGTCGGGCACGCCGGCGGCAATCAGGTAGTCGGCGCTGGCCTTGGACTCGGTGCACCGGTCGCCGGCCTGCTTGCCGCCGGTGACCACGATTCGGGGGGCCACGCCGGCGTCGTAGAGGTCCTTGGCATGGTCGAGGCGCTGCTCGAGCACGGGCGAGGGCGCGCAGTCGTACTGGGCGGCGCCGAGCACGACGATGGCGTCGGCCGTCCGGGCCTCGTCGCTGCGGCTGGCGTCCCAGACCTGCACGAACGTGACGGACAGGTAGACCAGCGCGCAGAACGCCAGCGCCACGCCCACCCGGATGGCGAACCAGCTGACACGCAGCACCGGCCGCCGGCGGCGCCGGCCCGGACGGGGCTCGTCGCCGTCGTCGCCCGGACCCGCCGGGACGTCGGGCTCCACCGTCGAGGTCACAGCAGGCCGCGTGCGTCCCTCAGGCGGTCGAGTGTGCGCTCGCGCCCCAGCACGACCAGCGATTCGTACAGCGGCGGGCCGACGATGCGGCCGGTGACCGCCACCCGCACCGGGCCCTGCGCCTTGGACATCTGCGGCTTGCCCTCGGCGTTCGTGAAGCCGGCGGTGACCGCCGCGCCGAGCAGCGCCTCCTCGATGGCGTCGCGCTCCCACGCCACGTCGGCCAGCGCGGCGATGACGGCGTCGAGCATGGCGGCCGCCCGGTCGGCGAGCTTGGCCACGCCCTTCTGCCACGAGGTCTCGTCGATCGTGATCTCGTCGTCGCGCAGGAACGCGACCATCGGCTCGACCTCGGTCAGCAGCCGCACCCGGTCGCGAACGAGCTCGGCCAAGGGCCGCAGCACGGCCTCGGTGGCCTCGCCCCGGGGGCCCTCGCCCAGGAACGGTCGGGCCCGTTCGACGAATGCCTCGGCATCGAGGGCCCGGATGTGGTCGGCGTTGAAGCTCTGCAGCTTCCTCACGTCGAAGAACGCCGGAGACGGCGTGACGTCCTCGAGGCGGAACAGCTCGACGATCTCGCCCAGGGGGCGGATCTCGACGCCGTCCTTCGGGCCCCAACCCAGGAGGGCCATGTAGTTCACCATGGCCTCGGGCAGGTAGCCCTCGTCGCGGAACGCGGCCACCGACACCGAGTCGCGCCGCTTCGAGAGCTTCTTGCGCTGCTCGTTCACGAGGACCGGAAGGTGGGCGAACGTCGGGCGATGGTGGAGCCCGAGCGCCTCGCCGATGAGCAGGTACTTCGGCGTGCCGCTGACGTGCTCCTCGCCTCGCACGACATGGGTGATGCCCATGTCGGCGTCGTCGACGAGGTTGGCGAGGAGGAACGTCGGGGTGCCGTTGGAGCGGACGAGCACGAAGTCCTCGAGGACCTTGTTCTCGAAGCTGACC
Source organism: Acidimicrobiales bacterium (assembly GCA_035296625.1). Taxonomy (GTDB): domain Bacteria; phylum Actinomycetota; class Acidimicrobiia; order Acidimicrobiales; family VFJN01; genus DATCLS01. Next base: position 135,106 of record DATHAO010000059.1, on the reverse strand, counting down.
GTTCCCCGCACCAGATCCTCGAAGCTGGTGGCGCCGTCGTCGGGAGTGCGGAACCGCAGCGCCGTGGCAGGCCCCGGGCCGAGGCCCCGGTCGCGGCAGTACCCGTCGTAGCCCGGCGGACCGCCCCGCTCCTTCGCCCGGGCGGCCACTTGCTCTGGCGTGCAGTCACACCAGTAGGCACGACGCGCGGCGAGCAGCTGGTCGGCCGCCGCCCGGTGGCGGTCGATCCGGTCGCTCTGGTGGACGGGCTCGCCGTCCCACCGGAGGCCCAGCCACTCGATCATCTCGAGGATGTTGTCGGTGAGCTCGGGCCGGTTGCGTTCGGTGTCGGTGTCCTCGATGCGCAGCACCATCTCGCCGCCGGTGTGGCGGGCGAACAGCCAGTTGAACAGCACGGTGCGGGCACCGCCGACGTGCAGGTAGCCGGTGGGCGACGGCGCGAACCGCACCCGGGGACGAGTGGGCATCGGATCCAGGCTAACCGGGGGGTGTGACGGCCGGGGGACCGGCCGCGGGAGTGCCAAAGCCGGCTGGCCGAGCGCCGCGGGTCGCGGTGCCGGTGGCCGCGCTAGATGGCGAGCAGGCTGCGCCAGTCGCGGCGATGGGCCTCTGCGAGGTCGTCGGGCGTCCGCCGCAGCACGTCCTCGGGGACGAGGTCGACGACGCGGCGCTGCTCCCCGTAATGGAGCGGATTCGCGATCTCCTCGAAGAGCGGCTGGCGGAAGGCGATGAGGTCGGGCGGAGCGTCGCCCAGGTAGCCCCACACCGTGAACGCCACCGTCAGGTCGTGCAGCACCGGCGCGCGGCCGAACAGCGACGCCCGCTTCAGGGCCACGCCGATGCACCCGGCGATGGCGTCGCCCTCGTGCTCGTCGGACGCGAGCTGCAGCGACCCCTCGAACCGCCGGGCCAGGACGTAGATGTAGCCCTGGTCGGGGCCCGGGCTACCGAGTAGCTCGCCGCGCGGGTGGCCGGTGGGGATGTCACCGGGGCGTCGGGGCGTCCACGACTCGGGGCGCCGGGGCGGCGACTCGTAGCTGCGGACCGTCCTCATGGGCGGTTGGGGGACGTACTCGGGAGCGGCCACCCGGGCACGATACCCGGGTGACCCGCCCGGGCCCGGAAGCCGCCGCCCTCACCCGTGGAGCAGGCCCCACACGATCGAGTCGACCAGCGCCTGCCACGACGCCTCGATGACGTTCTCGCTGACGCCGATCGTCGACCAGGTCCGCTCGCCGTCGGTCGAGTCGATGATGACCCGCACAACCGCGTCGGTCTCGGCCGAGCCCTCGAGCACCCGCACCCGGTAGTCGGTGAGGTGGATGCGCCCGAGGCCCGGGTAGCGCGATTCCAGCACCGAGCGCAGCGCCGCGTCGAGGGCGTTGACCGGGCCGTTGCCCTCGCCGATCGCCACCAGCCGTTCGTCACCCGCCCACACCTTGACCGTGGCCTCGGTGTCGAGCATCGACTCGCCGTCCTCGATCGGCACGCCGCCCCGTACGGCGTGGCGGTGGTACGCGGTGACCCGGTAGCCCTCGAGCCGGAAGTAGGGCTGGCGCCACCCCGTCGCCTCGCGCATGAGCAGCTCGAGCGAGGCGTCGGCAGCCTCGTAGTGGAAGCCCTCGGCCTCGAGCTGCTTCAGTCGCTCGGACAGATCGGCCGCCGCCTTGTCGTCGAGGACAACACCGAACTCCCGCGCCTTCATCACCATGCCCGCCCGTCCCCCGAGGTCGGACACGAGCACACGGGTGGCGTTGCCGACCACGGCGGGATCGACGTGCTCGTAGGTGGCGCCACCGACCCGGTCCAGGGCCGAGGTGTGCAGGCCGCCCTTGTGGGCGAACGCCGAGGCCCCGACGTAGGGGTCGGCGGCGTGTGGTGGCAGGTTGACCAGCTCGGCGACGTGGCGGCTGACGGCGGTGAGCCGGTCGAGGCGCCCCTCGGGCAGGCAGCGCACGCCCATCTTCAGCTCGAGGTTCGGGATGCAGGTCATCAGGTTGGCGTTGCCGGTGCGCTCGCCGTAGCCGTTGACCGTGCCCTGCAGGTGGGTGGCTCCGGCCACGACGGCGGCCACCGAGTTCGCCACGGCGCAGCCGCTGTCGTTCTGGGTGTGGATGCCGATCTGGGGCCCGCCGGCCAGGTAGCGCACGACCTCGCCGACGATGGCCTGCACCTCGTGGGGCAGCGACCCGCCGTTCGTGTCGCACAGCACGACGACCTCGGCCCCCGCGGTGGCCGCGGCCTCGACCACGCGCAGGGCGTACTCGGGGTTGGCCTTGTAGCCGTCGAAGAAGTGCTCGGCGTCGAAGAACGTGCGCATGCCCCGACTCCGCAGGTAGCGGACCGAGTCGGCGACCATGGCGACGCCCTCGTCCAGCGTGGTGCGTAGCGCCTCGACAACGTGGAAGTCCCAGCTCTTGCCGACGATGCACGCGGTCGACACGCCGGCCTCCACGAGCGCGGCGAGCGTCGGGTCGACGTCGACGCGCCCGGCCGCCCGGCGGGTCGAGCCGAACGCCACGAGCGTGGCCGTCTCGAGCGGCAGCTGGGTGCGGGCCCGGACGAAGAACTCGGCGTCACGGGGGTTCGCCTGCGGGTATCCGCCCTCGATCCAGCGCACGCCGAGCCAGTCGAGCTGCGCGGCGACCCGCAGCTTGTCCTCGACGGTCAGCGAGATGCCCTCGAACTGGGCGCCGTCCCGCAGGGTCGTGTCGAACACGTCGACCGCGGCCGGCACGGCCCCCGGTGCGTCAGTGGGCATGTTCCACCCAATCCTTGTAGCGGTCGACCTGGCCGCGCACGGCCCGGGAGTACTCCGCGGCGATGGCCGCGGTCATCGGCCCTGGGCACGGGATGGAGCGGTCGTCGACGGAGTTCACCGCGGACACCTCGGCGGCCGTGCCGCACACGAACAGCTCCTCCGAGATGTAGAGATCGCTGCGCGACAGGTCGCCGAGCACGGTCTCGAAGCCGAGGTCGCGGGCGATCGTCATGACCGTGTCCTGCGTGATGCCCTCGAGGGCGCCCGACGACACCGGCGGGGTGATCAGCTTGCCGTGGCGGGCGCAGAAGACGTTCTCGCCGGTGCACTCGGCCACGAACCCGGCCCGGTTCAGCAAGATTGCCTCGTCGTAGCCGGCCTTGAGGGCCTCGACCTTGGCGAGCGAGCTGTTCACGTAGTTGCCGGTCGTCTTGGCCGACGGCGGCATGATGTTGTGGTCGTGGCGCGCCCACGACGAGATCTTCATCCGCACGCCCTTGGTGGCCGCGTCGTCGCCCAGGTAGGCGCCCCAGGGCCAGCAGGCGACGGCCACGTCGACCGAGCAGGGCAGCGTGTTGAGGCCCATCTCGCCGTAGCCGTAGTACGCGATCGGCCGGATGTAGCACGAGCCGAGGCCCGTCGACGCGACCGTGTCCTTCACGGCCTGGACCATCTCGTCGAGGGAGTACGGCAGCTCCATCATCATGATCTGCGCCGATTGCTGGAGCCGCCGCATGTGGTCGGTGAGGCGGAACACCCCGGGCCCGTCCTCGGTCTCGTAGGCGCGGATGCCCTCGAAGACACCCATGCCGTAGTGGAGTGAGTGCGTGAGGATGTGGATGTTCGCGTCGTCCCAGGGGATCAGCTCGCCGTTGAACCAGATCTTCGGCGTGGGTGTGATGGGCATCGGGTGTTTTCCCCTCGGTCAGACCCGAGCGGCGATGGCGTCGCCGATCTCGGGGGTGGAGCCGGTGAGCGTCGACGGGTCGGCGCACGCCTTGCGGATGCGGGCGGCGGCATCGGCCTCGCCCAGGAAGTCGAGCATCATCGCCGCCGAGAGCACGGCGGCGGTCGGGTTCGCCGTGGCCTGGCCCGCGATGTCGGGTGCCGAGCCGTGGACCGGCTCGAACATCGACGGGCCGGTGCGAGCCGGGTTGAGGTTGCCGGACGCCGCGAACCCGATGCCGCCCGATACGGCGCCACCGAGGTCGGTCAGGATGTCGCCGAAGAGGTTGTCGGTCACGACGACGTCGTAGCGCCGGGGGTCGGACACGAAGTGGATGCAGGCGGCGTCGACGTGGTTGTAAGCCGTGTCGACGTCGGGGTGGTCGGCGGCCACCTCGTCGAAGGCGCGCTGCCACAGGTCGCCGGCGAAGGTGAGCACGTTGGTCTTGTGGACGAGCGTGAGGTGCTTGCGGCTGCGGCTCTCGGCCAGGTCGAAGGCGTAGCGCACGCACCGCTCGACGCCCATGCGGGTGTTGACCGAGCCCTGGGTGGCCACCTCGTTCGGCGTGCCCTTGCGGAGGACGCCGCCCTCGCCCACGTACGGTCCCTCGGTGTTCTCGCGGATGACCACCATGTCGATGCCGGCCGCCGCGTCGAGGAAGGGCCGCTGGTTGATGTAGAGGTCGAGGTCGAAGCGCATCTTCAGCAGCAGGCCCCGCTCGATGACGCCGGGCGGCACGCCGGGGGTGCCCACGGCGCCGAGCAAAAGGGCGTCGTGGCTGCGCCACTCGTCGAGCACGCCGTCGGGCAGGATCGTGCCGTCGCGCAGGTAGCGGGCCCCGCCGAGGTCGTAGTCCACGGTGTCGAGGGTGACGCCGGTGGCGTGCACCACCTTCAGGGCCTCGGCGATGACCTCGGGGCCGATGCCGTCGCCGCCGATGACTCCGATGGTGTGGCTCACTGCGTCTCCGTGTGCGTCGTGTGGTGCTCGGTTTGGGTGCTGCCTGGAGGCCCCGAACCGCCCCGAGAAATGAGAAACCGCCCACCCGTAGGCGGACGGTCGGCACCGCACGTCGGATGTTCGACGTGCGCTAGGCGATGATGATTACGGTACGCGGGGCTGAGGTCATTGCACGTGGAAGTGTCGCCGCGTTAGGGGCGTGACGTCAACCGCGAACGACGGGTGGCGGCGCCGCGTGCTCGGCGCCGGGTCGGACCGGACCGAGTCCCTTGCGGCTCACACCGCAACCCCTTTGAGCGCACAAACGACCACCCTCCATGATGTTGGCGGGGGACAACGATCGTCGGCCCTCGATCTGCTGTCACAGCGGTTGATCATGTGGACCGAGTCCTTGGCGTCCAGCACGCCCGGTCGTACCCTGCTCTCTCTATGGCACAGACCCACCACCTATCGCCGGCCGCGTACGACCGCCTCAAGAGGGAGTACGACGACTTGACGACGCGCGGCCGGGTCGAGATCGCGAGGAAGATCGAAGCCGCCCGCGAGCTGGGCGACCTCTCCGAGAACGGCGACTACCACGCCGCCAAGGAGGAGCAGGGGAAGATGGAGGGCCGCATCAACCAGCTCGCCTTCATGATCGAGAACGCCGAGATCGTCGAGGCGGCAGCCGGCGGCGGCGCCGTGTCGCACGGCTCGGTGGTCAGCATCCGCTACGAGGGCGACGACGAGGTCGAGCGCTACCTCGTCGGCTCGATCGAGGAGCGCCACGACGACCTCGACGTCATCAGCCCCTCCTCCCCTCTGGGTGAGGCGCTGCTGGGTTCGGCCAGCGGCGACACCGTGTCCTTCACGGCCCCGACGGGCGCCGAGCTGCGGGTCGAGGTCGTCGCCGTCGACTGAGCGGGGGTCGTGTGGAACGCTCTCCCGAGAGCAGAGGGGGAGCACCATGAAGGTTCCGCTGACCATCGCCGACCACCTGGAGCGCGCGGCGCTCGTCTATCCCGACCGCATCGGCGTGGTCGACGAGCCCGACCAGCCCGCCGCCTCGTGGGGCGAGGTGACCTACGGGCGGCTGTCCGAGCTGGCCCGGGCCCAGGCCGCCGCCCTCGACGCCCTCGGCATCGGGCGAGGCGACCGGGTGGCGATCGTCTCGCACAACGCCGCCCGCCTGCTCACCTCGTTCTTCGGGGTCTCGGCCTGGGGCCGGGTGCTGGTACCGGTCAACTTCCGGCTCGGCGCCGACGAGGTCGGCTACATCGTCGGGCACTCGGGCGCCCGGGTGCTGCTCGTCGATCCCGAGATCGACGCGTCGCTGGCCGGTGTCACGGCCGAGCACCGCATCGTGCTCGGCGAGGGCTCCGACGCCGCGCTCTGGCCCGCCGGGGCCGCCGATCCCGAGCCGTGGGACGACCCCGACGAGGACGCCACCGCCACGATCAACTACACGAGCGGCACCACCGCCCGACCCAAGGGCGTCGAGCTCACGCACCGGAACCTGTGGATCAACGCCGCCGTGTTCGGCTGGCAGGCCGGGGTGACCGACCGCGACGTGTACCTGCACACGCTGCCGATGTTCCACTGCAACGGCTGGGGCATGCCGTTCGCGCTGGCGGGCATGGGCGCCGCCCAGGTCGTGATCCGTAAGGTCGACGGCGCCGAGATCCTGCGCCGGGTCGAGCGCCACGGGGTCACGCTGCTGTGTGGGGCACCGGCCGTCGTGGCCGCGATCCTCGACGCCGCGGCCCAGTGGGACGGACCCGTCCCCGGGCGCGACCGGGTCCGCATGGTGGTGGCCGGCGCCCCACCGCCCACCCGCACGATCGAGCGCATGGAGACCGAGCTCGGCTGGGAGTTCATCCAGATCTACGGGCTGACCGAGACGGCGCCGCTGCTCACGATGAACCGCCGCCGGGCCGAGTGGGACGGACTCGACGCCGCCGAGCGTGCCTCGCTGCTCGGCCGCGCCGGGGCACCGGCGCTCGGCACCCGGCTGGAGGTAGCGGACTCCGGTGAGGTTCTGGCCCGATCCAACACCGTGCTCGGCGGTTACTGGGCCCAGCCCGACGCCACCGCGGAGGCACTCGACGGCGGCTGGTTCCACACCGGCGACGGCGGCACGATCGGCGACGGCTACCTGGCCATCTCCGACCGCAAGAAGGACGTGATCATCTCGGGCGGCGAGAACGTGTCGTCGATCGAGGTCGAGGACGCCCTGTTCTCGCACCCGGCTGTCGCCGAGGTCGCGGTGATCGGCGTGCCCGACGAGCGCTGGGGCGAGACGGTCAAGGCGCTCGTCGTGCTGGCCGAGGGCGAGAAGGCCTCGGAGCAGGAGCTGATCGAGCACTGCCGCACGCGCCTGACCCACTACAAGTGCCCCACGTCGGTCGAGCTGCGCGACGTGCTGCCCCGCACGGCCACGGGCAAGCTGCAGAAGTTCAAGCTGCGGGAGCCGTTCTGGGAGGGGCGCGACCGCCAGGTCGGCTGATCCTCGTCGCTGAGCCGAGATGCCCCGGGGGCCTGTCCCGTGCCGGCCCGGCGGCCGGCGGGTCCTGCCGGGGCCCGGCGGCGGCCGGTTCCGTGTAAGCCCGGTGGCGGGCGGGTCCTCTCGCCTGCGGTGCCGCCTGCCGCCCCTGAGGAAACCCGCCTCCGGAGCGGCCGGCATCCTCAGCGCCACCCGCCCGCCACCTCGCTGACACCCGGACCGGTACCGCCCGCCACCTCGCCGGTATCGCGCTTGTACCGCCGGAGCGGACGGTTGGCACCGGTCCGCTGCGGGCGGTCAGGTGAGGCGGGCGGAGATGCGGGTCGCGGCCTCGGCGACGGCGGCGCCGTAGCGGGCACCGGGGCGGCGGGTCGTCCGCTCGATCGGGCCGCTCACGCTGACCGCCGCGACGACCCGGCCGCCGGGGCCGCGCACCGCGGCGCTGACCGACGCCACGCCGGGCTGGCGCTCGGCGACGCTCTCGACCCACGCCGGGGTCCCGTCCGCCGGCGACGGCGAACCACCCGGCGGCGACGGGGATGCGAGCAGGGCCCGGCCGCCCGAGCCCTGGGACAGGGGCAGCCGGGCGCCGACCGGCACGATCGTGCGCAGCTCGTGGGGCGCCTCGAACGACTCGACGCACACCCGCTCGTCGCCGTCCCGCACGAACAGCTGCACCGACTCGCCGGTCTGCTCACGCAGCCAGGCCAACTCGGCCCGGGCGTCGAGCCACCCGGGGATCGCCTCGGAGGCAGCGTGGCCGAGGCCGACGAGGCCCAGGCCAAGCGAGAAGCGGCCCTCGTCGTCACGGCGCAGCAGGCCGTGGGTCTCGAGCGCCACGGCGAGGCGATGAGCGGTCGCCCGGGACAGGCCCGTGGCGGCCACGATGCCGGCGAGCGACCGCTCGCCCGCACCGACCGCACCGAGCACCGCCATCGCTTTGTCCAGCACGCCGACACCGCTTACACTTCCCATAACTTGAATATGCTATCTCAACATGTGAGACGAGGCACCATGGGTACTCCCCGCACGCTGAGCCAGAAGGTCTGGGACCGTCACGTGGTCCGGGCCGCCGAGGGCGAGCCCGACCTCCTCTACATCGACCTCCACCTGGTGCACGAGGTGACCTCGCCTCAGGCCTTCGACGGCCTGCGCCTCGCCGGCCGCTCGGTGCGCCGGCCCGACCTCACGGTCGCCACGATGGACCACAACGTGCCGACCAGTGGCGTCGGCCAGCCGGTGGCCGACCCGATCTCGGCCAAGCAGATGGACGTGCTCTCGGCGAACTGCGCCGAGTTCGGCATCACCTGCTACCCGATGGGCGACGCCGGCCAGGGCATCGTGCACATCATCGGCCCGGAGCAGGGCCTGACCCAGCCCGGTATGACGATCGTGTGCGGCGACAGCCACACCTCGACGCACGGGGCGTTCGGCGCGCTGGCCTTCGGCATCGGGACGAGCGAGGTCGAACACGTCCTCGCCACCCAGACACTGCCCCAGCAGCGCCCGGGCACGATGGCGGTCACGGTCGAGGGCGAGCTGCCGGCGGGCTCGACCGCCAAGGACGTGATCCTGGCCATCATCGGGCGCATCGGCACCGGCGGCGGCATCGGCTCGGTCATCGAGTACCGGGGCAGCGTCATCCGGTCGCTCTCGATGGAGGGCCGCATGACCGTGTGCAACATGTCGATCGAGGCGGGCGCCAAGGCCGGCCTCATCGCACCGGACGACACGACGTTCGCCTACGTCGAGGGCCGGCGCCATGCCCCCTCCGGTGCCTCCTGGGAGCGGGCGCTCGACGACTGGCGTTCGCTGCCCACCGATGACGGCGCGGCGTTCGACAAGGACGTGCAGATCGAGGGTGACGAGGTCGTGCCCCACGTCTCATGGGGCACGAACCCCGGGCAGGTCGCCCCGCTCACCGGCGTCGTCCCCGACCCGGATGCGTTCGCCGAGGCGTCCGAGCGCGACGCCGCCCGCCGGGCGCTCGACTACATGGGCCTGACCGCGGGCACGCCGCTGCGCGAGGTGGCGGTCGACACGGTCTTCATCGGCTCGTGCACCAACGGCCGCATCGAGGACCTCCGCGCCGTAGCGGCCGTCGCTGACGGCCGCACCGTGGCCCCGGGGGTTCGCACCCTCGTCGTGCCCGGATCGCACGCCGTCAAGGCGCAGGCCGAGGGCGAGGGACTCGACAAGGTGCTCGTCGCCGCCGGGTTCGACTGGCGGGAGCCGGGCTGCTCGATGTGCCTGGCCATGAACCCCGACAAGCTCGCCCCGGGCGAGCGCTGCGCCTCGACCAGCAACCGCAACTTCGAGGGCCGCCAGGGCCGCGGCGGCCGCACCCACCTGGTCTCCCCCGCCGTGGCCGCCGCCACCGCGGTGGCCGGCACGCTCGCCACCCCGGCCGACCTGGCCTGAGCCGTCCCGCGACCAGAGGACCACCGATGGAACCCGTCCGCATCGTCGAGGGCACGGCCGTGCCGCTCGACCGCTCCGACGTCGACACCGACCAGATCATCCCCGCCGAGTGGCTCAAGCGGATCGAGCGCACCGGCTTCGGCCGGGGGCTCTTCTCGACGTGGCGCGACGATCGGTCGTTCGTGCTGAACGACGAGCGCTACGCCCAGGCGCGCATCCTCGTGGCCGGCCCCAACTTCGGGACGGGCTCCTCGCGCGAGCACGCCGTGTGGGCAATCCTCGACTACGGCTTCCAGGGCGTGATCAGCCCGCGGTTCGGCGACATCTTCCGCAACAACGCCACGAAGAACGGGCTGGTGCCCGTGGTCGTGCCGCCCGAGGTTGGCGAGGCGCTCATCCGGGCCATCGCGGCCGACCCCGACCTCGACGTCACCATCGACGTGGAGCGCCGCACCGTGTCCGCCCCGGCGGCCGGCATCGAGTGCGGGTTCCCGCTCGACGAGGCCACCCGCGAGCGGTTCCTCGAGGGCCTCGACGACATCGGCATCACGCTCCGCCACGCCGAGGCGGTCGGCGCCTACGAGTCCACCCGCCCGGCCTGGCTGCCGAGCGTCACAGCGCGGGCCTGACCGGGCCCGTCCTCATGTGCGCTGCGCTCAGCCGAGCGCGGTGGCGCGCGAGGCGGCGCTCGCCGACAGGGCCTGATGCAGGACGACGGCCGTGCCGGACGGCGTGCTGTGCACGGCGACCTGGTCGACGAGCGCGTACATGAGGGCGAGGCCGCGGTGGCCGACCTCGTGGGCCGGGGGCATGGGTGGCGGGGCGCTCGGGGCGTAGAACCCCGAGCCGTCGTCGGTCACCGCGACGCGACACGACGAGCCGGCCACGGACACGGTGACCGAGAACTCGTCGCCCTGGGCGTGGAAGATCACGTTGTTGAAGGCCTCGGCCGACGCCAGCACCAGGCGGTCGACGGCGTCCTCGTCGAGGGCGAGCCCGGCCAGTGAGGTCCTCACGAAATCCCTGGCGGAGGGCACAGTCGCACGCTCCCGCCGGAACGTGGAGCTCGCCGGCAGATTCATCGCCGCTCGCCCTACCCCTCGCCGCCGACGGACAAACGCCCGCCGCGGCGGCCGTGGCGTCGGCCCGGAGCACCCTAGAGTCGGCGGCGCGAGCAGGCACCGGGCCAGCGCGCACCGGACCGCTCCGACCGCTCCCGACCCTGCACAGGAGCCCATGGCTGCCCAACCCGTCCACCTCAGCGTCCCGGCCGAGCCGAGCTCGGTCCGCCTCGCCCGCCTCGTCGCCGCCGGAGTGGCGGCCGACGCCGGCCTGAGCATCGATGACACCGAAGACCTGCGCATCGCCGTCAGCGAGCTCGTCGCGCTGCTGATCGAGGGCTCCGACGACGCGGTGGCGACCGCCGCCATCACGTACCGGCGGTCACCCGGCGAGGTCGAGGTCAGCGGCGAGTACCAGTGCAGCTCCAAGACCCCCGGCGGCCCGCTCGACGACCTGGCCCTCGAGATCCTCCGCGTCGTGGTGGACGACCACGGCTTCGAGGTCGACGGTGATACCCGGCGGTTCCACCTGGTGAAGCGAGCGCGCAGCTCCACATGACCCAGGACTCGGGGGAGGGTTCCGGTCTCGACGCGCTGTTCCTGGAGTACCAGGCCACCCGCCAGCGATCCGTGCGCAACCGGCTCGTCGAGGCCCACCGGGGCCTGGCGGCGTCGATCGCGCACGACTACCGCGGGCGGGGCGTCGAGCTCGACGACCTCGTCCAGATCGCGATGCTGGGCACCCTCAAGGCCGTCGAGCGGTTCGACCCGTCCCGGGGCATCCCGTTCTCTTCGTTCGCCAGCCGCACGGTGAACGGCGAGATCAAGCGCTACTTCCGTGACCGCACGTGGGCCGTGCGCCCGCCCCGAAGCGCCCAGGAGCGCCACCTGGACCTCCGCCGGGCCACCGGGGCGCTGTCCAGCCGGCTCGGCCGGCCACCCAGCGTGGCCGAGCTGGCCGCCGAGCTCGACCTGTCCGAGGACGAGGTGCTCGAGGCCATGGAGGCCGGTGCCGCCTACCGGGCCACCAGCCTCGATGCCCGCCGCCCAGGCGACGAGGACGGCACGCCGCTGGCCGACCGGCTGCCCGGCGGCGACCCGGCGAGCCGCCCGGTAGAGCTCCGGATGCTGGTCGGCCAGCTGCTCCAGACGTTGCCCGAGCGCGAGGCGCAGATCCTGCGGCTGCGGTTCTACGACGAGCTGACCCAGAGCGAGATCGCCGACCGGCTCGGCATCAGCCAGATGCATGTGTCGCGCCTCATCCGGCGCTGCCTGCTCGAGCTTCGCCAGACGCTGGACGGCTGACCGGCAGACGCTGGACGACCGGCAGGGACCGCCGCCGGGCTCAGTCCTCGACGGCGAGGAGGTCGTCGAGCCGGGTGATCTCGAACAGGCGCTGCACCTGTGCGGGCACGGCTCGCACGACGAAGCGCGCCCCCGCCGACTCGGCGTGGCGGTGGATCGCCACGAGCGCGCCGAGACCGCTGGAGTCGACGAAGCGCACGGCCTCCATGTCGAGCGTGAGGGCCGTCGGACCGGAGTCGACCAGCTCGGTCAGCTCGCGCTTGACGTCCTCGGCGTTGACGATGTCGAGGTCGCCCGTGAGACGGGCGGACACACCGTCGCTCGTCCGCTCGACGATCTCGAGGTTGGGCTGCTCGCTCACCGGCGGCAGGCTAGCGGGCGCACGGCGACGGGGTGGACGACCTGCCCGCCGGCGTGCGCCACTACCCCTCCCAGTCCGAGAGGTCCGGGGCGTCGGCGCGGTGCAGCCACGCCGAGAACAACGCGCTGAGGTCCTCGCCGGCGGCGTCGGTGGCCAGCGCCTCGAAGTCGGCGGTCGACGCGGTGCGCCCGCCGTAGCGGGCGAGCCAGGTGCGCAGGAGCTCGAAGAAGCCGTCGTCGCCCAGCTCGTGGCGCAGGACGTGCAGCGTCAGCGCGCCCCGGACGTAGACGGTCTCGGCGAACAGGTCGTCGGGGCCGGGGTCCGCCGGCGCCACGTCGAGGTCGCGGGCGGCGGCCTCGGCGCGCCGCGCCAGGGCATCGGCCGACGGGCCGCCCGACGCCTCGGACCACAGCCACTCGGCGTAGGTGGCGAACCCCTCGTTCAGCCAGATGTCGCGCCAGGTGGCGGGGCTCACGTCGTCGCCGAACCACTGGTGGGCCAGCTCGTGGACGACCACCGACTCCCGCAGGGCGTCCGCGCCGAACAGCGACAGCGTCTGGCTCTCGAGCGCCAGCGAGAGCGCCTCGTCGACCACGACCGTCCCGTAGGACTCGAACGGGTAGGGACCGAACATCTCCTCGAATGCCGCGATCGCCTCCGGCGTGCGGGTCATGGCCCGCCGGGCCACCTCGGCCACGTCGTGGTCGTAGGCGTAGCGGAGCGGTAGGTCGTCGGGGCCAACGTCCCGGTCGAAGGCGAGGTTGGCGATCACGACCTGCACGAGGTAGCTCGCCATCGGGTCCTCGGCCCGGTAGGTCCACTGCTCCGTTCCGCCGAGGGCTCGCCGGTCCGACAGCGTGCCGTTCGCCGCCACGGCCATCCCCTCGGGCACGGTCACCCGCAGCTCGTAGGTCGCCTTGTCGGTCGGATGGTCGTTGACAGGAAAGAACGTGGCGGCGCCGGCGGGCTCGCCGATGACGTGGACCTCGCCCTCGTCGTCGCTCGTCCACCCCGGCTCGACGCCGTCGATCGACGGCTGGGCGGCGGGGCGGCCCCCGTAGGTCACCTCGACCCGGAAGTCGACCCCGCGGGCGATGGTCGTGGAAGGCGTGATCACGAGCTCGCGCGCCCCCTCCCGGGCGACCTCGGCGGCGACGCCGTCGACCGTCACGCCGGCGACGTCGAGGCCGACGAGGTCCAGGTCGAAGCGCGACAGCCACTGCGTGGCGATCGCACGGATCGTGGCCACGCCGTCGAGCCGGGCATCCTCGGGCGTCCAGGTCAGGTCGAGGGCGTAGTGGGTGACGTCGTAGCCGCCGTTGCCGAGGCCCGGGAAGTACGGGTCGCCGACGTCGCTCGCCCCCGGCGACGCCCGGCCCGGCGGCGCCGTGGTCGACGTCGACGCGGCGGGCGGGCCCGTCGCGCGCGCATCCGGGTCGTCCTTCGTAACAGCGACCCCCGCCGTCAGGCCGGCCAGGGCGGCCGCTGCGACGAGACCGAGCACGATCCGCCGCCGCATCCGCCGGCAGGATGGCACACCGCCCGGGCCTATGCCCGTCGGGTCCCGCCCGGGTTGCGGCCCTGGTGGGGGCGTCCCCGGGCGGGACGGGCTCAGCCGACGGCGGTCCGGTGCCGGTTGACCGCGGAGACCACGGCGTGCAGCGAGGCGGTCGTGATGCTCTCGTGCATGCCGATGCCCCAGCGGACCACGCCCTCGCCGCTCTGGGTCTCGACGTAGGCCACGGCCACGGCGTCGGATCCGGCGCCCACGGCGTGCTCGCTGTAGTCGACGACGTCGATGTCGACGCCGAGCTCGTCCCGGATGGCGGCGACGAACGCGGCGATCGGGCCGTTGCCGGTACCGCTGACGGTGCGGTGCTCGCCGTCGACGAGCAGCTGGGCAGTGACCTTCGAGCCGTGCTCGCCGGTGGTGGCCTCGTGACCCACCAGCGCGACGGGCGGCGCCTCGGGCAGGTACTCGGCGACGAAGGTGTCCCACATGTGGCCGGGGGTGATCTCGGTCCCCGTGTCCTCGGTGATGTGCTGGATCGCCCTCGAGAACTCGATCTGCAGGCGGCGAGGCAGGTCGAGGCCGTGCTCGGCCTGCATGATGTAGGCGACGCCGCCCTTGCCGGACTGGCTGTTGACCCGGATCACGGCCTCGTAGGAGCGGCCGACGTGCTTGGGGTCGATCGGCAGGTACGGCACCTCCCAGGTGTCGTAGTCGTCGCCGAGTGCGGTGAGGCCCTTCTTGATGGCGTCCTGGTGGCTGCCCGAGAACGCCGTGTAGACGAGGTCGCCGACGTAGGGATGCCGGGGGTGCACCGGCAGGCGGTTGGCGTACTCGGCGACCCGGCGGATGCGATCGATGTCGGTGATGTCCAGCTCGGGGTCGACGCCCTGGCTGAACAGGTTCATCGCCAGGGTGACAACGTCCACGTTGCCGGTGCGCTCGCCGTTGCCGAACAGCGTGCCCTCGACCCGGTCGGCGCCGGCCATGACGCCGAACTCGGCGGCCGCCACCGCGGTCCCCCGGTCGTTGTGGGGGTGCAGCGACAGCACCACCTGGTCGCGATGGGGCACGTGGCGGTGGAAGTACTCGATGACGTCGCCGTAGATGTTCGGCGTGTACATCTCGACCGTGGCGGGCAGGTTCAGGATGACCTTCTCGTCGGCCTCCAACTCGAGGGCCTCGCCCACCGCCGCGCAGATCTCCACCGCGTAGTCGATCTCGGTTCCGGTGAAGCTCTCGGGGGAGTACTCGTAGCGCACGACCGTGCCCGGCACCGTGTCCTCGAGCTTGCGGGCCAGATGGGCCGCGTCGGTGGCGATCTGGGTGATGCCGGCGAAGTCGAGCCCGAACACGACCCGGCGCTGGAGGATCGACGTCGAGTTGTAGAAGTGGACGATCGCCTCGCGGGCGCCGCGGATCGACTCGTACGTGCGCTCGATCAGCTCGGGCCGGCACTGCGTCAGTACCTGGATCGTGACGTCCTCGGGAACCAGGTCGTCCTGGATGAGCTGGCGGACGAAGTCGAAGTCGGGCTGGCTCGCCGACGGGAAGCCGACCTCGATCTCCTTGAAGCCCATCCGCACGAGCGTCTCGAACATCGTGCGCTTCCGCGCCGGGTCCATCGGATCGATCAGGGCCTGGTTGCCGTCGCGCAGGTCGACCGAGCACCACAGGGGGGCCTTCTCGATGCGCCGGTTGGGCCACGTGCGGTCGTCGAGGGAGAGGGGCATCGGGAGGAACGGCCGGTACTTGGCGAACGGCATCGGCTTGGGGGTGACCGGTTCGGGAGGCATGACGTTCCTTCTCGCTGTGTGGGCGGGTCGTTGGATGGGGTGACTGTGGACCGGATGAGAGGTGGGCCGAAAACTGAAAAGCCCCCTGGCCGGGAGGGGCACAGGAGGCTGGGCGAACACCTATGTGGGGTGTTCGCCTTACATAAGGAGGAGGCCGGCGGTGAGCGGGCGCATCCGAACCATCGTGCCGGAGTTGCCGCGGCGGCGTCAAGGTGGATGCGCCCGATCTGGTCAGCGCGGTCCATCCGTACGGGACGACGACCGCCCTGCCCCTCGGACCGATGTTGGCAGCCGCACGGTCGTTGGAGTCGGAGGGGCGAGCGCGGGTTGTTCGTCACCCGTCCCCGCTCGTCTCACGTGTGATCCCTGCCGCGCACGCCGAAGGTGAGCTGGAGACGGAGTGGCCCGCGGAGCCCGCGGACGGCCCCCACTGGGTGTCCACCCGGTCACTGCGATGCGACCCTGCCGGTGCCGCTCGCCCATCGGGTTACGTGATCTGCTCATCGGCCCGACCAGCGTCGCGTGCCCGGGCGGGGGTCGTCCGCACGAGGTGGGGCATGAGGTCCGTGCGTCGGCGCGTCGCTTGGTCCTGATGGAGCAGGTAGATGACCGCGGTGCTGGCGATCAGGTCGTGGAGGGCCCGGCGTTGGGTGTGGAACAGGATCCCGAGGAAGCCGAGGCCGAAGAGGGCCACACTCAGCGGGAAGGCCAGCGTGCGGAGCACGGCGTGCCGGGCGCCGGCGGGTGACCCGTCGGCGCGCACCACGCGGACGCCGAGCAGGGCCATGCCGGGCGTCATGCCGGTGGTGGCCCACGACAAGGAGAAGTAGAGGAACCACCAGACGGCCAACGCGACACCGGCTACATCCCGGTCGCCGTCCAGGCCGAGGTGACGGCCGGTGACCACCCGCGTGAGGAACGCGACCGCGGCGGCGCCCGCGGAGAAGATCCCGGACACCAGGACGACGTCGACGACGTAGGCGGCCAGCCGGCTGACCGCTCCGGCGTAACGGCTGGCCGAGGTCATGCGCGGCCCAGTAGCCGGGCGCACCATCGAGCGACCACGTCGTCGGCCCGGACCGCGCTCAGGCGCAGCGCGTCGAGCGCCTCGTCAGCCGTGCTCGTGGCCGCGTCCGCCATCGTGGCGGCCAGGTCGGTGCGCGCCAGCAGGGCGTTCACGTCGACTCGGCCGAGCAGGCCGTCGACGTCGATGCGATCGAGCAGCGCGTTCACGTCGAGCCCATCCAACAGCTGATCGGGGTCGACACGATCGAGCACACGGTCGACGTCGATCTGATCGAGGAGGGCGTTCAGATCGACACGGCCGACGAGCGCGTTCAGGTCGAGCGAACCCACGACGAGGGCCACCACACGCTCGGCCACCCCTTGGGCGAGTCTCTCGGGTACAGCCGCAACACGGGCCACGCGAACGGTGGTACCTCAAGCTGTGCCTACAGTCGTCACCCCTGGGGGGTGACCCGAGCGGGCGGGGACCGGGAGCTTGGGGTCGACACTGTCGGCCTCCGATACCAGCGCGAGCAGCCGACCAGCTCCTCATCGGAGACCGTCATGGCACACAGCTCACGTGGTGACCTTGGCCTTCATGCGCTCGAACTCGGCGTCATCGATCACGCCATCGGCCCGCAGGGAGGCGAGCTTCGACAGTTGATCGGCGTCGCTCGGGGCCGTCCCAGCGGCCTCTCTCACGTAGCCCCGGAACATCTCGTCCCGCATGCGTGCCTGTTGCATCGAGTGCTCGGTCATCTTGTGGCCGCGGACGATCAGATAGATGAACACGCCCAGGTACGGCAGGACGATGACGAACAGCGACCATGCGGCCTTGGCCCATCCGGACAGATCGTCACTCCTGATCACGTCGGTGAACACCGAGATGAGGAGCCAGATCCAGATGAAGAACAGGAAGAAGTACAGCATCGACAACAGGACCTGCCCGGTGCCGAACTCTGCAGCGACCATCGGATTCTCCTTGCTTCGAATCGAGGGGCCCTGAGACCCGGATCAAGTGTCACCCCGCTCGTCGGGGGGCGCATCACCCCACGCGGGCGATGTGGGATCATCCGGCACGACTCACCCACTCCGGGTGATTACCCAAAGGGGTGTCGAGCGTGAGACTGGGAAAGCGGCCCGCCTACGGTGGACCGACGGGACGTGACGGGCGCCCGGTTGCTGGAAGGTGGCGAGCCGGAGAGATCGTGGGACAGGAGGGGATCGGGGCGCAGACGTTCAGGCCGCCCGGGGTGCCTGCGTTCGCCGTACCGCGCGATCGCCTCGTCGCCTTCCTCGATGTCGCCGCCCAGCGCCGCGCGACGGTCGTCGTGGCGCCGCCCGGCTACGGCAAGACGGTGCTGCTCTCTCAATGGGCCGCGGTGCACCGGACGAGGAGGGTGAGGTGGCTCACACTCAGGCCAGAGGACAACGAGCCGGCCCGACTCGCTCGCGACCTCTGCGGGGCGCTGGAGACCGGGCGGCGGCCGCTGGCCGGGCCCGTGTTGGGCCGCCTGCACCCGGGAGGCCCGAAGATGGGCTCGGCGTTCGCAACCGCGCTCGTCGCCGCGCTGGAGAGCGTGCCCCCGACCACCCTCGTGCTCGACGATTTCCATGTCCTGTCCAACTCGGCGCTCCTCGACGAGCTCGGCGCGCTCATCGAACACGTCCCGCGGTGGATCCACGTCATCGTGGCGACACGGACCGATCCTCCGCTGCCCTACTACCGGCTCCGGCTCTCCGACGCACTCGTCGAGCTACGGCAGCAGGACCTGGCGTTCCGACACGACGAAGCCACCGAGCTCGTCCAGCGGCTGTCCGGCCGAAAGCTGTCGGCCGCCCAGATCGGGGCCCTGATCGACCGCACCGAAGGATGGGCCGTAGGCCTCCATCTCACTGGGGTGTCCCTCCGAGGGCACACGGACGTCGAACGGTTCGTGCGAACCTTCGCCGACGACGACCGCCACATCGCCGACTACCTCACCGACCAGGTGCTGCGCCGCCAGCCACAGGCGACCCGGCGGTTCCTCCTGTCCACCTGCGTGCTCGACCGCATGAGCGGCCCCCTCTGCGACTTCGTGACGGGCGGCAGAGACGGACAAGCGATGCTCGAAGAGCTCCACCGAACGTCGCTGTTCGTGACCAGACTCGAGGGCCGACACGAGTGGTTCCGCTATCACCAACTGCTCCGCACGCTTCTTCGCCACCACCTGCACGACGAGGACCCCACCCGCGAGCGCCTGGTCCTGCGCCGGGCGGCCGAGTGGCATCTGGCACGGGACGACCTCGAGGAGGGCGTCGGCTATCTGGCCGAGGCCGCCGCGTGGGAAGATGTCTTCGCGGCGGCATTCACCCACAGCGGCGCGCTGTTCGCCCGCGGTGAAGCCATGACGGTCGCCCGCTGGATCGATATGGTGCCCCGCACTGTCTGGCGAGGCCGCACCCGCGTGATGCTGCTGCGGGCGGGGGCCTCGGTCATGGGCGGCGATCCGGCAGGGGCCGGCGATGACCTGGATGCCATCGACGCCCTCCCGACGTCGGCCGCCGAGCGCGTCGTCGCCACGGTCCTGAGGTCGCGCTGGGCCCTCCAGCAGGGCGCGACCACCCCGGCCGTCGCTGCCGCCGATCGCGCCCTTCGCGCGGTCGAGACCGTCGGCGACACCCCGCTCCCGAACGTCCTCGGCCTCCTCGGCAGCCGCCAGGACGTCTCGGCGGCGGCCCGCGTCACACGGGGGACAGCGCTCCTCCACCAGGGCGAGACAACCTCGGCACGGACCGCCCTCGAGGATGTGACCGACCGAAGTCACGTCGTCTGGCAGATCCGGGCCCTCGGTTCCATGGCCCTCCTCGAAGCCTGGTGCGGACGACTCACGTTGGGCGACGAGCTCGCCGCCCGTGCACTCTCGCTCGCCCGGCAGGTCGGTATCCACGACCAGCCCATCACCACCGATGCCTATCTCGCACTCGCCCACGTCGCCCGCCAACGCGACGAGCTGGACCGCGCCGCCAGCTGCCTGGACCAGGCCGCGAGGGAGGCCAGCCCGAGTCACGATCGCGTCGCCGCGACCGTCGTCACCGTCGAACGAGCGCTGCTGGCGTTGACCACCCGCGGCCCGGCTGACGGCCTGGCCGTTCTGGCGGCGCGCCGGTCCGTCGCCCACCCGCCGCATCCGCGCGCCGTCCATGCCCGCCAGCGGGCGGTCGAGGCCCGCCTGCGGGCGATGATCGGCGATGTCGAGGGCGCCGAGCGAGCACTCGGCACGGGCGCCGAGGACAACACCGACGTGGTCGCGGCCCGGGTCCGCCTCGCGATCGAACGCGGTGACCTCGCGGCAGCACGGGCACTGGCCTCACGATGGCCAGACGACCCGGAGCCACGCGCCCGGCTCGAGCGCCGGATGTGGCTGGCCATCCTCGACGACCTCGACGGGGACGAGACTGCCGCGCGTCACCAGCTCGCCGACGTCGTCGCCGACGCCGAGACCGAGCGGAACATCGGGCTGTTCCGGTCCGCCGGACATCATGTCCTCGGCCCGGCACGAGCGCTCTACCGAGCCGCCCCGACAGCGTTCCTGCGAACGATCGTCGAGCCCCCCGATGTCGTCGCCGCTCCGCAGCTAGGTCCGGCGAGGGAGCTGGTCGACCAGCTCACCGAGCGAGAGTTCATGGTGCTGACCATGCTGCCCACCCGCGCGTCCAACGCCGAGATAGCGGACCGTCTCGGCGTGTCGGTCAACACGGTCAAGACGCACCTCAAGCACATCTACCGTAAGCTCGCCGTGGATGGCCGGAACGACGCCGTCGCGGCGGCTGAGCGGATGCGGCTCCTGTAGGGCCTCGTGTGCGCTCTGGTGACCACGATCAGCCGATCCAAGGCCGAAAAATCCCTACCCGAGCGATCGGAGGCCTGGGAACCTGACCAGCATGGCGGACCGGCGAGGCGTCGAGTCGCAATCTGTGACGTGGCCCTCGGGCCCTCCGGGAACGGGCGACCTGCCGCGACTGGTGCCCCGCAGGCGATTGCTCGAACGCCTGGGCGACGCGGTCCAGCACCACGTGACGGTGCTCACGGCGCCGGCGGGGTTCGGGAAAAGCGTCCTGCTCGACCAGTGGATCGCAACGCAGGCGGGTGAGCACCCGGTCGTTCGGTTGACGCTGCATCGAGCCGACGACCCATCGCTGGTCACAGCCCGCCTCGCCGCCGCGCTCGATTGGCTCGGCGGTCTGGACTCGATCGGTGGCGCAACCTTTGTCTTCGATGGACTCGACGACGCTCCGGGCAACCCCGCCGTTGCCGAGCACCTGGGCGCCCTGATCGAGCACGTTCCCCTAGGTCTTCGCGTCGTGGTGGCGTGCCGGTCGCGATGGTCGGCCGCCGGCGGCCGTCTACGCCTGCCGACAGACCCCGTGTGCATCGATGAGGCCGAGCTCGCGTTCACACCCGTCGAAGCACGGCTCCTTCTTCGGGACGTCTCGGGCCGGGACGTGCACGACCGTCAGCTCGACGCCCTGCTCGTCCGCACCGAAGGCTGGGCGGTCGGGTTACACCTTGCGGGAATCGCGCTTCGTCACGCAGTCGACGCCGACGCCGTCATCGATGCCTTCGCCGGAGACGACCGGTACGTCGCGGGATACCTGCACGACGAGGTGCTCGATCACGAGCCGGCCCCGGTCCGCCGCTTCCTTGCCCACACCGCCGTGCTGGACCAGTTGAGCGGCCCACTGTGCGACGCGGTGACGGGCGACCGCGACGGAGCCGCGATGCTCGGTCGGCTCGAACAGCGCGGCCTGTTCACATGCCGCACGGCGCCCGGCGACACGTACGCCTACCACCCACTGTTCCGAGACCTGCTGCGCCGGGAGCTGCGCCTGAGCGACCCCGACGCCGAGGCCACCCTCCTCGCGAGGGCTGCAGCGTGGCATCTCGCCCGGCAGGAACCCGAACCGGCGGCCCGCTTCCTGATCGAAGCGGCGAACTGGGACCACCTGATCGAGCTGATCGATCGCTGGGGGCGCCCGATGTTCGAGCGCGGCGCCTCGGACAAGGTCTTGGGATGGCTCGACGCGATCCCCGGCAGCAGGCAACTCCGCCGACGCGGCCTGGCCGTGCGTCGCGCCTATCTCCACACGATGCTCGGCGACACGCGC
Organism: Acidimicrobiales bacterium; assembly: GCA_035296625.1. Lineage (GTDB taxonomy): Bacteria > Actinomycetota > Acidimicrobiia > Acidimicrobiales > VFJN01 > DATCLS01. The sequence goes on along the minus strand of DATHAO010000059.1, from coordinate 113,350 downwards.
CTCGCAGCCCAGATCGTGCACGATCTCGACATCGCCGGGCTGAGACCCGCCGAGGAGATCCTCGTCAATACGCTGCGCGCCACATGGGCGTTCTGGGACGCGTCACCCCGATCCGTGATCAGGGCGGCCGACGCGGCCCTGGGCGCGCTCGACACCGTCGACCCCGACGAGCTCCCGAACATCCTCGGCCTCACATCACCCGCGAGCCTGAAGATCATGGCCGCCGGTTCGCGCGCCCGCGCCCTCTGGTACCTCGGCGACACTCCCGCCAGCCGCCGTGCTTTCCACGTGTTCCTGCACGACGGTGACGCCTACCCGCCGTGGCTTGCCCACGTACTCGGCGGGCTCGCGCTGCTCGAGGCGTGGGCCGGGAACCTCCGGGTCGCCCACCAGCACGCCCGCCAGGCCTTCACCCTCGCAGCCCGCGCTCGCCTGCTCGAGCACCCCGCGACCATCGACGCGCGGCTGGCGGTCGCGCACGTCTGGCGTGAACGTGGCCACCTCCAGCGCGCCGACGTCCTCCTCGACGAGGCCCAGGCCATAGCCACGCGCACCCGTCCACCGACCACGCTCGCCGTCCACGCCACCGAGCGCGCGCTCTGGCACCTCGCCGCCGGCGATCCTCGGCGCGGGACCATGCAGATCGAACAGGGACACGCCAGCGGTGACCTACCGCTACCACCCGCGATCCAGCACCGCCTGCGTGTCGCCGAGGTACGGCTGCTCGTGGCGTCGGGCGAGATCGAGCGCGCCCGGTCGATCCTCGACGCCGAGAGTCGCACCGGCCGTCTGCCTCCCGCGCTGAGCGCGGTCGCCGTGCAGACATCGATCGCAAGCGGCGACCTCGTCGCCGCCCGGACGCACCTCGACGCCTGGGATCCCGACAACCTCGAACCGGGCGCCCGGCTCGAGCACGAGCTGTGGACCGCCATCGCCGACGGGGACGACCGGCGCACCGCTCTCCAGCGCCTCTCCGCCGTCGTCACCCAAGCCAGCGCCGAGGGCCACGTGAGGCTCTTCCTCGACGCCGGGCGCCCGGCGGAGCGTCTCCTGCGAGACCTCCTCCACACCGCCCCGACCCCGTTCCTGCGCAGGCTCGTACGGTGCGCAGACCAGGGACGCCACGTCGCGATAGGACAGGCCGCCAACGAGCTCAGCGAACGCGAGCTCGAGGTCGTCCGCTACCTGCCCACCTCCCTATCGAGCATCGAGATCGCCGGCCAGCTCTACATCTCCCTCAACACCCTCAAGACACACCTGCAAGCCATCTACCGCAAGCTCGGCGTCAATGGACGGCGCGACGCCGTCCGCCGAGCCGAGGAACTCGGCATCGCCTGACGACCCGATGGACACGACGGGCACGAATCAGTCCGGTTCGGGCACCCGCCTGAGTGACGACAGCTCGATGCCGAGGTCGCCGAGGCGGGCGAGCAACTCGTGAAGAGCTGCCTGATCCGCGAACCACCCATACAGGTAGGTCACGTCGGGCCCGGACAACCTCACCTCCAGGTCATCCAACCACCGCACGAGAGCGGCGCCGAGTCGCCCACGGACGACGATCTCGTATCGCGAAGCGGTCACGTGACGTCCCTCCTCACCGTGAACGTCTACCAGCATGAGGCGACCAAGTTCCCGCGTCGTCACCCCGAAGGCATGAGGGAGACACTCGCCGGCGGCGCAATCGCCGGGTTGAACGTCCTGTGTCGCCGACCTCTCGTCCGTCGCGCTGACCCTGGTTCCGCGCTGGTCGCAGCCTTCGAAGCGACCGTGCACCGGATCGGGACACAACCGGCCACCCCACAACGACCGTCCTGACCGGCGGAGCCATCTCGGCGCACAGGCGCGATCACTCCACACGGGTGACGTGGGCAACGCCCGCCGGGCGCAACATCAGCCACGAGGAAAGGACTCCGATGTCTCGCTACAAGACCCTCAGATCCTGGTCGATGTTCTTGCTCGCGCTCGGCGTACTGAGCGTCATCTCAGCCGGCGTCGGCGTCATCTCCTGGGCCATCGCCGTCGAAGGCACCTGGGAAACGATCGGCGTCCTCCTGTTCGGCGGGCCGATCGCCCTCCTGCTCGCAGCATGGCCGATGGCCCTGGGTCAGGCCCTTCGCGCCATCGCTGACATCGGCGACGCCCTCAGCGTCGACAACGTCACGCCGCGCGCACCCTCGGCCGCCCGCGGGTCCTGACGGCGTCGATTCTCGGGAGCGGTCCACTCGACAGGGACGCCTGCGCCATGGCCGGGTCCGAACACCACCTCGCTGTCCTTCCGCTCCCAGGTTCGGTCGATGTGTCACAGGCGCTCGCCGCGATCGATGGGCTCCGGCGTGCGGGCGCCCTGACCGTCCTGTGCGCCTCGCTCGTCGAATGGCAGGACGGCACTCTCGAGGTCGCGCCGCTGCCCCTCGAACACGCCGACCAGATCGACGTCACCGCCTGGAGACAGCTCCTCGCCGGCACGCTCCAGGCACCGCCACCGTCAAGCGATGCACCGGATCCCACCGGCTCCGTCGCCGAACCCGGTCTGAGCGAGAGCTTCCTGCTCGAAGTCGGTGAGGCGCTCAGGACGGCACCCAAGGCGCTGGCGTTCGTCGTCACCGGTGTGGACCCCGGCGCCACCGTCGCCGCGCTGCGGCATCTCCCCCAGACGAAGCTCGTCTACGGCGCTCTACCGCCACAGGTGCTGCGCCGCCTGCTGGCACACAACCGACGAATCAAGTAGGCCCGATACGCCCAACAACGGCAGGCCGATCCCGACCCCCCGCGCCGGGAGCGCTCGAGGCCGGGCCGAAAGACCCTCCTGGGCTGAAGTCCGAGCTAGGCGCCCGGCGCCCCCGGGCGGCGGGAGACCAGCCGCAGCCCGGCCGTGACGTACTTCCCGGTGAGCGACGGGCTGCACAGGGGTCATCGTGCGCTGACGCCGAGCACGTCGTCGCCCCTTGAATAGATGCCACGGACGATGTCATCGATGGCGGGTTCCTCGATGGCGATGTCGCGGACCGAGGCCTCGGCGCCGATCTGGGCGAGCAGGGAGGCTGCTGTGTGGCGGTCGCGGTGAAAGCGCAGCCACTGACGGGGCCCGTCGCTCCGGGTGACCTCGACACCGGCGATCTGCACGGGCGGGCCGGGCGCCTCGAGATCCACCACCAGAACCCGCTCCGTGCCGTAGCGCTGCTTCACTCCCTCGACCGTGCCGTCCTCGATCACCCTCCCGTGATCGATGATCAGGAGCTGATCGCACAGGCGCTCCACGTCGACCAGGTCGTGGGTGGTCAGCAGCATGGTGGTGCCCCGCTCCCGGTTGAGCCGGGCCAGGAAGGCCCGCACCGCCTCCTTCGACACCACGTCCAGCCCGATCGTCGGCTCGTCCAGGAAAAGAATCGCCGGGTCGTGCAGCAGCGCCCCCACCAACTCGCCCCGCATCCGCTGCCCCAGCGACAACTGCCGGACGGGCGTCGCCAAGAAGTCACCCATGTCGAGCAGCTCCACCAGCTCGGTCAGGCGTGCCCGATGGTCGGCAGCTGGAACTCGGTAGACGTGCCGAAGCAACTCGAAGGAGTCGCAAAGGGGCAGATCCCACCACAGCTGGGTGCGCTGCCCGAACACGACACCGATGCGACGAGCCACCGCCACCCGGTCGCGGCTCGGATCGACTCCCATCACGGAAATCCGGCCACCACTCGGCACGAGGATGCCGACCAGCATCTTGATCGTGGTGCTCTTGCCCGCGCCGTTAGGCCCGACGAAGCCCAGCGTCGCCCCTGCCTCGACCGAGAACGACACGTCGTCAACGGCCCGCACCTCGGTGCGGGTACGGCGTAGGCGGCCCGCCTTCGTCCACACGACGAAGGTCTTCTCCACGTCGTCGAGCTCGATGAGGGCGTCCATGTCAGCTCCCGGTGCTGCGGTAATGGCGGACGGCGAGGGCCCACACGGCCCGAGCCACGAGGGCGGCGGCGGCGGCCACGAGCGGGCCCGACCACGCCGCCGCCCGGGGGAGGCCGGAGGGCAGCGGGTGGTCGAAGAGCCAGGCGGCCGGCAGGTAGGTGATCGAGGCGAGGGGCACGACGAAGGTGGTGATGCGGCGGAGCCACGTGCCCAGCACGTCGATCGGGTAGCTGGTCGTGACGTTGCCGCCGTAGGTGAACGCGTTGGCGATCTCCTGGGTCTCGACCGTCCAGAAGGCGAGCGAGCTGGTGACGACGAACACGGCGCCGTAGATGACCGCGCCGCAGACGACGGTGAGCACCACGAGCAGGGCGGCGGCCGGGCCCCAGTCGACCTCCACCAGCCGCAGGGAGACGACGAGCACGATGGCCGGCTGCAACAGCCGACCGATGCGACGGAGCGCGAAGTCGTGGGCGAGCAGCTGCCACAGCGCCCCGACCGGGCGGACGAGGAACGTGTCGAAGCTGCCGGCCTTGATGTGGACCCCAACATGCTCGACCGGGCTGATGATCAGATCGCAGAGGCCGAAGGACAGCCCCGAGGCTCCGAAGAGGAACGCCACCTCGGGGCCCGACCAGCCGACCAGGTCGTCGACGGCGGTGAAGATCACGGCGATGGCGGCGAGGTCCGCGCCCGCCACGAGGGTCTGGCCAGCGAGGAACAGGAAGAACGAGGCGCGGTACTGCCAGTCGGCCCGGATGCGGGCACGCACGAAACGCCGGTAGATCCGCAGGTGGGCGACGGTGCCGGGCGCGGTGGTGGGCTCGGTGGCGCCGGGCGCGGTGGTGGGGCCCGGCGCGCCGGCCGTGGTGCCGGGGTCACCCACCCTGGATCACCACCTTGCGCACGGCTCGGGCGAGCACGAGGCGGCCGAGGGCGACCAGTGCGGCGAGCCAGGACAGCTGATGGGCGTAGACGGCGAGCAGGCCGCCCCCGGTGCGATCGCCGAGGAACACCTCGACGGGCAGCTGGTTCATGGCGGCGAACGGCAGGGCCCGGGCGACGCCCTCGAGTCCCGCGGGGAACAGGGCGAGCGGCACGAACGTGCCCGCCAGGAACTGGGCGGCGACCCAGCCGAGCTGGGAGGGTCCGCGGACGTCGATGATCCAGAACGCGGCCAGCTGCAGCAGGAAGCCCCACGCGAAGGCCACGCCGATGGCGAGGGTGACCGCCACGACGAACGCGACCCACGTGCCCGCGGCGGCGGGGACGCGCAGGTCGAACACGAGCGCTCCGGCGAGGAACGGCGGAACGCCGCGGGCCCAGGCGTAGAACGACGCCCGCCCGTAGGCGGCCGCCGCCCACCAGCCCTGGTAGTCGTAGGGGCGGCAGAGGTCGAGGGCGATGTCGCCGGTGCGGACCCGCTCGGCGATCTCTTCGTTGCCGAAGATGCCGACGACCATCAACATGCCCTGCGTGACGAAGGTGAAGGTGACGGCGTCGGTGGCGTCGAACCCGTCGATCGGGCGGTCGCGGACGACGGCGAGCAGGACGTAGCTGAGGACGAAGCCGAAGATGGTGTTCGTGAAGACGCCCGCAGCGGTGGCGGCGCGATACGTGGTCATGCGGCGGGCGGTGGCGCGGGCGACCTCCCAGTACAGGCGCAGGTGTGCCTCCCCTGATCTCGTGGTCGTGCGCGTGCGCGCGGCCGACCGGCCGCCGAACGGCGACCGGGGGGTGTGACGGTAGCCGTGGCGGTCCGGCGGATCGAGCGACATCGGTAACCCCTCGCCCCGGTGTCCGGGCGATCGTCTTGCCGTCTGGCCGGACGATCGAGCGACATCGGTAACCCCTCGCCCCGGTGTCCGGGCGATCGTCTGCCGTGTGGCCGGACGATCGAGCGACATCCGCAACCGCTCGCCCCCAGCGATCGGGGGTATGGGGGCGTGGCGGCCGTCGCATCCCCACCCGCCGGTCCGTCAGGGCCTGGAACGGTCGGGTTAGCCTCGCCCCGGTGGATCGCCACTGGTTCCGCCTCGTTCGCCTGATGGGAGTGGTGTTCATCGTGGCCGGGATACTTCGAGCAGTTGCGCGCGTCGTCCGTCGCCGGATGGGGCGGAGTGCCGGGTCCGCCGGCGAGCCGTCCGGGCCCCCGCCCTCGTCCTCGTCGGGCGGCCCTGCGACCGCCTCCGCGCCGGCTGCGGACACGTCTCGCGAGTCCGCCGGAACCGCAGGCATCGCCGGTCCTGCCGCGCTGGAGACGTCGCCCGCCGACGCCGGTACCGTCACGCCGGCCACTGCGCCCCCGGGAAGGGCGGAGGCGGGCCCGGCCAAGAAGTCCCCCGCCAAGAAGGCGCCGGCCACCAAGAAGGCCCCGACCGCCACGAAGGCACCCGCCACCAAGAAGGCGCCGCCCCCGAAGAAGGCGGCCACAGCGGCGAAGGCTCCATCCGCGAAGAAGGCGGCCGCAGCCGCGAAGGCGCCGACGGCGAAGAAGGCGCCGGCCAAGAAGGGGGCGCGCAAGACCGCCGCCAAGGCACCGGCGGCGAGCAAGGCGACGGCGGCCAAGAAGGCCCCTGCGGCCAAGAAAGCGTCCGGGGCTGCGCTGACGGACAACGAGGCGCCGCCGCCCGCCGCTCCGCCCGACGGCACACCCCCTGCGGGCACCGACACGCCCTGACACAGGTCCGCCGACCTCGCGCACGATCTGGCACGCCGCGACCGGCACGCGTCCACCGGGAGGCACGGAGAGTTCTGGGGACGCGAATGGTTGGGAGACAACCACTCGCGTCCCCAGAACCGGTGACCCGATGGTTCACGCCCAGGCAATTGCGGACGGCACCGGGCACGGGGATCGGTCGAAGAACGACGGGGTCCGTCACTGGACCAGCGCAGCGGCGCATGACGTCCGGGAGGTGCCGACCGCGCGAACCGGACGCCGGGCGCCCCGCCGCCCAGCACCGCGGGGGCTAGCGCTAGCGGAGCATGTGGACGGAGACGATGCCGTCGCCGGAGCGGATGGCCTGCTGGACCTCGGCGGGCACGACGACGTTGGTGGCGAGCACCTGGAGGGCGGCCCGGCCCTCGCTCGACCGGCCCAAGTGCATGTCGTCGATGTTGATCCCGGCGTCGGACAGCATGCCGGCGACGAAGGCGATCATGCCGGGACGGTCGTCGTTGCGCACGACGAGCATCTGGTCCGCCGGCGGCAGGTCGATGGCATGGCCGTCGAGCACGACGATGCGCGGCTCGCCCCGCAGGCCGGTCAGCGTGCCGCCGATCGAGTGGTCGCCACCCGAGATCGTGATCAGGTTGATGTAGTCGTGCATGCGGGCCGTCGAGACGTCACGCACCTCGACACCCCGCTCGGCGGCGATGTGCGGCGCGTTGACGTAGGACACGGGCTCGTCGGTCACCCCGCCGAACACGCCCTTCAGCACCGAAAGCGTGAGGATGCGGGTGTCGGCGTCGGCGAGCTGGCCGGCGTACTCGATCTCGATCTGCAGCGGCACGCCTTCGACGAGCGCCGTGTACAGCTGGCCCAGCCGCTCGGCGAGCGGCAGGAACGGTCGCACGGCCTCGCTCGCCTCCGCCGCGCTCACGTTGACGGCGAACGGCACGAACTCGCCGGCCAGCGCCAGGCGGACCTGCTCGGCGATGGAGTCGCCGGCCTTGTCCTGCGCCTCACGGGTGCTGGCCCCCAGGTGGGGGGTGACGACGACCTCGGGCAGGCCGAACAGCGGCGACTCCGTCGTCGGCTCGCTCGCGAACACGTCGAGCGCCGCCCCCGCCACCCGGCCGGAGCGCACGGCCTCGGCCAACGCGTCCTCGTCGACGATGCCGCCCCGCGCCACGTTGATGATCCGGATGCCCGGCTTCACCCGCGCCAGCAACTCCTTGCCGACGAGGCCGACCGTCTCGGGCGTCTTGGCCACGTGCAGCGTGACGAAGTCGGCCTCCTCGACGAGCCGCTCGAGCGGCAGCAGGTCGATGTTGAGCTGGCGGGCCCGGTCGGCCGAGACGAATGGGTCATGGGCCACGAGACGCATGCCGAACGCGTTGGCCCGCTGGGCCACGAGCTTGCCGATGCGCCCGAGGCCGACGATGCCGAGCGTCTTGCCGGAGAGCTCGACGCCCTCCCACTTCGAGCGCTCCCACCGGCCGCCGGCCAGAGCGGCGTGGGCCTGGGGGACGTTGCGGGCCTGCGACAGCAGCAGGGCCATCGTGTGCTCGGCCGCCGAGAGGATGTTCGACTGCGGCGCGTTCGCCACCATGATCCCCCGCTCGGTGGCGGCCGCCACGTCGACGTTGTCGAGCCCGATGCCGGCGCGCCCCACCACCACGAGGTCGGTGCCCGCCTCGAGCACCTCGCGCGTGACCTGAGTCGCCGACCGGATGATCAGCGCCGCGGCGCCCGGCACGACCTCGACGAGCGCCTCGGGGCTCAGACCCACACGGGTGTCGACCACGTGCCCCTCGCCGCGGAGCTTCTTCAGCCCGCCTTCGGCGATCTTCTCAGTGACCAGGATGCGCGCCATCGCCACAAAGTGTGGCTGCCTGGTGAGCAGCGTCGCCACACCGTTGTCGGCGCCAGCCGTCACACCCCATCGCGAACCGCGATGCGGGGAGCGGGTCGGACCTGGGCCTCAATCGAGGTTGTCCACCTCGACCGCCTCGATGCCCTCGCCGGCCGGCAGTGGAAAGCCGAACACCTGCGCGTAGAACGACAGCTCCCCGTCGAGCGCCCGGCGGATGTTGGCGGCCTGCCGGAACCCGTGCTGCTCGCCCGGGAACGGCACATAGGCCACGGGCACGCCCCGGTCGCGCAGCGCCGTCACGATCATCTCGGCCTGGTTCGGCGGCACGACCTCGTCCTCGAGGCCCTGGAACACGGCGAGGGGCCGGTCGAACCCGCCGACGTGGTGGATCGGCGAGCGCGCGACGTAGACGTCCCGGGCCGCGGGGTACGGGCCGATCAGCCCGTCGAGGTAGCGGCTCTCGAACTTGTGCGTCTCGATGGCCAGCGCCTCGAGGTCGGCGACGCCGTAGTGGCTCGCGCCCGCGGCGAACGTGTCGCGGAAGCACAGCGCCGCCAGCGTCGTGTAGCCGCCGGCCGATCCGCCCCGGATGCACAGCCGGTTCGGATCGGCCCGCCCCGTGTCCGCGAGGTGGCGCGCGGCCGCCTCGCAGTCGTCGAGGTCGACCACGCCCCAGGCGTCGCGCAACTGGTCGCGGTAGGCGCGGCCGTAGCCGGTCGACCCCCCGTAGTTGACGTCGACGACGGCGAAGCCCCTGCTCGTCCAGTACTGGGTGCCGAGCTGCAGCATCGGCCGGGCGGCGGCCGTGGGGCCGCCGTGGATCAGCACGAGCAGCGGCGGGAGCTCAGCGTCCGGCGGCACGGCCTCGGGGTTCGTGGGCGGGTAGTAGAGCGCGTGGGCCGTGCGGCCCCCGGTCGTCGGGAAGGCGATCGGCTCGCATGCCGAGAACCAGGCGGGGTCGAGGCCCAGGTCACGGGCGGGGCGCAGCACCTCGGGGTCACCGGCGGTCGTGTTGCCGTCGACCGTGACGCGCACGACGGCGGGCTCGGACGTCACGGAGGCGCCGACCAACACGACGGCGTCGCCCTGCGCCTGCACCGACGCCACGGACGTGTACGGCAGGTCGAGGTCGTGCACCGCGCCGTCGGGCGTGCGCACCGCCACGTGGTCGAGACCGTCGCGCTGGTACGCGAACGCCACGCGGCCGCCGTCGAGGAAGGCGTAGCGCGACTGGCCGAACACCCACTGGGGCACGCCGATCTCGGCGTCCATCTGCACGGTGGGGACGACCGTGCCCAGACGCTCGTAGCCGGCGGGCGGCGCCCACCGATAGAGGTTCCACCACCCGGTGCGGTCGGAGATGAACCACAGCGAGCCGTCCGGCGCCCACCGGGGCTGGGACACCGACTCGCCGGTCGCGCCGTCGGGACCGGTCGGGCGTCCGGCGACGACCTCCGGGTGTTGGAGCCCGGGGCCGATGTCGGACCAGCGCAGGTCGGTGACGACGAGCTGGCTGCCGTCCCACGGCATGTCGGGGTGATCCCACTGGAGCCAGGCGAGGCGCCGGCCGTCCGCCGAGAAGCGTGGGTCGGACACGAAGTCGGGCCCGGACACCAGCACCCGGGGCGGCAGCGCGCCGGAGGTGTCGAGCGCGACGATCTCGTTGACCACGTCGGCCGCTCGCGAGCCGGGAGCGTGGTGCTCGCGCACGACGACCAGCCAGCGCCCGTCGGGGGCGAGGTCGCCGTCGGCCCATCGATCGCCTCGGGGCACCTCGGGCTCGGACGTGACGATCTCGGGTGCAGGGCCCGCCGCAGGCCCCTCCGGTGCGGTGACCGCGGGACCCACGGGTGCACCGGCGCCGGGCGTCGCCGCCTCCGGGGGGACGGGCTCGATGGACCGCACGTCCCCCGTCACGCCGGCGGAGGCGGTCGGCAGGACGCGAAGGCGCTGGTCGGTCCAGTCGGTGAACCACACGCGGCCGCCGGCGACCCACCAGGCGCCGCCGCCGTACTCGTGGACGGCCGTACGGGCGTTGGCGCCGTCGGGCAGCACGTCGTGCGCCCCGGCGGCCGGCTGCCAGCGCACGAGCTGGGAACGCCCGCCCTCGGTCGGCCGCATCTCGGACCACCACACGTCGTCGCCGTCGAGCGCCACGTCGCCGAGCCCGGCGGCCGCCCGCACCACCAGCTCGGAGGTGATCGGCGTGGCCCAGGACCCGTACGGCTGCCCGGCTCCCGCGGCACCGCCGGGGGCACCCCCGGCGGCATCGGCATCGGTGCCCGCAGGAGGTGCGTCGCCGCTGCCCGGCGAGGGAACCGCCTCGCCCATCGCAGGCGGCCCGCCCGGACCCGCGGCCGCTACCGGCCCGTCGGGCCTGTCACCCGCAGGGCCCCCGGCCGGTCGACCGGCACGGCCGGCCCCGGCAGCGTGGCCTGCGCCAGCGTCCGCCGACCCGGACCCGGGCGGCTCCTCGGACCCGGGCAGTCCGGCCGACGCGGACACCTCGCCGGACGAGGGCACCGCGGCGGACCCGGGCGCCCCACCCGGCTGGGCGGCGTCACCGGTCCCTGCGGCCGAGCCGGACCCCGGCACTACTTCGCCTCGGCCAGCAGGTCGGCGATGCGCTGGCAGCCCTCGCCCAGGTCGTCGTCGCCGAGGGCGAACGACAGGCGGGCGTAGCCGGGCGCGCCGAACGCCTCGCCCGGCACGACCGCCACCCTCGCCTCGTCCAGCAGCGTGGCGCACAACTCGAGCGTCGAGCTGGCCGCCCGGCCGCGGATGTCACGGCCCAGGTACGACGACAGGTTCGGGAACGCGTAGAAGGCACCCTGCGGCTCGAGCACCGACACCTCGGGGATGCCGGCCAGCAGCCGGTGCATCGTGCGCCCCCGCCGCTCGAACGCCGTGCGCATCTCGCCCACGGCTAGCAGGTCACCGGTCACGGCCGCCAGGGCCGCCGCCTGCGACACGTTCGCCACGTTCGACGTGGCGTGCGATTGCAGGTTTGCTGCGGCCTTCACAACATCCTTCGGGCCGATCATCCAGCCCACCCGCCAGCCGGTCATGGCGTAGGTCTTGGCGACACCGTTGAGGACCACGCACCGGTCGGCCAGGTCGGGTACGAGGGTCGGCATCGAGCTGAACGCGTGGTCGCCGTAGGTGAGGTGCTCGTAGATCTCGTCGGTGACGACCCAGATGCCCCGCTCGACCGCCCACCGCCCGATCGCCTCGACCTCGGCGGGCGGGTAGACCGCGCCCGTCGGGTTCGACGGCGACACGAACAGAAGCATCTTCGTGCGGGGCGTGAGCGCCGCCTCGAGCTGTTCGATCGAGACCCGGAACCCGATGGACTCGTCGGTGGGAAGCACCACCGGCACACCGCCGGCCAGGCGGATCGGCTCGGGGTACGTCGTCCAGTACGGGGCCGGGAGCAGCACCTCGTCGCCCGGGTCGAGCAGCGTGGCGCACGTGTTGTAGACGGCGTGCTTGCCGCCGTTGGTGATCAGGACCTGGGCGGCCTCGACGTCGTAGCCCGAGTCGCGCTTGGTCTTGTGCGCCACGGCCTCGCGCAGCTCGGGCAGCCCGGCGGCGGGTGTGTACTTGTGGAACCGCGGCATGCGGCACGCCTCGACGGCAGCCTCGACGATGTGGGCGGGGGTCGGGAAGTCGGGCTCGCCGGCGCCGAAGCCGATGACCGGCTCGCCGGCGGCCTTCAGTGCCTTCGCCTTGGCGTCGACGGCGAGCGTGGCCGACTCGGCGATGGCGGCGACCCGGGCGGAGATGCGGCGATCGGCAGGCAATGGGGTGGCTCCTTCGTGGGATCGGCGCGCGATAGTGGCACGCGATGAGCGCCCCGACCTCAGAGATCTCGATCCCGGCCGACCTGCTCCCCGCGGATGGGCGCTTCGGTTCGGGGCCTTCCAAGGTGCGCCCCGAGGCCGTCGAGGCGCTGGCCGCGGCCGCGCGCGATTACCTGGGCACGAGCCACCGCCAGGCCGCCGTCCGGTTCATGGTCGCCGCCCTGCGCAACGGCGTCAGCGAGCTGCTCGAGCTGCCCGACGGCTACGAGGTCGCGCTGGGCAACGGCGGCACCACCGCGTTCTGGGACGCGGCGACCTTCGGCCTCATCGAGCAGCGCAGCCAGCACCTGAGCTTCGGCGAGTTCTCCTCCAAGTTCGCCGCCTGCACGCTGGCCGCTCCCCACCTCGACGACCCCGACATCATCGAGTCCGAGCCGGGCACCCACCCCGGCGCCAAGGCCAGCCCCGACGTCGACGCTTACTGCTTCACCCACAACGAGACGTCGACCGGCGTGGCGATGCCCCTCGTGCGCCCCGAGGGCGCCGACGGCCTGGTACTCGTCGACGGCACCTCGGCCGCCGCGGGCCTGCGCTTCGACGCCACCCAGACTGACGCCTACTACTTCGCCCCCCAGAAGGGCCTGGCCTCCGACGGCGGGCTGTGGATCGCCGCCGTTTCCCCCGCGGCGATCGAACGCATCGAGCGCATCGCCGCGTCGGGCCGTTGGGTGCCGGCGTTCCTCGACCTGAAGATCGCGCTCGACAACAGCCGCAAGGATCAGACCTACAACACCCCGGCCCTGGCGACCATCCACCTGGCGGTGTCGCAGATCGAGTGGATCATCGACAACGGCGGCATGCCGTGGGCGGCGGCGCGTTGCGCCGAGTCCGCCGAGACGATCTACGACTGGGCCGAGGCCAGCGACTACGCCCACCCCTACGTGACCGACCCCGCCGACCGCAGCCAGGTCGTGGCGACCGTCGACCTCGTCGACGACCTGCCGGCGGCGACGGTCAGCGGCATCCTGCGGGCCAACGGCATCCTCGACACCGAGGGCTACCGCAAGCTGGGGCGCAACCAGCTGCGGGTGGCGCTCTACCCGGCGATCGATCCCGCCGACGTGGCGGCGCTCACCCGCTGCATCGACCACGTGGCCGAGCGCCTGCGCAGCTGAGCACGGTGCCGCCCCCGGGGGCAGCCACCGCGGGCGGCCGGTCACGGCCCGGCGGTGATCCGCGCCCGCAGGCCGTCGAGCCAGCCGCCCTGCGGGTCGGCGCCGTCGATCAACCACGTGACTCCGGCGTCCGCGTACTCGTCGGCCGGGACGCCGGGAGCCCACATGGCCGTCACCTCCCACCCCGGCGGGCGCTCGACCCCGTCCAGGTAGGCCGACACCTCGTTGGGCGTCTGCACGCCCCGCGGGCCGAGCAGCACGGCCCCGTCCCACCGCAGGGCCCGGGCGAGGGGTCGGCGGTGCGGCGCCACGGCCGCCACCCACACCGGTGGGCGCGGGCGCTGCAACGGGCGGGGACGCAGCTCGGCCTCGACCGCGAACCGCTCGCCTTGGTGGGCGAGCGGCCCCCGCCACAGCCCGTCGACGATGGCGAGGCCCTCGTCGAGCGCGGCGGCCCGGTCTCGGGCGGCGGACGGATCGCCGAAGGCGGCGAAGTCGGCGTCGGGCGGCTCGCCTAACCCGACGCCGAGCACGGCCCGCCCGCCGCTCAGGTGGTCGAGCGTCGTGACCTGCTTGGCGACGACCCACGGCCGGCGCCGGGCGAGCGGCGTGACGAGCGGGCCGAGCACGACCCGCTCGGTGGCGGCGGCCACGGCGCCGAGCAGGATCCACGGGTCGTGCACGTCGGGCGGTGGGTCGCCCCGCCACACGATGTGGTCCCAGAAGAAGACGCCGTCCCACCCGGCGCGCTCGGCCTCGACGCCGAGGGCGACGAGCGTGTCGGGGTTGGCGAATGAGGGGATGCTGACGGCGGTGCGCACGGAGGGACCGTACGCGTCCGCTGTGACGGTCTCTCGCCGCGTCGTGGGCACGGGGGGCGACGGCCCGGCATGCTGATCGGATGCGCTTCTCGATCTGGCCCTCCGCCACCCAGCCCTGGACCGATGTGCTGGAGGTCGCCCGCCACGCCGAGGAGACCGGGTGGGACGGGGTGTGGATCGCGGACCACTTCATGGGCAGCGGCGCTGGCGCCTTCCCGCCCGAGCAGCCCACGCTGGAGGCCGGTTCGGTGGTTGGGGCCTTGTCCGCCGCCGTGCCCCGCGTCCGGATCGGCACGCTCGTCTACGGCAACACCTACCGCCACCCGGCAGTGGTGGCGAACATGGCGGCCACCGCCGACCACATCAGCGGCGGGCGCTTCGTGCTGGGCCTCGGTGCCGGCTGGCAGGAGAACGAGCACGAGCAGTACGGCATCGAGCTGCCAGCGGTGCGCGAGCGCGTCGACCGCTTCGCCGAGGCCGTGGCGATCGTCCGCAGCCTCCTGCGCGAGCCGTCCACGACCCATGTCGGCGACCACTACCGGCTGACCGATGCCCTCTGCGAGCCCAAGCCCGTCCAGCAGCCGCTGCCCCTGCTGGTGGGGGCCAGCGGCGAGAAGCGCATGCTGCGACTCGTCGCCGAGCACGCCGACGAGTGGAACTGCTGGAGCGTGCCCGAGCTGTTCCGCCACAAGTCGTCGGTGCTCGACCAGCACTGCGAGGCGGTCGGGCGCGACCCGTCCGAGATCCGACGCAGCACGCAGGCGCTCGTGTTCGTCACCGACGACGACGCCACCGCCGACGAGCTGGTCGCGCGGTTGCCCCGCCCCGCCTACGGCGGCACGCCCGCCCGGCTCGCCGACACCGTCGCCGCCTTCGCGGACGCCGGCGTCGACGAGCTCATCGTCCCGGATGTCACGCTCGGCTCCGGGGTGGAGCGCCTGCGGCTCATGGACGTCCTCATCGACGACGTCGCCGCCCGGGTGGCCTGACCGGCGTGGGCATCGCCCGACGCCTGCGCACGGTCCCGTTCGGCCTGCCCGGCCCCGACCGGTTCCTCGTCGCCCGCCGGGACGTGGCGGCGCCGCCCGAGGTCGTGTGGGACCTGCTCGTCGACACCGAGGCATGGCCCCTGTGGGGGCCGACCGTGGCGGCGGTCGACTGCCCGGACCGCCGCATCCATGCGGGCTCCCGCGGCCGGGTACGTCCCCCCGTCGGCCCGTGGGTCTCGTTCGAGGTGACGTCGTTCGTCCCCGGTGAGAGCTGGGCCTGGCGGGTTGCGGGCGTCCCGGCTACCGCGCACCACGTCCGGGCCCGACCAGGCGGGTCCGAGGTGGCGCTCGAGGTGCCCTGGTGGGCACCGGCGTACGTCTCCGTGTGCGCGCTGGCGGCCCGCCGCATCGCCCGCCTGGCCGAGGCCCGCTGAGGCCAGCGGGAGGGGTCCGGCGCAGCCGTCCGGCCCCGAACGGGCGCACCCGTCCGGCCCCGCCGGCCGCACGGGGTCCGACCGGCGTGGTGCCCACGGCCGCTACGCTCGCGCCGCGCCGAGCCGACCGACAGTGGCTCGGGCACCTACGGTGGGCTGGACGAACCGGACATGGCTGGGACCTTGCGAGCGAGCGTCGACGCCGACTTCCCGACCAAGCCCCGACCGGAGGAACCGGTCGACGAGGGGCCCGCCGACCGCGTCCTGGTCCGGGAACTGGCGCTGGTGTGGATCGTGGCCGCCGTCACGTACGCGCTCACGCTCTCTTCGGTTCCGGCGCTCACCCACGACTCGCTGACCTACTTGCAGGCCATCGAGAGCGGCGGGGACGCGCTCTGGCATCCCCACCACCTCCTCTACAACGCCATCGGCGCCGGCTGGCTGCGCACCTTCCGTGCGTTCGGGGTCACCGCGGACGCCCTGAAGGTGGTGGCGCTCGCGAACGCGGCGTTCGGGGCCACGAGCGCCGCCCTCTGCTACGCCCTGCTGCGCCGCCGGGCCCGACTGCCCCGCGGGCTGGCCGTGATCGGCACGCTCGGCGCCTCCCTGTCGTTCGGCGTGTGGTTCTACAGCGTCAGCGTCGAGGTCTATCTGCTCCCGCTGGCCCTGCTGCTCGGAGCCACCTACGTGCTTATGGCGCCCCGGCTCACCGGGCGGCACCTCCTTCTCGTGGGCGTGCTCCACGGCCTCGCCGTGCTCAGCCACCAGGTACACGTGCTCTACGCCGTCGTCGTCATCGCCGTCGTGCTCGGCCGGCGCCACGAGCTCGGCGCCGGCGCCGTGCGTCGGGGCCTCGTCCGGTGGGCGGTGGCGCTGACAGGCCTGGTCGCCGCCGGCTACGCCCTCGTCCTCGCGATCGTGGTCCGGCCCTCGACTCTGGGCGAGGCCGCCAGCTGGCTCACCCGCTACGCCGACGACGACACCTACTGGTTGCCGCCCGGGCCTGCGACGTTGCCGAGTGCGGCGTTCGGCGCCGCACGGGCCGTGGTCGGGGGCCACTTCGTGTTCCGGCTCGGCGCCGTGCGGGACGGCATCCACGATGCGTTCCCCGAGCGCTCGCTGACCGACGAGACGTTCCTGGTCCGCAACCTCGCGCCGGTCGCCGCCGTGGCGCTCGTCGTCGTCGCGCTCGTCGCCGGGGCGTTGCTGGCCGGCGTGCTCGTGCGCGGTTACCGCGACCGGCGCCAGCAGCCCGAGGCGGTCGGCCGCCTCGCCCGGGCGCTCGTCGCCTGGATGGTCGCCTACACGGGGTTCTTCCTGGTGTGGGAGCCGTCCAACCTCGAGTTCTGGATCCCTCAGGTCACCGCAGCGTGGCTGCTGGCGGCGGCGTCGTGCGCCGCGCCCCTCGAGGGCGGGACGACGGCGATCCGGGCGCGGGCCCGGCGCGGCACCGTGCTGGGCGTCGCCGCGGTCATGGTCGGGGCCGCGAACCTGGTGGGCAGCATCCTGCCGGCGGTCGACGCCGTCAACGACGCCTACGCCGCCCGGTTCACGGCGCTCGGCCAGCTCATCGGCGCGGGCGACGCCGTCGTCGTCGACCGGCCACACCTGGCGGTCGGTTACACCCGCCGTCACACGGCGGCCACGCCCATCCCCGGCGAGCCCTACGCCACGCGGGTGGGCACCGTCGACGCCAAGGACGAGTTCGACGCCGACGACGTCGTCGACCAGGTCGAGGCCGTGCTCGACGGTGGCCATCGCGTGGTGGTCGAAGGTGAGCTCGTCGATGACCCGGTCTCCGACGAGGCCGAGGAGACGAGCGACGCCCTGAGCGACGCCTACGGCGACCGGTGGCAGCGGATCGAGACGGTCGCCGGCACCGACTGGCTGCTGATCGAGCCGTCGATCCCGGCGCTACCGGCCGTGCCGGCCGCGCCGGCCGGGTCAGCGGTGCCCGGCGGGGGCGGCGCCGACACGCCGGCCTCGCCGGCCGCGCCCGGACCGGTCACGGCGCCCTGACCCCCGGTACCGTGCCCCGATGGCCTACCACCGCATGACCGAGGAGGAGTGGCAGCGGTTCGTCCGCGAGCCGGTGCGGGCCGGCGTGCTCGCCACCACCCGCAAGGACGGCCACCCTCACGCCGCCCCGGTCTGGTACGACCTCGACGACGACGGCACGATCATGTTCAACACCGGCGCCGACACGGTGAAGGGCCGCGCGGTGCGGCGCGACGGCCGGGCCACGCTCTGCGTGCAGGACGACCAGCCCCCGTTCTCGTTCGTCACGATCGAGGGCTCCACGACCTGGTCCGACGAACTGACCGAGGTGCGGGCCTGGGCCGGGCGCATCGGGGCGCGCTACATGGGCGCCGAGCGAGGCGACGAGTACGGCGCCCGCAACGGCGTGCCCGGCGAGCTGGTGGTCCGCCTCACGCCGACCCGGGTCGTCGGCTTCGCCGACATGGCGGACTGACCCGCCCGTACGCCGCGTGCGCCAGGCCGCCGACGTCTACGTCCATGGCTTCCAGGGTTTGGCCACGGCGCCTCTGACCTTCGCCGCGTAGCGCGGCCTGGTAGCCCCCGCCTGGCGGTGGCCCGGCACGCCGCGTGCGGGACCGGCGGCGGTGGTAGGCCTGCAGATCGCAGGCCCGCCACCGGCCGGACGCTGGGTGTCAGCCGCCGCTGGCGTCCTGCACGCGGGTCTTGCCCGCGGAGATCCACGGCATCATCTCGCGCAGGTCGGCGCCGACCGTCTCGATGGGGTGCGCGGCACCCTCATCGCGGAGGCGCTTGTAGTTCGGCCGGCCCGACTCCGACTCGGCGATCCACTCCTCGGCGAAGCGCCCGCTGCGGATCTCGTCGAGGATCGTGCGCATCTCGGTCTTCACCGCGTCGTTGATCACGCGCGGCCCCCGCGTGAGGTCGCCGTACTCGGCGGTGTCGCTGATCGAGTAGCGCATGCCGGCGATGCCCTGCTCATACATGAGGTCGACGATCAGCTTCAGCTCGTGGAGGCATTCGAAGTAGGCGGACTCGGGCTGGTAGCCCGCCTCGGTCAGCGTCTCGAAGCCGGCCTGCACCAGGGCGGTGAGACCGCCGCAGAGCACGACCTGCTCGCCGAACAGGTCGGTCTCGGCCTCCTCCTCGAACGTGGTCTCGAGCACGCCGGCCCGGGCGCCGCCGATGGCGTCGGCGTACGCGAGGGCCAGGTCCTTGGCCTTGCCGGAGGAGTCCTTGGCCACGGCGATGAGGCACGGGACGCCGCCGCCCTCCTCGTAGGTGCGCCGCACGAGGTGACCCGGGCCCTTGGGGGCGACGAGCGCCACGTCGACGCCCTCGGGCGCCACGACCTGCCCGAAGCGAACGCTGAAGCCGTGGGCCACGAACAGCGCGTCACCCGAGCTGAGGTTCGGGGCGATGTGCTCGGCGAAGATCGCCTTGTGCTCGGTGTCGGGCCCGAGGAGCATCACCACGTCGGCCTCGGCGGCGGCGTCCGCGATGGAGCGCACCGGCAGGCCGGCGGCCTCGGCCTTCGCCCGCGAGGACGACCCCTCCCGCAGGCCGACGCGCACGTCCACCCCCGAGTCCCGCAGGTTGAGCGCATGGGCGTGACCCTGCGAGCCGTAGCCGATCACCGCCACCTTCCGGCTGGCGACGATGGACCGGTCGGCATCCTTCTCGTAGTAGACGTTGGCCATCGGACAATTCCTCTCGGGGTTCTCGGGTGAGTGTCGGCGGGACGGACGGTGCGCGCGCGACGGGCAGGGCGGCGGGCGACTCAGGCGCCGCGACGCACGGCGCGCAACGCCGGGGCGGTGCGCTCGAGCTTGGGGAGCGCCACCCGCCCGGTGCGTTGCAGCTCGACGATGCCGTAGGGCCGCAGCAGGCCCTCGAGGTCGTCGAGGCGCTCGGGGTCCCCGTCGAGGCTGACGGTCAGCTCGTCGTGGCCCACGTCGACGACGCGGCCGTCGAACAGGTTGACCAGCTCTATGACGGACGTGCGGTTCTGCGCCGAAGCCCGCACGGTGGCGAGCATCAGCTCGCGCTCGACCGAGTCACGCGGGTCGAGCTCGCTGATCTTCACGACGTTGACAAGCTTGAACAGCTGCTTGGTGATCTGCTCGAGCGGCGCCGACTGCACGTCGACGACGATCGTGATGCGGCTGAACCGATCGTCCTCGGTCGGGGCGACGGCGAGGGAGAAGATGTTGAACCCGCGCCGGGCGAACAGGCTCGAAACGCGGGCCAGCACGCCGGCCTTGTTCTCGACGAGCACGACGAGGGTGTGGTGGCGGGCGTCGGCGCCGGGGAGGGCCACGATCAGTGCCCTCCCTCGCCCTGCGACGGGTCGACGATGATCTCGTCGTTCGACTTGCCGGCCGGGACCATCGGATACACCTTCTCGTTGCTGTCGGTCCGGAAGTCGATGACGACGGGGCGGTCGTCGATCTCGTTCGCCTTCTGGATGGCGGCATCGACCTCGTCGGGCGACTCGACCCGCATGCCGACGCACCCCATGGCCTCGGCCCACAGCTTGTAGTCGGGCAGGTCCGGCGACAGGTACACCTCGCTGTACCGCTCGTCGTAGAACATCTCCTGCCACTGGCGGACCATGCCCAGGTAGGCGTTGTTGAGGATCGCCACCTTGATCGGAATGCGTTCGGCGGTCGCCGTGACGAGCTCCTGAGCGGTCATCTGGAAGCAGCCGTCACCGTCGATGGCCCAGACCGTGCGGTCGGGACGGCCGGCCTTGGCGCCGATTGCGGCGGGCACCGCGAAGCCCATCGTGCCGAGCCCCCCCGAGTTGATCCACGTGTAGGGCTCGTTGAAGGTCCAGTGCTGGCTGGTCCACATCTGGTGCTGGCCCACGCCCGAGGCGACGATCGTGTCGTCGGTGTTGGCGGCCCGGATTCGCTCGATGACGTACTGGGGCTTCAGCGCCTCGCCCGGCTCGGACTGGGTGTAGGCGAGCGGGTGCTTCTCCTTCCAGCCCGCGATCGTCGAGCGCCAGGCCGACCGGTCGTGGAAGGCGGCGCCGCCGGCCAGCAGCTCGCGCACGGCCTGGACCAGCTCCTCGATGACGAGGCGGCAGTCACCGACGATCGGCACGTCGGGCCGGCGGACCTTGCCCAATTCGGCCGGGTCGATGTCGACGTGGATGATCTTGGCTCCGCGGGCGAAGCCGTCGAGCTTGCCGGTGACCCGGTCGTCGAAGCGGCTGCCCAGGGCGATCAGCAGGTCGCTGCGCTGCATGGCCGTGACGGCCGTGTAGGTGCCGTGCATGCCCGGCATGCCCAGGCATAGAGGATGGTCGTCGGGGAAGGCGCCCCGGGCCATGAGCGTGGTCACGACGTGCACGTCGGTCAGCTCGGCCAGCTCGCGCAGCGCCTCGGCCGCCCGGGCTTTGAGGATGCCGCCGCCCGCGTAGATGACGGGGCGGTGGGCCTGGAGGATCAGCTCGGCGGCCTGGCGGATCATCTTGGAGTGGCCCTTGGTGGTGGGCCGGTAGCCGGGAAGGCTCACCGCCACGTCGCGGTCGCTCGGCCAGTACCACTCCATCTGCGACCGGGGGTTCTGCGGGTCGACGATGTCCTTCGGGATGTCGAGTAGGACCGGCCCCGGCCGCCCGGTGCTGGCCAGGTGGAACGCCTGGCGGACCATCAGCGGGATGTCCTGGGCCTGGGTGATCAGCTCGTTGTGCTTGGTGACCGACCGGGTGATGCCGATCGTGTCGCATTCCTGGAACGCGTCCGTGCCGATCGAGCCGAACGGCACCTGCCCGGTGATGCACACCACCGGCACCGAGTCCATGAAGGCATCGCACAGCGGCGTGACCACGTTCGTGGCGCCCGGACCCGAGGTCACCATGCACACGCCGGGCCGCCCGGTCGCGTGCGCGTAGCCCTCGGCCATGTGCCCCGCCCCCTGCTCGTGGCGCACGAGGATGTGGCGGATCGGGCTGTCGATGATCGGGTCGTACACCGGGAGGATGGCTCCACCGGGCAGGCCGAACATCACGTCGACGCCCTCCATCTCGAGGGCCTTCATCAAGGCTTGGCCGCCGTTCATCTTCATGGCGGGGTGTGCTCCTGTCTGGCTGCGCGGGCGGAACGTGGCGGAAAACGAGAACGACCCCCCGGCGGGAGGTCGTGGGAGCGCACGCGGGTTGGAGGACCGGCGTGCGCTACGCGAGAACTACGAGCAGGGTCGGGCGCTGCATCGCCGTGAGCATCCCATGTGGGTGCGCAGCGAGGCAAGACGGCCGTCATGGGGCGGACACGTGCTCGCGCCGTTCCGCCGGTCCGCTAGCCCCCGTCGGCTTCCGGCCTCACTCCGGGCGCCGGCGCCGGCCTGGCTCCTGGGCGCCGGCCTCACCCCGGGCGCCGGCGTCGGGCCTCCCCCCGGCGCGGGCGTCAGGCCTCGGTGATCGCGCCTCGCTCGGCCCCGGAGGCGAGGCGGGCGTACTTGGCCAGCACGCCGCTCGTGTAGCGGGGCTCGGGCGGCTTCCACTCGGCCTGGCGGCGGCGCAGCTCGACGTCGTCGACGAGCAGGTCGATCTGCTTGGTGGTCACGTCGATGCCGATGCGGTCGCCGTCGCGCACGAACGCGATCGGCCCACCGTCGACCGCCTCGGGCGCGACGTGACCGACACAGAACCCGTGGGTGCCGCCGGAGAAGCGGCCGTCGGTCACGAGCGCGCAGTCGCCGCCCCGCCCGGCCCCCTTCATGGCGCCGGTGACGGCCAGCATCTCGCGCATGCCCGGGCCGCCCTTCGGGCCCTCGTAGCGGATGACCACGACGGACCCTGGCTCGATCGTGCCGGCCAGGATCGCCTCCATGGCGCCGTCCTCGCCGTCGAACACCCGGGCGGGGCCCTCGAAGCGGTCGAACGTGATTCCGGCCACCTTCACGACCGCTCCCTTGGGAGCAAGCGAGCCGGTGAGCACGGCGATGCCGCCGACCTCGTGGATCGGGTAGTCGAGCCGGTGGACGACCTCGCCGTCGGGCGCGGGCGCCTCGATGTCCCGCAGGTTCTCGGCCACCGTCTTGCCGGTCACCGTGAGGCAGTCGCCCTGGAGCAGCCGGGCGTCGAGCAGGTGGGCCATGACGACGGGGATGCCGCCCACCCGGTCGATGTCGGTCATGTGGTACTTCCCGGCGGGCTTCGTGTCGGCGATGTGGGGCACCTTGGCCGCGATGCGGTTGAAGTCGTCGAGCGCCAGATCGACCCGGGCCTCGGCGGCGATGGCGAGCAGGTGCAGCACGGCGTTCGTCGAGCCGCCCAGCGCCATGACCACGGCGATCGCGTTCTCGAACGCCTGCTTCGTGAGGATCTGGCGAGGCCGGATGCCCTGGCGCAGCAGCTCGACGACTGCCTGGCCCGAGGCGAGCGCGAAGTCGTCGCGGCGGCGGTCGACGGCCGGGGCCGCCGACGAGCCGGGCAGCGACATGCCGAGCGCCTCGGCGACGGCCGCCATCGTGTTCGCCGTGAACATGCCGGCGCAGCTGCCCTCGGTGGGGCACGCGTTCATCTCGATCGCCCGCAGCTCGGCGTCGGACACCGTGCCCGCCGCGTAGCCGCCGACGGCCTCGAACACGCTGGTTATGTCGAGCGCCTTGCCGTTGTGGTGGCCGGGCAGGATCGTCCCTCCGTAGAGGAACACCGACGGCATGTTGACCCGGGCGGCGGCCATGAGCATGCCGGGCAGCGACTTGTCGCAGCCCGCGAAGGTGAGCAGGGCATCGAGCCGTTCGGCGTGCATGACCGTCTCGATCGAGTCCGCGATGACCTCGCGGGACACGAGCGAGGCCCGCATGCCCTCGTGGCCCATGGAGATGCCGTCGCTCACGGCGATCGTGGTGAACTCGATCGGGAAGCCGCCGGCCTCGCGCACGCCGACCTTCGCGCGCTTCGCGAGCCGGTCGAGCGGGAGGTTGCACGGCGTGACCTCGTTCCACGACGAGCACACGCCCACCTGGGGCTTGTCCCAGTCGTCGTCGGTCATGCCGATGGCCCGCAGCATGGCCCGGGCCGGGGCCCGCTCGAACCCGTCGGTCACATCCCGGCTGCGGGGCTTGATGTCGACGGGGCTCACCGCGGGCTGGACGTCTTCGGGCATCGCGAAATCGTACGCCGCCACGGTGACCTGCTCGACCGGGAACAGCCGTCGTCACCGACGAGCACGCCACCGATGCCGCCGTGCCGGGCGGGCCCGGGGAGGGGCCGGATGCGCGCCGGGAGGACGCCGGGCCGTCCTGGTCGCCGCCGACGCACGCGAGACCCGCCTCGCACCGTCCGAGGCCGAACCCGGCCGAGCCGTCCGCTCCCTGACTGACCCGGCCCCGGTTTTTCGGTAACACCACCAGCGACACCCAGACCGTGCCGCCGCGGGGCGGAACCGCCGCAGCACCGATCGCGACCCGTCAGAAGTCGGTACCACAGAACGGGGCACGCTCGGTGCGGAACAGGGTGTCCGCCCGGGCGGCGGCGCCCGGCGTGCGCTCCTCGACGACCCCGGCCCGGCGGAGCGTCGACCAGCTGACGCCCCCGAGCAGCAGGGAGCCGAGCTCGGCGGCACCGGCGACCAGGTCGGGGTCGGCGTCGGTGCGCACGCAGTCGGCACCGTCGATGCCGCCGTCGAGCCGGAACCGGCCCCCGAGGTGGGGCCGGTCCACGTCCACGACTTCGACGACGAAACCGCCGGCCGTGGCGTAGCGCCGCTCGGACAGGCACCGCGCCACGTCGAGGGGCCGCAGCCACAGGTGGTCGCCCTCGCCGGCGATCGTCAGCGCCCGGGGATCGGCCAGCCGCCAGCGCAGCGGCAGGTCGACCGGACCGGCGTGCCAGAACAGGGTGGCCACCAGGTCGACGTCGAGCAGGTAACGCAGCAGCGCCGCCTCGACGCCGTCGTCGAGCGCCACCACCTCGAGGACCCGCAGCTCGTGGTTGGCACGGCCGGGGGACCAGTCGGACCGGATGCGATAGGCGGCGTAGCCATCGGCCGTGCCGTCGGGCGCCTCGTGCACGACGACGAAGCGCCCGCTCGCGCCGCCGCGGCGATGCTCGGGGTCGAGGCCCAGCACCGTCCAGTGCGAGGGCTGCCGGGCCAGCTCGCCAGGGATGCGACGCCAGCAGCGGTCCCACACCTGTGGGCGCAGTGCGGCGGCCTCCGCCGCGTCGACGAGCCGCATCCGGCCGGGGGCGGCGATGTCGACGACCTCGGCGGACCGGGCCGTGTCGACGGCGGTGGACTGGTACCGGGCCGCCACGCCGAATTCGAAGCGCCGGTAGATGCCGCCCTCGCTGGCCGTCAGCCCGGCGAGGGCCTCGTCGCGGTCGAGCGCCTGATCGACCACCGCGCCCATCAGGGCCCGCAGCAGGCCCCGGCGGCGGTGCGTGGGGCGCACGCCGACCTCGCTGATGCCGGCCATCGGCAGCGTGCGGCCGCCGGGCAGGGCCACGGCGAACGTGAACGCCCCGGCCATGCCGACCAGGTCGTCACCGTCGTCGACGACGAACGTGCGATCGACCTCGGTGACGGTCTGCACCTCGGTCTGGTACTCGGCCGACGCGCTCGGGCCGATGCCGAACACGATGGCCGACAGGTCGACCATCGCCGGCAGCTCGGCCGCGTCGATGGTGCGGGGCTTCGGATCCACGGTGCCCAGCCTGCCCGTCGGCGGGCCTGGGCGCCGAGCGGTTTCTCAACCGGCGCGCTCGCGCAGCAGCGCGGTGACGGCCTTGCCGTCGGCCTGGCCCTTCGTGGCGCGCATGACCTGGCCGACGAAGAAGCCGTTCAGCTTGCCGCGGGCCTTGTCGTCGCCCGCGACGTAGCGGGACCACTCGTCGGGGTGGGCGGCGAGGATCTCGTCGAGCGCGGTGCCGAGCGCGTCGGCCCCCATGGCCTCGAAGCCCTTCGCCCTGGCGATGGCCGCCGGGTCGTCGCCCGAGGCGACCATCTCGGCCAGCACGGCCTTGGCCTGGGTGGCGGTGAGCTCGCCGCTGGTTTCGAGCTTCACGAGGGCGGCCAGCCGGGTCGGGTCGACGGCATCGGCGCCCTCGACCGCCAGGTTGTGCTCGACGTGGGTGAGGACCCGGCCGGCGTCCGCGCCGGCGGCGATGGCGTCGAGCGCAAGCTCGTCGAGCCCGCGCGCCACTGCGACGGCCACCGGACCGTCGGTCGAGCCCACGCCGGCCGCGGCGGCCAGGCGGGTGCGCCGGGCGGCGGGCAGCACCGGCAGGGCGGCGTCGATGCGGGCCACCCACTCGTCGCCCGGGTCGAGCGGCACGAGGTCGGGCTCGGGGAAGTAGCGGTAGTCCTCGGCCTCCTCCTTGACACGTAGGGTGCCGGTGCGGCCCTCGGCCTCGTTCCAGTGGCGGGTCTCTTGGCGGATCGCCCCACCGGCCTCGCGGACGTCGATCTGACGGCGGACCTCGTAGTCGATGGCCCGCCCGAGCGACCGCAGCGAGTTCAGGTTCTTGATCTCGCAGCGGGTGCCGAACGGCTCGCCGGGGTGGTGGACCGACACGTTGGCGTCGACCCGCAGCGACCCCTCCTCCATCTTGGCGTCGGAGGCCCCGGTGGTCAGCAGCACGGCCCGCAGCTCGGACACGTAGACCCGGGCGTCGTCGGCCGAACGCAGGTCGGGCCGCGACACGATCTCCAGCAGCGGGACGCCCGCCCGGTTGTAGTCGACGAGGCTGTAGCCGGCGTCATGGATGCGCCCGCCGCCGCCGACGTGGATCGACTTGCCCGTGTCCTCCTCGATGTGGGCCCGTTCGATGCCGATGACCTGGCCGGACGGCAGCTCGAGGCGCCCGTCGGTGTTGATCGGCAGGTCGTACTGGCTGATCTGGTAGTCCTTCGGCATGTCGGGATAGAAGTAGTTCTTCCGGGCGAAGACCGACCGGCGCACCTCGCAGTCGAGCGCCCGCCCGAGCCGCATCGACAGCTCGACGGCCTGCTCGTTCAGCACGGGTAGCGAGCCGGGCAGTCCCAGGCACACGGGACAGACGTTCGTGTTCGGCTCGTCGCCGAAGCGGTTCGGGCAGCCGCAGAACAGCTTGGTGGCGGTCGCGAGCTCGCAGTGGACCTCGAGCCCGATGATCGTCTCCCACTCGGAAGCCATGGCCTCAGGTTAGGGCGCCCCCGGAGGGCCCCCGTCCCGGGTTCCCGGCGGCGTGGCCGCCCGACCCGCACGGGGCGGGGCGGCCGCGGTGGGACCTACTCGGGCCGCTCGGGGTTGGCGACGTCGTCGGCGTCGGCCGCCGAGGCGGTGCCGAACGCGCTCGACGGGCCGGGCGTCCCAGACGTCCGCGCCCTGCCGGCGATCGGCGGCGTCGTCGGCTCGTCGTGGTGCCCGTTCGTCGAGGGCCTCTCGTCGCCGCCCAGGTCGCCGCCGAGCAGGCCCCGGGCCAGCTTGAGCCCGGTCACGCCCTGGCTGAGCGCCTGCGCCAGCACCTCGGAGAGGCCCTGCGCGCCGTTCAGCACGATCATCTGGTCGATCGCCCCGATGGGCTTGGCCGCCGCCTCGACGATGGCCGGCCACTGCTCGGCCAGCTGCTGGCCGATGACCGCGTCCTGGTTCTCGGCGAGGGCGTCGGCCCGGGCCTTGATGGCGTTCGCCTCGGCGAGGCCCCGGGCCTGGGCGGCGTCGGCTGCGGCCTTGCCGCGGGCCCGGGTGGCGTCCGCGTCGGCCTCGCCCACGGCCCGGGTGGCGTCGGCCTGGGCGACGAACTCGGCGCGCACCCGGTGGGCGGCCGCCTCGGCCTCGAGCTTCACGCGCTGGGCGTTGGCGGCGGCGTCGAGCTCGACCTCCTGGCGGCGCGCCTCGGCGGCCGACACCCGGGCGTCGCGCTCGGCCCGGGCCAGGGTGACCTTCTGGTAGGCCTGGGCGTCGGCGGGCTTGCGCACGCTCGCCTGCAGGCGCTGCTCCTCGCGCCGGGCCTCGAGCTCGGCGACCGCGGTCTCCTCGACCACGACCTTCTGGCGGGCGGTGGCGTCGGACAAGGGCCCGGCCTGCTGGGCGGTGGCCGCCGCCTCGTCGATCTCCGCCTGGAAGCCGGCCTGCTTGATGAGGCTCTCGCGGCGGGCTGAGGCCTTCTGGGCGTCGGCCGCCTGCTCGGCCTGCGTGGCGTCGCGGTCGGCGGCCGCCTGGGCGATGCGGGCCTCGCGCTGCACGGCCGCGGCATGCGGCATGGCCAGGTTCTTGATGTAGCCGGTCGGGTCCTCGATCTCCTGTATCTGCAGCGAGTCGACGATCAGGCCGAGCTTCTCCATCTCGACACCCGAGGACGCCCGGGTGAGTTCCGTGAGCTTCTCGCGGTCGCGGATCATCTCCTCGACCGTCATCGAGCCGACGATGGCCCGGAGGTGACCGGCGAACACGTTGTGCACCCGGTAGTCCATCTGCTGCTGCTGGTCGAGGAACCGGCGGGCGGCATTGGCGATCGAGGCGAAGTCGTCGCCCACCTTGTAGATCACGACGCCGCGGATGCCGAGCGGGATGCCCTGGTGGGTCACGCACTCGGTGACGAGCTCGGCTTGGCGCAGGTCGAGCGACAGTCGGCGGACGGTCTGCACGCCGGGGATGACCAGCGTGCCCTTGCCGGTGATGACCTTGAACCCGAGGCTGGCCTCGGGTCCCTCGGCCGCGCCCTGGCGCAGGCCCGAGATGACGAGCGCCTCGTTCGGCTCGGCCACCCGCCACATCAGCTTGAACAGCGTGACGAGCAGGATGACCCCGAGGACGGCACCGCCGGCCATCAGGTACGTGGTCTCCATGGGACCCCCTCTTCGACGTGGGGCGTCACATCGGCGTGACCACAACGGTGCGGGGTGGGAAGTACTCCACGATCACCACGCGCGAGCCGACGGTGATGGTCTCGTCGCCATCGCTCGCGTATGCGTGGAACGCCTCTGTCCCGCCGCGGATGGGCACCATGACCTCGCCCAACCTGCCGGGGGCGATCGTGCCCGTGACACGGCCGATCTTCCCCACCATCGTGTGATCCGCCAAACGCTCCTCCTGGCGGCAACCTACCTGACCGTGCCCTGCCTCAGACCGCGGGAACGGCGGGTTCGAGGGCCGCCGCCACGCGGAACATGACCTCCTCGCCGAGGGCCGGCGCGAGCACCTGGACGCCGACCGGCAGGCCGTCGTCGCCGGTGCCGAACGGGACCGACACGGCGGGGTCGCCGGAAAGGTTGGAGGGGATGGTGCAGACATCGTTGAGGTACATCGTGAGCGGGTCAGAGGTCTTCGCCCCGAGGGGGAACGCCGTGGACGGCGACGTCGGTGCCAGCAGCACGTCGACGCGTTCGTAGGCCGCCTGGAAGTCGCGCAGGATGAGCGTGCGCACCCGTTGGGCCTTGCCGTAGAAGGCGTCGTAGTAGCCGGCGGAGAGTGCGTAGGTGCCGAGCATGATGCGCCGCTTGACCTCGGCCCCGAACCCGGCGGTACGGGTGCGGTCGTACATCTCGCCGGTCGTGGGGGCTTCGACGCGCAGCCCGAAGCGCACGCCGTCGTAGCGCGCCAGGTTGCTCGACGCCTCGGCGGGGGCGATCAGGTAGTAGGCCGACAGGCCGTAGATCACGGCCGGGACCGACACGTCGTCGACCTTGGCGCCCGCCTGCTCGAGCGCCTCGGCGGCCTGGCGCACCCGGGCGGCGACGTCCGGCTCGATGCCCTCCGCGTCGAGCAGCTCGCTCACCAGGCCCACGCGCAGGCCCGCGACCCCGCGGTCGAGGGCGGCGCTCACGGCCGGCACCGGCCGCGGTATCGACGTCGCGTCGCACGGGTCGTGGCCGCCGATGGCCTCGAACAGGGCCGCGGCGTCGCCGACGGTGCGGGCGAAGGGGCCGATCTGGTCGAGCGAGCTGGCGAACGCCACGAGGCCGTAGCGCGACACCCTGCCGTAGGTGGGCTTGGCGCCGACGACGCCGCAGAGGGCCGCGGGCTGGCGGATCGAGCCGCCGGTGTCGGAGCCGAGGGCCAGCGGGGCGAACCGGGCGGCCACGGCCGCGGCCGACCCGCCCGACGACCCGCCCGGGACGCGCGACGTGTCGTGGGGGTTGCGGGTGGGGCCGAACGCCGAGTTCTCGGTCGAGCTGCCCATGGCGAACTCGTCGAGGTTCGTCTTGCCCACCACGATCGCCCCGGCGGCGCGCAGGCGCTCGACCACGGTCGCGTCGTAGGGGGGCCGCCAGCCCTCGAGGATGCGCGACGAGCACGTGGTGGGGATGCCGGCCGTGCACAGGTTGTCCTTCAGGGCCACGGGCACGCCGGTGAGCGGACCCGGGTCCTCGCCGGCCGCGACCCGCCGGTCGATGGCGAGCGCCGCCTGCCGGGCCTCGTCGGCCATGACCAGGTTGAACGCGTGGATCTCGCCATCTCGCTCGGCGATGGCGGCCAGGTGCTCGTCGACGACGTCGACGGCGAGACGGTCGCCGGCCCGGACGGACCGGGCGATGTCGAGCGCGTTCACCCCGGGTGTGGGGACGGCGATCACGGGGCCTCCCCGAGGACGGGCGGGACGCGGAACTGGCCCTGCTCGGCCACGGGAGCGCCGTCGAGGACCGCCTGGCGGTCGAGCGACGGGCGAAGCTCGTCGGGCCGCAGCACGTTGGCCAACGGGTAGGGGTGGGCGGTGGGCGGCACGTCGCCGACGTCGAGCGCCTCGACGTCGGCCGCGTGGTCGAGCACCTTGGCGAGCTGGTCGGTGAACGTCTCGACCTCGTCGGCCGTCAGCTCGAGGCGGGCGAGCCGGGCCACGTGCACGACCTCATCGCGGGTGATCTTGGCCATGGGCGCCCATGGTAGGAGCGCCCGGGCCACCGCCCGTCACCGTTCCGCGTCCGGCCCCGGCGGGCGCCGCCGGGCCGGCGGACGTGCTGGGCGCTCGGGTGGTCGGCTGCGCTCAGCCGGCGACCACGTTCTCCACCTTGGCGTCGATCGCCTCGGCCGCCTGACGGACCAGGTCGCGGTCGGCCGGGTCCGAGACGATCGAGTCACCGGGCTGGTAGTCCGGCGGCAGCGCGCCGGTGGCCCGAACCGACGAGTGGATGCCGTCCCTGTCGACGAGGATGCCGTACATCTCGACGCTGACGGGCGTGCCCTGGGACTCGGTCTCGACCAGCATGCTGATGCCGAGCGCCTCGTCGCCGATGCCGTCGACCGAGGTGGCCTCGAGGGTGATCTGGCCGGCGTCCTCGCCGTCGTCGTAGCCGAACGTGCCGCACGAGCCGACCGCGTCGCGTACGTCGCCGATCGGTGGGTCGTCGGCCTGCACGAGCGAGAGCGTGTGGGTCATGGTGGCCCCGTCGACGCTGTCGAACTCCGAGCCGGTCTCCTGCTCGTCGCCGTCGTTCACGGCGAAGCGCCGCAGGGCCTCCGTGCACTCCTCGGAGGCGTCCATGTCGTCGGGGCTGAGCTCGTCGCCCGAGTCGGCCCCCCAGGTCACCTCGGTGAACGTCTCGGGGAGGTCCGCGGCGGCGAGGAGCGCGGGGTCGAGCTCGGCGAGCGTGAGGTCGTTGCGCACCTCGGGCTCGGCGCCGTCGTCACCGCCGCTCGCCACCACGAACGCCGCCCCGCCGACAACGAGCGCCACGACCACGATGAGGACCACGACGAGAGCGCCCGACCGCCGCCGGGGAGCGGGACCGCCGGGTCCGCCCGGACCGCCGGGCCCCGGCCCGTACGCCCCGGGCGGACGCCCGGGGGGACCGCCGGGCGGCGGGTAGCCCGGCTGGGCCGACCCGGGGTAGCTGGTCGGGGTCGGCCCGGGGTAGCCGGGCTCGATCGGCCGGGGATAGCCGGCCTGGGGGCGCCCCTGGTCCTGCGCGCGCCGCGGGGGGAAGGGCTGGTCGCTCATGCCGTCAGGGTGGCCCGGGCGCTCGTCGTCCGGCATCGACGGAATACCCCACGCGACCCTGGTCCGCGGCCCCGAGCCTCAGCTCGCCGGCGTGAGCTTCCGGGCGAAGGCCACCGCTCGCTCCTCGATGAGGTCCTTGTCGTAGTCGAGCGTGGCGACGTGGAAGCTGCGCTCGAGCGCGACCCGCTCGACCGGGCCGGACACTGCGGCGGCGATCGCGTCGCTGTCAACGGGGCGGACAACGTGGTCCTGGGGGCTGGTGAGCAGCAGCAGCGGGCTGGTGACCCGGCCGAGCTCGGGGCGCAGGGCGACGGCGGCGGCGTGCAGGCTGAGCAGCGGCGCCAGCGGCGTGGCCTCGTAGGCCTTCTCGCGGGCGGCGGGGTCGGCGACGTCGTTGCCGATCGAGTCGATGCGGTCGCTGCCGGATTCGATCGCCTGGCGGGCGAAGTCGGCGACCGGGTCGGTCACGTCGATGAGCGGGTTGACGCACACGATGCCGGCGATGTCGGGGTGGCGGGCGGCCAGCCACAGGGTGAGCGTGCCGCCCATCGACAGGCCGGCGACCAGCACGCGGTCGCACCGGGCGGCGAGCGCCTCGTAGGCCTGCTCGGCGGTCGCCGTCCAGTCGTCCCACGTGGTCGTGAGCATGTCGTCGACCGAGGTGCCGTGGCCCGGCAGCCGCGGGAGCTCGACCGTGAAGCCGGCGGCGGCGAACGCCTCGGCCAGGCCGCGCACGGACTGCGGCGAGCCGGTGAAGCCGTGGAGCACCAGCACGCCGTCGCGTCCACCGGCGGACGACCAGGGCTCGCAGCCGGGGATGATGTCCTTGCCATCGCTCGTTCGGGCCATGCGCCACCTTCCCGTTGATTGACCCGCCGGTCAAGGGGGGACACACTGTGCCCGACCGCGCCCCGGGGACCGCCGCCCCCGCCAGCGGCCCACACCCATGACCGATCGCCACCTCACCAGCCAGGGCGCCGAGCGCAAGCAGCAACTGCTCGACGCCGCGGCCCAGCTCTTCGCCGAGCAAGGCTACGCGGCCACGCGCGTGGTCGACATCGTCGACGCCGCAGGCGTGGCGAAGGGCCTCTTCTACTGGTACTTCGAGAACAAGGAGGCGGTCTTCCGCGAGCTGGCGACGAGCATCCGCCAGAGCCTGCGGCGCCACCAGCGGGCCGCCATGGACGACGACGCCCCCGCCCTCACCCGCGTGCTGCAGGGCGGCGTGGCCAGCGTGTACTTCATGGCCGAGCACGCCCACTTCTTCTCGCTGCTCGAGGTGGAGGGCCGCAACGTGCCCGACGTGCTGCGTCACGGGACCGACCAGCACATCCACGACGTGGCGGGGCTGATCCGTGAGGGGCAGGCCGACGGCACGGTCACCGCCGACGACCCGCCCGGCCGCCTCGCCGTGGCCGTCGTGGGCATGGTCGGCCAGTTCAGCCACTTCCACCGCACCGGCCGGATGGACCTGTCGCTCGACGAGCTGTCGGCGTTCGTGGCCCGGCTCCTGGCCCGCATGCTGGCGGCGAACGAGGCGGCCGCCCGTCAGGCGATCGCCGACCTCGGCACCGGTCGCCAGGCCGCCAGCATCTGACGGGCCCACGTCACCGGCTGCCGCCGGAGACGGACGGGCAGGCGCCGACGTGACCTGCACGGATCGCACGGATAGCCTGCCCCGTCGGTTCGGCGGCCACCCGGCCACAGGCGCCGCCGAGCGCCACACCGATTCCCCGCCCTAGCACGAGGTTGTTGTCCCCATGGCTCCTAGTCGACGGATCGCCGGCATCGTCGTCGCCCTGGCCGCGCTGACAGTGTCGGGCTGCTCGAGCCGCGATGCCAAGCGCAGCGACGTGGTCGACGCCATGACCGACGCCGGGCTCAGCCCCGAGGAGGCGGCCTGCGTGGGCGACGCCTTCGAAGACGAGTTCAACCAGGACCAGCTCAACGACCTCGCCGCGGCCTCCAGCCCCGAGGACTTCCCGGCGGACACGCGGGATCCGGTCGACTCCATCCTGTCGGACTGCGTCGACGAGAGCGGCAGCGGCGACAGCGGGTCCTCCGGGGAGCCCAGCGACGGAGGCGGGTCGAGCGACTCCACCGAGGGCGCCGACTCGACCGCCACGATGGGCGGCTGACCCGGCCCAGCCCTCCCCCGCCGGTGCCCGCACGCGCCGGCGACGCTTGCATTTCCGCTGCGACCATCGGACTACGATGCGGCGCGCCCGGGTGCCGACGAGGGAGGATCTCCGTGGCCTACCAGTTCCTGTCCGACGAGTGGATCGACGCAGCGAAGAAGCTGCGGGAGGAGTACGGCGGGTCGGTCACCGCCCCGCAGCCGGTGAAGATGAACCTCGTCATCACCGAGGTACCCTTCGGCGACGGCAGCGTCGACGCCCACATGGACACGACGAGCGGCCACCTCGAGCTCGAC
The DNA here is from genome assembly GCA_035296625.1 of Acidimicrobiales bacterium. Lineage (GTDB taxonomy): Bacteria > Actinomycetota > Acidimicrobiia > Acidimicrobiales > VFJN01 > DATCLS01. The sequence goes on along the minus strand of DATHAO010000059.1, from coordinate 79,388 downwards.
ACGGGTCACGTCGACGGGGCCGACGTGACGGCGACGCTCGACTACGACACCGCCAGGGCGATGATGGTCGACAACAACCCGCAGGCGGCGATGCAGGCCTTCATGGCCGGCAAGATCAAGCTGCAGGGCGACATGACGAAGGCCATGGCGCTGCAGTCGGGCGGCCCGGTCGACCCCCAGCTGACCGAGAAGATCAAGGAGATCACCGAGTAGATCGGCCGCCGTCGCCGGTCGGCCTCGCGCCGGCCGGCACGGCGGATCACGCCGGGGCGAGACGTTGATGTGCCGAGCCGGCTGGGGCGGCAGCCTCATCGCGGCGGCTGGGGAACACCGCGTCCGGCGTACCGCCCCAGCGGGCCCGGCACATCAAACAGTCTAAACGATCCTGTAACCCCTGTGGGTCCCACCTAAACACCCGTAAACACATTCTCGACCGGCAGGGAAAACTTCCGCGCCCGACCGGACGCAACGCACACGGGGAGAGTTCCCCGCGCGGGCCCTGCGGTCAAGTCTCCAGGTGTCGTCCCTGCGGCGGGAACGCTGCCCGCGGGGCCGCGTCACCCCATGAGAAGCTGGACCTCGCTGCCGGGGCTCAGCTGAGATCCGGCGATCGGAAGCGTGGCGAACACCGTGCCGGACCCCCGCCCGATCACCGCGCCGGCCTTCAGCCCGATGTCCTCGAGCGCCTCCTCGGCTTCGTGGCGGTCCAGCCCCGACAGGTCGGGCAGCGACACGACGTCGCCGATGGCCACCGTCAACGTCACCGTGTCTCCCTCGTCGACCTCGTCGCCCGGACCAGGGTCGCTGTCGACGACCTCGTCCGGCTCGCCGTCGGCCTCGGGGTCGGTGTCGCGCTCGATGACGAGGCCCATCCCCTCGAGTTCACCCGCGACGTCGTCGTAGTAGCGGCCCGCGAACTCGGGCACGACGCGGGGCGGCGGGCCCGACGACACCACCAGGGTGACCGCCGAGCCCTTCGGCACCTGGGCAGGACCGGTGTCGACCCGGATCACCACGCCCTCGTCGACGTCCCCGCTCGCCTCGGGCTTGATCTCGGCCACGAGCTCCGTGCCGGGGGCGGCCAGGCGGGCCTCGGCGTCCTGCTGGGAGAGGCCCACCAGGTCGGGGGGCACGTCGACGAGCGTCGGGCCGAGCGAGCGCACCACCGTCAGCGTGTGGCCCTCGCGCAGGTCGTCGCCCGGCGCCGGGTCGGTGTCGAGGATCTCCCCCGCCTCGGTGCCGTCGCGGCGCGTCTCCTGGACGTCGATACGCCAGCCGTAGTCGCCGACCAACTCGTTGATCTCGCTGTACTGCCGGCCGATCAGCCCGTTCGGCACGGCGTGGGACGGCACGCTCGTGCGCTGCACCACGATGGCGCCAACGGCGCCGATCGTGACCGCGGCCACGGCCACGAGCGTGGTGACGATCCAGCGGCGCGGACCGCGGCGGGGGCCGGGCGGCAGGGCGCCGGTGTCCGAAGGTGGGTAGGCGGCGCCCGGGCCGGGCGGTGGGAACGGGCCGCTGCCCGGGAGTGGGTACCCACCTCCGCCCGGTGGGTACGGACCGCTGTCGGGGGTCAGGGCGCCCGTGCCCGGCGGGGCGTACGCGCCCGTGCCGAACCCGGGCGGCAGCGGGACGATGTCGGTGCGGTCGATGTCGTCGACCCGCGGCGCGGCGACGAGCACCGAGCCGGTCCGGGCGGCTGTCGGGGCGGGACCGGTGGGTCGGTGGCCATTGGTGCCGGACCCGTGGCCCGGTCCACCGCCCGGCCCGTGGACCGTGACGTCGGGGCCGGCGCCCAGGTCGGCCGCCGGCGCGCTGAGGGCGGCCGCACCGAGCACCGGGGGGCCGGGAGCACCGGCGCCGGCGGGGCTGGCCGCACCGGCCGCCCCGGAGCGGGTCTTGGGACCGCCGGCCGGGCCACCGCGGTCGCCCGTCTCGCCCGGCCCGGCCACGTCGCCCGGCCCGGCCACGTCGCCCGCCCGCGCCACGTCGCCCCGCCCGGCCACGTCGCCGGCCCGGGCCACGTCGGCCGGCCCGGCCACGCCGGCCGGGTCGCCCGGGTGGCCCGCCGCGACCGGCTCGCCCGCCCCGCCGGCCGCGTCGCGCTCGTCCGGGGCGGCTGAGGCCGACACGCCGGTGATCGGCAGCGGTGTGGGCCGGGGCAGGTGCTCCGCGGCAACCATGAGGGCCCGCCCGAGCCCGGCGGCGTCGAGACGCTGCCGGGGATCCTGGTGGCCGGCGGCCTCGAGCAGCGGCCGCAACGGGCCCATCTCCGGCGGCACGGGGAGGGGCTGGTCGAGGCGCGCCATCAGCGTGCCGATGGTCGTGTCGGCGGAGAACGGCACGCGCCCGGTCACGGACTCGATGAGCACGAGCGCCAACGAGTAGACATCGCTGCGCCCGTCGACGGACTCGCCCCGGGCCTGCTCGGGCGAGGCGTAGCGAGCCGTGCCGAGCACCGCGCCGTGCGGTTCGGTCCAGTGGGCCTCGGCGATGGCGCGGGCCAGGCCGAAGTCGGCGATGCGCAGCCGGGCGTCGGCGCCGAAGAGCATGTTGGCCGGCTTGATGTCGCGGTGGACGAAGCCCAGGCCGTGGGCGTGGTCGAGCGCTCGCGCCGCCTCGAGGCCGACGACGAGGGCCTGCGAGGGCGTCAGCCGGTGGCCGGCGTCGAGGAGCGTGCGGAGGCTGCCGCCGCTCAGGTGCTCGGTCACGAGGAACGGCGTGCCCTCGTCGCCGTTCCAGTCGTAGACCGCCACGATGTGGGGGTGATTCAGGGCCGCGGCGGCCTGCGCCTCCGCCCGAAAGCGGCGGAGGAACGACTCGTCGTCCGCGAGGCCGGCGTGCAGGACCTTCACCGCCACCCGGCGGCGCAGACGCACGTCGTCGGCCAGGTACACCTGAGCCGACGCGCCCGCACCGACGGGACCGAGAAGCCTGTAGCGCCCACCAAGCACACGACCGATCTGATCGGTCATGCGGGACAAGGCCACGTCACGAGGGTACTTCCTCGGCCCGCGGCCGGCGCCAGCGGCCCCCCCCGCCGAGCGGCCCCCGGCGGTGCCCGTCACGCCGTCGCCGGCCGGGCGGGCCGCGGCCCGTAAGGTGGCCGGCCATGGTCGTGGCGCTCGTGACCGTCGTGGTGATCGCCGTCCTGGCGGTGCTCGGCGGCGGCTACGCCCTCTCGTGGCCCCTGTGGCGCCCGGTCGACCCCCTCTTCGAGCGCTTGGCGGTCGCCGCGCCCCGCCCGCTTCCGCCCGAGCGCCTCCAGCGGCGCATCCTGCGCGAGGCGATGGGGCGGGTCGCGGTCGGCGTCAACGGCGGGATCATGGCCCCGTCGTCGTTCGAGGTCCGCCTGTCCCCCGACGACCTCGAGGGCCTGGGCGGGCTCGGCGACTGGTTCGCCGGCGAGCTGGCCGGGGCGGTGGCGGAGCAGGTGCTCGCCCGGGGCGGGACGGTCCGGCGCCCGCCGACCGTCACCATCGTCGAGGACGACGCGCGGCCGCGCAGCAGGCCGCTCGTGTCCGCCCGGTTCGAGTCGCCGACCGAGGTCGTGGGCCCGTGGGACGCCGAGGGCGCCACCGTGGCCGAGTCCGCCGAACCGACCGTGGCCGCAGGCGGGTGGGAGCTCGTGCCGACCGACCCGGGGACCACCGAGCGCCCGATCCGGCTCACCGGCACCGAGCTGATCGTGGGCCGGTCGCGCAGCGTCGACGTGGCGTTGTCGGACGCAACCGTGTCGTCGCGTCACGCCCGGCTCCAGCGGCTGCCCCACGGGCGCTGGCAGATCACGGACCTGGGCTCGACGAACGGCACGCACCTCGGCGGCGTCCGGCTGGCATCGCCGGCCGTGCTCGACGCAGGCGACGAGCTGCGCATCGGCTCGGTCACCTGGCGCGTCGAGCGCCGGTAACCGCGGGGCGGCGCCGCCTGGGGTGCCGGCGAGGGGGCATGCCACGATGGGCCGGCCATGTCTGCCCCGCCCCTGTACACGACCCGTTTCAAGGTGATCGCCGCGCTCGTGCTGACCGCCGCCATCGCCGCGTTCGCCGCCGCCTTCCTCGCGCTCGACCGCAACGACGACGACCCGATCCTGTCTTCGGGTGGGGCCGACGAGTACGTCGAGGCGCTGCTGCCGGCGCGCAACAGCCAGGTGCCCCAGCAGGAGACCGTGGGCATCGACCTGATCGCCAGCTGGACCGGCACGCTGAGCGTGAACGGCGTCGAGATCCCGCCGGACGAGTTGCAGGTCACCCAGGAACTGGGGCTCGTGCAGTTCACGCCGGGCGACGGCCGTGCCGTCGAGGAGCTGCGGACGGGGCAGAACACCATCGTCGCCACCGTCTGGCCGCTCGAGGAGGGCCGGGAGGCGGCCACGAACGTGACCTGGTCGTTCGAGGCAATCTAGGGCGCGCCGGCGGCGTCGGCCGCCGCTGGCTGACCGCCCGCAGCCTCGCCGCCCGCCGGCTCGGGCACCGACCCCGTAGGCAGCTCGCCGGTCTCGAGCACGTGCTCGAAGCCGGCCTCGTCGAGGATCGGCACGCCGAGCTCTTCGGCCTTCGTGAGCTTGGACGCCCCGGGGCCCTCGCCCACCACGACCGCCGTTGTCTTGGCCGACACGCTGCCGGGCGACTTGCCGCCCCGCGACTTGATGGCGGCCGCCGCCTCGTCGCGGCTGTAGCCCTCGAGCGTGCCGGTCACGACGATGCTGAGCCCGGCCAGGGTGGTGGAGCGACGGCCGTCACCGTCCTCGGGACCCCGGGTGTTGAGCCCGGCCGCCACGAGGCGGTCGAGCAGCTCGCGGTTCGCCGGCTCGGACAGCCAGGTCGTCACCGCCTCGGCGATGACCGGGCCCACGCCCTCGACGGCGGCCAGCGCCTCGGTGGAGGCCGCCCGGATGCGGTCAAGGTCGCCGAACCCGCGCGCCAGCGCCTCGGCCCCGGCCGGGCCCAGGTGGCGGATGTTGAGGCCCACGAGCAGGCGGGCGAGCGGGCGCTGGCGCGAGCCCTCGATGGCGGCTCGCAGGTTCGACGCCGACAGGGCGCCCATGCGGTCGAGCGCTGCCACCCGGTCCCAGTCGAGCTCGTAGAGGTCGGGCACCGAGCGGACCATGTCGGCGGCGATCAGCTGGGCGATGCGCTTCTCGCCGAGTGCGTCGATGTCCATGGCGCCGCGGCTGGCGAAGTGCTCGATGGCCCCCTGGCGCTGGATCGGGCACTCGGGGTGGATGCAGCGGTGCTCGGCCTCGCCCTCGGGCCGCACGAGCTGGCTGCCCACCGGGCACGGGCAGGTCGTCGGGAACACCCACTTGCGACGCCCCGGAGGCCGATCGGCGAGCACGGGGCCGAGGACCTCGGGGATCACGTCGCCGGCCCGGCGGACGATCACCGTGTCGCCCTTGCGCACGTCCTTCGCGGCCACCTGGTCCTCGTTGTGGAGCGTGGCCTGGCTGACCGTGACCCCACCCACGAAGACCGGCTCCAGCACGGCGTAGGGCGTGGCCCGACCCGTGCGCCCGATCGAGACCATGATGTCGTTGAGCTTGGTCGTGCGCTCCTCGGGCGGGAACTTGTAGGCGATCGCCCACCGGGGCGCCTTCGAGGTGAAGCCGAGCAGCCGGCGGCGGGCCAGGTCGTCGACCTTCACGACCACGCCGTCGATCTCGTAGTCGAGGTCGTGGCGATGCTTCTGCCAGTGGACGCAGTAGTCGACCACGTCGTCGGGCCCGGCGACCGTGCGGATCTCGGGATTCACCGGGAAGCCGAGCCCCGCCAGGTAGGCGAGGGTCTCGGCGTGGGTCGTGAAGGCCGGGCCGCCCTCGGTCGCGCCGAGCTGGTAGGTCCAGAGCCCCAGCTCGCGGGTGGCGGTGACGGTCGGGTCCTTCTGGCGTAGGGCGCCGGCCGCGGCGTTCCGCGGGTTCACGAACGGGCGCAGACCCGCCTCGACCTGGCGCTCGTTGAGGGCGGCGAAGGCCGAGTGCGCCATGTAGACCTCGCCGCGCACCTCGAGCACGTCGGGCACATCGTCGCCGGTCAGCCGGTCGGGCACCTGGGCGAGCGTGCGGACGTTCTCGGTGACGTCCTCGCCCGTCCGACCGTCGCCCCGGGTCGCGGCCCGCACGTAGCGACCGCCCTCGTAGCGGATCGAGATGGCGAGACCGTCGATCTTCAACTCGCAGACGTAGCCCACCCCCGGGTCGTCGCGCGCCGGGGTGGCGACGGCGGGCTCGGCGGCCTCGGCGGCGGCGTCCCCGTCGGCGTCGGCCACGTCCCTCGCGTCGGCCGGATCCGCCGCCTGCGCCTCGACCAGCGCCCGGGCCTCGGCGGCGGCCGCCTTGCCGGCCAGCCGCCGGTGGATGCGCTCGACCCAGCCCCGCAGCTCGGCCTCGTCGAACGCGTTGTCGAGGCTCGTCATCGGCACGCTGTGCACCACAGGCGAGAACACGGTCGTGACCGCCCGGCCGCTCACCTGCTGGGTGGGCGAGTCGGGCGTGATGAGCTCGGGGTACTCCTCCTCGAGCGCGCGCAGCTCGCGGACCAGCTCGTCGTACTCGGCGTCGGACACCGAGGGTTCGTCGAGCTCGTAGTAGCGCCGGTTGTGCTCGGCGATCTCGGCACGCAACGCTGCGGCGCGCTGCTCGATCTCCCGGTCGGCCATGACCGGGGACTGTACCGATGCCCTGTGACGCCCGAGGCGCGACGCCTCCAGACCTCAGGCGCCCAGGTTGACGCCCATCTCGAGCGCCTGCAGCTCCAGGCGCCGGGCCAGGTCGGCCGTGAGGTCCACGATGCGGCGGGCGTAGGGCAGCGTGAGCGTCGCCAGGCCACACGCCGGGGTGACCATCGCCTGCTCGACGAGGAGCGCCGGGTCGCACCCGCTATCGACCAGCACGTCCCACTCGGCCATCATCCGGCGCCACAGCAGGTCGGCCGACTCGCCGAGCGGCCGATCGGTGGGCACGGCGCCCCACGCCACCCAGCCGCCGGCCTCCAGGTAGTTCACGAACGCGCCCGGGTGCTCCACCACGCCGGCACCGACCGGCACGGAAACGATCTGGGGACCGGCCTGCAGCACGGCCTGCCAGTCGGCCCGGCCGCAGCAGTGCAGCCCGGCCACGGCGTCGCCGCCCTCGATGATGGCCAGCGCGGCCGACACCAGGTCGAGCGTGTCGTCGAGGCGGAACGGGAAGTCGGGATCGAGCGCGGCGGTGAGGCCCGGCTCGTCGAGGAACATCACGAGCGGCGCGTCGGGCGCCGCCTCGCGCACCACGGCCAGCACCTCGCGTACCCGGGCCTTCACGGCGTTGCCCGCCACCGCGAACGCCTTGGGGGCTGGGACGCCCACCGCGTGCAGGGCTATGCCGAGCGTGGCCGGACCGGTGATCTGGGCCTTGAACGGCGCACGGCGCCCGGCCACGGCGGCCAGGAACGCCCGCAGCCCCACGAACGGCTCGCCGCCCACGCCGAGGTCGGTGAGCGGCTCGAGGGGATCGACGGCGCCCTCGTCGACCAGCAGCGACCCGTCGGGCAGCACGCTGACGCCGGTGATGCCCCACGCCGCCTGGGCGATCATGCCCTCGACGCCGGCGCGGCGCGGCAGCGACGGCGCGGCCGGCAGGCGCGGCTGGCGCTCGAGGGCGAATCGGACCGCCTCCTCCACGTCGTCGTGGGGCAGGCTCCCGATGCCCGTGGCGATGCCCACGGGGAGCGCCACGGACCTCATCGTCCCGCTCGCCGCCGTCGTGAGCTCTCGGTCAAGGCACCTCCACCCCGGTCGATACCGACGCCTGGAATAGCCACCGGCGGGCCCCATCGGCAAATCTCCACCCCCCAATGGAACGCCTCGGACCGTGGCCCGCCCGCCTGACCTGGCTCGTCCTGCCCGTCGCGTGCGGGCCGGCGCTCGGCGACGCGCTGGCCGGTGCGAGCCGTCCCGTCCAGGTCGTGGCGAGCGCCGGGCTGTGGGCCGGGTGGGCGGTCATCCTGGTGGCCACGCTGGTCCCGGCCACGGTCACCCTCACGGCGCTGCGCATCGCCGCGCCCGCCGCCGTCGCCGCCGCGCTGGCGGGCGCCGTGGCGGGCGGGGTCGAGGCGGTCGACGTGGCGGGCCTCGCGGCCGCCGTGGTCGCCGCCCTGGCCGCCCTGTGGCCGGTCACCGGACGTGTGTTCGCCGACGGCTCCTCATACGGCGACGAGGCGCGCCTCCCGCTGCGGGCGCCGGGGCCGTTGCTCGCCGGCCCCGTGGAGCTCGTGTGGCTCGTCGTCGTGGCCGGCCTGGTGACCGGTCCGCTGCTGCTCGCCGCCCGCCAGTGGATCACCGGGGCCGTCGCCCTCGCCGTCGGCGCGATCGCCGTCTGGTGGGGCGTGCGGGTGTTGCACGGCCTGGCCCGGCGCTGGATCGTCTTCGTGCCGGCCGGCCTCGTCGTGCACGACCCGCTGGCACTGGCAGAGTCGGTGCTCGTGCCGCGGGCCACGCTGCGCTCCCTGGGGCCGGCGCCGGCCGACACCGAGGCGGTCGACCTCACCCGCGGGGCGTTCGGGCTGGCGCTCGAGCTGCGCCTGACCGACCCCGCGCCCGTGCTCGTCCGCCGGGGCCGGGGGAAGATCGAGGCGGTCACCACCGACCGCCTCCTCGTCACCCCCACCCTCCCCGGCGCGCTCCTCACCGAGGCCCGCACCCGCCGCCTGGCCTGAGGTCGCGGCGCGGCGGCGGGCGGTCCCCGGGCGTGGGCCCACGGACGGGCAACTCAGGCCGGGTCGGGGCTGCCGTCCGCGGGAACCGACGCGGCCGAGCGGGCGCCGGCGAGGACGGTGTCGACCAGCCACTCCACCTCCGGGCGCTCGACCGCCGGGCCGTTCGTCAGGAACCGGAAGAAGACCATGCCCCCGAGCAGGTCGAGCAGGCGCCCGACGTCGGTGCCGGCGGGCAGCTCGCCCCGCGCGACGCCCCGCTCGACGGTGGCCTGCGCTACCGCCCGCCGCTCGGTGACCCATCGGCGCAGGTGGGGCCGCATCTCGTCGTTCACGGCCGCCTCGCTGATGATGCCCGCCAGCATGGGCCCCGACGGGGTCGTGCGCAGCTTCGTGCCGAGCGCGACCAGATGCTCGACCAGGTCGTCGCGCAGCGAGCCCGTGTCCGGGTCGGTCAGCTCGAGGCCCAGCCGGCTCGCCGCCTCCAGCAGGAGCGTGGCCCGGGTCGGCCACCGGCGGTAGATCGTCGCCTTGCCCACCCCCGCGCTCGCGGCCACCGCGTCGACCGTGAACCCCTGCGGCCCGACCGCGGCCAGCACCCGGGCCGCCGCCTCGAGGATCGCAACGCCGGCCCGGGCGTCGCGGGGACGCCCGGGCCCGCGGGCGAGGGTGGCACCCTCGCCGGTCGTGTGAACGCCCGGAGTCACCTCTCGGGCACGGCCGGGTCGGACGATGCCAGGGCCCGTGCGGGCACCTCGGCACCGTTGGGCTGCGCCGGCGGGACGACCCGCTCCGCCGCGGCGACCTCGGCGTCGACTCCCGCACCGTGGGCCCGGTCGGCCGCGCCGTCGGCGCGCTCGCCGGCGCCGTCGCCCGTCGGACCGACGGCGGCCCAGCCCTCGTGGTCGTGCGCCCGGGCGGGCAGGAACAGGCCGACGATGACGGCCCCGAGCGCCAGGGCGGCGGCCCCGATGAGGAACGCCGTGCCCATGCCGTCGGTGAACGCCCGGGCCGCCACGTCGTTCAACAGCCGCCCCGGCTCGCCGCCGATGCGCTCGGCGACCTGCACCGCGGCGCCGAGCTGGTCGACGATGGCGTCGCGAGCGTCGGCCGGCAGCGGGGCGTTCGCCACGGCGTCGCTCACCTCGGGCCTGTAGCTCGAGCTCATCACCGAGCCGAGGATGGCCACGCCGAGGGCGCCGCCGAGCTCGCGTGTGGTGTCGTTGACGGCCGAGCCGACGCCGGCCTTGGCCGGCGGCAGCGAGCCCATGATCGACTCGGTGGCGGACGGCATGACGAGCGCCAGGCCCGCGGCCAGCACCAGCAGGGGGATCACCACCTCGCCGTAGGAGGCGCCCACGGTCAGGCGGCTGGCCAGCACGAGGCCGAGGGCGGCGGTGAGCAGGCCGACCGCCACGACGATCTTCGAGCCGACCCGCTCGACGACCTTGGCGCTGAGCGGGGCCACGACTATCTGGACCGCGGCCATCGGGATCAGCCGCACGCCGGCCTCGAACGCCGTGTAGCCCAACACCGACTGCAGGAACTGCGTGAGCAGGAACAGCGCGCCGAACATCGCGAAGAACGTGAGCATGATCGCCCCGGAGGCCGCGCTGAAGCGCCGGTTCTTGAAGAACGCCATGTCGAGCATCGGCGTGGAGGTGTGCCGCTCCCACAGCACGAACGCGCCGAGCAGGACGGCGGCGATGGCGAAGCCCCCGAGCACGCTGGGCTCGGTCCAGCCGTTCGGCCCCTCGATGATCGCCCAGACGAGCGCCACGAGACCGGTGATGGACAGCAGCGCGCCGGGCACGTCGATCGGCGGGGCGGAGGGGTCGCGCGAGGTGGGGACGAACAGCTGGCCGAGCACGAGGGCGACGACCACGACCGGCACGTTCACGAGGAACACCGATCCCCACCAGAAGTGCTCGAGCAGCCAGCCGCCGGTGACCGGACCGATGGCCACGGCCATGCCGGCCGACGCCGCCCAGATGGCGATGGCCTGGGCCCGCTCCCGACGGTCGGTGAAGACGTTCGTGATGATCGACAGCGTGGCCGGCATGACGAGCGCGCCGCCGATGCCCATGACGGCGCGGATGCCGATGAGCTGGTCGGCCGAGCCTGCGAAGGCCGAGGCGATCGAGGCGACGCCGATGATCGACAGGCCGATGGCGAGGGCGCCCCGCCGGCCGAACCGGTCGCCGAGCGAGCCCATCGTGAGCAGCAGGCCGGCGAAGACCAGGATGTAGGAGTCGACCACCCACTGGAGTTGGCTGGTCGAGGCATCGAGCTCGCGCTGGAGCGTGGGGATGGCCACGTTCACGATCGTGTTGTCGACCACGATCAGCAGCAGGCTGAGGCACATCACCCCCAGCACGATCCAGCGCCGTGCGTGGACCCGATCGTCGGAGACCGTCTCTGTGGCGATCACGACGCCACCTCCTTCCGAACCGTGCGCCGGCCATCGCCGATGGCACCTCCGCCAGACTGCACGCCCTCTTTACGGAACGCAACAGTTTCGGAACGATTCAGTCCGTGACGTTCGTCACCGAGCGGCGATGCCGCCGCCCACGACCTCGTCACGCTGGTACAGCACGACGGACTGGCCGACGGCCACCCGCCGCCCGGGCTCGGCGAAAATCACAGCGGCGGTCGCCCCCGACCCGGCCGCCGGGGCGACGTTGGCCGCCCGGGGCGTGCCGTGGGCACTGCACTGGGCGGCGACGGGCCCGGCGACCGGGCCGGCGGCCCACACGACGTCGGTCAGGTCCACCCTGGTGGCAAGCAGGTCCGCCGCGCCGCCCACCCGCACCGTCGCGCTCGGCACGTCCACGTCCACCACGTAGCGGGGGCTGCCGGCGCCCGCCATGCCGAGCCCCCGGCGCTGCCCGATCGTGACCAGCTCGACGGCGTCGACGCGGCCGACCTCGTCGGTCCCGTCGACGATGCGCCCGGGGTGCAGCGCCATGCGCCGCCCGAGGAAGTCGGCGCGGCCCCGCGACGCCGTGACGAAGCAGACGTCCTGGCTGTCGGGCTTGTCGGCCGTGCGCAGGCCCCGGCGGACGGCTTCGGCCCGCACCTCGTCCTTCGTGATGTCGCCGACCGGGAGCAGCGTGCGGGCCAACTCTTCCTGGCCGAGGACGTAGAGCACGTAGCTCTGGTCCTTGGCGGTGTCGGCCCCCCGGGCCAGGCGCCGGGTGGCGTCGGGCCGCTCGACCACGCGGGCGTGGTGGCCGGTGGCCACCGCGTCGTAGCCCACGGCCTCGACCCGGCGCAGCAGCCGGTCGAACTTGAGGTGGCGGTTGCACTCGATGCACGGGTTCGGCGTGCGCCCGGTGCGATGGGCCTCGACGTAGGGCTCGACGACGTGGCGCTCAAAGTCGTCGGTGAAGGACCACACGTGGTGGGCGATGCCGAGCTGCTGGGCCACCCGCCGGGCGTCGTCGACGTCGCTCACCGAGCAGCAGCCGGTGTCGGACTCGCCACCCCACAGCTTCATCGTCACGCCCACCACCTCGTGGCCGGCGTCGAGCAGGCGGGCGGCCGCCACCGACGAGTCGACGCCGCCCGACATCGCCACGAGCACCCTCACGCCGGCACCCCACCGAGGCGGGCGACGAGCGCCCTCACGCCGGCACCCCCTGGAGGCGGGCCACGGCGGCCGGGACGGCGGTCAGCGCGGCGTCGACGTCGGCGTCGGTCGAGGTCCAGCCGAGCGTGAGGCGCAGGGCGCCCGTGGCCCGCTCGGGCGGCACGCCGAGCGCGGCCAGCACGTGGGACGCCTGCTGGGCCCCGCTGGCGCAGGCGGAGGCGGCCGAGGCGCAAACGCCGTCGGCCTCGAGCAGGAACAGGAGCGCCTCGCTCTCGACGTCCGGCAGGCACAGGTGGACGGTGCCGGGCAGGCGGTGCCGCCGGTCGCCGCCCGCCACGCCGCTGACGCCGGTCTCGATCGCCCCCGGCACGGCGGCGAGCAGGCCGTCGGCCAACCGGTCGCGCAGGCGGGACACGCGGGCGGCCGTCGCGGCACGATCGCGTGCGGCGGCGGTCAGCGCGGCGGCCATGCCGGCGATGCCGGCGACGTTGTGGGTGCCGCTGCGCAGCTCGCGCTCTTGGCCGCCCCCGAGTGCCTGCGCGTGCAGCGGAGTGCCCCTGCGCACGACGAGGGCGCCCACGCCTTGGGGGCCGCCGAACTTGTGGGCACTGACCGCCACGAGGTCGACGCCGGCCGCCAGGGCAGCCACGTCGAGCCACGGGGCCGCCTGCACGGCGTCGGTGTGCACGGTTGCGTCGGGGGCGGCGTGTCGGACCGCCTCGACCACGTCGGGGATCGGCTGGACGACGCCGATCTCGTTGTTCGCCGCCATGACGGACACGAGCGTCGTCCCCGCGGCGGCGGCGAGCGCGTCGGTCAGCGCCGCGAGGTCGATCCGGCCGGTGGGCTCGACCGGCACGGTGGAGCCGCCGACCTGGGCGACCGGCGCCAGCACAGCCTCGTGCTCGATGGCGCTGCACAGCACCGGCCCGGGCCGGGCGGCGTGCACGCCGCGAACGGCCAGGTTGTCGGCCTCGGTGCCCCCGCTCGTGAACACGACCTCGTTCGGCCGGCACCCGAGCACCCCGCCGACCACGTCGCGGGCCTCGTCCACCGCCCGCCGGGCGGCGCGGGCCACCGGGTGGGCGCCGGACGGGTTGCCGAAGCGCCCGCCCAGCCACTCGAGCATGGCCTCGCGGGCCTCGGGCCGCAGGGCGGTCGTAGCCGCGTGGTCGAGGTAGGTCAGGGGAACCGCCACCGGCCCAGTGTCGCAGCCCGGCGGGCGGATGCCGCCCGGGCGGCAGGGGACGGCGGCCGGGGGGACGGCCACGGCGCGCGGCCCGGGGCCGACGGCCGGGGGACCGCGAACGGACGTTGGCGGCCGTCAGTACGGTCGCGGTGCCGGCGGGGGGCCGGGCGGCCTCGGCGCCACCATCGGGGGCGGCGGCGGTGGCGGGGGCGGCGGCCCGGGCGGCACCGGAGCGCCCCACGGCGTGGGCACCATGCCGTGGGCCTGCTGCCAGGCCGACGCCACGCACAGCAGAAACGCCTGGGGGTGCAGGAACTGCGGGGGCGTGTGGTGCATGCGCAGCGCCAGCGGGTTGGCGAGGCGGACGGCGAGGTGGTCACGGGCGTGGGGCGCGAGCTCGGCCGTGCGCAGCAGGAACGAGCGGATGACCTCGTAGCCCTCGGCGTCGAGCGCGCCCACGTCGAGAGTGGCCGCGTACCGCTCATAGCCCGACGGCGGCGGAAACACGGCCGGCGCCACGAACGACCGGGCCGAGCGCTCCCGGACCACGAGCGTGCCGGCTGCCAGATCCCCGAGGCGCTGGTCGCGGGGCGAGACGAGCACCGACAGCACGGCGATGCACCCGACGGGGATGAGGAGGAAGTCGACGAGACCGACCGTTGCCCGCAGGAACGCCTGCTGGAAGCGCTCGGGGGTGCCGTCGGCGCTCACGACCCGTAGGCCGAGCGCCGCCTTGCCGGGCGTGCGCCCGTGCCACAGCGTCTCGAACCCCACGAACCAGGCGAACAGCAGGGCAGCGCTGAACAGCACGTAGTACAGCGCGCCGACGACCCCGCCGACGCCGGCGACGAGCCCGATGGACAACACGAGCAGCAGCCACATGACCAGCAGCGCCAAGCCGTCGACCGCCATGGCCAGGGTCCGCGAGGCGACACCCGCCCGGTCGAAGTCGAGGACCACCGCCTCCGGCGTGATGATGGGCTCGGCCACGGCGGCACGGTAGTGGAGCGCCCGCCGCGGCGACCGACGGCCCGGCACCACCGGTACCGGGCGGCCGGCCCCGGGCGGCCGGTCGGCGGAGCTACCGTGCGCCGCGCCGTGGACATCGACCGCTTCATCGCGCGCAACGCGCCGGCGTGGGACCGGCTGGACGAGCTCGCGACGCGATCCGGGCGGGGCCTGCGCGGCCTGGCGCCGGCCGAGGTCGACGAGCTGGTCGGCCTGTACCAGCGGGTCTCGTCGCACCTGTCCCACGCCCGCAGCGCGTACCGCGATCCGGCGCTGACCGGCCGCCTGACGCGCCTGGTGGGCCGGGCGAACGGCGTGATCTACGGCGGCGGCCGGCCCCGCACGCTCGGGGCGCTCGCCGACTTCTTCGTGTGGCGCTTCCCGGCGGCCGTCTACCAGAGCGGTCGGTTCGTGGCCGCCAGCGCCGCCCTGCTGCTCGTGCCGGCGATCGCCATGGGGGCCTGGCTGGCGTCCAGTGACGCGGCCGTCGACGCCTCGGCTCCCGAGGCGGTGCGCGAGGCGTACCTCGAGGAGAACTTCGAGTCGTACTACTCTTCGCAGCCGGCCGCGGACTTCGCCAGCGAGGTCACGGTCAACAACATCCAGGTCTCGCTGCTGGCCTTCGCCGGCGGCATCATCGCCTGCCTCCCGTCGGCCGCCCTGCTCGTCTACAACGGCGCCGCGGTCGGCATGGCGGCCGGTCTGTTCGCCGATGCCGGCGAGCTGGGCAAGTTCTTCGGGCTGATCCTGCCCCACGGGCTCCTCGAGCTGTCCGCCGTCGTGGTGGCCGGCGCGGCCGGGCTGCGGCTGGGGTGGAGCCTCGTCGCACCCGGTGACCGCACCCGGGCCAGGGCCGTGGGCGAGGAGGCCCGGCGCTGCGCGGTCATCGCCCTCGGCTTGGCGCTCGCGTTCGTGGTCGCCGGCCTGATCGAGGGGTTCGTGACGGGGAGAGGCGTGTCGACGCCGCTGCGCCTCGCCATCGGGTTCGCCGCCTGGGCGGCGTTCGTCGCCTGGGTGGTCGTCCAGGGCCGCGCCGCGACCGCCCGGGGCGTCACGGGGTCGCTCGGCGAGCTGGATCGCGGCTGGGACGAGCTCGCCACGGCCCGCGAGCGCGCCTGGTCCCGCTGACCCGCCGGCGTCGCCCCGTGCGAACCGGCGTCATCGGAGACCGCTTCGCGGGCCGGGACGACGCCGGTTCGATGACCGGTGGACGGGACGGGGTCAGAGCGTGCCGGTGGCCTTGACGCGCAGGTAGGTGTCGGCGAGGGCCGGGGCGAGGGTGCCCGGCGCGGCGTCGATCACCGTCGCCCCGAGGCCGCGGAGGCGGGCCACCGTGCGGCGACGCTCGTCGAGAGCGGAGACGGCGGCGGCCCGGCGGTACGTGGCCGACGAATCGGCGGCGGGAGCCGACGACCAGCGGACCACATCCGGGTCGCGCACGCCGGCCACGACCACCACGTGGTCGCGGAGCACGAGCGGCAGGGCCGGCACCAGCCACTCCTCGACCGACGGGCCGACGAGGTCGGTGAGCACGACGAGCAGCGTTCTCCGGCGGAACCGGGCGAGCGTTTCGGTGAAGGCGCCCGCGTAGTCGCTCTCGATCAGCGCCGGCTCCAGGTCGTAGAGCGCCTCGATCACCCGACCGAGCTGGGTCCGGGCGCTGGCCGGCGGCACCGCGACCCGCACCTCGCGGTCGAAGGCCACGACCCCGCACCGGTCCCCGAGCCCCGTCGCCACGGCCGTGAGCATCATGACCGCATCCATGGCGTGCTCGACCCGGGGCACGCCGTCGACCCGCCCCGCCATCGTGCGGCCGTTGTCCAACATGACCAGCACGGTCTGGTTGCGCTCGGCCCGGTAGGTCCGCACGATCGGCTTGCCCGTCCGAGCGGTGGCGGCCCAGTCGACCCGGCGGAACTCGTCGTCGACCGAGTACTCGCGCAGCTGGTCGAACTCCGTGCCCCCGCCCCGCCCCTGGGCCGACCGCAGCCCGACCTCGAGGATGCGCGCCTTGCGGATGCGCAGCTCGGCCTCCTCCTTCGACCGGAACGACGGGTACACGCGGAGCGACCCGGGGACGGTGAGCGTGGACTGGCGGGCCGCCAGGCCGGCCGGTCCCTCGACCCGCACGGTCAGCGCCGTGGGCATGAACCGCCCGCGGCGCGCCGGGCGGACCGCCGCCGTGGCCCTGAGCGTCCCGCCAGCCGGCACCCGCCCCCCGGCGCGGCGGGTCGTGGCCCGTAGGGACGGGGCCAGCTCGTCGGCGAGCGCCACGCGCAGGGCCCGGCGGGTGGGGTTGCGCAGCGTCCAGCCCACCTCGGCCTCGGTTCCGAGCGTGACCGCCGGCGGCAGGGACCGGGAGACCGGCAGGGTCCGGGGCGCTGGCGCCGCCCAGGCGTCGGCCAGCGCCACCGCCAGGATCACGCCGTCGACCGCCAGCAGCCACCACCAGCTCCCGCCAGGCGGGAACAGGACGACGACGGAAGCAACGAGCGCCAGCAGCGCAAGGCGGACTGTGGGGACCGGAACCACGACTCAGCGCGGCACGGGGACCGACGCCAGCACGCCATCGAGCACGCCGTCGATCGTCGTGCCCTCGAGCTCGAGCTCGGGTCGCAGCTCGATGCGGTGGCGCAGGCACGGCTTGATCACGGCCTTGACCTCGTCGGGCGTCACGTACGGCCGGCCCGACAGCCAGGCCCAGGCCTTGGCCGCATGCAGAACCATGGCCGCCCCACGGGGGGACACGCCGAGCGTGACCGACGGCGCCAGCCGGGTGGCCCGGGTGATGGCGACGATGTAGCCCAGCACGGCCGGGTCGACCCGGATGTCGTCGATCTGGCGGCGGGCGGCGGAGAGGTCCTCTGCCGTGGCGACGGGCTTCACCCCGGCGGCGACGAGGTCGTGGGGGTCGAGGCCGCGGTCGTGGCGGGCCAGGACCTGCTGCTCCTCCTGCGCGGTGGGGTAGCCGACCGACACCTTGAACAGGAACCGGTCGAGCTGTGCCTCGGGCAGCGGGTAGGTGCCCTCGTACTCGATCGGGTTCTGTGTTGCGATCACGATGAACGGCTCGGGCAGCGGGTGGCCGGCGCCCTCGACCGTGACCTGCCGCTCCTCCATGGCCTCGAGCAGCGACGCCTGGGTCTTCGGCGGCGTCCGGTTGATCTCGTCGGCGAGCAGCACGTTGGTGAACACCGGCCCTTGCCGGAACCGGAACCCGCCGCCCCGCTCGGCGTCGAGGATGAGCTGACCGGTCACGTCCGACGGCATGAGGTCGGGCGTGAACTGCACCCTTTTGAACTCGAGGTCGAGCGCCGCGGCCAGCGTCTTGACGATCAGCGTCTTGGCGACCCCGGGCACGCCCTCGAGCAGCACGTGGCCGCGGGCGAGCAGGGCGGCGACGATGCCCGACAGCGCGCCGTCCTGGCCGACGACGACCTTGCCGACCTCGTCGCGCACGGCCAGGATCGCCGTCCGGGGGTCGCGGGCCGACGGGCCGGGCGACGCAGGGGCGGGCGGTGCGGCAGCGGGGTCAGACATGGACCAGGACCTCCTGGCGGACGGCGTCGATGGTCTGGGCCAGGGCGACGAGCTCGTCGTCGTCGGCCACGGGGCTGGGACCGAGCGCCCACGCGACGCGGTCCCCGTCGGCGCCCACCCGCTCGGCCGCCACGGCGGCGAGCACGGCGGGGGAAGCCTCGGGCGGCACGCCGAGCCGGTCCCCGAGGAACCGGCGCAGGTCGGCGCGGAGCAGGTCGGCGGCGTGCTGAGGCGAGCGCGAGCGGTCGAGCAGCGACCCGACGGCGGCCACCAGCTCGGACCCGGCCACGGCCACCGGCTGCGGCTCATCGACGGGGGCGCCGAGGCGGCGCGACCGCCACAGGGCGAACAGCACGAACGCGATGCCGAGCTGGGCGAGCGCCCGGCGGACGTTCGGCGCGATCAGGTCCCCGAGCGTGCGGGTGCCGCCGCCGGACAGCGGCCCGGGCCGCAGCAACGTGACCCGCGTTCCGGCCGCCGGGGCGACGAGCGCGGCGACGACCGGGGCGTTCTCGCCCTCGGCCAAGGCGGTGTTGACGAACATGCCCGAGCCGCCGACGGCGACGACGTCGCCCTCGCCCGTGGCCGTGGCGACGAGGTAGGCCGGGCCCCCGTCGCCCAGGCATGCGTCGCCCCTGGCCGGCACGTCGTAGAGCACGCCGCCGTTGCGCGGGTCGACGGCGCCGAGATCGAGGCCCTCCAGCGGGGTGAGATCGCACACCGGCCGCTCGCCGACGCGGTCGGCGAGCTCGTCGCCGTCGGCGAAGCTGTGGCCCACGGGCGGGCTGAACGTCGAGCCGGGGTCGGTCACCACCAGCGTGCCGCCGGCCCGCACCCAGCCGTCGAGCGCCGCCTGCTGGTCGGCGTCGAGCAGGTCGGTGAACAGGACGGCCACGTCGGTGTCGTCGCCGGGCAGCTCGTCGGACGCCTCGACTTCGGCGCCGAGCTCGCCCAGCAGTGCCGCCAGCGCGCTCGTGCCAAGCCGAGCGTCGGAGCGCGGGTCGAGCGCGAGGCTCTCGCGGTCGTCGCGGCCGATCAGGGCCAGCACGACGACGCCGACGCCGACCAGCGCGGCCGGCAGCAGCCATCCGGCCTTGGACCGGACCTCGCTCACGAGGGGGCCACCAGGGCCCGCCCGCCGGCCGGACCGTCGCCGCCGGGCCCCGGGCGGGCGACGGCCAGCGCGTCGGCGGCCAGGCGGGCGAAGCGGTCGCGCTCGGGGGGGCCAGTCGCCGCGCCGCCGTACCAGACCGACTCGAACAGGTCGGTGGCAACCCTGAACGCCGGGGCGGCCGGCGGGCACGATGCCCGCACGTCGGCGACCAGCTCGCCCGCCGTACGGCCCACCAGGTCGGGGATCAGCTCGCGGCCGGCCAGCTCGCCCACCAGCACGCGGTAGCGGCAGCGCAACCCGTCTCGCCAGCGCCCGGCCGCCTCGTGGCGCTCGGCCTCGGCCGCCCAGTCGAGCCGCTCCTCGCCGGCGGCCACGATCCCGCGCGGCTCGGCGGGGGCCGGGACAGCGCGCCGGCGCAGCCCGGCCCGCGACCGCCACACGATGAAAGCGACGAGCACCACGAGCAGTGTCAGCACGGCGTAGCCGACCCACACGGGCAGGCTCGCCCCGCCCACCCCGAACGTCGACGTGATGCCGGCCAGGCGGTCGGCGATCCACTCGGCGATGCCCTCGAGCGGGTTCGAGGCGGGCTCGTCCCACCGGTACTCGGGGCGGGACAGGATCTCGTCGGCCGCCCGCCGCACGGCCTCGGGGTCGTGCTGGGCGGGCGGCAGGTCGGCGAGGCGGCCCGCCGTGGCCGCCACGGCCGCGGCGCCGGCGAGCTCAACCGGCACGGTTGATGGCCCGGCGGGCGCCGAACTCGATGTCGAGGCCCTCGGTGCGCACGCGGAGGTCGAAGTACAGCAGCGTGGTGGCCGCGGCCACGAACGGTGCGGTCACGAGCTGGCCCAGGATGCCGCCCAGGGCCACGAGGGGCCACGCCGCGTCGAACCCGATGAGGGCGGCCACGCCCTGGGGGAGCGCCGAGAGCGTGTTGCCGAGCAGCGAGCTGACGACCCCCATGAGCACGGCGGTGCCCAGCACGGGCCAGAACCGCCCGCGCACGAGGCGCACCGAGCGGCCGAGCGTCTCGCCCACCGTCGGGTTCTCGACGCCGACGATCGGCGCGACGACCACGAAGAGGGCCATGACCGCGAAGCTGCCGATGTAGCAGCTGAACACGCCGGCCACCTCGGCGGCGTGCACGACGACGAACGTGGCCAGCAGCGGCCACCACCGCGAGGCGACGAGCCGCACGAGCTCGCGACCGGACGCGTCGTGGCCGACGCTCCACCCCGACACGAGGTGGCCGATGGCGGCGGCCAGGCACACGAGCGCCAGCGACGGCACGAGCAGCAGGGCGATCAGCCCGAGCAGCTCCCCGCCCCCGGTCGACGACCCGGAGGCCTCACGCAGCACGGTGGGGTCGTCGCCGAACACCTCCGTCAGCCCGAGACCGCCGGCCACGTCGCGCTGCAGCCACGCCGCCAGGATCTGGACCGGCACGACGAACGCTGCGGTCAGGGTGAGGATGCGCCGGGGCCGGGCCTTGATCACCGAGAAGCCACCGTCGAGCACGTCGGCGACGGTCATGGGCCGCAGCGCCACGTGGGGGACCGGCGGCGGGGCCGGGGCGCGGCCCGGGACGGCGGCCTGCGCACGGCCCGTAGCCGCGTCGCGGGCCGGAGCCGCCGGTTCGGCGACCGACCCCGGGGACGCCCAGGCGCGCCCCGGCGAGTCCTGCTGCATGCGGGCCATCATGGCTCGCGGGGCCGCCGCGGCCGCGCCGGGGTGGAGCCCGGATCCGGTCGGGGGGCGGGCCGCGGCCGGGCGGGCCCGGGCGCGGTCCGCCGAGGTGGCAGCATCACGGCGGTGGAGGGCTACGGACCGGGCACCTACGGCGACCGTTTCGCCGACGTGTACGACGAGTGGTACGGCGACGTCTCCGACGTCGCCGCCACGGTCGAACGGGTGGTCGCCCTCGTGGAAGGGGCCGGCGGCGGTCCCGTGCTCGAGCTGGGTGGCGGCAGCGGGCGCCTCGCCCTGCCGCTGGCCGACGCCGGCCTCGAGACCTGGTCGATCGACGCGTCGGCGGCCATGGTCGATCGCCTCCGCGCCAAGCCGGGCGGTGACCGGGTGCGGGCGGTGGTGGGGGACATGGCGGCGCTCGACCTGGGCGACGCGCCCCCGTTCGCCGTCGTGCTCTGCGCGTTCAACACGTTCTTCAACCTCACCACGACAGCGGCGCAGCGCCGCTGCCTGGCCGGCGTGGCCGCGGCGCTGGCGCCGGCCGGGCGGTTCGTGCTGGAGGCGTTCGTCCCGCCGGCCGCCGACGAGGAGGACGCCGCCGTGTCGTCCGTCGAGCCCCGTCACATCGGCCTCGACGAGGTGGTGCTCACGGTGAGCCGGCTCGATCCGGCGACGCGCACGGTCACCGGCCAGCACGTGCAGCTCACCGAGGCGGGCGGGGTCCGCCTGCGGCCCTGGGTGCTGCACTACGCCTCGCCGGACCAGCTCGACGCCCTGGCCGAGGGCGCCGGGCTGCGGCTGGTCGAGCGCCACGCGGATTGGCGCCGAGAACCGTTCACGGCGGCCTCGGGCACCCACGTGTCGACCTACGGCCGGCTGTGACCGGCAAGAGGACACCGAAGAGGGCGTTTCGTACGGCCGGTTGTCGGTTTTGCGCCGCCGCGCCATCACCGTGGGTCTACGTTGGGGGTCGTGGCAGGCATGTGTGACAGGTGTCCCCCTCCCCGATGAGCCATCTCCGCCTCAACCCCCTCACGGGCCGCTGGGTGGCGGTCGCCGCCGATCGGGCGCTCCGGCCGGGTCAGCTCGTGGCACCGCCGCCGCCCGCCGACGACGACCAGATCGAGCACTGCCCATTCTGCCCAGGCCACGAGGACCAGACGCTCCCGGCCATCGAGACCTACGGGCGCGACGGCAAGTGGGTCGTCCGCACGGTGCCGAACAAGTACCCGGCGTTCGAGGGCGACGCCCCGCTGCAGGTGCACAACCTCGGGCCTGTGTTCACCCAGGCGGCGGCGAGCGGCGCCCACGAGGTCGTGGTGTTCACGCCCCGGCACGACGAGGCCTGGGCCGACCTCGACGACGCGCAGGTGGCGGTCACCATGGCGGCCATCCGCGACCGCTTCGAGGAGCACACCCACCACCCGTCGATCCGCTACACGCAGGTCATCGTCAACCACGGCCGTGAGGCGGGGGCGAGCCTGAGCCACCCGCACGCCCAGGTGGTCGGCATGCCGTTCGTTCCCGGCGAGATCGCCGACGAGGAGGCGGGGTTCCGCCGGTTCGAGGGGTCCTGCGTGCTGTGCACGACGCTCGAGGCCGAGGAGTCCGCCGGCCACCGGGTCGTCTACAGCGACGACGACGTGCTGGTCGTGAGCCCCTACTGGGCCGGCGCCCCGTTCGAGATGCTCGTGCTGCCGCGCGTCCACGAGCCGCACCTCGTCGACAGCGACCCCCGGGAGGTCACGGCCGTGGGCCGGTCATTGCGCACGGCGCTCTCGTCCCTGCGAGCCACCCTCGGCGAGGTGTCGTACAACCTGGTCTTCCACACGGCGCCCCACCGCCACGCCGGGCCGTACCACTGGCACGTGCACCTCACGCCCCGGCTGACCAGCGTGCCAGGCTTCGAGCAGGGCACCGGCGTGGCGATCAACATCGTCCCCCCAGAGGCCGCCGCCCGGCGCCTCACCGCCGTCAGCGTCTCCTGAGGCTCACCCGGCCGGCGAGCGGCCCACCGTGACCGCCAGGTCGTAGGCCCGGCGCTTCGGCACGCCGAAGCGGCCCGCCACGGCCGAGGCGGCGTCGCGGGGCGACGAGCCGGCGGCGATCTGGTCCCGCAGCGCGGCCACGAGCGCGTCGTCGTCGGCTGGCGCCGGCGGCGGAGCGCCCTCGACCACGAGGACGATCTCCCCGGGCGGCTCGCGCTCGGCGACCCAGGCCACCGCCTGGTCGAGCGTGCCCCGCCAGACCTGCTCGTACATCTTCGTGAGCTCCCGGGCGATGGCCACGCGTCGGCCGCCGCCCCAGGCCCGGGCCATGTCGACCAGCGTGCGGGCCACCCGGTGGGGGGCCTCGTAGATCACGATCGTCCGCTCCTCGGTGGCGAGGGCGGCCAGCCGCTCGGTGCGTGCGCCGCCCTTTCGGGGCAGGAACCCCTCGAACACGAAGCGGCCGGACGGCAGCCCGCTCACCACGAGGGCGCTGAGCGCCGCCGAGGGGCCGGGGGCGACCTCGACGGTGTGGCCGGCCTCGACCGCGGCCCGCACGAGGCGCTCCCCGGGGTCCGACACGCCGGGCATGCCCGCGTCGGACACCACTGCGACGCGCTGGCCGCGGTCGAGCATCGTGAGGACCTTCCCGATGGCGCGCACCTCCGTGTGGTCGTTGACGACGATGAGCGGCGGGCGCTCGACGCCGGCGTGCTGGAGGAGGCGGCCGGTGCGGCGCGTGTCCTCGCAGCAGAGGGCGTCGGCCCGGCGCAGCTCGTCGACCGCCCGGGGGCTCAGGTCGCCGAGGTTGCCGATGGGCGTGCCCACCAGCACAAGCGCGCCACCGCCCTGCAAGTGGTCGTGGGCCCTCACGGCCGGCTCAGCGAGCGGGGTCGACGGGTTCGTCGCCGTCGCCCTTGATCTCGAGGCGATCGCCGGGCCGCAGGTTCCAGCGGGCGAACGCCCCGGCCTCGGCCTCGATGGCGCAGTGGGCCCGCAGTACGGGCCGCCCCAGGCGGTGCCGCGGCATGCGCACGACCCGCAGGACCGTCATGCCGGCGTCGCAGAACGCCACGTCGATCGGGAACCGCATGCCGAGCGTGTGCACCGACCGGCACGGGCGCAGCAGGATCGCCCCGTCGAACCCGTCGCGCCCGAGCAGGCCCCGGGACCGGGCGCGCCGGTCCCCCGCCACCTCCAGGCTCGCCAGGACCTCGCCGTCTCGGAGCAGCCACGCCACCCCTCAATGATGCCCGCACGCCGGCCCGGAACGTTCGCGCCCTCCGACATCCACGCGGCGCGTCGGTGCGTACCCGTCCGGCATGGCCGGATCGCGCGTCGTAACGGGAGGCGGCGGCGTGCGCCCGCCTCTCGACGTCGCCCCGTGGCGTGCCGAGGCGGCGGCGACGTACGGTGTTCTGATGCGGGCATCCGGGGCACTCATCGCGCCACCCGTCGACGCCGGCGAGTACGCGTGCTGGCGGTTCGACGACGACGCCGACCATCGTGACGCTGCTGTCGAGCATCTCGGCGACGGCGTCGCGCAGCGGGAGGGCGTGGTGTACGTCGCCGACCGGCGCACGGACGTGATGCGGAGCGAGGTCAGTCCCCTCGGGGGTGACCTGCTCGGGCTCGATACCGTGATGCCTCGGAAGGTGGCGTCGTGACGGTGCTGGAGGACGACGCCGCAGGCTGCTTCGAGCACGAGGCGTTCATCTACGCGTCCGACGACGAGTACGTCGAGACGCTCGCCCCGCTCATGGCCGACGCGTTGGCAGCGGGTGACGTGGTGATCGCGGTCGTGCCCGGCCAGCGCGCCGCGCTGCTGCGCGCCGAGCTCGGGACGGCCGCCGACGGCGTCACGTGGATCGAGGCGTCGGAGTGGTACCGGCAACCGGTCCGCACGATCGCGGGCTACGAGCGCACGCTGCAGGGGCTGGAGCGGGGCACCTCCGCCTTCGTGGTGGGTGAAGTGCAGTTCGGCTCCAACGAGCGCGACTGGCGGGCCTGGACCCGCTACGAGGCCGCCCTCAACCGTGCCCTCGAGCGGCACGCGGCCCGCGTCGTCTGCCCCTATGACGCCCGGTCCCTGCCGCCCACGGTCGTCGACGACGCCCGCCGCACCCATCGCCACCTGCTGGAGCGGGACGAGCGGCGGGCCAGCGAGGGGTACGTCGAACCCGAGGCGCTGCTGCGCGACATGGCGGCCGACGCGGTCACGCCGGTCGGGACGCCTGACGTCGAGCTGCCGGTGGGCCGGTCGGTGCAAGAGGCGCGGCGTGCGTTCTCGTCGGCGGCCACGGCCTGGGGTCTGCCCGGCTCGCGTGCCCACGAGTTGAGCGTCGCGGTCAGCGAGGTGGTCACGAACGCCGTCGTGCACGGGGGAGGTGCCGCGTCGCTGCGGATCTGGTGCCGCGACGACGGCCTCACCTGCGTCGTCGAAGACCAGGGCACCGGGAGCGAGGACGCGCTGCTCGGGTACGTCCCGCCCGCGCCCGGAGCGGTGGGTGGCTACGGCCTGTGGCTCACCCGCCAGCTGTTCGACCGGACCGAGCTGGCTCGCTCCGCCGGCGGGGGCCTCCTCGTGCTCCTCGCCGTCGACGCCTGACGGCGGAGCGCGCCGTCTCGCCGGGCGGGCCGTCTCCGCGGACCGGTGCGGGTCAGGGCTCGGGCACGGCCGGGGTGGCGGCCGTGTCCAGGTGCAGCGGTGCACCGGGGGCCAGTTTGAAGGTCTCGCCGTGGATGGTCACGTCGATCGGATCGCCCTCGTCGAGCACGTACTGATCGGCGTCATGGGTGAGCCTGACCCGGATCTGCCGGCGCTGGAAGCGCAGGGAGAAGCTCAGCTCGTCGAACCGACGCGGCAGGTGCGGGTCGATGGTCAGGCGGCCGTCGAAGTCGCGGACGCCGCCGAACCCGAACACCAGCGCCATCCACACGCCTGCCGTCGACGCTATGTGGGCGCCGTCGGAGACGGTGCCGGCGAGGTCGGCGAGATCCATCAGCAGCGCGAAGTCGAAGTAGATCGACGCGTTCCTCTCGTCGCCGATCTCCGAGGCGACGATGCTCTGGATGCTCGCGGACAGGGACGAGTCACCGGTCGTGAGCGGGTCGTAGTACTCGAAGTTGCGCTTCTTCTGCTCGGCGCTGAACTCGTTGCCGAGCAGGAACATCGCCATCACCACGTCGGCCTGCTTGAGGACCTGGCGGCGATAGATCACGAGCGGGTGGTAATGGAGGAGCAGCGGATACTTGTCTGCCGGAGTGCCGGCGAGGTCCCACACCTCCCGCTGGAGGAAGGACTCGTCCTGCGGCGTGATGCCGCGGGCGTCGTCGTGTGGGACGTGCATGGCCGCGGCCGCCCGCTCCCAGTCGTCGACCTCGGCCGGCTGGAGCGCCAACTGGAAGCGCAGCGCCCGGAGCGCGTCCGGGTGCTCCGCCTCCAGTCGGCGAACGACGCTCGCTGCGTAGTTGAGGTTGAGGCGGGCCATGAGGTTGGTGAACGCGTTGTCGTTCACGACCGCCGTGTACTCGTCAGGCCCGGTGACGCCGTGGAGGTGGAAGCACCCGTCGTCCCCGTAGAAGCCGAGGTCCAGCCACATGCGGGCGGTCTCGACGAGCATCTCCGCACCGACCTCCAGGAGGAAGCCGACGTCGTCTCGAACCTCCACGTACCGCCGGATGGCGTAGGCGACGTCCGCGTTGAGGTGGTACTGGGCCGTGCCGGCCTGGTAGTAGGGAGAAGCTTCGTCGCCGTTGATGGTCCTCCACGGGAAGAGAGCGCCGCGCAGGTCCAGCGTCGCGGCCCGCACCCTGGCCTTCGGCAGCATGCTGGCGCGGAATCGGAGCAGGTTCCTGGCGATGCGGGGCTGGGTGTAGGCGAGGAACGGGAGCACGTACGCCTCCGTGTCCCAGAAGTAATGCCCGTCGTAGGCGCCGCCCGTGAGCCCCTTGGCCGGTATTCCCGCTCCCTCGGCACGCCAGCAGGCCTGGGCCAGCTGGAAGATGTTCCACCGCACGGCCTGCTGGAGCCGGATCGGCTGGCGGCGGTCGACCACGACGACGTCAGCCCGGTCCCAGAACCGGTCGAGATTGTCGCGCTGGCTCCGGGCCAGTGCCTCGAACCCTTCGGCGACCGCGCGGTCCAATGTCCGCTCGCAGCGGGCGACGAGGTCGTGCGGCGACACGCTGCGGGAGCTCTGGTAGGCGACGTACTTGAGGATGCGGATCGGCTCCCCGGGCTGCGCCCGCGCGGTCACGACGGTCTCGGCGAGGTCCGGCGTGACGGTGCCCGTGACGCGGTGGTGGCCGTCGACGACGTGGTGGACACCCACTCCGAGCGTCATCCCGCTGTGGGCGACCTCATAGCCCAGCAGCGTCCTGCCGTCGTGCTCCTCGGCGAGGCGTCCGTGCAGCACGCGGTGGTCCAGCCGGCGGCCGAGCCGCGGGTCGAGCATCTCGCGGCGGGCGGGCTCGCCGCGGCGTACGTCGGTTCGGTTGGCGATCGTCGAGACGATGGACACCGGAGCGGGCCGGTCGACGCTCACCTCGTAGGAGATGGCGACCAGGTGGCGGTGCTCCAGCGACACGATGCGGCACGAGCGGACCGTGACGTGCTTGCCCGCGGCTGTCGACCACACGAGGTCCCGGCGCAGCGTGCCGTTGCGCATGTCGAGCGTGCGGACGTACTCCCGCACGCGGGCGGTCGGCAGGAACAGCGGCTCGTCGTCGACGAAGACCTCGAGCACGGTGGCGTCCGGGGCGTTGATGATGGTCTGCCCGACCGACGCCAGGCCGTAGGCCTCCTCCGCGTGGACGATGGGCCACGTCTCGTGGAAGCCGTTGATGTAGGTGGCGGGCGCCAGCGATGGCCGACCCTCTTCGGGCGTTCCTCTCACGCCCACGTAGCCGTTCGAGAGGGCGAAGATCGTCTCGGCGCGGTCCGCGTACTCTGGGGTCCAACGAGCTTCGATTATGCGCCACTCGTCGGTCGGGAACAGGTGCTCGGGAGGCGGGACGATCTCGCGCTTGAGGATGACATACGGTAACCACTGGGCCGCCGTCCGGGTCGGCCCGGTACCGTCGGATGGCATTGCACTCCCGCGCCCGTGATCGTCGTGTCGCCGCCGTCGCCCTCGTCGTGTTCGTCGAGGGCGCGCGGGCGGCGCGCGGTTCGGGCGTCACGCACGCCGAGCTGCGGTTCTTCCAGCTGATCAACCGTCTGCCCCGCCGGGCCTTCGTCCCCGTGTGGGTGGTCATGCAGTTCGGCAGCCTGGGAGGGGCCCTGGGCACGGGAGCGGCCACCGGCGCGGTCGGCCGCCGCGCCCTGGGGGCACGCGTCGCGGCCACCGGGTCCCTCACCTGGCTGGCGGTCAAGGCCGTCAAGCCGTTCATCCGGCGGGACCGTCCCGCCCTCACGTTCGACGCCACGCGGGTGCTCGGCCGCGCCCAGGGCGGTCTGGGCTACCCGTCCGGTCACGCCGCGGTGGCCACCGCGATGGCGGCGGTCGCCGCTCCGCACGTCCCTCGTCGCTGGCGACCCCTCGTCTGGGCGGTGGCCCTGGTGGTGGGGCCCGCCCGCATGTACGTCGGTGCCCACCTCCCGCTCGACGTCCTCGGCGGGACGGCGCTGGGCGTGGCAGTCGGCACATCCTTCCGTCTTGCCGAGGGCTCGGCCGCTACGGATCGAGGCTGATCCCCAGCTGGTCCTGCAGCTCCTGGCGGAGCTGGCGTCGGGGGTAGAGGCGCACGGCCGTCTGCAGCTCGTCGATCAGCGCGATGTGCGGGCCCCGGGCGAAGTCGAACTCGTAGCTCACACAGCCCTCTGCGAACACGTCGTAGAAGCGGCCGGCGTAACGGGTCGTCACGGACTCGACCAGCTGGTACGTGCGGACGCCCTCGTCGCGCGGGGCGATCGGCGTCGCCGAGCCCGTGTCACAGCTGGGCACGAGAGCGACGTGCACGGGACGGTCCGACCGGTCGGACCGCAGGGTGAACCGGGTGTGGTCATCGTCGACGTCGAGCGACGTGAAGCTCCACCCGGCCGGGAGGCCGGCGATGCAGGGCAGGTACGCCGCGTCCGGTACCGACTGGGCGACGATCGCCAGGCGCTGGCCGGGCTCGCATCTCGGCATCGCCGTCCCCGCACCACCGCAGCCGGTCGCCGCCAGGCCGACCGCGGCCAGGAGCCAGGCCGCTCGTTGCCGGCCGGTCACAGCAACCCCGTCAGGCGGAGGTTGGCGGCCACGAGGGCCAGCGCGACCAGGGCACCACCCAGCACGCCCATCGTCAGGCCGAGGCGGCGGACGCTCCAGTGCTGGATGGCGACCGGCGGCCGCGGCGGGGCCAGGGCCCGGAAGCTGCCGAGCAGGTCCTCGTCCTGCTCCCGGAGAAGCGTGCGGAGCTGGGACGGGATGGTCACGCCCTGGCTGGCGGCCAGGGCCTCGCTGATCTCGTCGGGCGAGAACACCAGCCGGGCCCGCTCGTAGACGCGCTCGGGGGACGTGCACAGCGCCAGGGTCAGCATCATGTTCGCCAGGTCGACGGCCTGACGCCACGGCGTCGGGCGCACCTCGGCGAACGCGACGTCGATGAGCAGGACCCGCCCGTCGCGCACCAGCACGTTGGCCGGCTTGATGTCCCGATGGGCCAGTCCAGCGTCCCACATGCGGCGCACGACGCGCAGGGCGTCGTCGATGACGTCGTCGGTGACATCGGCGTCCGTGGGGTGGGCGGCGCCGGTGAGGAGCTCCGTGACGATGAGGTACTCGCGGTCGGGGGTGATCTCGACGATGCCGTAGGGCTCGGCGGTGGGCAGCCCTGCGTCGCGCATGACCCGCAGCATGTGGTCCTCGTACTCGACGAGCCGCCGGACGGTGTTGAACGGTCGCTCGTCTTCGAGCCGCCCGTAGCGCACCGTTCTGGCCAGCTTGTACCACCGGTCGGACCAGAGGTGCGTGGACGCGTACAGCTTTCCGAAGAGCTGCCGCTCCGCCCCCGGCGCGTCGGTCACGAGGCGCAGCGGCATTGACCCAGCGGAGCTGCCCAGGCCGAACGGCTCGATGGCCGTCACGTTCTCGCCCATCTGGCGCGCCACCGCGTACCGGATCGCCTCGCCCCGGCGGCCGCCGACGTCCAGGTGCGCCCGGACCCCGCGCCGGTACGCAACCGGGAACGCCTCCTCCGGTGTCAGCAGCCGGAAGGCGGCGGCCGGCAGGGCCATGCCGGTGACCAGCGCGGCCGCGACGTCGGTCGGGTGGTCGACCGCCAGGACGAGGCGGGCCGCCCCGAGCAGGGCGACCACGGCGACCGCCGCCCACGCCGCCCTCGTGCGCCACAGCCCGCCGGGGACGAGCGTGAACAGGACGGCGGTCAGCGCCAAGCCGAGGTTGGCGACCGGCAGCGACGGGTGCGCGTAGCCGTCCCAGGGGCCGACGATGTCGACACCGGCGGGGCGCATCCGGCCCAGCGCGATCGCCACCACGCCGTCCAGCACGGAGGCGACGAGGACCACCGTGAGGACGGCCAGCAGGTGCTGGAACCGGCGCACCGCTGCGAGCACGATGAGCGTCGTCCAGCCCACGACCCGGAAGGCCCACGGGGAGCCGAGGGTGTTCAGCCCCTGCACCACGTCGACGAGCGGGTCGGACCGCACGCGGGCGATCCCCCGCAGCACGACGAGGTCCCCCGCCGTCACCACGCGGACCCCGGTCGTCGTGGAGAGGGCCGTCCAGAGGAGAGCGACCACCACGCCGGCGCCCAGGAAGGTGCGGGTGCTGCGGCTGACGTGGCGGGGCAGGGGCGGCGCCTCGCCGGACGGGCGACGGCGCAGGACGGGACGGGAGCCCTCGCGTGGCCGGTCGAAGCGTACGACGGTCGGGCTCGGCGACGCCGGTGGGTCCTCGCGTTCCTCCGACGGCCCTGCCATACGCGTCGCCTCCGTCGATGGCCAGGGCGATGGTAATCCTGGGGCGTGACGCCCGCCGCCGACGCCCTCCCGTGGCGCTGACAATGGTGGCCGCGGCCACCTCGCGCCGGGCGTGGTTCCGGCGTGTCGCGACAGCGACCATCGTGGCCGTCGCGGCGTGCGGCGGCGGTGACCGGGCGCCGAGCTCGGTCGCGGTCGAGGGCGTCGCCGTGGCGTCGTTCAACTTCCCGGAGAGCCGGCTGGTCGCGGAGATCTACGCGCAGGCGCTCGAGGACGAGGGCGTCCAGGTGCGGCGGGAGCTCGATCTGGGCCCGCGGGAGCTCGTGATGCCCGCCCTCCGCCAGGGCCTCGTCGACGTGGTGCCCGAGTACCTCGGCACTGCCCTGGCCGCCACCGCCCCGCTGGCCACCGTCGACCGGTCCGACCCCCGGGCCGTCAGCCGGGGCCTCACCGCGGCCGTCGCTCCCTGGGGCCTGCAGGTCCTGCCCTACGCCCGTGCCCAGAACCAGAACGGCGTCGTGGTCACCCGGGCCACCGCCGATCGCCTCGACCTCGCTGCGGTCAGCGACCTCGGGCCGACGGCGTCGACGATGACGATCGGCGGGCCGCCGGAGTGCCCGTCGCGCCGTTACTGCCTCGTCGGGCTGACCGACGCGTATTCACTGCGCTTCCCGTCGTTCGAGCCGTTCGAGCGCGAGACGTTCGTCGGCCGCGCCCTGGAGGACGACGTGATCGACGTCGGCGTGATGTTCACGACCGACGGGGCACTCGCCGGCGACGAGCTGGTGCTCCTCGACGACGATCGGGGCCTCCAACCCGCGGAGAACCTCGTGCCGATCGTGCGGTCCGAGGTGCTGGACCGCGAGGGCGAGCCGTTGGCCACCGCGCTCGGCGAGGTCTCGGCCCACCTGACGACGGCCAACCTGCGGTTCATGAACTGGCGGGTGACGGTGGCCGGCAACGATCCGGCCGCGGAGGCGCGCGGGTGGCTCGTCCGCCAGGGCCTGGTCGACCGCTAGCCGGCAGGATGGGGACTACCCGTCCTTCCAGGCCTCGGTGGCCGCCGCCTCCAGCCGGGCGGCGGTGCCGGGGACGTCGCCCGGAACGGCGACGAAGTCGCGCAGCAACGACCACATCCCCCGCCCGGTGGTGCCCCCGAACTCCACCGGCTGGAGGTCGGAGAGGTCGAAGCGGACGTCGTCGCCCGCCTCCAGCAGCGAACGGGCGATCCGGCGGGTGACATCGTCCGGGTAGGCGGCGAGGTCCACGTCTTCGTTCGGGGAGACGAACCCGCCGAGCGCCGCCCAGGCCTCCCCCGCCTCGGCCGAGGCGAGGAAGCGGAGCAGCTCCGCGCCGGCGTGCGATCGCTGCATGAGCACCGCCGCGTCCCCACCGCCCACCACCAGCCGCCCTCCGGTCCGCCGCTCCGGGAAGGGGAAGACGTCGACGTCGATGCCGACCTCGGCGCGGGTGCTCCCCGCGACCACGCCGGGGACGAAGTCGCCCTCCGCCACCATCGCCGCCCGCGGCTCGGACGAGAAGACGGCGGCTGCTGCGTCGGGAAACGTCGTCATGAGGGCCCCGGCCGAGCCGCCGGCGAGGAAGTCGGGCCGGAGCAGCCGGGCGAGGAGATCGAGGGTGGTCTGCACCGTCCCGTCGGTCCAGGGCAGCCGGTGCTCGGCCAGCGCGTCGTAGCGTTCGGGCCCGGCGACGCGCAGGTACAGGTTCTCGAACACGTCGGTGATCGTCCACGCGTCCGACGGGGCGGCCGCCAGGGAGAACGGCGGGGTGCCCGAGGCCTCGAGCGCGGCCGCCACGTCGAGCAGCCCGTGCAGGTCCTCGGGCGGGACGATCCCCGCCCTCTCGAACGCCGCGATGCTGTACCAGACCAGGCTCTTGTTGGCGGCCTTGACCCAGACGCCGTACAGCTCGCCGTCGACGGTCGCCAGCCGGCGCCACTGCGAGCCGTAGCGCTTCTCCACCTCCTGTTCGACGTCGCCGCCCACGGGGTGGATCGCGCCTTCCCGGGCGTACCGGGTCAGCAACCCGGGCTGAGGGAGGATCGCCACGTCGGGGGGCCGGCCCTCTACGAGCCGGGCGTCGAGGAGGGCGCCGATGTCCTGGCCGCCCGTCGAGGTGAACCGCACGGTCGCGCCCGTCCGGGCTTCGAAGGCCTCCAACACCCGCTCGAAGGCGGCCTCCTCGGCCTCCTCCCAGACGGCCACCACCTCCAGCGTCGTCCCGCGGAGGTCGGGCCAGCCGTCGCCGTCGGTCGAGCAGGCGAGGCTCGGCAGGACCAACGCCACGCCGATCGCCCACGCGATCACCCGCCTCGACCACGCTTCGTAGTGCAACGTAATCACCTCGGTCACTCTCCGCCGCGAGACCAGGGTCTTTTGGCCCTGTCCGTGGCCGCGGCCGGTCGCCCAGGCTTGAGGACGACCAGCACGGCGCAGGGGGAGGCGAGCGATGACCACGATGCATGTTCCCGCTCCGGGGGCCACGGGACCGACCGTTGTGGCTGCGGCCACCGTGGACGCGAGCAAGGTCTACGGCAAGGGTGACACCGAAGTGCGGGCGCTCGACGGCGTCACGGTGTCGTTCGAGGCCGGGCGGTTCACGGCGATCATGGGCCCATCTGGCTCGGGGAAGTCGACGCTGCTGCACTGCATCGCCGGCCTCGACACGCTGACGTCCGGCAAGGCGTTCATCGGCGACGCCGACCTCAGCACCCTGGGCGACAACGAGCTCACGTTGCTGCGCCGGGAACGGGTCGGCTTCATCTTCCAGGCCTACAACCTGGTGCCGACGCTCACGGCCGAGGAGAACATCACGCTGCCGCTCGCCCTCGCCGGCCAGAAGGGCGACCGTCAATGGATCGCTCGGGTCATCGACACGCTCGGCCTCGACACGCGGCTGCGGCACCGCCCCAGCGAGCTGTCGGGTGGGCAGCAGCAGCGCGTGGCGGTGGGCCGGGCCCTGGCCAGCAAGCCCCAGATCATCTTCGCGGACGAGCCGACGGGCAACCTCGACTCGAGGGCCGGCGCCGACGTGCTGGGCTTCATGCGTCGAGCCGTGACGGACCTCGGCCAGACCATCGTCATGGTGACGCACGATCCCGTCGCCGCGAGCTACGCGGACCGCATCGTGTTCCTGGTCGACGGTCGCATCGTCGAGGAGATGCACGATCCGACCGCCGAGCGGGTGCTCGACCGGATGAAGAAGTTCGGGGACTGAGGTGTTCAGGACCGCGCTCCGCAACCTCCTCGCGCACAAGCTCCGGCTCCTGGCGACCGGGATGGCCATCACGCTCGGCGTGGCGTTCATCGCCGGCACGCTCGTGCTCACCGACACCATCCAGAAGACGTTCGACGACCTCTTCTCCGACGCGCTGGCCAACACCGACACCCTGGTACGGGAGGAGGCGGCGTTCGACGACCCCGCCGGCGGCGGCGAGCAACGGGGGCGGATCGACGCCTCGTTGCTCGACGTGGTCGCCGACGTCGACGGCGTCGCCGTCGCCCAGGGGGACGTGTGGGGCTTCGCCCAGGTCGTCGACGAGGACGGCGAGCCCATCGGCAACCCGGGGACCGGGCCGCCGACCTTCGGGA
The DNA here is from genome assembly GCA_035296625.1 of Acidimicrobiales bacterium. GTDB lineage: Bacteria > Actinomycetota > Acidimicrobiia > Acidimicrobiales > VFJN01 > DATCLS01. The sequence goes on along the minus strand of DATHAO010000059.1, from coordinate 45,040 downwards.
CCAACTGGCCGGAAGGCGAGCTGAACACCTGGACCCTCGAGTCGGGCCGGGCGCCGGAGGGCCCGGACGAGGTGGTGCTCGACAAGGGGAGTGCCGACGACGGCGGCTACGTCGCCGGCGACCGGGCGACCATCCTCGTGCAGGGCGCGCCCCGGGAGATGACCGTCGCGGGGGTGGCGACGTTCGCCGGAGCCGACTCGCCCGGCGGTGCGACGTTCGCCATGTTCACCACCGAGGCGGCCCAGGAGCTCGTGGGCGAGGTCGGCAAGTTCGACAGCATCTCGGTCGCCGCCGAGGAGGGCGTCTCGCAGTCGGACCTCACCAGCCGCATCGAGCCGGTCCTCCCCGACGGGGTGGAGGCGATCACCGGGCAGGAGGCCACCGAGGAGAACCAGGACGCGATCGAGGAGGGGCTTTCCTTCTTCAGCCAGTTCATGCTCGTGTTCGCGGTCGTGGCCCTCCTGGTCGGGGGCTTCATCATCTTCAACACGTTCTTCATCACCGTTGCCCAGCGGACCCGCGAGAACGCTCTCCTGCGGGCCCTCGGTGCCACCCGCAGGCAGGTGCTCACCGCCGTGCTGGTGGAGGCGCTGGGGGTCGGCGTCATCGCCTCGGCTCTCGGGCTGGTCGCCGGCGTCCCCCTGGCCGCCGGGCTCAAGAGCCTCCTCGCCGCGTTCGGCTTCGAGATCCCCGCAGGCGGCGTCGTCTTCACGACCAGCACCGCGGTCATCTCGTTCTCGGCGGGGGTGATCGTCACGCTCCTGTCGGCCATCTCGCCCGCCCGCAAGGCCGGCAAGGTCCCACCGGTCGCCGCCATGCGCGACGTCTCGGTCAGCAGCACCGGCTACGGCTCCAAGGAGCGGGTGATCGTGGGCTCGGCGATCCTCGCGCTGGGCGTGGGCGCCCTCCTGTACGGGCTCTTCGGAAGCCCGTCGAGCGCCCTCGCCATCGTCGGCCTGGGCGTCCTGCTCGTGTTCTTCGGCGTCTCCGCACTCGGCCGGACGGTGTCTCTCCCCCTCAGCCGGTTCATCGGCCTGCCGCTGCCGCGGGCACGCGGCATCGCCGGCCAGATGGCCCGCGAGAACGCCATGCGCAACCCCAAGCGCACCGCCGCCACGGCGTCGGCGCTGATGATCGGCGTCGGGCTCGTCACGTTCATCACGATCTTCGCCTCGTCCACGAAGGCGTCGTTCGGCAACACCGTCGACAAGGCGTTCACCGGCGACTTCATCGTCACCTCCGGCCAGATGGGCATGGGCGGCGGCCTCTCGCCGGAGCTCGCCACCCGGCTCAACGAGCTCCCCGAGGTCGACGTGGCGGCCGGGATACGGGCCGGCCTGGCCGAGGTCGACGGCGACGCCCAGAGCGTGATCGCCGCGGACCAGGCGACCTTCGACCTCTTCGACGTCGAGTCGGTCGCGGGTTCGCCGGACGACCTCGACGCCACCTCGATCGCGGTGTTCGAAGACGTCGCCAAGGACGACGGCCTCTCCATCGGCGATAGCGTGCCGGTCGAGTTCAGCTCCACCGGTCGGCAGGAGATGACGATCGCTCTCATCTACGGAGACAACGCCACCGCCCTCGGCGGCGAGACCCAGGCACAGGACTGGATGCTCGGGGTCGAGGGCTTCGAAGCGAACTTCCCCGACCAACTCGACTCCCAGATCTTCGTCAAGAAGGCCGACGGAACATCGTCGAGCGAGGCCCTGGCGGCCGTCGAGCAGGAGGCCGATCAGTACCCCGGCGCGGACGTGCTGGACCAGTCGGAGTACAAGGCGGAGCAGATGGGCGTCGTCGACCAGATGCTCGGACTGGTGTACGCGCTCCTGGGCCTGGCCATCCTCATCGCACTGATCGGCATCGGCAACACGCTGGCCCTCTCCATCGTCGAGCGCACGCGGGAGCTCGGCCTGCTCCGGGCGGTCGGGATGACCCGGGCCCAGCTCCGGTCGACGATCCGCTGGGAGTCGGTCATCATCGCGATCCAGGGAACCCTGCTCGGGTTGGTGATCGGCGTCTTCTTCGGCTGGGCCCTGGTCACCGCCATGGAGGACGAGGGCCTCAACACCTTCGCCCTGCCGGTCCGCACCTTGGCCTATGTGGTCGTGCTCGCCGCAGTGGCGGGCATCCTGGCCGCCGTCCTACCCTCCCGCCGCGCCGCTCGGCTCGACGTGCTGCGCGCCGTTGTCACGGAGTAGCCGGCCACACCGTGGGTGGGGGGCGACCACGCTCGATCGTGGCTAGGCCCGATCGGCGGCGGCGCGGACGGCCGCGAGGTCGATCTTCTTCATGCTCAGCATGGCCTCCATGGCCCGCTGGGCCCGACCTTGGTCGGGGTCGTTGAGCAGCTCGGCCATGCCCACCGGGCACACCTGCCAGGACAGGCCGTACCGGTCCTTGAGCCAACCGCAGGGCCCCTCCTCGCCCCCCTCGGAGAGCTTGGTCCAGTAGTAGTCGACCTCGTCCTGGTCGGCGCAGTTGATCAGGAAGGAGATCGCCTCGTCGAAGGTGAACTCGGGACCGCCGTTGATGGCGGTGTACTCCTGCCCGTCGAGCACGAAGTCGACGGTCAGCACGGTGCCCGCCGGCCGCGGACCGGCCTCCCCGTAGTGGGTGACGTTCGTGATCTTCGAGTTCGGGAACACCGACACGTAGAACTCGGCGGCCTGCTGGCCCTGGGTGTCGAACCAGAGGTTGGGCGTGATCCGGGGCATGACGTCTCCTGTCATCCGTTGGGCTCTTGCCCGTACCGACGGTTCCACCGCTCGAGACTCATCGCCCGAAAGGGTGTCGCCGTGCTCGCTCGGGTGGTGAGCTGCTGAGGTGGACGAAATCGTGATCGCCCGGAGGTTCAACGGGCCCCCCGACTCCGCGAACGGCGGCTATGCATGCGGGACCGTCGCCCGGCTCCTCGGCGGAGGCGCCGTCGAGGTGCGCCTGCGCCGGCCGCCGCCCCTCGATCACCCCCTGGCGTGGGACGGTGCCCGCCTGCTCGACGGCGACACCGTGGTGGCCGAGGGGTCGCCGATCCCGGACGGCGCAACGCCGGCCGACCTGCCGGCACCGGTGTCGGTCGACGAGGCTCGTGCCGCCAGCCGCCTGTTCCCCGGTCTCGTGGACCATCCGTTCCCCACCTGTTTCGGATGCGGCCCGCGGCGGGACGCGGCCGACGGGCTGCACGTGTTCGCGGGCCCGGTCGCCGGCCGCCACGTCGTGGCGTCGCCGTGGGTGCCCCACCCGTCGCTGCTCATCGACGGCCGGATCCCGCTCGAGGTCATGTGGGCGGCGCTCGACTGCACCGGCGGGTGGGCCGGGCTGGGACAGGTGGAGGGCACCTACGTCCTGGGCACGATGCGGGGCTCGGTCGACGGCCGGGCCACGGTGGAGGACACCCACGTGGTGATGGGCTGGCAGGAGGGGATCGACGGCCGCAAGCTGCAGTGCGGCTCGGCGCTCACGACCGCATCGGGGGACCTCCTCGGCTGGTCGGAGCAGACCTGGATCCGCCTCTCCTGAACCCGCTTGGCCTCGCGAGAGTGCCCCGGCCGGTCGATCGTCTGGTTTCACGTGGGCGCCTCCGCGACACGTCGAGACGCAAGGACTTTGCGTCGACGCCCACGACCGGTCAGGGAACGCCGGAGAGCACGTCCCCGTCCGCGGTGGAAGCGTCCACCGCCGTGTCGGTGCCCGGCCCTCCGATGAAGGCGTCGGCGCCTGGACCCCCCGTCAGGACGTCGTCGCCGCGATCGCCGCCGAGGTGGTCGTCGCCCGGTCCACCGTCGAGCGAGTCGTTCCCGCGCCCACCGCAGAGGACGTCGGACCCCTCGCCCCCACCGAGCACGTCGTCGCCCTGACGGCCGAGCAGCACGTCGGGTGCCGCGGTGGCCGTCAACGCGTTGACCCCGGTGTCGCCGAGGGCCACGTGCACGGCGGTCGTGGCCGTGGCCTCGCCGTCGTCCACGGCCACGGTGACGATCGCCGAGCCGGTCGCCCGGTCGCTCGGTCGGAGTGCGAGCGTGCGGTCGGTCCCACCGGCACGAACGTCGGCCTGGCCGTCGGGGATCACGGTGGCGTTCGAGGACGTGGCGGTCACCGTGAGGTCGGTGGCCGGTGTCTCGGCGTCGGCGACCGTGAGGCTCACGTCGGCGCCCGTGTCGCCGGCGCAGGCCCCACCCGTCACCGCGACCGTGGGCGGCGTGTTGACCAGGTACCGGTCGAGCGTCACGTCACGCTCGCCGGTCGTGGTCCAGGTCTGGCCGCCCACGACGATCTTGCTGTCCGGTTGGACGGCGAGATCGTGGACGAACTCAGCTTCGGTGCCGGGAAGGTGGTTCGTGGTCGCCACACCCCCGTTCCCGAAGGTGGGATCGGGCCTGCCGTCGGGCAGGTACACGGCGACGACGAACTCGGTGTCGATGTCGTACCCGCCGAGTTGCCAGTTGTCGCCGGCGGCGACGATGCGCCCGTCCGGCCGGACGGCCACGGTCGACCCACGGGCCTCCCTCCTGGCAACGGCTCGTCCGGCGTCGGCGAAGCTCGTGTCGATCGTCCCGTCGTCGTCCACGCGGATGACCGCGAAGTCCGTGCCGGTCTCGCCGGGCGACTCGCCGATGGCCACGATCTTGCCGTCGGCCTGGATGGCCAGCTCCTCGGGAGAGATCAGCGAGTCGGTCTCGAACACGCCGGCGTCACCGAAGCCCGTGTCGAGCGTGCCGTCCGAGAGAAGACGCGCCATGACGACCCGGGCGCGGGCATCTCCCCAGCGAGGACCCAGCGACCCCGCCGCGAGGACCTTTCCGTCGGGTTGGATCACGACGTCGGTCGGAGTGAACGAGTCGCTCGACGGATCGGCGCCGATCGGGACCCGCACGAGGCCGTCCGGGCCCCAAGCGGTGTCGGGCGCACCGTCGGGGAGAAGGCGCAGCAGCGTCAGCGTGGGAGCCCCGGTGGCGTCGGAGCCCTGCGTCACGACCACGATCTTGCCGTCGGCCTGCACCGCGATGCCCTCGCCGATGCCGTAGAGGTTGGTCGAGCCGGCCACACCCTCACGCCCGAAGCCGGTGTCGGGTGTGCCGTCGGCGTTCAGCCGTAGGACCCCCGTGACCCAGAGGTACGGGTACGCGCTGGAGCCGGCCACGAGGATCTTGCCGTCGGGCTGCACAGCCATGTCGTTGCCGCAGAACGCGCATCCGGCCGCGTACGTGGAGGCGACGCCACCCTCACCGAACCCGCTGTCGAGGCGACCGTCGGCGTCGAGCCGGAGCACCGGCCCGCTGTACGCTTCGAAGGACGACGTCTTCGTGGCGAGGAGGATGTCCCCGTCGGGGAGCACCTCGACGGCGGATGCCTGCTCGACCAGGTCACCGAGGTCGACGGACGCCGTGCCACCGTCGCCGAACGTGACGTCGAGGTCTCCCGCATCGGCCGCGGCCGTTGGGACCGACACCACGGCCGACGTGGCGACCACCAGCACTCCGGAGGCGAGCCGCGCCCACCTCACCCCCGGGTGCACCATGGCCGCCCCCCTGCCAACCGATCGGCCCAGCGCCGACCGCCACCCCTGTCATCGTCCCGGCGGGGTTCAGGGGTACGTGGCGCGGCGGTGGCACACTTCGCACGGTGGGGCGACCGGACCTGCACATGCTGAACGTCGTCGTCGGCGACATGGCCGCGACCCTCGAGTTCTATCGCCGGCTCGGAATCACCGTGCCCGAGGCCGACGACCCGCCCGGTCCCCACGTCCAGCTGCGGATGCCGGGAGGCTTCAGCCTCGAGCTCGACAGCGCGGAGTCCGCGCGCCTGTGGCACGCGGGCTGGCGCGCCGATCCGGCAAGCGTGGGGGTCGTGATCGGGTTCGCGCTCCCGAGCCGCGAGGCGGTCGACGAGCGCTACGTCGAGCTGACGGCTGCCGGGTACGTGGCGCGCCAGCCGCCCTTCGACGCCTTCTGGGGTGCGCGGTATGCGATCGTCGCTGATCCGGACGGGAACGACGTGGGGCTGATGAGCCCGCTGGACGAGTCCCGCCGCACGTGGCCCCCGGAGGAGTCCCCGCCGCCCTGAGGTGGCGTCACACCGGCGCGCCGTGGTCGGAGGTGAGATGGCCAGAGCCCGTCGGACTTCCGGCCGTTGCGCACTGTCGGCGACGCGCGGCCGCGGCCAGGCTCGACGTGGAGGTGACGATCCGCCGCCCTCGGGCCGTCGGGCCGTGGGACCGGGCATGCGGATCAGGCGGCTCGGAGGACGTACTTCGCCGGCCGGCGTTGGCCATCTCGTCGAGCAGCCAGCCCGCCTGTGAACCGGTTTCGCGAGCAGGGCCCCTGGCCGTCATGGTGCCAGTCACGGCGCGCCCACCTGGCCCACAGGCCGTTGGAGGCGGTCGCACCGGCGAGCGGAGTTGGTGATGGGACCATGCGGCATGGTGGAAACCTCGGTTCGTCTCCGGCCCTTCGAGGAGGCGGACCTCGCGGTCCTCGTCCGGTACGCCACCGATCCCGCGTTCTCGTCACCGTTCGAGTGGGACGGCTACAGGTCGCCGGCGGCGGTGCGCCGGAGATGGGAGGACGACGGCCTCCTCGGAAAGGATCCGCATCAGCTCGTCGTCGCCAACGCCGACGGCACGGTCCTGGGCTGGGTCATGTGGCTCGATCCGAACCTCTTCGGTCGGCAGGGCTGGGCCTGGGAGACGGGATCCTGCTGGCCCCCGAGCACCGAGGGCGAGGCGCCGGTACGGCTGCGCAGCGCCTGCTCGTCCGTCACCTGTTCGACACCACGCTCGTGCACCGCGTGTGCGCTCACACCGAAGCCGACAACGTGGCCGAGCAGAGGTCGCTCGAGAAGTGCGGGTTCCGTCGCGAAGGTCTCTTGCGTCAGGCCGGCTTCCGCGGCGGCCGATGGCGCGACGTCGTCACCTACGCAGTCGTCAGGAGCGACATCGATGCAGCGCACGACAACTGACCCGACGTCGGGGTAACGGGCCCGGGCGACCTGCTCGGCCGATGGCGGCCCGCCCGTGCCGCGGCTTCTGGCAGCGCTAGGTGGCGAGGGACGAAGCTATCGCTGCCAGAACGGCGGGCACCCTCCCACCGAGCGGCGCAATGTCGGGAGGCAAGCGCAGAACCGATCCCGCCGCCTCGCCGGCTGCGTGTCAGCGCCGTGCCCCGCGCCGCTTACTGGTCACACGGGATGTGTCGACACGGCCGCGTCCGAACGCGTCGATCCGTCCCCAGCGCCCCGGGATGTCGAGGAGCTCCAGGTGACCGATGGTCGTCGGGAGCGCCGGGTCCACCACGAGGTGGTCGCCCATTGGCACGAGCCCGAGCATCGTCCGCAGAAGCAGGAGCGGCGTGCCTGTGGACCACGCCTGCGGGCTGCACGCAGTGGGATACTGCACGGGGTACCTCGTCATCGACTGCGGGTACCCGCCAAACGCCTCAGGGAGGCGTCCGTCGAAGAATCGCGACGCTTCGAGAATCCCGGCCGCGACCACGGCTGCCTCGTCCTTGAAGCCGTAGCGGCGGAGTCCCCACGCGATGAACGAGTTGTCGAACGGCCAAATGGTCCCGTTGTGGTAGCCGATGGGGTTGTACCGGCTCTCCCCGACGGCGAGCGTGCGGATACCCCAGCCCGAGAAGAGTCGGTCGCTCATGAGGTGCCCTACGACGGCCTTGGCCTTCGACTTGTCGACGATGCCGCTCCAGAGGAGGTGGCCGTTGTTCGACGTGAGCGAGTCGACCTGACGGCCATCGGCGTCCAGGGCGACCGCGAAGTACTCCCCGGCAGCGACCCAGAAGTCGCGGTTGAACCGCCGCTTCAGATCGGCGGCTTCCTTCTCGAGCTGGGTGGCGAAGGCGGGGTCGTGCCAGACCTCGCGTGCCAGCCGGGCACCCCGCACCTTGGCATCGTAGGCGTAGCCCTGCAGCTCGCAGGTAGCTCGGGGGAAGCCGGGCAGCCTGCCGTCGCGGTAGGAGATTGAGTCCCAGGAGTCCTTCCAGCACTGGTTCTCGAGGCCAGTCTCGGCGTTCCGCCGCTTGTAGGCGATGTACCCGTTGCCCTGGAGGTCCGCGTACGCGTCGATCCAGTGCAGCGCGGCGCGAGCCTCGTCCTCGAGGTCGCGGACAAGCTTCCTGTCTCCCGTCCACCGCTCGTACTCGTCGAGCAGCACCACGTACAGCGGCGTGGCATCGGCGGATCCGAAGTACGGGGAGTGCGGGCGCTCCTCGAACGCAGTCATCTCACCGAAGCGCATCTCATGCAGGATCCGGCCGGGATCCTCGTCGCGGAAGTCGTCGATGCGAGTGCCCTGGCGAATCCCAAGCTCGCGTAGCGTCGTCGCCGCCAGTTCCGACGTGAAGGGCAGCGCCTGCAGGCTCGTAAGGATGCTGTCGCGTCCGAACAGCGTCATGAACCAAGGCAAACCAGCAGCCGGGAGGCTGTGGCGCCCGGCCGTCAGGGGTGAGAAGCGGAGCGCGGCGAGGTCGACGAGGCTCCGTCGGTAAGTCCTGACCAGTGTCTCCCAGTCACAGGCGAGCCGCGGCGCCTCGTCGAGCCACCGGGCGAGGTTCTGCGCCATATTGGTGATCGGCCGCTTCACCTGCTCCGCGAGCGACTGACCGTCGCCGTCCTGTTCCTGTCCGGGCATCTCGATGGCGACATCGAGCTCGGTCGTCCAGGCCGCGTGCGGCCCGATCGTGATCGCAAACGTCAGCCCGGTTTCGTCGAACGTGCAGGGTTGCGACGACGAGATGGCGGTCGACCGCTCGTAGGTGTCGCGCTGGTACCCCAGAACGAGCGACCCCTCCTCCACGCGGTTCGCGTAGGAGCCCTTCTTCTGCAGCGCGTCCTTGACTTCGAACAGATCCGCGAAGTCGGAATCGGCATCGATCCGTACCGTGAGGTCGACCGGCGCGTCGTCGTGGTTAAGGATCGACAGCTCCTCGTGGAACCCGTCGCCGACCGCTCGCTGGCGTATCACCGAGAGAGTCGTGTTCACATAGACGCTCCCGATCCCGGGGACGAGGAAGAACCGGGCTTCGAAGTACTGGAGGTCATCGGTCGATAGCGACGTCAGACGCTCACCGTTCACGGTGAGCAGCCACGTCGACAAGAATCGGGTGTCAAACGAGAACAGCCCGGTCGGGTCAGTCAATGAGGCCTCGATGTCGCCGCGCGCGTCGCTGACGACGAATGTGTTGCCGTTGAGGATCTTCACCATCTCGTCACTCATCGCGCACTCCTCGTGCGGGCAGTCGGGTCCCACCCGCGGGGCGGACCCGGGAAGGTCCGCTCGATCGCGAACAAGAGCTCGAGGTCTCCCTGGCATGTCAGCGCGCCTCGCAGGACCGCGGCGATCGCGTTCATGCGGCCTTGTACGACCTCGTCGAAGACCGCTCGTTGGGCGCGGATCGTGCAGTCGCCCGTGCCTGCCTTGCGTGCCACCGTGAGTTCGCCCTTGTCGACGGCCACGAGCCACGAGTCGGTGTGCCCGCCGTCCACGAGGTCGAACCGGACACGCCCTGAGACCTTGCGCAATAGTGGCTCGTGGCCGCGTTCCCCGAGCTCCTCGAAAAACATTGCCGCAGGACCGGCAGTCGGTGTCTTCCGGGTCGTCGAGGTGGTCATCCGATGATCTCCTTCACGAAGCGGTGGTCGGGCCGGAAGTGCCGAGCAGCCAACCCGACCACGTCGGCCTCGACCCGGGAAGCGAGGGCCCGGCCCGCGGTGAGGAGCCACCGCTCGTCACCCGCCACGGAGCTGACCGCGCCCACAACGGAATTCATCTCGTAACGCCTCCGTTCACCGGCCGCGCTGATGTCAGCTCATCGTTGCCGCTCGCGAGCACCGACGCATCACCTGGTACGAATGAGACCCGCGTGGCGGCCCCCGTGCGGTCACGCTGGGTGGGGTGACCACGCCGGTGAGGTGCGGTTGTACGGCCCAATCCCAGACCCCGAGGAAAAACAGCGTTTCGCCTACAGCAGATGCTGGCGCTGCAACTCGGTGGCCACGACCTGTTCGGGATCGTCGTCTGTGCCGTGGATGGAGGCCGCCTCAATGGCGATGCAGCGTGCGTACTCGGGCGTTTGCACGAGACCCGGCACGACCGCGACGTGAGCCGCCAGGTGAGGACGAGCACGTCAGGCCGCACGTCGAAAACCGGGCTACACGTTGAAGCGGAACGAGCGACGGGGCTGATCGACCCGGACGTGCGTTCGTAGCGGAGCTGCGGCCAGGGCCGAAGCGACACGCTGCGTCTCGGTGTGTCCTGCGGCTGCCGGAGCTGCTGAGGACTGATTGAGGACGGGGCCGGAGGTCGACAGCGAGCGACCCCGGCCTCCGTCGCGTCCTCGATCCGATGGGCGTGACTCGTTGCGGCGAGCCGGGGGCGAGCACGGCGCCGGAGGCGGCGCGCGGAGCCCCGGCGTTGGCGCCGGCGGAGCCGGCGCCCTTGACTGAGTACAGAAATTTCTCACCGACAGATAACAGGAACTTGTGTCTGGCTTCACCAGATGCTTGACGTTTCGGTGTCAGGTGATGGGCGACAGTCTCCCTAGACCTCTACCGGGACGGCAGGCACCGGACCGGACGGCCCGGAAGCGCAGACGGTGCCCCGGACCGGCACTTCGGCCACGCGCCTGGCCGCCGCTCCCAGCGGGTTCTGGGGCACGTTCTGGTACACCGGCGTCGTCATCGAGCGCGCCCCGAGCCGTCGTTCGGTTGCGTTACGGCGTCGGACGGGCCGATGCTTTGGAGGCCGGGGCGGGCCACCGCCCGCTGGTCCAGTTCAGCGACCCGTCTAGCCGGGGGGATCGCCATGCAGAGGCGCGCATCCGTCAACAATGGGAGGGTGCAGCTCCCGGTTGGGCGCGGTGGGAGGCGACAGTCGCTGCATGGATGGAACCCGCGACTGAGGCCATGCTCGCAATGGCTCACGTTGACGCCGGAGCTCGTGTGCTGGACCTCGCGTGCGGCGCCGGAAGCCAGACGTTGGATGCTGCACGGCGGGTTGGAGCTCACGGCTCTGTGATAGCTAGCGACATCTCCGAGACAATGCTGGACCTCGTGCGTGCCAACGCCCGTGCGGCGGGCCTCACCAATGTCACGACACTGGCCGGCGCCGCCGAAGATCTAGATGTGGCGGCCGAGAGCTTTGACGCGATCATCTGTCGGCTCGGCCTAATGCTCTTCGTCGACCCTGCGAGAGCGCTCATGGCGGTGGCACGTGCCCTGCGACCGGAAGGACGAGTGGCCGTGGTGGTCTTCACTACGCCAGTGACGAATCCGTTCATGGCGAAACCGATGCAAATCCTGCTTCGGCACGCGGGCAAAGCACCGCCGGCGCCGGGCGAACCCGGGATCTTCGCGCTCGGCTCGCCGCGGGTCCTCGAGCCCTTGTTAACGGGCACCGGGTTCGTCGGCGTCGAACAGCGCACCCTGGACGTCCCCTTGCGTATGCCCTCCGCGGCGGAGGCGCTGACGATGATGAAAGAGGCGTTCGGTGCCTATCGCGCCGTCATCAGTGACAGGCCGGAAGTCGTACGGGCCCCGGCATGGGCGGAGGTGGCAGAGACGCTGAACACCTTCGAGACCTCGACCGGTTTCATGGCCCCCGCCGAGGTCCTGGTAGCCGCAGGCGTCAAGCCGACCTAGCGGACCTGCCTGTGACCTTCAGCGATTGATGGCGTGGTCCTTCCAGCGCTCAATGGCGGGTTCGACCGGCCGTCGCCCCTGCGCACCCGGACAAGCCAGGCCGAGTCCCTCAGCGGGCTCGAGCCCCGTGATACAGGACGCGGGCGTGGCGTCCGCGGGCCAGGCTGGCCGCATGGCCGAATCCGAGCTGGTGGACTACGACCGGGTGGCGGACCTGTACAAGGTGGGACGGGCGATGCCCGACGAGGCGCTCGACCGGTGGGGCCGGGCCGTGCGGCCCCACTTGCCGGCGGGCGGGCGCGTGCGGGTGGCCGACGTGGGCGCCGGCACTGGCATCTTCGCGGCTTCCTGGCCCGCCTGGGGCGCCTCCGGTGTGGTGGCGGTGGAGGTGTCGGCCGCCATGGCGGCCCACGGCCGCGGCGTGGCGCCCTACGTGCGGGGCGTGGCCGAGGCGCTGCCGCTGGCGGCCGGCAGTGTCGAGGTGGTGTGGCTGTCGACGGCGTTCCATCACTTCGCCGACAAGGCCGCGGCGGTCGCCGAGATCGACCGGGTGCTCGCTCCCGGCGGCGTGGTGCTGATCCGCACGTTCCTGGCCGAGCGGGCCCGGCAGAGCTACTTCCGGTTGTACCCCGGCATCGAGAAGGCCCTGCGGCTGTGCCCCGATGTCGCCTGGTTCGCCGGGTGGTTCGGCCCGGCCGGCTTCATGGTGCGCCAGGTGGAGGACCTCCGGGACGTGGAGACCACCTACCGCAAGGCGGCCGACTGGGTGGAGCGGATGCGCCACGCCGATTCCATGCTCACCGCCCTCACCGATGACGAGGTCGCCACCGGCGTGCGCCGCCTGCGGGAGACGCCGGACGAGACGGCGGTGCTCGACCTCAGCCTCGTGGTCCTTCGCCGGTAAGGCCCTGGGGCGGCAGTCTCCGTTGACTCGTCGCCGAGCTCTCGGGCCAGGGTCGCGAGCACACGAAGGTCCATCATCCAGCTGCCGTCGTAGCGGCGGGCGGCATCGACGGCGACGCGCTCGAGCGCATGGATGCCGCCGATCCGCACGAACTTGTCATCGCTGCCGACCTGCTCGATCGAGCTGGGCTCCGGTGGCGCACAATTTGGGGAGCCGGTCGATTCCAACAAGCTCGGCTACCACTGGCGGCGTGCGACTCGTCGGGCGGGCGTCGACGGCGTGCGCTTCCACGACCTGCGACACGTCTACGCCAGCATGCTCATCGCCGCCGGCTGCTCGGTGAAGCGGTGCAGAAGGCGCTCGGGCACGCGTCGTCGGCCACAACGCTGAACCTCTACGTCCATCTGTGGCCCGGCGACGAGGACCGCATCCGGCTCGCCGTGGATCACGCAGTCGGCTCCACCGCTGAGGACCGGCTGAGGACTGCGGAACAGTGCGACTGACCGATGTTGGGCGGATGCCCTGGCCAGAGCGCCCGTCGAGCGCCCGGCTACACGTTGAAGCGGAACTCCATGACGTCGCCGTCGGCGACCTCGTAGTCCTTGCCCTCGACGCGCATCTTGCCGACCTCGCGGGCCTTGGTCCACGAGCCGATGGCGACCAGCTCCTCCCAGTCGATCACCTCGGCCCGGATGAAGCCGCGCTCGAAGTCCGTGTGGATGACCCCGGCGCACTGCGGCGCCTTCCAACCGGCGCGGAACGTCCACGCCCGGCTCTCCTTCTCGCCGGTGGTGAGGAACGTGCGCAGGCCCAGCAGGTGGTACGCCGCCCGCACGAACCGGGGCAGCGCCCCGTCGCCCAGGCCCAACGCCTCCAGCATCTCGACCCGGTCGTCGCCGGTCAGCTGGGCCGCCTCGGCCTCGAGCTGGACGCACATGCCGATGACCTCGGCCCGCCCCTCCAGCTCGGCCTCGACCGGCGCGACGGCGGCCGCGAGGTCGTCGAGCTGGTCCTCCCCCACGTTGACCACGGCGAGCACCGGCCGGTTCGTCAGCAGGAAGTAGGGCCGCAGCAGGTCGCGCTGCTCGCCGGTCAGCTCGCTGCGGTAGATCGGCGTGCCGCCCGAGAGCGTCGCGTGGACGGCGTCGAGCGCCGCCACCTCGGCGGCCAGCGACTTGTCGGCCCGCGACGCCTTGCGCCGCCGCTCGAGCTGGTTCTCCACCGACTCGAGGTCCGCAAGGGTGAGCTCGAGCTCGACGACGCGCAGGTGCTCGAGCGGGTCGGAGGCGCCCGGCACCTCGCCGTCGTCGAAGGCCCGCAGCACGTAGACGATCGCGTCGACCTCGCGGATGTTGGCGAGGAAGCGGTTGCCGAGGCCCTCGCCCTTGCTCGCCCCCTCGACGAGCCCCCCGATGTCGACGAACTGCACGGCGGCGGGCACGACGTTGCGGCTGCTCGACATGGCGGCCAGGGCGTCGAGCCGGTGGTCGAGGACCTTCGCCACGCCGACGTTGGGGTCGCGGGTGGCGAACGCGTACGGCGCGGCCAGGGCACCACCGCCGGCCAGCGCGTTGTACAGCGACGACTTGCCGGCGTTGGGGAGGCCGACGAACCCGAACCGTTCCATCGTCCGAGGGTACTGAGCGGGGCGGGCCGCCCCTCCACGCACCCCGGTAGCGTCACGGCGTGGACCCCGCCGACGCCCTCGATCGCATCGTCTACCTGCTCGACCGGGCGCTGGAGCCGTCGCAGCGCGTGAAGGCGTTCGTCCGCGCCCGCGACGTGGTGCGGGCCGAGGGCCCCGAGGAGATCGCCCGCCGGCACCGGGCCGGCACGCTGACCGACCTGCCGGGGATCGGCCCGAAGACGGCCGCCATCATCGGGGAGGCGCTCGCCGGCGGCGTGCCCGAGTACGTGACCGTCCTCGAGGAGGACACCGTCATCCCGCCCGGCCCGGGCGCGGAGCTGCGCGCCGCGCTGCGGGGCGACTGCCACACCCACTCGACCTGGTCCGACGGCGGGGCGACGATCGAGGAGATGGCGAAGGCCGCCATCGGGCTCGGCCACGACTACCTGGTCCTCACCGACCACTCGCCCCGCCTCACCGTGGCCCACGGCCTGAGCGCCGAGCGGCTGCGCCGGCAGCTCGACGAGGTGGCGGCGCTCAACGAGCGCCTGGCCCCGTTCCGCATCCTCACCGGCATCGAGGTCGACATCCTGGCCGACGGGTCGCTCGACCAGTCCGAGGAGCTGCTGGCCCAGCTCGACGTGGTCGTGGCCAGCGTCCACTCGAAGCTGGGCATGGAGCGGACGGAGATGACGCGGCGCATGGTGAACGCCGTCGCCAGCCCGCACGTCGACATCCTGGGCCACTGCACGGGCCGCAAGGTGGCCGCCTGGGAACGGTTCCCCGGCGGGGTGGCGACCGGGCGCCGCAGCGCAGAGCCCATCCCGGAGTCCGAGCGCTCGGCCGAGCCCCAGCGCCCCCGCCGCGGCGGGCGCGGCAGCCGAAGCGGGGCCGGTCGCCAGTGGTCGACGCCGACGGCCGGTGGCGGGCGAGCGGCCGCCACGTTCGACGCCGAGGTGGTCTTCGCCGCCTGCGCCCAGTTCGGCACGGCGCTGGAGATGAACTGCCGTCCCGAGCGGCAGGACCCGCCCGACGACCTGCTGGCCCTCGCCCTCGACTGGGACCTCGAGATCAGCATCGACACCGACGCACACGCGGCCGGCCAGCTCGAGTTCCAGGCCTACGGCTGCGACAAGGCGGCCCGTCACGGCATCGAGCCCGAGCGCATCGTCAACACCCGCTCGGCCGACGACCTCGTGGCATGGGCCGCCGCCCACGCCGAATAGGGCAGCGTGCTGGTCCTGGGGCGAGATCCGACCCGTTCGGCGGGCCGGGGCACGGTTCGAGGGGTGGCCGGAGGGGCGGGTAGCCTCGACGCCCATGTCGAAGCGCACGAAGAAGGCTCAGGCCAAGGCCCGTCGCAAGAAGGCCAACCACGGCCGCAAGCCCAACCGCGGCCGCGGCTGACCCGCACCCGGCCGCGGCGGCCGCCCGGCCGCTGCGGCCCCGTGACCTGAGCGCCCTCGCTCCCGTGCCCGTCACCCACCGGAGCGACATCGTGGATCTGGCGCAGGGCGTGGCGGTGCCCACCTATCGCTGGCCGGAGGACGGCGGTGACAGGCGCGTCGACCGGGCACACGCCGGCACGTTCTGCGCCGTCCTCGAGGCCACCACCGCGTGCGGCGACGATCGCCAGGTGCGCGGGCGGATCGGGGCCCGGGCCGGTCACGGCCACGGCAGGCCGGTCTCCACGCAGGCCGACGAGCCCGCCGACTTGCTGGCCTTCCTGCGATGGCCGCTGGGGGACTGACCCCGCCGGGCCTCGGCCCCGCGGCGCTCGAGGCCGACGGGCTGTTCGACCGCATCCGCGCCGCGTGCGCCGGCGTCGCGGACAGGGCGGCGCTGGTGGCCATCGACGAGGAGGCGCTCGACCGGCTGGCCGACGACGTCCTCTACGACATCGGCCCGGGTGTCGCCGAGGCCGAGCCGCCGCTGATGCCCGAGGAACGGCCGTCGGGCACGAGTGCGGAGGACCTGGCCGCCGAGGTCCTGGCCTGGAACGCCGTGAACTTCGGCTCCGGCTGGTTCCCCCAGGTGCGCAAGCGCCCGGGCCTCTCCGGCGCCCGCAGCCTGGCCTCGGCGTTCGGCGACCACGTCCGCCGCCACGGCCCACCGACGGTCGACTGGCTCGTCGGGGTCGACGCCGCTGCCTGCGGCGAGCTGTTCGATCAGCCCCACCCCGGCCCGGTCGACGACCTGCTCGAGCTGTTCGCCCAGGCGTGGAACGACCTCGGGCGGCTGCTCGGCGACGGCCGCTTCGGCGGTTCGGCGGCAGCGCTCGTGCGCTCGGCGGGCGGCTCGGCCGAGCGGCTGGCGGCCACGCTCGCCACCATGCCGCTGGCCCAGGATGTGAGCCGCCACGCGGGCGCCGAGGTCCCGCTGCTCAAGCGCGCGCAGATCACGGCGTCGCACCTGGCGCGGGCGGCGGGCGGTCGGGGGGTCGGTTGGTTCACCGACCTCGACCGGGTCACGGCGTTCGCCGACAACCTCGTGCCCCACACGCTGCGCATGGCCGGGGTGCTGCGCTATGACGCCGAGCTGGCCGACCGCATCGCCCGCGGCGAGCTGCTGACCTCCGGTGAGGCCGCCGAGGTCGAGATCCGGGCGTGTGGCGTGCACGCCGTCGAGCTGCTGGCCGCCAGCACCGGCCTGGCCCCGGCCACGCTCGACCACTACCTCTGGCAGGCGGGCCAGGACCCGGCCGTCAAGGTGGTCCCCCGCCACCGCTGCCGCACACCCTGGTACTGATGCCTGGCCTGCGACGCCGATCGCCGGGCCTGCGGTGGCGGTCGTAGGGTCGGCGGGGTGACGCCCGTGATCCGGGAGATCGAGGTGGTCGACCACGCCGCGGCCTGGCGGGACGCGGGCTTCACGGTGGGAGACGACGGGACGGTGGCGATCGGGCGGACGGTCGTGCGGCTCGTCCCTCCGGACGACCGCGGCGATGCCGACGACGGCGGCCCGGAAACCGGCACCGGTACCCGGGACCGGCGGCCGGGCATCGCGGGGTGGACGCTGGCCGGACTCACGGGCGCCGCCGGCGACCTCGACGGGCTGCCCACCGTGGCCGCCGACCTGCCCGACGACGCCGACGACGGACCCGACGACGGCGACGGGTCCCCCCCGGCGCGCGGCGTCCACCCGAACGGGGTCACCCACATCGACCACGTGGTGGTGACCACCCCAGACATCAACCGCACCACCGCGGCGCTCGAAGCCGCCGGGATCGTGCACCGCCGCACCCGCGAGGCGGGCACCGGCGCCGACGGGGTCGCCCGGCTCCAGCGCTTCTCCCGGCTCGGTGAGACGATCCTCGAGCTGGTGGGCCCCGCCGTTCCAGCGGCGGCCACCGGCGCTGCGAAGGGCGTGCGGCCCCGGCCTGCCCGGTTCTGGGGGCTGGCCTACGTGGCCACCGACCTCGACGCGCTGGCCCGTCTGCTCGGCGACCGGCTCTCGCCGCCGAGCGAGGCCGTGCAGCCAGGCCGGCGGATCGCCTCGCTCCGGCGGGAGGCCGGCGCCGCCGTGCCCATGGCCTTCCTGACCCCCGACCGGCCGGACACGAGGTTTCCCCACAACGACCACTAGCCTCCGCGGTCGCATGCTCGATCACGTCTTCACCGACGCCATCGGGGCGCTCCGCGACTCGCTCGAGCGAGCGATGCTCGAACGCCAGGCCTTCGAGGAGCGCTTCCAGGTCGACGTGCTGCTGGGTGACGTCACGTGGGAGACCTCCTACGGATTGCCCGGCGAGGGCCTCCCGCCCCGGGTGCAGGCCGACCTCACGCTCGACTGGCCCACATGGGCGCAGACGGCGTACCGGTCCTGGTACATCGGCGAGCCGTTCTCCGACCCGCCCCGCATCGAGATCGAGCTGGTCCTGCGCGTGCAGCGCCTCGCCGAGTCGCCGGACCCGAGTCTCGTGCTCGCGGCCCTGCCGGAGACGAGCGTGCCGATCGGCGGCGAGCAGCTCGAGCGGTCGGGCCCGACGATCGAGACGGTCTGCTCGGCCGACCTCAACGAGCGCGAGTTCGCCATCGAGGTGTCCTACGAGGGGTCCTACGAGCTCGACGAGGCCACGCTGGCGGACGGCACGATCCTCGACGACCACCTGAGCGCCATGGGCGGGTGGATCACGTCGACGCTGGTCAAGCTGGGTGACCTCAAGCTGCCGTTCCTGCCCCCGGTCGACGAGGAGACCTAGGGTCGGCCCATGGCCGCCGACGCCCCCGCCCCGCCCGCCGACGACGTGCTGCTGGTCGAGGTGGCCGACCGGGTCGCCACCGTGACACTCAACCGGCCCCGGGCGCGCAACGCGCTGAACCGCGACCTCCGCCGCGCCCTGCACGCGGGTGTGCTGGCCCTCGACGCCGACGACGGCGTCGACGTGATCGTCCTCACCGGGGCCGGCCCGGCCTTCTGCGCCGGTCTCGACCTCAAGGAGCTGGCAGCCTCGGCCGACGCCTCGGTCGACGCCCTCGGTGCCGACGCGGAGGCCGGGAGCGGCGGCGGCCGTGTGCCGGCCACCCGGCCCCAGGAGCGCGGCCCGTTCCCGCTCGTGGGCAAGCCGGTGATCGGGGCGGTCAACGGGCCCGCCATCACCGGCGGGTTCGAGGTGGCGCTGCGCTGCGACCTGCTCGTGGCCTCGGAGCGGGCGGCGTTCGCCGACACCCACGCCCGGGTCGGGATCATGCCGGACTGGGGGCTCACCGTGCTGCTGCCCCAGGCCATCGGCGTGCGCCGCGCCCGGGAGATGTCGGCGACCGGCAACTTCCTCGACGCCCCGACGGCGCTCGCCTGGGGCCTGGTCAACCATGTCGTGCCCCACGACGAGCTGCTGCCGTTCTGCCGATCGCTCGCCGCCGACATCGTGTCGAACGACCAGCGGGCCGTGCGCCGGGTGCTGCAGACCTACGCCGAGGGTGCCCTGGTCACGGCCGGCGAGGCCTGGCTCGTCGAGACCGGCGTGGCCGCGTCGTGGCAGGGCGGCGGGCTGGATCCGGCCACCATCGAGGCCCGCCGGGCCGCCGTCGTCGACCGCGGTCGCACGCAGCTCTGACCGTCCGGTCGGCGGTCGCCCGGGTGGGATCCACCACCCTTGTGACCGCCTACCGCATGATTGCTGCGACGGAGAGTGCTTGGTCCGTCCCGGCGGCCTGCGGGACCCTTCGCCGACCGCTTGGGACCCGAGAGCGCGCTCCGCCTGGTCCCATCCCGACGCGGAGCTTCACCCATGAGACGCCCTGCATTCGCACTGGCCCTCGCGGCGGCCGTCCTCGCCACCACGGCCGGGACGTCGAACCGCGACGCCCCGGCTGCGCCGACGTCGGGGGCGGCGATCGCCGGCATCTCGCCGAGCAGGGTGACCCGCAGCTACTACATGGGCGACGGCTCGGCCACGTCCGCCGGCTACCTCGGCTGCGCGAACGGTGACAAGCAGGGCCGCATGACCCTGTTCTTCGGATCGCCGACCACGGTCTCGGGCACGAACGGCGCCACGCTGTGGGGCGCCCCCAACAGGACGACCGCCCAGATCGCACAGACCGTCAAGGCGTTCGCCCGCGGCTACCTCTGGTGCCGCCGGTCGCCGAACTTCATCCTGCTCATCGGCGTCGGCACGTCGAACAGCAACATCGACTGGCACAGCGACGGCTGGCTCCAGGGTCACGGCCGGGCGTGGGCCGCCATGGCGAAGGGCCTCAACGACTGGGCAAGGACTCACTACCCGGGCCGCATCCGCCTGTACGGCGCCTGGGACGCCGAGCCGTCCTGGTCGTCCTATGCCAAGGCGGAGCAGTGGATGCGGGGCTACGACGGCTACGGGGGCCGCCCCGCCCTGTATGCCAACAGCTCGGCAGACGGCTGCCCGCAGACCAGCGCCGGCAACGGCTCGTGCAACAACGGCTGGACCCAGCGGCGGGTGTGGCGCCTGGCGTGGAACTACGACCCGGCGCTGCCGATCCCCCAGATCTACGCCACGAGCGGTGCCAACGCCCGGCAGTGGCACCAGATCTCGCGCTACGGCGCCAGCCAGGGCGACGTCATGTACTTCTACGGGACGATGTCCCAGCGCGGCGCCTGCAGGCAGGTGTCGAGCGGCTGCTACGGGACGGACCTGTCGCCCGAGCGGGCCCACGACATGCTGCTTTGGGCCATCAACAGCACGGCCGAGACGCGCCAGGACAGCATCGACAGCGCCACCGACATCCGGTGGCACTCGTGAAGGGGAGCCGATGAGCGCCGACGACCCGACCACGACCGACGACGCCCCCACCCACGAGCCCCCCGGCGACGACGCCCCGGACCGGCGTGACGAGCGGGCCAGCACCCGCCAGCGGCTGACGGTCGCCACCGCCGCCCTGGCGCTGGGCGCCGTCGTGGCCGTGAGCGCCCGGGGCGCCTCCGGCGACCAGCAGCGTCCTGCCGTCGTCGAGACACTGCAGGACGAGATCGACGACATGGTCAGCGCCGGCATGTCGGAGGACGACCCCAAGGTGCGAATGCTCCAGGAGGAGCTCGACGCGCTGGTCGACGACCTGGGCGACCACGGCCAGGACGAGGACGGCGTCGACCTGCAGGCGGCGTCCGAGGCGGGCGAGATGCCCGACACGCCGGAGGAGGCCGCTGCCCGGGCCGACGAGGTCCGGCCCGACCAGCCGGCCGAACGTGGGCCCGTCGAGTGCGAGGTCGTGCCGCAGCAGCTGTCGGCCGACGAGGTGACGGGTGCCCGGTGTGTGAGCGTCCCCCAGCCCGACGGCACGTCCCTCTACGTGGTCGTGGCCGCCGACGGCGCCGTGCACATCGTCGAGTTCGGCCCCCAGGGGCGGGTCCAGCGCCTCGACAACCGACGCCTCCCGGCGGGTGTCGACGCCCGCCGCGTCGAGCTGGTTCCCGACCGCACGGGCGACCTGGTCCTGCAGGCCGGGGGGCGGCGGCTCGGCGCGCTCGACCTCTGATCCCACCGCCCGGGCGGCGCCTGGTGGACCGTCCGGGTTGCCGGTGGCCTCTCGGCGGGGCCTCCCGGCGGGGCGGGTCCGGTGTCCCGGCACCGGACCCGCCCCGGTCGTGGGCGTGGCGGTCGAGTGGTGCGCCGTGGTCACCCCCGCGTGGGGTCGTGGGCGTGGCCGGTCGTGTGCTGCAGTGGCGCCGTGGCAGCCTCCCGGGGTCGTGGGCGTGGCCGATCGTGTGGTGCAGTGGCGCCGTGGCCGCCCCCGCCCCGCCCGACCCACCCACGGCGCCCGCCGGGGACACGGCCGCGGCCGGGCACCACCTGCCGGCCGAGCCCGCGACGCCGCGGGCGCGGGTGCCGCCCGTGCGGTTCGACGCTCGCCTCCTGGTGGTGGCGGCCGCCGTGCTCTGGGGCACGACGGGCACCGCCCGGGCGCTCGGCCCGGAGCACGCCGCCCCGGCCGCCGTAGGGGCCGCCCGCCTCGTGGTGGGCGGGGCCTGCCTGGCGCTGCTCGGCTGGCGCCTCCGGTGGATCGGGCCCCATTCCCGCGCCGTCGCGGGACGCGGGAACGGCGGCGGGGCCGGCGGGGCCGGGACGGCGCACGACGACGTGCGGGTCCACCACCGCCGGGCGGTCGCCATCGCTGCCACCGCCATGGCCGCTTACCAACCGCTGTTCTTCGGGGGCGTCGCCCGGACCGGCGTCGCCGTGGGCACGATGGTCGGCATCGGCAGCGCCCCCGTGTTCGCCGGGCTGCTCGGCCTCGCCGTGCGGGGCGAGCGGCCGGATCGGCGCTGGCTGGTGGCCACGGGCCTGGCGCTGGCGGGCACGGTCCTGCTCGTCGGCGCGGGCGACCGGGACGACGTGGACGTGGCCGGCCTGGCCCTGGCCTCGGGCGCCGGCGCGGCGTACGCCGTGTACGTGGCCGGCTCGAAGGTGCTGATCGACGCCGGGCGGCGTCCCGACGCCGTCGTCGCCCGGGTGTTCGGCCTCGCCGCCCTCGCGCTCGTGCCGGTGGCGGTCGTGGCCGGCGTCGGTCCCCTGGTCTCGCCCGCCGGGGCGCTGATGGTCGCCCATCTCGGCCTCGTCACCGTGGTCGTCGGCTATCTGCTGTTCGGCCGGGGGCTGGCGGGCGTGGGTGTGGGCACGGCCGGCACGCTCACGCTCGCCGAGCCGGCCACCGCGACCGTCCTGGGCGTGGCCGTGCTCGGCGAGCGCCCGGGTGTCGTGACCGTCGCCGGCCTCGTCCTCGTGGCTGCCGGCCTCGTGGCGCTCGTCGCCCCAGGCCGGAGGGCGCCGGGCGGTCCGGCCCGCCCGGCCCGGCCCGACCCCGACGCCGCGTAGCCTGCCCGGATGCTTGACGACGCAACGAAGCAGTTGGCGCAGGGCAAGACGTTCGCGGCGGTCACCACGCTGTTGCCCGACGGCACGCCCATGACCCAGCCCCTCTGGGTCGACGCCAACGACGACCACCTCCTGCTGAACACCGAGACCGGCCGGCAGAAGTACCGCAACATCACGCGCGACCCCCGCATCACCGTGACGATGTGGGACGCGGCCGACCCGTACCGCTACGTCGAGGTCCGCGGGGTCGTCTCCGAGACCGTGACCGGCCCCGAGGCCCGCGCCCACATCGACGAGCTGTCCCGGAAGTACACGGGCTCCGACTACACCAACCCGATCCAGACCGAGCGCGTCATCTTCAAGGTGGCGCCGCAGCGCCGCTCGGGCAGGGCCTGAGCGCCGAACCGGGCTGCGCCCGCCCCGGGCGGCGCCGCTCAGCCCGCGATCGCCCGGTCGATCAGAGTGGCGAGCGAGATCTCGGGGCGGGCCCCGGTGTGGCTGATCACCTCGGACGCCGCCAGGGCGCCGAGCCGTCCGCTCTCGGGCAGCGACCGCCCGTTGGTGTAGCCGTAGAGGAACCCGGCGGCGTAGAGGTCGCCGGCGCCCGTGGTGTCGACGAGAGCGGTCGGATAGGCGGGAATCTCGTGGGTCTCCGGCCCGGCCACGACCACCGAGCCCTTCTCCGACAGCGTGATGCAGGCGACACCGACCTCGGACCGGGCGCGGTCGACGGCGGCGCCCGCCTCGTCGCAGCCCCACAGGGCGCACGCCTCGGCCTCGTTGGCGAACAGGATGTCGACCCGCTCGCGCACGAGGGGCAGGAACTCGTCGCGGTGCCGCTCGACGCAGAAGAGGTCGGACAGCGTGAGCGCCACCCTGCGGCCGGCGTCGATGGCGATCTTGGAGGCCAGCCAGTAGGCCTCCTGCGAGTCGGGTCGATCGAACAGGTAGCCCTCGAGGAACGTGACCTGGGCGTCGGCCACCACGTCGGCGTCGACCTCCTCGGGGCCGAAGAACTCGGCCGCTCCCAGGAACGTGCTCATCGTGCGTTGCCCGTCGGCCGTGATGACGATCAGGCTCCGACCCGTGGGCGGCCCGTCGACCGCGGGCTTGTTGACGAAGGTGACGCCCTGGGCCCGCAGGTCGTGGGAGAAGACCGCGCCAAGCTGGTCGTCGAAGACCCGCCCGAGGTACGCCGCGCTACCACCGAAGCTGGCGATGCCGGCGGTGGTGTTGGCCACCGATCCGCCCGAGATCTCGGTGCCGGGGCCCATGGCGGCGTACAGCGTCTGGGCCCGATCGGCGTCGATGAGCGACATCGAGCCCCTGACCAGGTCATGGGCGGCGACGAACGCATCGTCTTCGTGGGACAGCACGTCGACCAGCGCGTTGCCGATGCCGACGACGTCGAACCTGGGTTGGGTTGGCACCCGGGCAGGCTAGACCGTCGCGGTGCCGCTGTTCGCACGGCGCGACGTGCCGTGGCGTGCCCGCCCCAGCGTGTCCGAGCGTGTGGGGCGACCGCGATCGCGCCGTCGGTCCCCCGACCGTCACTGCGGGTCGGTACGGTGCACCCCCGTGCCCGACGACACCGAGAACCCGTACCGCCTGCCGCGGAGCGTCGTCCCCCGCCGCTACGAGCTCACGCTGGTGCCCGACCTCGATGCGGCCACCTTCGCCGGCGACGAGGCGGTCGCCGTCACCGTGGCCGAGCCCACCGACGAGATCGTGCTCAACGCCGTGGAGATCGAGATCGACGACGCGGAGGTCGAGATGTCCGACGGCACCCGGCTGGTCGCCGAGGTGGCGCTCGACGCGGAGAGGGAGCGGGCCACTCTGCGCCTGCCCTCCGCCGTGCCGGCCGGCGTGGCCACCGTCTTCCTGCGCTTCCGCGGGGTGCTGAACGACAAGCTGCGCGGCTTCTACCGATCGACGTTCACCGACGAGGCCGGCATCGAACGGGTGCTCGCCACGACCCAGATGGAGGCGACCGACGCCCGGCGGGCGTTCCCCTGCTGGGACGAGCCCGAGGCCAAGGCGGTCTTCGCCGTCACCCTCGTGGTGCCCGACGACCTGCTGGCCATCTCCAACGGCGCCGAGCTCGGCCGCGAGCCGTCGGGCGAGGGCCGGGTCGCAGTCCGCTTCGCCGACACGATCCCCATGTCGACCTACCTGGTGGCGTTCGTGGTCGGCCGGCTGGTGGCCACCGAGCCGGTCCTCGTCGACGGCAAGCCGCTGCGCGTCGTCGGCCCGATCGGCAAGGAGAAGCTCGCCGGCTACGCCCTCGAGGTCGGCGCCTTCGCGCTCCGCTACTTCAGCGAGTGGTTCGGCATCGTCTACCCGGGCGACAAGCTCGACCTCGTCGCCATCCCGGATTTCGCGTTCGGTGCGATGGAGAACCTGGGCTGCGTCACCTTCCGCGAGCGCTACGTGCTGATCGACCCCGACACCGCCACCCAGGCCGAGAAGCAGGCGGTCGTCGACGTCATCGCCCACGAGATCGCCCACATGTGGTTCGGCGACCTCGTGACCATGAAGTGGTGGAACGGCATCTGGCTCAACGAGGCCTTCGCCACGTTCATGGAGATGACCTGCACCGACGCGTTCCGGCCCGACTGGCAGCGGTGGGTCGACTTCGGCCTGTCGCGCTCGGCGGCCTTCGACACCGACGCCCTCGTGTCGACCCGCCCGGTCGAGTACCCCGTCGTCTCGCCCGACGAGGCCGACGGCATGTTCGACGTCCTCACCTACGAGAAGGGCGCCTCGGTCGTCCGCATGCTCGAGCAGTACCTGGGGGCCGAGCGCTTCCGCCAGGGCATCCGCCGCTACATGGCCCGCCACCAGTTCGGCAACACCGAGACGTCCGATCTGTGGGACGCCCTCGAGGAGGAGACCGGCGAGCCGGTCCGCCGCATCGCCGAGAGCTGGATCTTCCAAGGCGGGTTCCCCGAGGTCACCGTCTCGTCCGAAGACAGCTCGGGCCTCAAGTTCAGCCAGCGGCGCTTCGCCTACGGCGAGCCCGAGGGCGACACGCTGTGGGCGGTTCCGGTGGTGGCCGAGCTGGGGCTGGGCGGCGCCGGGCCAGCTGGCGTGGGCGCGGGCCACGAGGTCGGCACGACCGTCGAGCGGGTGCTGCTCGACGGCCCGAGCGCCGACCTCGAGCTCGACCAGCCGGTGGCCTGGGCGAAGGCGAACGCCGGGGCGCACGGCTTCTACCGCGTGCGCTACGCCCCCGACCTGCTGGCCGCCCTCCTGGACCGGCTCGACGCGCTGAGCCCACTCGAGCGATACACCCTCGTCGACGACGCCTGGTCGTCGGTGCTGGCCGGCTCCACCGGGGCCCCGCTGTTCCTCGACGTGGCCGACGGCTTCTCCAGCGAGACCGACCTGTCGGTCTGGGAGCGGCTGCTCGGGTCGCTGGCCCAGCTCGACCGCCTCGTGTCGGGGCCGGCCCGGGCCGCGCTCGCCGCCCGGGTAGGGGGCCTGATCGGTCCGGCCCGCCGCCGCCTCGGCGACGAGGTTGCGCCCGGCGACGACGACCGGACCCGCACGCTGCGGGGGTCGCTGCTCAACGCGGCCGCCGTGCTGGCCGAGGAGCCGGCCGCCCAGGCCCGGTGCCGCGGGCTTCTCGACCGCTTCCTCGACGACCCGTCGGGCGTCGAGCCCAGCCTGTCGGCGCCGGCGCTCGGCGCCAGCGCCACGCTGGGCGACGTGGCGCTGCACGAGCGACTGGTGGCGGCGTTCACCTCGGCGTCGAACCCGCAGGACCGCGAGCGCATCCTGCGATCGCTCGCCCGCTTCCGCGACCGGGAGGCCCTCGGGCGCACGGTGGAGCTCAGCCTGTCGGGCGCCGTGCGCACCCAGGATGCCCCGTACCTGCTCGGCGAGTGCCTGGCCAACCGCGACAACGCCGCACAGGCCTGGGCCTTCGTGGCCGCGCACTGGGACGAGATCAACGATCGGTTCCCGGCCAACAGCATCCCGCGCCTGGTGGGCGGCATCCGCTCCGTCCGCGACCGCGCTCTGGCCGGTGAGATCGTCGCCTTCCTCACCGCGCACCCGGTGCCCCAGGGCGAGATGCAGGTGCGCCAGCACCTCGAGCGCATGTGGGTCACAGTCGCGCTCGCCGAGCGCGAGGCTGACGCGCTCGCCACCGCCCTCACCTCGTGACGGCCGGCCCCGCCGACGTCACCGGTACCCGGTGACGTCGGCGGGCTTGCCGAGGGACTCGACTTCGGCGATGTAGCGCCACGCGTCCGGGCGGCTGCCGTCGAGATCGGTGAAGCCGTACTCCTGGGCCAGCTGGCCGCTCGAGAGCGAGGCCCTGTTCCAACGGCCCCGGTCGGGGTCGGCGGCGAGCGCCACCACCGCGCGGCCCGTGAACGTCGGCGTCTCGGAGATCGCGAAGTGCCCGGGATCGGGGTGGTCCTCGGCGCGTTCGCGCGTGAGAGCGTCGCGCCAGTTCGCCTCGGCCACCCCGTAGTTCTCGAGCATCATCTCCGAGCGCATCCACCCCGGTGTGAGCGCCACGGCCGTCCCGCCGAGCGGCCCGATGTCCGTGCCCTGGGCGAAGGCGAGACGCAGGACCGCCGTCTTCGCGAGGTCGTAGAACGCGTTGATGCGGTAGTTCGCCGCGTTGTACTCGGCCGTGCCGTCGGTGACCTCGACGACGAGCCCGCCCGGCCTGCGGGTGAGGAGTGGCAGCGCCTCGTGGCTCGTGATCAGGTGCGTGTCGATCGCGAGCCGCAGCATGCGGAGGCCCTCGTCGAGGTCGTGCTCCCAGAGCTTCGCGGACCAGTCGATGAGCTTCTCGCCGCCCCAGATGTCGTTGACCAGCACGTCGAGCCGGCCGTGGTCCGCGTCGATGCGCGTCACCAGCGCGCGGACCTCGTCGGCGACCAGGTGGTCGACCGGCACGGCGATGCCGGTCCCGCCCGCGGCGGTGACCATCTCGGCCGTCTCCTCGATCGTCTCGGGGCGGTCGTAGTCCGACCGGTGCGTGCCGGTGCGGGTGCTGCGGCCGGTGCCGTAGACGGTGGCCCCGGCGGCGCCGAGCGCGACTGCGATGCCCCGCCCGGCGCCGCGCGTGGCACCGGCCACGAGCGCCACCGTCCCGGCGAGGGGCCGCCCGGGAGGCCACGGCTGTGCTGCGTCGTCGTTCGTCATGGGGGCAGCGTGCGCCCACCACGCTGACACATGGTGTCAGGGATTCCCGATAGCGTCGCGGCGTGCGTGCCGGTCGGCTGGTGGCCCTGATCTTGGCGGTCGAGCGCCGCGGCGGTGCGACCGCCGGGCAGCTGGCCGACGAGCTCGGCGTGTCCGAGCGCACCATCTACCGCGACGTGGCGACCCTGCAGGCAGCCGGCGTGCCGCTGTGGACCGAGACCGGCCCGCACGGCGGCATCCGGCTCGTCGACGGGTGGCGGTCGCCGGTCGATGGGCTGACCACGAGCGAGACGACCGCCCTGCTGCTCGGCTCGTCCGGCGCCGCTGGGCTGGGACTGGGAAGCGTGCTGGCCGCCGCCCGCTCGAAGCTGCGCTCGGCGCTCCCGGCCGGGGGGCGGAGCGAGACGGACCGCATCCGCGAGCGGTTCCACCTCGACGCCCCGGGCTGGTTCCACCACGCCGAGCCGCTCGACGCCCTGCCCGTCGTCGCCGAGGCCCTGTGGACGGATCGTCGGCTCGACCTGCGCTACCGGCGCGGCGACCGAGAGATCCGCCGCCGCGTCGACCCGCTGGGCCTCGTGCTCAAGGCCGGCACCTGGTACCTCGTCGCCGCCCACCGGGGCGACGTACGGACCTATCGGGTGTCGAGCATCGCCGGCGCGACGGCCCGCGAGGAGCAGGCCGTCCGGCCCGACGGGTTCGACCTCGTGGCCCACTGGGAGGCGTCGGCCGACGCGTTCGACGCCTCGATCCGTCCGCTGCAGGCCCGGGTACGGCTGAGCCCCGCGGCGCTGCGCGGCCTGCTCCGGGCGATCCCCGGACCGACGACCCGGGCGGCCGTCGACGCCGCCGGACCGCCCGACGCCGACGGCTGGCGGCAGCTCACCGTGCCGCTCGAACCCCTCCCCGTCGCCGTGACCTTGCTGGCCCCGCTGCACGGCCTCGAGGTGCTGGCGCCGAACGAGCTGCGGGCGGCGGTGGCGGCCCACGGCCGCGCGCTCGCCGCCCACAACACCTGAGGTCACGCGCGTCCGGTTCGTGGCCGGGCGGCCGGCGCCGGCCCGGTTCTTGCGGCAGATACCGGGCGACTCGGTGGCGAAGCCGAGCGGCTCGGGACCCCACGCCCCACCGTTCTCGTCGGCGCGTGGCCGCTTCAGGACCGCGGTGCGGCCGTCGGCCGCGGTCAGGTGCACGACGTGGTCCCGCTCCCACATCGTGGTCGTCGCCACGAGCCGCACCGGCGTGCCCCACGCGTCGGCGAGCAGCGCCTCGGCCCGCCGGCGGTCGGCGGCGTCGAGCGCGTGCCCGCCGCCGTGCCCGGCCCCGGGCCCGCCCGTCCCGGCGCTCATGGCAGCGACAGGACCAGCAGCGCCTGGCCCACGTGGTACGTCACCATGATCGCCACCGGTGCCCACGGCGCCGGGCGGACGAAGCGGGTCAGGCCGATCAGGGCGTCGGACGCGTAGAACAGCGCTGCGCCGGCGATGGCCGTTGCATCGCCGGTACCGACCGCGCACACGACCATGGCCGAGATCACGACCATGTACGCGCCGACGGGCACCGTCATCTCCGGGGCGCTCCGCCGCACCCCCCGCAGGAGCGGTCTGCCGATGGCGCCGACGACGACCCCCACCGCCACGACGCCCAGCAGCAGGCGCCCGCCACTCACGCCCGCCGCCAGCAGGCCGCCGACGTAGGCGACGTGGGCAACGAGGAACGCGGCGAGGCCGGCGACGAACCGGTCGGACGGCGGCATCAGCAGCACGTCGCCGGCCAGCGATGCGAGGAGCGCCGCGGCGAACCAGGCCCGGACCGCGCTGTCCGCCGGGTCGAGGGTCAGCGCCACCCCGCCGAGCGCCGCGAGCGCCGCCGGCTTGCACAGATGCTCGAGCCGCCGGCGATCCGTGCCCACGGCCACCCAGTCGCCCGCCGCCGCTACAGCGAACACGGCGAGCAGGCCCAGGGCCGGCCCCGTCACGCCCACCCACCGGCGCGGCGAAGGCCCGATGCCGGCGGACCCCGCCAGTCCGGCCCACCCCGCCACGGCTGCCGCCCACGTCTCGCGCCCACGGACGACAGCGTGCCCCACCGCCGTCGTACGGGCTGCCGCGCCGCCGCGCTGCCGGCCGGTGGGCTGCGGCCCGACGGCGAGCCACGTCCCGGCAAGCCGGACTCAGGCGGCGCCCGCCTCGGCCAGCGCCTCGGACCACGAGGCGCCTCGCTCGATGAGAGCCCGGTACCCCATCACCGCACGCGGGCGGTTCATCGCCAGCACGGCCGCCAGGCGGTCGCCCCGTCGGTAGAGCGCTACGAACCGCCGGTCGTCGGTCGAGCCGTCGACGACGCGCGCCTCGTCGGCCCCGGCCGACCACCCGGTCAGCTGGATCTTGCGGTCGTACTGGTCCGACCAGAACCACGGCACGGGGTCGTAGGCGGCGGTCGTGCCGCCGGGGGCGCCGAGCGACGCGAGCAGGCGCCGGGCGGCGTGGACCCCCATCGTGATGGCGTTGTCCCAGTGCTCCACCCGCACCAGCGCGCCCACCCGGGGGCTGGGCCAGCGGGCCACGTCGCCGGCGGCCACCACATCGGGAGCGGCGAGCGTGGTCTCGTCGCATACCACGCCGTCCTCGAGCCGCAGCCCCGACCCGTCGAGCCAGCCCGTGGCGGGCGCCACGCCCACGCCGACGACGACCAGGTCGGCGTCCACGGTGGAACCGTCGGCCAGGCGGACGCGCCCGACCCGGCCGTCCACGCCACCGCGGGCGTCGAGGCCCTCGACCCCCACGCCGAGGCGCACGTCGACGCCGTGGTCGCGGTGGAGCCCGGCCATGACGGCACCGATGTCGTCGCCGAGAACCCGGCCGAGCGGCACGGGCAGCGCCTCGACGAGCGTGACGTCGATGCCGCGCCCCCGGCAGGTGGCGGCCACCTCGGCGCCGATGAACCCGCCGCCCACCACGACGACGCGGCCCGGCCGCTCGTCGAGGGCGCGGCGCACGGTGAGGCAGTCGTCGATCGTGCGCAGCGTGTGCACGCCGGTGAGGTGCTCGGTGCCCGGGAGGCGGCGGGGCGTGGCACCGGTGGCGATGACCAGGCCGTCGAACGGGATGGGCTCGCCGTCGACCAGCATCACCCGGCGCCCGGCCAGGTCGAGGCCCGCGGCCCGGGTACCGAGCCGCCAGTCGAGGTCGAGACCTTCGAGGCCGGCCGGCCCTGCCACCAGGCCGATCCGGTCGACGTCCCAGGTGCCGGCCAGTACTTGCTTGGACAGCGGTGGGCGGTCGTAGGGCGGGTGCACCTCGTCGCCGACCACGGTGATGCGATCACCGAAGCCGGCGGCCCGCAGCTCCTCGGCGGCGCGCAGGCCGGCCAGTGAGGCCCCGACGACGACGACGCCCGCCGCGGTCATTCTTCGATGACGGAGATGGCCGCCTTCGGGCAGCGCCGGGCGGCCTCGTCGACCTTGCTGCGCAGCGCGTCGGGCGGCGTCTCGTCGAGGACGTAGAGGAAGTCGTCCTCGCGCACCTCGAAGACCTCCGGGGCGGCGGCCATGCACAGCGCGTTGCTCTCGCAGAGGTCGAAATCAACTACCACCTTGTACCCCACGGCATTTCCCCCTTCGGCTCTCACCCTGGTCAGAACGCTCGGCGACACTCATCCGGCTGCCTGTCGGCAGACTACCGGCCGACACCGATCGGTCCCGCCGGCCGGTAGCGTCGCCGCCGTGGGTGCCCCGGTCGAAATCTCGCTCCGCGACGCCCGCCGCATCGCCATCGCCGCCCAGGGCCTGACCGACCCCCGACCGGCCGGCCGGGTCGACCGGCGCCACTTCCGCCGCGTGCTCGACCGTGTGGCGACCGTGCAGCTCGACTCGGTCAACGTGCTGGCCCGCAGCCACGAGCTGCTCTTCTTCTCACGCCTCGGGCCCTACGACCGCGCCGCGCTCACCCGCTGGCTGTGGGCGAGCCACGAGGTCTTCGAGTACTGGGGCCACGAGGCGTCGCTCCACCCGATCGAGCGGCAACCGCTCCTGCGCTGGCGCATGGCGAACGACCATGCCTGGGGCGGCGTGAAGCGGTCGGCGCAAGACAACCCCGCGCTGGTGGCCGCCGCGCTGCGCGAGATCGCCGCCCGCGGGCCGGTGGCCGTCGGCGAGCTCGACGTGCACCGGGCGGCGCCGCGCAAGGCCGACAGCTGGTGGGGCTGGGGCGACGGCAAGCGGGTGGTCGAGCATCTGTTCTGGACCGGGGCGGTGACCGCCGTGCGCCGCGGGGCCTTCGCCCGGGCCTACATGCTGCCCGAGCACTGGTTCCCGCCCGAGGTGCTCGCCGCGCCGACGCCGGACCCGGCCGACGCCTGGAAGGAGCTGCTGCTCCTCGCCGCCCGCGCCCACGGCCTGGGCACCGCCCGGGACCTGGCCGACTACTACCGCCTCAACGTGCCCCGGGCTACCCCGATGCTCGAGGAGCTGGCCGCCGACGGAGCGCTGGTGCCCGCCCGGGTCGAGGGGTGGACCCAGCCCGCCTACCTGCACCCAGAGGCGCGGTGGCCCGGCCGGCAGCTCCGGACCCGGGCGCTGCTGTCGCCGTTTGACTCGCTGATCTGGGAACGGACCCGGACCGAACGCCTGTGGGACGTGCGCTACCGGATCGAGATCTACGTGCCGGCCGCCAAGCGGGTGCACGGCTACTACGTGCTGCCGTTGTTGCTCGGCGAGGACCTCGTCGCCCGCGTCGACCTCAAGGCGGACCGGCAGGCGGGCGTGCTGCGGGCACGGGCGGCATGGGTGGAGGACCGCTCCGCCGACCGGCGGGCGCCGGGTCCGCGCGAGGTGGCCGCCGAGCTGGCGGGGGCGCTCACCGAGATGGCCGCGTGGATGGCGCTCGCCGGTGGCGTGGTGGCCGAGCCGCGGGGCGACCTGGCCGAACCGCTGGCCAAGGCGCTCGCCGGGGCACCCGCGCCCTGAGCGGGCGGAGCGCTGCGCCGCCGGGCCCGCCCCCGTGCCCGGGCCCGCCGCGTGGGGAGGGGAAGCGGGGCGCGGTGTCGGAGGTCGGACCCGGCGGCGGGCCGTGACCTGGTGCCGGCGTCAGGCGACCAGGTCGCGGCGACCGAGGGGTCGGCGCAACGAGGTGCGGCCGTCCCCCCAGGAGTCGAGCAGGTGGGCGGTGAGGCGGCCCTCGACGACGCCCAGCGCGCGGGCCCCGAACACGACGTCGGCGGCCATGTCGGGCTCGGCGGCGACGAACGGCTCGACGAGCCCGTCGAGGGCGAGGCGCTGGTGGTGCTCGTCGGCGATGACATGCACGTCGTAGAAGCGGGCGCCGGCCTCGCTGCCGGTGAGGCGCCGCACGGCCGCCGCGTAGCGGCTCATCGGGCCCACCGACGTCATCTCGAACAGCGCCAGGTGGCCGACGCACGCCCCGATCCAGCGGCGGGAGGTGCCGAACAGCGATAGCAGGTTGACCGTCGCCAGCGTGGTGGCCGGCAGCAAGTCGAGGTAGGCGCCGTAGCGGTCATCGAGCCCGAGGGCGCGCAGGGTGGTGGCGAACAGCTCCTGATGGGCCTCGCCCGGCTCGCCGCCGCCGTACTCGTCCGCCTGGATCTCGATGTAGGCGGCCTTGGCCCGGCCGGCGGCCAGGCGGGGCAGGGCGTAGGTGTGGGGGTCGGCCTCCTTGAGCTGATAGGCGCTGCGGTGCACGGCGAACTCCCGCAGCTGGTCCACCGTGCCGGAGGCCTCCATCCGTGCGGACAACGACGGCCCGTGGCCCGAGGCGAGGGCGAGCAGTTCGGCGCGCACGGCACCGGGGGTGCGGGCGTGGATCGGGCCGACCTCACGGGCCACGGCCTCGAGGAAGGCCCGGCGCAGCCGGTTCTGCAGCTCGACGAGGCCCGGCTCGACCTCCCAGTCGGGGTCGACGTCGGCGAAGCCCTGGTAGCGCAGCTCGAGGCAGGCGTACAGGGCGAGCTGGGCGTCCTCGCCCCAGATGTCCGCCGGCTCGGCCAGGAGGCGGAAGCGGCCCGGCGCCCGCCGCAGCTCGGTGAACAGCCGCTCGGTGAGCGGGCCGCGGGCGTCGGGCAGCCACGGCCGCGTCGGACGCCCGACGCCCGGGGCGGGCGCGGGCGACATGGCGGGGGTGAGGATCGCGGGGACGGCCGACGCGGGAGACGGGAGGTCGATCATCGACCGGCGGCTTCCCGGTCCACCCACCCTCTACACAAGTTCGCCGACATGTTCGACAGGCTGTAGAGGAATGGCCTGACGTGGCGGGCGGCCCGGGCCCGTCCGACGGTGTGATCATGGCGGCATGGCGCTGCTCGATCCACCGGAGGTCCTCCCCCGGTGGGACCTCACCGATCTCTACCCCGCGGTCGATGCCCCCGAGGTCGGGCGGGCCGAGGAGGACCTGGGCACGACGCTCGAGGGCCTCGCCGCGCTCTACGACGCCCACGACGTGGCCCCGGGCGCGCCGGTCCCGCTCGACGACTCCCTCGTCACGATGTTCGACACCGTGCTCGTCGCCACGAACGGCGCACTCGAGGCGTTCAGCAGGCTCCAGGCGTTCGCCTATGGCCACGTCAGCACCGACAGCGGCGACGACCGCGCCCAGGCCCTGCTCTCGCGCCTGTCGGCCCGCGAGGCGACGGTGCGGGTGCTGCGTACGCGGTTCGACGCCTGGGTAGGGCGCCTCGACCTCGACGGGTTGCTGGGGAGCAGCGCGGCTGCCGCGGCCCACGCCTGGCCGCTGCGCAAGGCCGCCCGCCGGGCCATCCACCAGATGTCGGGACCCGAGGAGGCGCTGGCCGCCGAGCTGGGCGTGACCGGCTCGACGGCGTGGGAGCGGCTGTTCCGCGACGTCTCCTCGTGCGTCGAGGCCAGCGTCACGTTCCCCGACGGGCGCACCGAGACGCTGCCCATCTTCGCCGTGCGGGGCCTCGCCACGGACCCCGACGCCGGCGTCCGCCGGGCGGCGTTCACCGCCGAGGTGGCGGCCTGGCGGGCGCATGCCACACCGATCGCCGCCGCGCTCAACGCGCTGAAGGGAGAGACCCTGGCGCTCGGCGCCCGCCGCGGCTGGGACCACCCGCTCGACCCGGTGCTCGAGCAGAGCGCGGTCAGCCGCCCGGCGTTCGACGCCATGAACGCCGCCGTCGACGCCTCCCTGCCCGACTTCCACCGCTACCTGCGCGCCAAGGCCCGGCTGCTCGGCAAGGAGCGGGTCGCGTTCTGGGACCTGTTCGCCCCGGTCGGCACCGCCCCGCCCGTGTCATGGGCCGACGCCACCGCCACGGTGGACGCCGCGTTCGCCGGCTACAGCGACGACCTCGTCGGCCTGGCCCGCCACGCCCTCGACGCCTCATGGATCGACGCCGGGCCCCGCGCCGGCAAGGTCGGCGGCGGGTTCTGCATGCCCATGGGCGAGGGCCGCAGCCGGATCCTCATGAACTTCGACGGGTCGATCGACTCCGTCCACACGCTTGCGCACGAGCTGGGCCACGCGTACCACAACCGCACGCTGGCCGACCGCACGCCGCTGCAGCGGGCCACGCCCATGGCGTTGGCCGAGACGGCGAGCATCTTCTGCGAGACGATCCTCACCGACCGCACGCTGGAGGCGGCGTCCGGTACCGAGCGCCTCGCACTGCTGGAGGCCGACCTGCAGGGCGCTTGCCAGGTCGTGGTGGACATCCGCAGCCGGTTCCTGTTCGAGTCGCGGCTGTTCGAGCGGCGGCGCAGCTCCACCGTGTCGGTGCGCGAGCTCGGCGAGCTGATGGACGGCGCCCAGGCCGAGGCGTACGGCGACGCCCTCGACCCCGGCGAGCGCCACCCGCTCATGTGGGCGGCCAAGCCGCACTACTACGGCTCGACGTTCTACAACTGGCCCTACACCTTCGGCCTGCTGTTCGGCCTCGGGCTCTACGCCCGCTGGCTCGACGACGCGCAGACGTTCCGCTCGGCCTACGACGACATGCTGTCCTCCACCGGCACGAGCACGGCGGCGGAGCTGGCCGCCCGCTTCGGCATCGACGTCGAGGACGTGGCGTTCTGGTCCGCCAGCCTCGACGTGCTGAGGGGCCGCATCGACGACTTCACCGCGGCCGTCGACGCGGAGGTCGGTCCCGCCTGAGCCGGAGCGCGGCCGACGGCCCTCGCGGGGCCGAGCGGGCCCGGGCCGGTCAGCGGGCGGCCGGCAGCCCGCGCTGCGGCCGGAGCGCGCCGGGGGCTCAGTCGACGGTCGTGAGGACCTCGGCGCCCGTGTCGGTCACGAGCAGCGTGTGCTCGAACTGGGCGGTGCGGCGGCGATCGACCGTCACGGCCGTCCACCCGTCGTCCCACAACTGGTGCTGCCAGGCACCCATCGTGATCATCGGCTCGATCGTGAACGTCATGCCCGGCTCGATGATCGTGGACGCCCGCGGGTTGTCGTAGTGCGGGATCTGCAGGTCGGTGTGGAACTGCTCGGCGATGCCGTGGCCCACGAAGGACCGCACGACCCCGTAGCCGTGGCCCTCGGCGTGCGCCTGGATGGCCCGGCCGATGGCGTTGACCGGCACGCCCGGCTCCACGGCCGCGATGCCCAGGTCGAGGCACTCACGGGTGACCCGGATGAGATCGGCCGAGGCGCGGTCGATGCGCCCCACCGGGAACGTGGCGTTCGTGTCGCCGTGCACCCCGTCGAGGAAGATCGTCACGTCGACGTTGACGATGTCGCCATCGACGAGCGCCCGGTCGTCCGGTATGCCGTGGCAGATGACCTCGTTGACCGACGTGCACAGTGACTTCGGGAAGCCGCCGTAGTTGAGCGGGCTCGGGTAGCCGCCGCGCCGGATGCACTCCTCGTGCGCAATGGCGTCGAGCTCGTCGGTCGTCACGCCGGGCGCCACCGCCGCGCCCACCGCCTGGAGCACCTCGGCCGCCGCCCGGCCGGCCCGGCGCATCCGCTCGATGACCTCGGGCGTGCGCACGTGGCCGTCGGGGACGCGCACCGGGACCCCGGTCTCCGCGTACGGCGGGCGGGGAATCTCGGTGGGCACGGGGCGGGCAGGGCTCAGGCGACCGGGCCGCACGTGGTCGGTGCTCGCCTTGTGGCAGCGCTTGAACTTGCGACCGCTGCCGCACCAGCAGGGATCGTTGGCCTTCAGGGCGACGACGGTGGTGGTTGACATGGCGGAAGCCAGGCTACCGGGGCCCGGACCGCCATGATGGTGGCGTGCAGGTCGCGCTCGCAGGCGTCGAGCTCCGCCTCGTCCGGCTCTCCCTCGCGTCTCCGTTCCGTGCGGCCCATGGCACGCGCACCGTGCGCGACGTCGTGCTCGTCCGGGCGATCGCGGCGGACGGGCCCGACGGCTGGGGCGAGTGCGTGGCCGAGCCGGAGCCCACCTACTGGCCCGAGTACGCCGCCGGCGCCTGGCACGTCCTCGCGCACCACCTGGTGCCCCGACTCCTCGCCGGCCGGTCGCTGGGCGAGGTGCGGGGCCACCACATGGCCAAGGCGGCGCTCGAGTGCGCCACCGTCGACGCCGAGCTGCGGGCCGAGGGCCGCTCGATGGCGGCGTTCCTCGGCGCCACGCGGGCGGAGGTGCCCACCGGCATCGCCCTCGGCCTGGCGTCGTCGATCGACGAGCTGGTCGCCCAGGCGGCGTGCTGGCACGACGACGGCCACCGGGCTTTCAAGCTGAAGGTGCAGCCGGGATGGGACGTCGACCCCGTGCGCGCCGTGCGCAGGGCCCTGGGCGACGACGTGGTGCTGATCGTCGACGCCAACGGGGCGTACCGCAGCGACGACGTCGACGACGGCGCCCGCCTGGCCCTGCTCGCCGACCCGGACCTGGCGCTCACCGCCATCGAGCAGCCCTACGCCCCGGACGACCTGGTCGGTCACGCCCGCCTGGCCCGGGGCATCCAGACGCCGATCTGCCTCGACGAGTCGATCGGCTCGCTCGGTGACGTCGAGACCGCCTTGGCCCTCGGGGCGTGCCACGCGGTCAGCCTGAAGGTCGGCCGGGTCGGCGGCCTGGTGGAGGCCCTGCGCATCCACGGGCGGTGCCACGACGCCGGGGTGGCGCTGCGCTGCGGCGGCATGTTGGAGACCGGCATCGGGCGGGCCCTGAACCTCGCGGTCGCCGCCCTGCCGGGCTGCACGCTGCCGCCCGACCTCGGGCCGTCGGCGCGCTACTTCGCCCAGGACGTCACTGTCCCCTTCACCGCCCTGCGTGGCACGATGACCGTGCCGAACGCGCCCGGTCTCGGCGCCGTGCCCCGTCCCGAGGTGCTCGACGCGACGACGATCGACCGGCTCGAGCTGCGGGCGGCGGAGTGACCCCTACCTCCCATCAGGATCGTCCCATTCCCATGACCACCGTCCCCTCCACCGATCGCGCCGCCGGCGGCGACACCGGCACGCTGCCGGTCACCTTCGACGACGTGGTGGCCGCCGCCGACCGCCTGAAGGGCGAGATCGAGCGCACGCCGAGCGCCCACTCGCGCACGCTGTCGCAGGTCCTCGGGTGCGAGACCATCGTCAAGTTCGAGAACATGCAGTTCATCTCGTCCTTCAAGGAGCGCGGCGCGCTCAACAAGCTGCTGCTGCTCTCCCCCGGCGAGCGCCGCCAGGGCGTCGTCGCCATGTCGGCCGGCAACCACGCCCAGGCTGTCGCCTACCACGCCACCCGGCTCGGCATCGACGCCACGATCGTCATGCCCACGAACACACCGTTCGTGAAGGTGCAGCGCACCCGCGAGCTGGGCGCGCGTGTGGTGCTGCTGGGCGAGGGCATCGGCGGGTCCGAGGCCGAGGCGTGCCGCATCGCCGAGGCCGAGGGGCGGGTGTACGTCCACCCGTTCGACGACCCCGCGGTGATCGCGGGCCAGGGGACCTGCGCGCTCGAGATGCTCGAGGACCACCCCGACCTGGACACGCTCGTCGTGCCCGTCGGCGGCGGCGGGCTGCTCGCCGGCATGGCGGTCGCCGCCCGGACGGTGCGCCCCGACATCGGCCTCGTGGGTGTGCAGACCGAGCGCTACGGCTCGATGGCCGCCCACGTGCACCGCACGCCGCCGCCCGACGGGGGCGCCACGCTGGCCGAGGGCATCGCCGTCCCGCGGCCGGGCGTTCTCACCACGCCGATCGTCGAGGCCCTGGTCGACGACGTGATCACCGTCACCGAGGACCACGTCGAGCAGGGCATCAACCTCGTGCTGGAGATCGAGAAGGTCGTCACCGAGGGCGCGGGCGCCGCCGGCATCGCCGGGCTGTTGGCCCACCCGGCCCGCTTCGCCGGCACCCGGGTCGGCACGGTGCTGACCGGCGGCAACATCGACCCGCGTCTCCTGGCGTCGGTCATCATGCGGGGCCTGATCCGCAACGGGCGGCTGTCGCGGCTGCACGTCGAGCTCCCGGACGTGCCGGGGGCGCTTGCCCGCGTCTCGACGATCATCGGCGATGCGGGTGCCAACATCGTCGAGGTCATCCACCAGCGCATGTTCGTGGACATCTCGGCCAAGTCGGCGGCCATCGAGGTCATGATCGAGACGATCGACCACGACCACGTGTCCCGGGTGGTGACGGCGCTCGAGCAGTCCGGTCACCCCGTGCAGGTCGACTCGTTCACCACGCGGGCGTTCCCGCCGCTCTAGCCGCCCCCGCCACCGGCGGCTCCGGCGCCCCCCCGGGGTGGCGTGAGCGCGATCGTGCCGAGGGCGGTGGCCACCAGCCGACCGGCGTTGGCGACCTCGACCTGCACCACGGCCGTGCGGGCGGTCAGGGCCACGCACCGCCCGGTGGCCCGGACCGTGCCGCCGCGCACGGCCGCCAGGTAGTTCAGCTTGAACTCGAGCGTCGCCGGCCACGTCCCGGCCGGGACGACGGGATAGATCACAGAGCCGAGCACGTGGTCGACCAGCGCGGCGACGGCGCCGCCGTGCAGGGCCCCGAAGCGGTGGAGCAGCTCCTCGCGGGCCTCGAGCTCGGCCACGGCGACGCCCGGCCCCATCTCGACCATGCGCATGCCCAGGTAACCGGTGATGCCGTCGGCGAGGTGGTTCGGATCGAGCAGGTGGGCGGCGAGCGCCGGGTCGTAGGTCTCGAAGGCGGGCGGTGCGGGCTCCATCGGCCGCGACGTTGCCACGCCGACCGCCCCGCCGCACCCCAACGGGGGCGCGGTCGATGGTGGGTGGCGTGCCAGGCTGGTCGAATGTCCCCCCGGGCTGGCGCCATCGCCGTCGTGTTCGTCGCCAACGGCGTGGGCGGGCCCAGCTTCCTGGCCCGGCTGCCGGACCGGCAGGATGCGTTGCACCTGTCCGACGGGGCGCTGGGCCTGACGATCGCCGGCATGGCGCTCGGGGCACTCGTGGCCAGCCCCACGGCCGGACGGGCCGTGGGCGCCGTCGGTAGCCGGCGGGTCGTGCTCGCCTCCGCCGTGGCGCTCGGCGCGTCGATGTGGCTGACCGGCGTTGCCCCGAGCGCCCCCCTGCTGTTCGGGGCGCTCGCCCTGGTCGGGGCGGCCGATGCCGCCATGGACATCTCGATGAACGCCAACGGCGCCGCGTACGAGAAGCGCACCGGCCGGTCGATCCTGCACCGCCTGCACGCCGCATGGAGCCTCGGGGCGCTCGCCGCCGCCGCCCTCGCCGGCGTGGCGGCCAGCCGGGGCGTGTCGCTCACGACCCACCTCGCGGTCGTCGGCGGGGTACTGACGCTCGCCACGCTGCTCGTCCGCAGTGGCCTCGTGCCCGACGACGCCCCGGCTCCCGGGGCGCCGTCCACCAGCAGCGCCCCGGACCGGATCGGGGTCGACGCCGCCGTCCCCGCCGTCTCGGCCCCGCCGGCCGTCCCCGACCCCGACGGCGCCGCCCGCCCCTCCCTGCGCGGCCGGCCGGCGGACGGCGACAGGAGCAAGGACGGGGGTCGGACCGCCCGGCGCTGGGGCGGGCCGCTGATCGTGCTGGGCCTGGCCACGGTGGGCGGGGCGATGATCGAGGGCGGGTCGTCGGACTGGGCCGCCGTCCAGCTCGAGCGCTACGGGGCCAGCGCCGGCGTGGCCGCCGGCGGCGTGGCGGCGTTCATGACCGGCATGGTCACCGGACGCCTGGCGGGCGATCACCTCGCCGAGCGCTGGGGCGAGCGCCGCCTGCTGCGCACCGGCATGGTGCTGGCCGCCGCCGGCCTGACCGCCGGGGCGCTGGCCGGGCACCCTGCGGTGTTCGTGGCGGGCCTGCTGCTGGCGGGCGCTGGCGCCTCCGGCTTCTTCCCGCTCGCCTTCTCGGCCGCCTCGCGCACGCCCGGCGTCGCGCCCGGCGTCGGGGCCGCCACGGTGTCGCTCGCCGCCCGCATCGGCTTCCTCCTCGAGCCGCCGCTCATCGGGGTGCTCGCCGAGCTCCTCGCGCTGCGCTGGGTGTTCGTGCTCGTGGCCGGCGTGGCGGCCACGATGGCACTGGCTGCGGCCCGGATCGTCCCCGACCGGGCGGCCGCAACCCCCCACTGACGGGTCGGCGCCCCCAATGCGGGGTACGACCTCCCGACCGAAGACCGAGGAGGAGCGATGGCGCTCGACGGTGAGTACGAACCAAGCCCGGCGGCGTGGGTGCGCGACCAGGTGGAGGCCTACGAGCGCACCGGCGGCGAGGAGGGCGGCGACATGCAGGGCGCGCCGGTCGTCGTGCTGTGGACCCGGGGCCGGCACTCGGGCAAGGTGCGCAAGGCCGCGCTGATCCGGGTCGAGCACGAGGGGAAGTACGCGGTCGTGGCCTCGC
This sequence comes from Acidimicrobiales bacterium, assembly GCA_035296625.1. GTDB lineage: Bacteria > Actinomycetota > Acidimicrobiia > Acidimicrobiales > VFJN01 > DATCLS01. The sequence continues at coordinate 3,657 of DATHAO010000059.1, read as the reverse complement.
TGGGCGGCGCCCCGAAGCACCCCGTGTGGTACCTGAACCTGCTCGCGGACCCGGACGTGTCGCTGCAGGACGGCCCGAAGATCATGGACCTCCGAGCTCGCACCGCCACGCCGGAGGAGAAGGCGATCTGGTGGCCCCGCGCGACCGCGGCCTGGCCCGCCTACGACAACTACCAGGCCAAGACCGAGCGGGACATCCCGGTCGTCCTGCTCGAACCCCGCTGAGCCGCGGGGCCGCCTCTAGCGATCGCCGCCCCGGAAGCGGTAGTGCCCGGCTGGGTGGCGCTCGCCCCGGTGCACGAACGGGATGGGGCTGTCGATCTCGACCGCACCGGGCCGGGCCGTGACGTGCACGTGGCCGCCGGGGCACGGCACCGCCCCGGCGGCCCGCGTCAGCGCCCCGAGCGCGGGGTCGACCGGGGCCGCCCCGAAGCCCCACTCGGCCGGCTCGACGCCCAGCACCCGGGTCATCAGGTCCCGTGTGGGCGTCGACGACCAGCCGTGGGAAACCGTGCCGCCGTACCGGGTCTCGGTCCACGAGCTCGGGCAGCGCGCGAGCGCCACGGTCCAGTCGAGGCAGGCGCCGGCGATCAGGTCGGGCCGCCACGCGGCGACCAGGGCGTCGTGCACGACGTAGCGGAAGCGTTCGTCGACGGCCGGTGGTCGCGTGCTCACGGCGACAGCATGCCAACCTCGCAGGTGCGACGCGGGATGGCTGCAACGGTTGCACTTCCCCGGACGGCGGGCGGCTGCTCAGCCGGCCGGCCGAGGTCAGCTGCGGCTGTACTGGATGGGAGCGCGCCCGCGGCCCTGGTAGTCGGGCATCAGGCCGAGCCGCTCGACCTGGCCGGCCTCCACGAGCTCTTCGACCGCCTTGCGCACCGTCGCCGGGCTGCCGCCCACGGCGGCCTGGACGTCGGTGAGCACAAACGTGCCCTTGTGATCGAGCACGTGGGCCTTGATCTCGTCGACCGGGACGGCCTTCGCCCGCTGGCGGGCCCCCGCCGGGGGCGCCGAGGCGCCGCGGCGCCGGCGGCCCGTGGGCGCCGCCACCTCGAAACCCGCCGCCCGCAGCACGACGTCGGGCACCTGCAGCTCGCGGAAGGCGGCCACCGGGATCTGCTGGGCGTCAGCCCACGCCTTGGCGTGGTCGACGAAGCCCTGCCGCAGCGGCCCCTCGTCGATGCTCGCGGCACGCTCGAGCTCGGCGAGGGCCCGGAGCTTGTCGATGGGGTCCTTGGCGTCGAGCACGGCCTGCGTCTTGCGCTGCACGGCGGCGTCGTCGCGCAGCGTCGACGGATCGTCGAGATAGAGCAGGTAGAGGCGCACCGCGCCTTCGGGGTCGAGCGTGTCGTCGGTCGCCATCAGCCACGGCACGCTAGCGCGGTGCTCAGCCGGGTTGGCACACCCGTTCGAGTGCCTCGACCGTGGCCACGTGGGCCGCGAGGTCGCCACCTGGAATGCTCGACGAGCTCACCTGCCCGGCGGCGGCGCCCATGGTGAAGAGCCGGTCCGTCGGCACGCCGCCGGTCAGCAGCGCGTTCGCCTTGTCCACGTTGTCGGTGTAGCCGGCATCGATGCTGACGCCCTCGGTCGACAGGCGGACCAGCTCGTCGATGGCGCGCACGACGGGCGAGCTGCCCTGGCCGTCCCAGGCCCAGACCTGCGCGCCGGAGCCGGCGGGGAAGCCGTTGAGCGCGAGCCAGGCCGTGACCGCGTCGAGGATCGGCACGTCGCCGATCACCGTGTCGATGGGCACGAGGGTCAGGTAGAGCAGCTCGTAACCGTGCTCGCGGTAGGCAGTGGCCACCTCGGCGGCACCGGGGCGCGGCGTGGGCTGGTCGCCCGGATCGCCGATCCAGGCCGCCAGCTCGGGGACGCCCCCGTTCAGCGAGCCGAAGAAGTCGAACACCACCATGTGGCGCTCCCGGGAGCATGGTCGTGATGCGGGGTCGACCGATGCGGTGGTGGCGTCGGCCGGCGACGAGCCGGCACCGACTGCAGCGGCCGAGTCGGTGTCGTCACCGCCCCCGCACCCGTTGGCTCCGATGAGCATCGCGACCATGACGACCACCGTGGCGAAGCGACGTCGCCGGTGGCCGGGTGATCCCCCCGGTATCCCCATGGCGGCCAAGTATGACCCTTCATCAGACGCACGATCGACACGGTGCTCACGGCCGACACGGTGGGTGGTGGAGGGGACGAGATGCGTCCACGGGGCACCCTGGAAGGCGCCCGGATTCGGCGATCGGGGACGGTCGTTCGCGGGTCCTGTCCGACAGCGGTCTAGCGTCGGGTCGTGTCGTCGGGGGTCCTGCGGGTCGTCCAGTTGAACGCCGGGTCGTTGCTGGAGCCGCGTTGGTCCGAGCGCCGCGGGGAGATCGTGGCGTGGCTCGGGCACCTGCGGCCCGACATCGTGTGCTTCCAGGAGATCTGGCAGGACGAAAGCACTCCGAACACGGCGGGCTGGATCGTCGACCAGATGCCTGAGGCGGGGTGGCACTGGCATTTCGACGGTCGACCCTTCGGTGCGCGGCTCTGGCCCGACCCCGGCCTGGTCTTCGGATCGGCGGTGCTCTCGCGTTGGCCGATCGACGGCGGGGCCTACCACCCGCTGCCGCTCGTGGACGACGACGGCTTCGTCGCCAGCGTCCCGTGGGAGCTCCTTCAGGTGCGGACCGCGGGGCTTGACGTGTTCTCCTGCCATCTCGCCGCTGCACCGCGAGACAGCCACCACCGCCGGCTCCAGGTGCTCGCCATCGACGGCATCATCACCGCCGCGCAGGGCGACCTCGACGACGGGGCTTTCACTCCGGGACAGGTTCGGGACGGCATGCCGCCGATCCTGTGCGGGGACTTCAACGCGGAGCCCGACAGCGACGAAATCCGCTTCCTCTGCTCGCTGACGGGTCTCGAGGACCGCACCGCGTTCTACCAGGACGCGTGGCGGGTCGCCGGTGACGGCCCCGGCTATACCCAGGACTGGCGGACCAACCCCATCGCCGAAGCGATGAACGTGCATCGCAAGCGAATCGATTACGTCTTCGTCGGCGATCCCTTCCAGCGACGCGGCGGCGCCGGGCGCATCCTCAGCGCGCAGCTCGCCTTCCACGATTCGCTCACCGGCACACTCGCCAGCGACCACGCCGGGTTGGTCGTCGACATCGTCTGGCCCGACCGCCCGAGCTGAGCGGGTTTCAGGTCCTCACCTGGAAGGTGCGGAGCGCTCCCTCAGCTACCCCGCGAGATCGAAGCGTACCGCCGACCGGTGATCGGAATCGTTCCGGCAGGGCAGCGACGCGATAGGCGAAGGGAGCGCTGCCGAATGGTGACCCGGGGGCACGAACGCCCTGTGCTCGGCGATCTGGCGACGTTGGCCACCAGCGATGACTTCGATGCCATCCGAGAGCGCTACTTGACTGACGAGCCGCTGCCCGTGCCGCCCGACATCACGAGCTTCATCAACGGCAAGCCGGTCGAGGTCAGCTTGGCGCTGTGACGATCCGATCGGCGTCCGGACGTCGAAAGGCGCGACGACAGTCGCGACCTGGGTAGCCCTCATGTGCCGAACGGCGCCACGACCCGGCGGTCGGGGGCAGTCGAGCAGTTTGAGCATCCGCAGCTTGGGCGCGTGAATCCGAAGGCGCAGGCCGGTGGG
>DATHAO010000058.1:0-66592 GCA_035296625.1 Acidimicrobiales bacterium | reverse complement strand
CAGATCCACATTCACGCCATCGGCGACGGTGGGGTTCGCATGGCCCTCGACGCCATCGCCGGGGCCCAGGCCGTCAACGGTGTTCGCGACCGGCGCGCTGTCGTCGCGCATACCCAGCTCGTCCACCCGGCGGACCGGCCTCGGTTTGCCCAGCTCGGCGTCATCGCCAACTTCGAGCCGCTGTGGGCGCAGCTCGACGAGGTCATGCTCGAGCTCACGATGCCGCGGCTCGGTCCGACCCGCAGCGCGCTCCAGTACCCGATCGCTTCGTTGGCTGGTTCCGGCGCACGGCTCAGCTTCGGCAGCGACTGGCCAGTGACCGATGCCGATCCGCTGGCTGGCTTGGCGGTAGCAGTGACCCGGCGGACGCCGCATGGAGACCCAGCAGGTGGGTGGCTGCCCGAGGAGCGGGTCCCGATCCTCGAGGCCGTGCACGCCTACACGGCCGGGACCGCCCACCAAGCCTTCGATGAGCCCGAGCGGGGGACGCTGGCGATCGGCGCCCGAGCCGATCTCACGCTGCTCGACACCGACATCACGAGCGTCGCCGGGAACGAGGTGGCGGACGCGACCGTTCAAGGCCTGTGGCTCGACGGTGAGCGCATCTGGTCGAGCTGACGGCCGTCCGCAGCGGCGGCTGACTCCACCTCTCGCTTCCCAGGGCCAAAGCTATGTGGGTGAATATGCCGATGATCGGTATATGCTATCAGCGTGGTGCGCGAGCCGACGTTCCTGATCCTGGCCGCCGTGGCCCCGGCGCCGCTGCACGGTTACGGCATCCTCCAGGCCGTCGAGCAGCTCTCCGAGGGCCGGGTCCGGCTCCGGGCCGGGACGTTGTACGCGGCGCTCGACCGGCTCGTCGGCGAAGGGTCGCTGCTCCTCGACCACGAGGAGGCCGTCGACGGCCGCCTGCGTCGCTACTACCGGATCACCGACGCTGGCCTGGACGCGCTGCGTTCCGGGGTCGAGCGCCTCGAGGCCAACGCGGCCGCCGCCCGCCATCAGCTCGCCCGGCGCCGGGAACGGAGGCTTGCGTGACCCTCGAGGACAAGTACCGACGGCTGAGCCGCCTGTTCCCGGCCGAGTGGCGCGAGCGGTACGAGGAGGAGCTCATCGGCACGCTGCTCGACGGCGCCGAAACCGGTCGCGGCTCGATCCCGCTCCCGGAGGCCGTCGACCTCGTCCGGGGCGCGATCGTCCTGCGCCTCCGGGCGTGGTCGGCCACGCCGGCCTGCGCCCGCATCCGCCGGTCCGCCCGCCCGGCCGGCGTCGTCGGCCTGGGGATGCTGGCGGGGCTCGCGGTCGGGCTAGTCGTCCGGTCCTGGGTCACGGACATCTCCGTCGAGTTCCTGCTGACGTCGCTGGTCGTGGTCGTCGTCCCGGGCACCGGCGTGGTCTACACCGTGTCGAGCGCGCTCACCGGTGGTTGGCGGCGCGGCTTGTTCGCCGCCGTCCGCTGCACGCTCGGCACCATTCCTCACGTGCTGGCGGGGCTCCTCGGGCTCTCGGGGATCATGCAGGCCGGAGCCGTCGCGTTCGAGGCGGTCCGCTGGGTGGGAGTCGCCTACCTCGTCGTCATGGGGGTCTCGATGATCCGCGCCGGCGGTGCGCTCCGGCTCGACGAGGGCCGCGGCGCCCCGGTCGACCCGCCGGACATGGTGGTGCGGCGCGGCATCCTGCTGAACCTGCTGAACCCGAAGCTGACGGTGTTCTTCTTCGCCTTCCTCCCGCAGTTCCTCGACACGCCGCCGGGCCTGCTCGACCCGAGGCTAGTCGGGCTCGGCGCGATCTTCATGCTCATGACGTTCGCCGTGTTCGTCGTCTACGCCTGGGCGAGCGCTGCCGTCCGCGACCGGGTGCTCGGCGCCCCCGTCGTCCTCCGGTGGATCCAGCGATCGGTGGGGACGGTCCTGATCGGCTTCGCGGCCCGGCTCGCGGCCACCGATCGCTGAGCCGCCGGGTGTCCGGAAATCCGTGCGCCCCTGTCGATCTCGCCGGTTCCCACCTGTCGTCGGTGTAGGAGGAGCCGTGACAGGCGGCTCGGGACGAGTGACGGAGGCAGACGACATGGACCAGCAGTTCGCGGTGCGGTGGGAGGCGACCTACGTGGTGGCCCAGGGACCCGAGGGGGTGGCGTGATGGCCCAGTACGCGGTGCTCATCTACGAGCGCGAGACGCCCGGCGGCGTGGCGGACATCCCGCCGGAGGTCATGGAGGCCCACGGACAGCTGCCCGCGCGGATCGCCGAGCGGGGCGGCCGGGTCGTCGCCGGCATGGCTCTCGAGCCGTCCGGGACGGCGACGGCGATCCGCGGCGACCTGGTGACGGACGGGCCGTTCATCGAGACCAAGGAGGCGCTGGCCGGCGTCTTCGTGATCGAGGCACGCGACCTGGACCACGCGCTCGCGCTCGCGAAACTGACTCCCATCGTCGAGGGCGGTGTCGAGGTCAGACCGCTGATCGGCTTCGAGGTCGTGGAGGCGGGCTGAGCGCGGCCCCCGCCCTCGAGCGGGCGGTCGCCGAGCAGTAGTTCCTCGTCGAGTGGGCGGCCCGTTCCTGCCGCGCTCCCCCGGGCGCGACGAGCTCGGCCCGGCGAGCGCGTGACCACGGGTGGCGCGATCGACGACGACCAGCCGTAGGGTGCCCCAGATGGAGTCGACGTTCAGCGTCGAGCTGGAGCGGTGGCTGGGCAGCGACAGCCCGAAGACGTTCGGTGAGATGAGTGACGTCTTCGGTGAGAAGGGCTTTGCCGTGACGGTGCTCCTGCTGATGAGCATCCCGGCTCTCCCTCTGCCGACCGGCGGGATCACACACGTCTTCGAGGCGATCACGATCCTGCTCGGCATCGAGATGGTGCTCGGCCGGAAGACCATGTGGCTTCCGAAACGTCTGCGGAACCGCGAGCTCGGACCGATCGTCGCCGAACGCGCCATGCCGTTCATCATCAAGCGGGTCCGCTGGTTCGAGAAGCGCTCCCGGCGGCGCCTGCCGAACCTGTTCCGCGGCCGGGAGTTCACCCGCGTCCTCGGGCTCGTGATCATCGTGTTCGCGCTCGCCGCGGGCTTGGCTCCGCCCTTCTCGGGCCTCGACACCGTGCCCGCGCTCGGCGCGGTACTCGTCGCGCTGGCGATCATCCTGGAGGACGCCGTCGTCCTCGCCGTCGGCGTGGTGGTCGGGACGGCGGGCATCGTCCTCATGGCGTCCATCGGCACCGCGGTGGTCAAGCTGGTCAGCGGCCTGTTCTGACCTCAGCGATCGGGCCCGCCGGGGTACGGGTAGCCCGGAGCGGCCCGGCCGGTGGGTGCACCCACCCGGATGCGGTTCCCATCGGGATCGACCAGGTGCGCCTCCCGGCGGCTCCCTGCGTCGAAGACCTCAGCACCGAACTCCGACGCCACGGGCGCCACGGACCGTTTCCTCCGGCCACGTCGGCCGGGCACCCCCGGCTCCCGAGGACGGTGAGGGTCTTCCCATGGGACAGCATGCCCGAGCCGCACGAGTGCCTCCGGCGCTTTCGCCCCGAGGACCGTCGACAACGCCGGCCCGGGGCACGGCACGGGGCCCAAACCCTCGACCTCCACCTCACCTTCAGGCTTCGCCGCCGCCGTGAGCAGCGGCATCTCAGCCGGCGCGGAGATCGGAGGTGCCGGTGCCGTCGAGGTCAACGGGGGCCGAGCGGCCCACGAACTCGTCCATCGACTCGTTCACGCCGAGGACGTCCATGAGCCGGTCGAACAGGCGCGTCGGCAAGATCCGCCCGACCGCGAGCGAGCCGACCACCAGAGGGAGACGCAGCATCTCCCGGTCACGCTCGACGGCGCGCAGGATGCGGGCCGCGACGTCGGGCTCGTGGAGGATCGGGAGCAGCCATGGCACCTTCGACCGGGCGCCCTCGAACATGCCCGTGTCGATGTAGAACGGGCAGACCGTGGTGGTCGAGATGGCCGCGCCGTCGCGGCGCAGCTCGGCGCGGAGCGACTCCATGAAGCCGACGGCGGCATGCTTCGAGGCCGAGTAGTCGGTCTGGCGGGCCACGCCGACGAGACCGGCGGCCGAGGCCATCGTGACCACGTGGCCCCGGCGGAGGCGCAGCATCGACGGGAGGAACGCCTTGGTCACCCAGTACAGGGCGAGGGCGTTGACGGCGAAGGTCCGCTCGATCTGCTGCGGCTGCAGCTCCACGAGGCGGGCACCGGAGACCACGCCGGCGTTGTTCACGACGATGTCGACGACATCGGCACCGCCCGGCACCTCGGTCACGCCCGCGGCGACGGAGCCGATGTCGGTGACGTCGACGACCGATCGGGCGAGGAGGGCCGACCCCAGCTCGGCGGCGAGGTCGTCGAGCGCGGGACCGTCGAGGTCCCAGGCCACGATGCGGCAACCGCGCCTCGATGCCTGCACGGCGAGCTGCCGGCCGAGGCCGTGGGCGGCCCCGGTGACGAGCATCGTGGAACCGGCCAGTCGGGTCATGACGGCACTCCAGGGTGGGTCGGCGACGTCATCGCCGGGCGCCGAGCCGGCACCTGGCGACCGCCGCACGCTAGCGGAGGGCCGATCGCGGGCACCTTGTCGGCCATGGCCGCCGAGGCCGTCGGCGGGACGCGCCGCGGCGCAGCACGGTGACGTCAGCTCGCGGGGTCGTCGCTGCCCGGATCGGGCTCGGAACCGGGCTCGGACCCGCCGGAGTCGAAGTCGGTGGGGTGGACCGCGTCGAGGAACGAGCGGAACCGCTCCACCTCGTCCTCGATGGCGTCGTCCTGGTCATCGTCGTCGAGGTCGTCGTCGTCCTCGACGAGGATCGCACCCGCCTCGTCGAGCACGTCTGCGCTCACGAACAGCGGGGCGTCGACGCGCACCGCCAGGGCGATGGCGTCCGAGGGCCGGCTGTCGACCCGCCGCTCGCCGGTCGGCCCGCTGACCGCCAGCTCGGCGAGCAGCGCACCGTCGCGCAACCCCGTCACCTCGACACGCTCCACGTGGGCGTCGAGCGTCTCGACCAGGGTGGCCATCAGGTCGTGCGTGACCGGACGGCGACGGGGCTCGTCGGAGAAGGCCCCCGCGATCGCCACCGCCTCCGTGTCGCCGATGAAGATCGGCAGCACGCGGTGCGGCGCATCGTGCTCCCGCAAGAGGACGAGGGACTCGCCGCTGCCCTCCTCGATGTGCAGACCCACCAGGTCGACGTGCCTCACGAGCGCACGATACCGCTGGCGTCGCCCGACGTGACGGCACGGGACCACCCTTTGATGGCGCTCGGCCCCTACGTGGCCGGGCCGACCGCGACGTCGACACCCTGCACGGGCACGAGCCGGACCGGTCCCGAGGACGTGGAGCAGACCGACGCAGTCCGGGGTGCGCGTAGCCTCGGGCCGATGGCCGACCTGCCCGGACAGCACGTGGTGCTCGAGCCGTACGTGCAGCTCGTCGACGTCACGACGACGGCCGCCCTCGTTGCCTGGGGCGGCTTCTCCCTGGAACCGCACGGCGAGTCCTGGCAGGCCCGTCGCACGGGCGAGACGTTCGGGGCGCGCTCCGAGCCCGTGGGGTCCAGCGCCGCCGTGGAGGTGCTCGACGCCGAGGGCCGGATCGTCGTACGCGAGGCCGTCGACGACGCCAACCACGTCTGGGTCGAGGGCCTCCGGCCCGCGACGACGTACCGGTACCAGGTCGTTGTCGACGGCGAGCCCTGGGGTGCGGCCGAGCGCCACGACTGGGCGCCGCACGGGCTGCGGGCGGCCGCCCGGCCGCTCGACCAGCGCCTGCGCACCCACGCGACCGCCGACCCCGACCCGGTCACGTTCCTCGCGGTGGGCGACTTCGGGGTCGGGATCGCCGCCGGCGACGACGGCCGCCGCCAGCTCGGGATCGCCCGGACGATGCAACGCCTGGCCGATGCGTTCGACGTGCGCTTCGTCGTCACGCTCGGCGACACGATCTACCACGGGCCCGCCGGACCGACGGACCACAGCGGTGCGCACGACGACGACTGGTGGCTGACCTACTTCCAGCCGTACCGGTACCTCATCGACCACCTGCCCTTCTATCCGACCGCCGGAAACCACGACGGGTCGGACGAGGAGGCCGCCGACGACCGCGGCCAGCTCGAGGACAACCTCTACCTGACCGTGCGGTTCGGCCCCCGCGCCGAGGTGAGCCGGGCCTCGCTCGGGCCGGGCTTGTTCTACCGGCTGCACATCGGCGCCCTGCTCGAGCTGATCTGCGTCGACACGACGTGGGGCGCCGCACGCGGGCGGCACTGGTTCCACGAGCCCCACCACCGCTCCTGGCTCGAGGACACGTTCGCGTCGCCCAGCACGGACGTCGCCTGGCGCGTCCCGTTCTGCCACCACCCGGCGTGGTCGGCCGGCCCGAACCACGTGGGTCAGGTCGAGCAGGTCCGCGGGCTGGTGCCCCTGTACGAGCGCGGCGGGAGCCGGCTCGTGCTGCACGGTCACGAGCACAACTTCCAGCACGGCCAGGTCGACGGGCTCGACTACATCGTGTCGGGCGCCGGCGGGAAGCTCGACGAGCGCCCGCCGGAACGGGTCGAGGAGGCGGGCACGCTGTCGTGGGCGGCGTCCGCCCACTGCCTGCTCGTGCAGGTCACGACAGAGGCGCTCACGGTCACGCCGTTCGGGCCCTCACCGCCCGGCGGGCGGCCCGTTCCGCTGCGCCGGCACCGCCCCGGCGGCGAGCCGACCGACGCGCCCATCACCGTCCACCGGACCCCCTGACGCGCCTCGGCTCGGCCGGTGGGCCGCTACGGGCGTTCGAGGAACACGGCGAACGGGAACACCTCCGCCTGCTGCACGCCGGCTGCCACCGAGGGATCGTCGGCCGCAACGCGTCGGGCGGCGGCCTCGTCCTCGGCCTCGATGACGACGAGCCCGAACGGCCCGTCGACGCAGCGGCCCGCGAAGCGGACGACGCCCCGGGCGTGGAGCTCCTCGAGGTAGGCGCCGTGCCGTTGAAACGTCGCGTGCTGCTCGGGCGTCGCCGCGGCCAGGAACGCCCGGTCGAATGACGGGCGCAGGACGTACGCGAATGTCACGGGCACGGATCGAACGCCACCCGCGCCGGCCCCGTCAAGGCTGCGCCGCGGGCGGCCCGTCTCGACCGGGCCGGGCGGCGCCCGTCAGACGGGCTCCGGCACGGCTGCAGGGACCACGGTGAGCTCGGCGTCGTCCTCGTGCTTCGGCGGGGGCCGGTCGTCGAAGATGGCCGACCACAGGCGTACGAGCTGGAGCCCGACGAGCCAGGCACCGACCAACGCCGGCAGCCCCAGCCATCCCCGGGTCAGCAGGTAGCGGGCGGTCTCGCGGGCGGTCCAGTCCGTGGCGCAGTCATCGAGGGCGTCCCCCGTCTGGCCCCGGCACGGGGAGCCCGTGACGGCGGCCGGCGCGACTCGCGGTGGAATGTCTTCCATCGCGCCGGGCGGGCGGAGGTCCCGGTGCCGATCCAGCCACGCGACGAGGGCGCTGCGCATTGCCTCGTGCCCTCGGGCGTTGGGGTGGAGGCTGTTGTGGACCCAGTTCGTCGGGTTCAAGGACTGCTCGATGGTGCCCGACACGCTGTTGGCGGCGAGGAAGTTGACACCGACGTCCCCGGCGCCCTCGGCCCGATCCGCACAGAGCTGGAGGCCGTCGAGCGCGCCGGGCATGGTATCGACGACCTGGAACCCGGCGCGCTTCGCCGAGGCCGCCACCGTCTGGTCGAGCCCCCGCGCGAAGTCGTGGAGGAACCGGTGCTCGTCGGCGGAGAACACGGACGAGTCGCACCTCTCCCGGGCGATCGGTATCGGATAGGGCACGACCAGCACGGGGACGCCCGGGATCTGCTTCCGGAGGTCGGCGTAGGCCGTGTCGAGCGTCTCGCCGACGGTCGCGAGGCTGTCCCGGAAGGCGGGGGCGAGGCCGGTGCAGTCGATGGGAAGGAGGCAGGCACGGCTGACCGTCCCGAACAGGGCGTCGTTGCCACCGACGCTGACGAGGACGAACGCGATGTCGTCGTCGACGGGCCCGAGCTGGTCGAGGAGCTGGCCGACCTGGGTCGCGCCGGTCACCTCCGGGCCCACGACCTGCGCGGTCTTGGCGCCGGAGCAGGCGAGGAAGGCGAGACGGCTCGGGACGTCGACGCTCCGCTCGAGGATCAGCAGCGGCGCGTAGGCGGTGGGGGCCCGCCGGCAGGTGCTCTGCCCGGGCGTGTTGGTCCCCTCGTAGAACTCGTCGGCCCCCTCCCCCGAGATGAACGAGTCCCCGAGCGCGACGACGACCTGGTCGTCGGGTCCTGGGTGCAGGGTCTCGGGCTCGGCAACGCCCCGTTGGCCCAGGGTCCAGACGACGGCCGCCGCGGCGATGACGAAGACCACGTCGACGTTCGTCCTCGCGGCGATGCCGACCATCAGCACCACCAGGAGTCCCGCGCCGACGGCCAGGTACACGACGTTCACCCCCAGGCTCCCGACGATCCCGACGCCGACGGCCAACAGGGTCAGCCCGCAGGCGCCGAGGACGGCGGAACCCTTCGGCCTCCATGAGGCGAGGCCCCGCAGCGCGATCTCGCTGACCAGCGCGATGCCGATCGGCGCGGTCGCGAGGCCCAGGAGGACCGCCCACCAGGCCCACTCGACTCCCAGCGCGGCGGCGGCAAGCCCGGCCACGATGAGCGCGGCGCAACCGGCCAGGACGAGGGCGAAGGCCCGGCGCGGGTACTTCTTCCAGCCGCGCAGCTCTGCTAGAGCGAGACCGACGCCGAGATAGAAGAGCGCCAGCCCGAAGAACCTGAAGCCGTCGTGCTCCCCGACGATCCGGGTCGACATCAGGCAGAGTCCGGCGACCGTGACGGCCCCGATGAGGGACCATCGCAAGCGAGCGTCGACGTCGGCGCGTTCGAACTGCCGGCGCACCACCCTGTGCAGCCGGATGGCCAAGAGCCCGACGGCGAAGATGGCGAGGACGCTCAGGAACAGGGAGTCGCCGCGCAACAGCACGAACGCCCCGCAGGCGGCCAGATAGGCGAGGATGGACACGCCCACCCTCACGATGATCCGTTGATCCGCTGTCATCGCCGGGACCTCCGCCGTGGGGAGCCGTCTCCCTCCACAGATTCCCCCGCCCGACGACAGATACGTGAGATGTGCCTCACTCGCCCGCCCCGCTCGATCGCCGCGGTCGCGAGCGACACGACGCCGCGTGTTAGGTGACCACAAGGCGTGTCGCAGCGCGTGCGTCGCCTCCGTCTCCCGTCCGTGCTTGCGGACACACACGCTGCGTGTCGGTGATCATCGACGTGTCGAGCGGGTCGTGTTCTGGTGGAGTCATGGCGGGACGAGGGCATCAGCGGCACGGGACGGGGGCGGATCACGACGAGTCGGCGGTCATCGCCCGCCTCGCGGCGCGGTCGCTGGCCGGGGATGAGGCCGCGCACACCGAGATCGTCGATCGCTGCACGCCCCTCGTGCGCGGCATCGCCAGCCGATACGTGCGCAACCCGGCGGATGTCGACGACGTCGCGCAGGAGGTGTGGCTGCTGTTCACGAAGCACCTGCACCGCATCGACTCGCTGACCTCGATCCGGGCGTGGCTCGCGCGTGTGACGACCCACGCGTCCTGGGGGGCTCAGCGGCGGGCGACGCGTGCGGCCCCGAGCTGCGACCTCGACGACCGCGCATCGCCCGACAACACCGAGGACGCAGCCATCCGCCACGCGGGGGAGAGCCAGATCAGCCGCGTCGTCCACCACGTGCTCGGTCGGCTCGATCCGTGCGACCGTCGGCTGATCGAGCTGCTCTTCGCCGAGGAGCCGCCGGACTACCGAACGCTGGCCGAGCTGATCGAGCGCCCGATCGGCAGCATCGGGCCCACCCGCCAGCGGATCCTGGTGCGGCTCCGCCGCGATCCCTCGCTGCTCGAGTTGGCCGGACGGTAGCGAGCGGCTCACGGAGCGCATCGAAATGTGCTGCAGTGAGGCGGTGGAGTCCCTCCTCGCGTCCATCGGCAGCCAGGGGCGCGCGGCCCTGCTGCGCGCGGCCGTCCGACGCCGGTTCGGTCGCGGGGAGATCGTGTTCCACGAGGGCGATCCCGGTGACGCCCTGCACATCGTCACCGACGGGGTGTTCCTGGCCCGGAGCACGTCCGTTCGCGGCGAGGTGGTCGCCGTCAACGTCCACCGTGAAGGCGCGGTCTTCGGCGAGCTCGCCCTGCTCACGGTGAGCGACCGCCGATCGGCGACCGTCGTCGCCCTCCGGCTCGGCTCCACGTTGATGATCACACGCGACGACTTCGAGGACCTGCGCGCTCGTGATCCGCACCTCGACAGGTTCCTGGTGTCGGTGCTGGCCCAACGCGTGCGGGGGCTCAACGAGCAGCTCGTCGAGCTGCTGTTCACACCGGTCGAGACGCGGGTGTACCGGCGGCTGCTGGTCTTCGCGGAGGCGGTCCCGGGAGATGCCGGCACCGGCTGGGTCGACCTCAGCCAGGCCGAGCTCGCGTCCTTGGCGGGCACGACGCGGCCCACGGCGAACCGGGCGTTGCGCCGGGCCGAGCGGACTGGTCTCGTCGAGCTCGCGCGCGGCCGCATCCGGGTCGTCGATGTCGCAGGGCTGAGACGGCGCGCCCGCTGAACCGCCACACGGTCGGCACGGGTGCGCCGGGTTGCGGGCGAGGCCGGACGGGTAGTCCGCTGTCACCGTCGAACCAGCGACCCGCGCGCTCGCCGGCTCGCTGCGCGACCCGGCCTAGCGGTGCGCAGGTCGCCGAGCGGCGGCATCCGCGCCGTCGGTCACCCCGGGCGGTGGCTCGGCGCCCGACGCGAGGTAGCGGCGGAAACCCTCGGCCTCGGGCTCGAAGCCGAGGGCGCGGTAGAAGTCGTGGGCGCCGTCGTCCGCGTGGCGCTTGTGGGACAGCAGCTGCACCTTGTCGCACGACGCGTCCCGCAGGTCCCCTAGCAGGGACTCCATCAGCATGCGCCCGATGCCCCGGCGTCGATGAGCCTCCGCGACGATCATCGCCTCGACGAACGCGCTGGGCCGGCAGCCGTAGCCGAGGTTGGGCATCACCAGGGCGCTCACCGTGCCCGCCACGTCGGCATCGAGCTCCGCCACGTACACCGTCAGGCCGTCGGTGCCCAACATCTGCCGCCACGTCTCCCGTTGACGCTCGGAGAGCCCCTCGAACGGAATGTCCGGCGTCCTCTCGAGCAACCGCACCACGCCGAGCAGGTCGCCAACGGTCGCCGCCCGAACGAGGCAAGGGGGATCGCCCACGAGCCGCCACGGTAGGTGCGTCGGGCGGGCGTCGGAAGTTCCCCGTCGCCGGCCGATGAATTCGCGGGCCGCCTCGTCTCGGGGCCCGTCCGCCGCGGGCGGGCCCCCGCCGGCCTTCGTCGGTGCCGGACCGTGCGTGGTCTACCTTGCGACCGTGCCGGCGCCGGACGACCTCGACGCGCTCGCCGGGCTCCTCGCGGGGGCCGGGTTCGTCGCGGCGGAGGAGGAGGCGGAGGAGCTCCTCGCTCGCGCGGCCGGCGATGTCGCGCTCCTGGACGCGCTCGTCGGGCGTCGCCTCACGGGCGAGCCACTGGCCTGGATCACCGGGAGGGTGTCGTTCTGCGGCGTGGAGGTCCGGGTCGACCCCGGCGTCTACGTCCCGCGCTGGCAGAGCGAGCCGCTCGCGCGTCGGGCCGTCGAGCGGCTGCCCCCCACCGGTGTGGCGATCGACCTCTGCACCGGGGCCGGCGCGATCGCCAAGACGTTGGCCAGGTACCGCCCCGGCGCCCGCGTCGTGGCGTCCGACGTCGACGAGCGTGCGGTCGCCTGCGCAGCGGCGAACGGCGTGGAGGTCTACCGGGGCGACCTGTTCGCCCCCCTGCCGCCCGCGCTCCACGGGCGCGTCGACGTCGTCGTCGGCGTCGTACCCTACGTGCCGACGCCCGCGCTGGCCCTGCTCCAGCGCGACACGCTCGCGTTCGAGTCCCCGCTGTCCTACGACGGCGGCCGCGACGGCACCGACATCCTCCGGCGGGCCCTGACCGACAGTCCCTGTTTCCTCCGCCCCGGCGGTGCGCTGCTCCTCGAGCTCGGCGGCGAGCAGGCCGAAGCGCTCGGCGAGGACCTGGCGCGGCTCGGCTACGTCGACGTCACGGTCCTCGACGACGAGGACGGTGACGTCCGGGGCATCGAGGCGACGCTCGGACACCGGCGCTGACTGCTCCTGCCCGAACGTCCTGCTACCGCCGCCGGCCGCCGGCCGCCAGGACCCGAGAGCACGGTGGAGGACGGGCATGGTGACCGGCCGGCGAGACGAGGCGATCGGGCAGCGCGGAGGTCCCGGGTCATCCGGTCGATCGCGCCCCTGCGGGCGTAGGCGCCGCCGCGGCCAGCTCGGCCGCGAGGGTGCCGATCTCCTGGCAGGCGAGCGTGACGACGCGCTTCATCTGCTGGAGCGTGATGGGAGCCGGCACGGGGGTTGCCGGTCGACTCGCACGGTACGGACTGCCGCGACGGCGCTGAATGGTGCTGGCTCCCGAACCGGAGGACGTCCCCAGGGCGCGCGGGACTGGCGAGGATGGGCAGCGCCCGGGCCGGGTAGGTGCCGAACCATGTCCGACGACGAGCCGACCGTGGACGACGAGCGGGTGTCGAGCAGGGCGGAGCTGCTCGCCGAGGAGAAGGCCGCCGGCAGCGAGGATCCCGAAGCTCAAGCCGAGGCGATCCTTGCCGACTCCGACGAGCGGACCGCATCGCGGGACGCCGCCCCGAGCACCCGGCTGGAGCAGCGCACGTCCGAGGACGTGACCCCGCCGCCCGACTGAGGCCCGGCGCCCGATCGGGCGACCGCACGTCCCCTCCCCGGTCATGGATCGTCGGTGAGGTGGAAGTCCGCGATCACGGCGGCGTGGTCGGAGGCGGGGGCGGTCGATCGCTCGACGTGGTCGATCCAGGTCGTGTCGAGCCGCGTCGCCAGGCGACGGTCGGCCGCGATCATGTCGAGGCGCATGCCCAGGTTGCGCTCGTATCCGTTGCCGTGGTTCCACCAGGTGAACCGGCGGGCCTGCGGCCCCCATCTGGCGACGTCGACGTCGACCAGACCTGCGTCGAGCAGCCGTGCGAGCGCGTCCCGCTCTCGCGTCGTGACGTACACCGAACCGGCGAACGCCTCGGGGTGGAACACGTCGCTGTCGGTCGCCGCGACGTTGACGTCGCCGGCGACGATCAGGCGGGCGTCGTCGAGGAGCCACCGGTGGGCCCGTTCGGCGAGGGCGTCGAGGAACGCCAGCTTGAAGTCGTAATGCCAGTGGCCGACGGCTCGACCGTGCGGGACGTACGCCGACACCACCCGCAACGGCGTCGGGGCGTCGACGAGGCAACTGACCAACCGCGGCTCCCGGTCGAGGTGCTCGTCGCCGAAGTCACCCGACGACCGGACGTCCTCGATCGGGTGCCGAGCCGCCACGGCCACACCGTTGTACGCCCGGCCCCCCACGTGCACGGCCGAGTAGCCATGCCGGTCCAACGTCGTCACCGCCACGTCGGACAGCTGCGCGGCCTTGGTCTCCTGGAGGCAGACCACGTCCGGAGAAGCCCGCTCGAGGAACCGTTCGACGGCGGGGAGCCTCGCCCCGAGCGAGTTCAGGTTCCACGTCGCCAACCGCAGACGTGCCGGTGCCGGCCCCGACGGCGACATCGACGCCCTCGACGCGAGTGCTGCGTTGCGTCGCTCGAGCCTCGCAGCACGCTTGGCAGACGACACCGAGCCGCGTTCCGTCACGGTCCGGGCTTACCCGGTCCTCGGCCCGATGGTCCTCCGCACGATCCCGGCACACCTCCCGCTGCCGAGGCCGCAGCCACTGGCTGCGGCGCCAGATGCCGGCGAGCGCGCCGGCCGAACCGGCGTCATCCGAGCCGCTTTCCGGGCCGCGATGGCGCCGGTTCGAGCTCCCGCGCTGGCCCCCTTTTGGCGAGGCCCCCCACGTGCGCACCGACCTGGGCGCGGCGTTCCTTCACGTCCGGGCCGGGGCGTCATGCCGGCGCGCCGACCGCGAGCGTCGCAGCGGCGGCGTCGATGGCGGCGGTCCAGGCCTCGTGGGCCTCACGGACTCGTGACCACAGCGAGCCGATGGCCGACGCCGGCGCCGGGAGGCGCAGCCCGAAGACGTCCGCCAGGGCGGCCAGCCAGGCGGATCGCCGCTCGAACGTCACGGTGGACGTCGTCGCACCGTCGCGGTGGGTGAGGACGCACCCGCGCATGATGTCGACCCCCGTTGCGTGACGCCGCTGCGCCGTGACGGTGCGGGCGAAGCTGGACTCCGGCGACGTGGCGTTGAAGACATGGCGCGCTGCGAACGCCTCCATCCCGACCGCCTCGGAGACGATGCTGACGCCGGCGATCGATCCGGCGGCGTCGTTCCCGAAGTGCCAGTCGCCGACGCCGTCGGTGGACTCGGCCATCGTGTAGCGCATGGGTCCCTCCGCGTAGACCCCCGCCGCCAGGGGCAGCGGGCCGTGCAGGGCGTCGCCGAGACCCGTGTCGACGTACCAGCGCCCGGACGGGTTCGCGCCCGTCGGCAGGTCGTGGACGATCAGGGCGGCGTGGTTGGCGAGCGTCTGGACGCTCGGCCCCTCCGCGTCGTGGACCCCGGCCACGTGCCGGGTCACGACGTAGCCGAGCCGGGCCAGCAACGCCGAGAACCCGCCGTTCAGCTGGAAGCAGTACCCGCCACGGCCGCCACGGGCGATGCGGCCCATCGACTCGTCCGGATCGATGCCCCACCCCTCGGCGAGGTGGATCCAGAAGGTCTCGTACGGCACCCGTTCGACGTGCGCCCGGTGCAGGCGGGCGAGCGCGTCCGCCGACGGCGGCTCGCGGTCCACGCCCAGGCGTCGCACATAGGCGTCGACCGCCCGGTCGTCGCGGCGGGTGCGGGGCGCACGGCGCTGGACCGGTGCGCCTACGAGGGTGACAGACATCAGGACCTCCTCGGTGGCGGCTGACGGGCGTCAGCGCACGAGGAACGTACGGCCGAAGTGGTCCGGCCGAACAGGGCCAATCAAGGCCCGGTCCCGTGGACCAATTGTCACCCGCCCTGGACCAGGTCCGCGATGGCCCCGATGCCTCGGCGGATGGCGCCCTCCGTCACGTTGCCGAAGCCCACGACCAGTTCGGGCGGATCACAACCGCGGCCGGACCGGTACCGGCTCATGCCGTACACCCCCACCGACCGGCGGGCGGCCTGGGTCACCACGTGGCGCTCCTCCGCGCCGGCCGGCAGGCACAGGACGGCGTGGCACCCGGCCGCCAACCCGCTCACCGACACGTCGGGCGCATGCGCCGCCAGTGCGTCGACCAGGGCGCGGCGCCGGCGGCCGTAGATGCCCCGCATGTTCCGGAGGTGCTTGTCGTACCGCCCGGATTCGATCAGCGCGGCCAGCGCCAGCTGGTCGATCCCCGGGGCGCCCCGCCCGAGCAGCTGCTTCTCGCGCCCGACGGCTTCGCGGAGGTCGGGAGGGCAGGCGATCCAGCCGAGGCGGAGCGTCGGCGCCAGCGTCTTGCTGACCGAACCCATCGCGAGCACGCGGTCGGGCGCCAGCCCCTGCACGGAGCCCACGGGTTGGCGGTCGTAGCGGAACTCCACGTCGTAGTCGTCCTCGATGACGAACCCGTCGACGCGGCGAGCCCACTCGATCAACGCGTGACGCCGTTCGGGCGCGAGGAGCACGCCGGTCGGGCACTGGTGCGCCGGCGTGACGATGACGGCCCTCGCCGAGGTCGCCGCGAGGGCGTCGACGTCGATGCCGCCGTCGTCGACCGGCACGGGGACCGCCTCGAGACCTGAGTGAAGCGCGATCGTGTCGTGATCGATCGGCCCCGGATCCTCCATCGCCACGCGTTCGACGCCGGCGACCGCGAGCGCGCGGAGCACGATGTTGAGGCCATGGCGGAAGCCCGGGCACACGACGACGTCGGCGGCGTCGACGGACGAGCCGCGCACGCGCCGGACGTACGCGGCGAGGACTCGGCGGAGATGGTCCGAGCCGGTGCCGGGTTCGTCGCCGAGATCCCCGACCGACGCCGTGCGGCATGCCACGCCGAGCGACCACGACCAGTCCCGCATCGGGAAGCTGCCCAGGTCGGGGACGCCGTACTCGAAGTCGACGTCGAGTCGGGCGACGGGGGGGCGAGGCGGCCTGTCCACCCGCGCCTCGGCGACGCCGAAGGCCACGTGGGTCCCCGAGCCCACGAGCGATGTCAGATAGCCCTCGGACTCCAGTTGGGCGTAGCAGTCGACGACGACGCCCCGGGACACGCCGAGCTGCTCGGCCAGGGCCCGCGACGACGGCAGCCGCTCGCCCTGCTCGAGGCGCCCGGCACGGATCGCGTCGCGCACCTGACGCTGCACCTGCAGACCGAGCGACTCGTCGCCGGCCCGGTCGAGCCGGATCAGCAGCTCCGGCCCCACCCCGGTCCACTCGACGGCCACCGCGCCCACGGTAGCGACAGGCCGTCGCGTGGGCCGGTCGAGGCCGGCGCCCCCGGATCACACCGGCTCGGGCGCGTCCTCCCGACCGCGGTCGTCGAGGAACAGGGCTTCTCGCCCGCCGACCCGGTAGCGGATGTGGGTGACCTCGGGCGTATCGACGACCCGGGTCGGCGTCAGCTCGATCGCCTCCTTGGCAGCGAGACCGAGATCGGGATCGAGCAGGCGCATCCCGTCGCCCAGCACGACCGGGACGACGTGGAGCTCCAACCGGTCGAGCAGGCCCGCCGCCAGGACCTGGCGCACCAGCCGGCCGCCCCCGGCCACGGCGACGTCCTTCCCGTTCGCCGCGGCTCGGGCCTGCTCGATCGCGCTCTCGATGCCGTCGGTCACGTAGGTGAAGGTGGTGCCGCCCCGCCGCACCAGCGGCTGCCGCGGCCGGTGGGTGACCACGAAGACCGGCGCGTGGAACGGCGGATCATCCCCCCAAGGGACCTCCCCGCCGTCCGCCATTCGCCGGCCCATCACGTAGGCTCCGGCCGCCTCGAACGTCTCCTCGATGATCCGGGAGTTCGTGCCCTCCTCGCCGCCCGCGAAGCCCTGACGCTCCCGCCACGCCATGGCGCCGATCACCCAACGTGTGACCCGGAAGAACCCGGCGGCTTCGGTCCCCTCCATCCAGTCAGCCACGTCCGTCTGCTCGGGCCCGGCGTAGAAGCCGTCGAGCGAGACGGACATCTGTGCTGTCACCAACGTCATCGGTGCTCCTCATGTCCTCGGCGCAGCCCGTGTGGCTGTCACCCCTACATGGTCGGAGCCCACGAGCGATCCTCGACACGCGTGTGTGCCGTGCCTCGGCGCGCCTCTCGTCTCAGCCTCGGCCGCGCGTCATCGACCTCGTCACCGAGGACGCTCGGGCCACCGTCGTCACCCCGCACCACCCGGTCACCGCCGCGACCCGTGGGTCGGTCGCTGCCGCCGGTGGCTAGCGGCGCCGGGCGCGAGCGCGGCGCTTGCCCTCGTGCATGGCCTGCACCCGAGCGACCGGGATTGCGTGCCCCTCCTCGATGAGGTCTGCGCTCAACCGCTGCGGAGGGGGCATCTGAGCGGCCCACGGGTCGGCGTCACCGAGCTGTCGCAGCGCCGTGTGCACGGTGAAGTCGGCCGGGGCGACGTCGTCGAGGTCGTCCCAGCGCACCGGGAAGGACACCGGCACGCCCGGACGGGCCCGCGGGCTGTAGGCCGCGATCACCGTGGCCCCGCCGACCCTCGTCGAGTCGACGAACACCTTGCCGCCGCGGTCCTCTTTGATGAACGCCGTCGTGGCGATCTCGGGATCGAGAAGCTCGGCGTGCGCGGCGACGGCGCGGGTCGCGGCGGCCGAGTCCTCCGGTGGCGCCTGGTCGTCGATCGGGACGAACACGTGCACCCCCTTGGCCCCACTGGTCTTGACCGCCCCTTCGAGCCCGACGTCGGCCAGCGCCCGGCGGACCAGGTGGGCCGCCCGGACGGCCATCGGAAACGCGTCGGTGTCGGGGGGATCGAGGTCGAGCACGAGGTGGGTCGTGCGGTCGGGACGGTCGGCCCGTACCAGGGTCGGGTGGTACTCCACGGCTCGCTGGTTGGCGAACCAGAGCAGCGTGCGGCGGTCGTTGCACAGCGCGTAGGACACGTCCCGCTTCGAGGTCTCGGCCCAGAACCGCACCGTGCGCACCCACGAGGGCGTGTACTTCGGGACGTTCTTCTGCATGAACGCTTCCTGGCCGCGATGGACCCGGATCACCGAGAGCGGCCGGTCCTCCAGCTCGGGGATGATCCGGTCGCGCACCCCGTCGAGGTACTCCACCAGCTCCCGCTTCGTCGCGTCCGCGCCGTCGAACAGCGGCTGGTCGAGGTTCGTGAGCGGCACCCCGTCGCGCGATTCCTTGCCGCTGTCGCCGCTCATCGAAGCAGACGTTAGTGAGGCCCCCGACCGGTCGCGCACCGGTGGCCCAGGGCGGCGAGGACCTCGTCCTCGCCGTGGTGGAGCCCAGAACGCCCTGAGGACGACACGGGGCTCTAGCGTCGGCGGCCATGGATTTCGCCGAGATCGCGTACGAGGTCAGCGACGGCATCGCCACGGTGACGCTCGACCGGCCCGACAAGCTCAACGCGGGCACGTCCCGCATGGTCAGGGAGCTGCTCGCAGCCATCGACCGGATCGACGGCGACGACGCCGTGCGGGCCGTCGTCCTCACCGGGCGGGGACGCGCCTTCTGCGCCGGCGCCGACCTCTCCGCCGGCGCGTCCACGTTCGACTACGACAAGCAGCGGGCCGACGGCGGCGCCGACCTGTCCGAGATCGACCCGGCCCGCCAGGAGCTGCGCCAGCGCGACGGAGCCGGGCTCGTCACCATGCGCCTGTTCGACTGCTTGAAGCCCGTCATCAGCGCGATCAACGGCCCGGCGGTGGGGATGGGGGCCACCATGACGCTCGCCACCGATATCCGCCTGGCGTCCGAAACCGCCAGGTTCGGCTTCGTCTTCACTCGCCGCGGCATCGTGCCCGAGGGCGCGTCGAGCTGGTTCCTTCCCCGCCTCGTCGGCGTGTCGCAGGCCGCCGAATGGCTGTACACGGGGCGGGTCTTCGACGCCGGCGAGGCCCTGGCCGGCGGGCTCGTGCGGAGCGTGCACCCCGGCGGCGAGCTGTTCGAGGTCGCCTACGCCCTCGCCGCCGAGATCGCCGAGGGGGCGCCCGTGTCGGTCGCCCTCACGCGGCGGATGTTGTGGCGGATGCTCACCGCCGACCACCCCATGGCCGCCCACCGGGTCGATTCCCGCGCCGTGCGAGCCACCGGGACGCTGCCCGACGCCGCCGAGGGCATCCAGTCGTTCCTCGAGAAGCGCCCGGCCCGGTTCACCGGCCGGGTGAGCGACGGCCTACCCGACGTCTTCCCGCACTGGACCGACCCGACCTTCTCCTGACGATCGGCGGCCGGCGAGGATCAGTACTGCGGGAGGGTGATCCTCGTTGTCAGGCGCCGGGGCCCGACCTATCGGGGCTCGCCGTCGCCGGCGCCTCCGAACGGTGGCGGCATCGGTGGTGACCCCCATCCGAACAGCCTGAACAGCAGCGTGGAGAGCAATCCCACCGCCAGGACCAGAACCCACGACACGAGGAACGTCGTGGCAGCGACGAACAAGACGTCCGGCCAGAACGCCCCGATCCCTGCCAGGCGGAGCGCAGTCCCGAGAACCAGGCCGAGAGCGAGGCTGACCTTGATCCCCGGGATGCTGAACTCGCCTGGCCGGCGGTGACGCAGGACATCGTGACGGCTGCGCAACCTCACAAACCGTGCGTCACGGATAGCCAGACGCTCTTCGGCTGAGAGCCGTTGCCATCTTCGGGGGGTCCGCCACCAGGACAGTTTCGGCTCGTCCGTCACTCCAACAGGTTGTCCCAGTTGGAGCCGGCCC
Source organism: Acidimicrobiales bacterium (assembly GCA_035296625.1). GTDB lineage: Bacteria > Actinomycetota > Acidimicrobiia > Acidimicrobiales > VFJN01 > DATCLS01. The sequence goes on along the minus strand of DATHAO010000058.1, from coordinate 46,663 downwards.
GCTGGCCACCTGTTGATGTCGCCATCGAAGCGCGGAGAGGCTGCTGCGATGACGATCCCCCCGCCGGCCTCCCGCCCGGCCCGCCTGCCGGGGCCCGGCCCGCTGGCCTCGCTGCGCTACGCGCCGGCGCTCCTGCGCCGCCCGTACACGGTGCTGCCCGAGATGCATCGCCGATACGGCCCGGTGTGCGAGGTCGGCGGGCAGACGGGTAGCGACCGGTTCCGCTTCGTGTTCCTGTTCGGGCGCGAGGCGAACGAGTTGGTGCTCTCGGCGCAGGTGGACAACTTCCGGTGGCGGGACGCGCTCGCCGTCCTGATCCCCGTCGACGGCGACACCGCTCTGGTCGTCAGCGACGGCGACGACCACAAGCGACGTCGCCGGCTCGTGCAGCCGGCCTTCTCCCGCAAGCGGGTCGACTCCTACCTGCCGATCGTCGCCGAGGAGGTCGACGCCGCGATCGACGGCTGGGCACCGGGCGCCGTCGTCGACGCGTACGGCCGGTTGCGGGCCCGCACCCGGCGCATCGTCGTGCGGGCGCTGTTCGGCCCTCGCCTGGAGGCGCGGGCCGACGAACTGGGCGACGAGCTGCAGGTCGCGATCGACTACGTGAACCGCCCGCCCGCGCTGCGGTTCGACCACGAGCTGCCGGCGACCGCCTACCGCCGTGCCATGCGCGCCCGGCGGCGGGCCGACGCCATCGTGTTCGACGAGATCGCGCATCGACGCTCGATACCCGACGCCGGCGACCGGGGCGACGTGCTGTCCGCGCTGCTCGCCGCCCAGGACGAGGGTGGCGCAGGTGGCCTGACCGACGAGGAGGTCCGCGATCAGGTCGTATCCCTCATCGCCGCCGGCTACGACACGACGAGCGCGGCGATCGGCTGGTCGATCCACGCGCTGTACACCCACGCCGAGGTGCTGGCCAAGGCCCGGGCGGAGGTCGACCGAATCGTCGGCGAGGACGCCTTGACGCCCGAGCACCTGGCGGATCTGCCGTACCTCGGCGGGGTCGTGTCCGAGTCGCTGCGCCTGTGGCCGCCCGGCCCGATGAGCGCTCGGCGGGCGGTCGACGACTTCGCCTACGCCGGGCACCGGATCCCTGGGGGCCGGTTCGTCGTGTACTCCGCCTACGTCACCCACCGCCTGGCCGAGCTGTGGCCCGATCCCGAGCGCTTCGACCCGGGGCGGTGGGTGCCCGGGTCCGCAACCCATCGCGAGCCCGAGCCCTACAGCTTCGTCCCGTTCGGGGGCGGGTACCGGCGATGCATCGGCTTCGGGATGGCCACGCTGGAGATCACGACCGCGCTCGCCCGGCTCGTCCGGCGCGTCGACCTGGAACCGCTCGGCGAGGCGCCAGCGCCCACGGGCCTCGCCACCATGTCGCCCCGAGGCGGCGTGCGCTGCCGCGTCACACCCCGGTCGACGTGAACCACGGGTCGCCGACGGCCGGCCCGCTGCGGTCCGTGCCGTCGGCCGGGTCGCTGCGGTCCGTGCCGTCGGCCGGGTCGCCGCGGTCCGTGCCGCTGCGGTCCGTGCCGTCGGCCTCGCCGCTGCGGTCCGTGCCGTCGGCCGGGTCGCCCCGGTCCGTGCCGCTGCGGTCCGTGCCGTCGGCCTCGCCGCTGCGGTCCGTGCCGACGGCTGGCGCCGGAGCGTCAGGTGGAGGTCGTGCCGCGTCCCGTCGCGGCGAGGAGCCGCTGTTGGGCGTCGGCGCCGGACGGGACGTCCGCGGCCGGGCCGAAGGCGCCGGCCGCCCGCCACGTCTCGACCTGGGGGCCGAGGGTGGCCTCGGCGAACGCGACGAGACCCGGGTCGAGGCGATCGTCGCCGCCGGTGCCGTGCGCGAGGTCCCAGGTGTGCACGACGACGTCGGCGGTGACCTCGGCGAGATAGCTGGAGGCCGGCGCATCGCCCGAGGAGAGGTGCACCACGGGGTCGGCGCCGCCGAGGGCACGGGCGGCCGCCCGTGCCTCGTCGCTCGCCGCCTGCCACGAGGCGTTCGGGTCGTCGCCGAGCAGATCGCCGTCGAGCGCGGTGCCCACGTCGGCGACCGTGCGCCCCGCCAGCAGTGGCGGGATCCACCGCACTTCGCCGGCGACGTGGTTGACGAGGGCACGCACGTTCCAGTCGGCGCACGGTGTGGGGCCGTGCCACGCGTGCTCGGGGACGGCCCGCAGGCGGCGCCCGAACTCGTCGAGTGCCGTGGAGAACTCGTCGGGTACAGCCATGGTGTCGCCTCCCGGGGGTTCGCCGCCGGACACCGTGACGAACAGCAACACGATACGACAACGGACCGAGCTGATCCCCGTCCCCGGCCGGCACATCCCCGCAGCCGTCGGAGCGATGCCCCTTCCCACCGAGAGTGGTCGAGCCTACGGTGGACCCACGCGGACAGGAAGAGGTGGACCGATGTTCATCCAAGTCATCAGGGGTCAGGTCGCGGATGCCGAAGGGCTCGAGGCGGCGCTCGATCGGTGGCAGGAAGAGGTGCGACCGGGAGCGGTGGGTTTCCTCGGGTCGACGGGCGGTGTGACCCCGGATGGTCGCGCCGTCGTGCTCGCGCGGTTCGAGTCGGCGGAGGCGGCCAAGGCCAACAGCGACCGACCCGAGCAGGGCGCCTGGTGGGCCGAGGCCGAAAGGTGCTTCAGCGGACCGATCACGTTCCACGACTGCACCGAGGTCGACACCTACCGCGCCGGCGGCGCCGACGACGCGGGGTTCGTCCAGGTCATGACGGGACGGGCCGACCGGCAACGGATGCGCAGGATGGACGAGCTTGCCGAGCCCCTCCTGCCGGACCTCCGCCCGGACCTGCTCGGCTCGGTGCGGGCGTGGGACGGCGACGAGTACACCGAGGCGGCGTACTTCACGAGCGAGGTCGAGGCGAGAGCCGGCGAAGCGCAGGAGCCACCCGCCGAACTGGCCGACGCCATGCGCGAGTGGGAGGACGTCATGGGCGACGTGACCTACTACGACCTGCCCGCACCGAGGTTGGTGAGCTAGGGCCGCACCCCCTTCGAGAACGGGGCCGCGCTCCGGACGTGCCGGCCGACGGCACGGTGCCGGCCAGGCCTACGACGGACCTGGGACGGGTAGGCCCGGGAGGTGGACTTCGACGACGCCGTTGACCTCGTCGGCCGCACCGTCGAGGGCCTCGGCATCGCCGCGGTGGTCATCGGCATCCTGATATCGATGGCTCGCTACCTCGCCGGTTCGCTCGCCCGCACGGGCGCCGCCCCTGTCGTGGCAGATCACCGTCCTGGCCGTCCTGCTGCTGCCCACCTTCGTGATCCCTGCCCGCCGGATCGGCGCCAAGGTCGGCACGCTCGAGCGCGAGGCGGCCGACCACAACGCGGCGATGACTTCGCAGATGACCGAGCGGTTCTCGGCCCCGGGGGCCACGCTCGTCAAGCTGTTCGGCAGGCCCACCGACGAGACCGAAGAGTTCGGCCAGCGGGCCGAGCGGGTCAGTCACATCGGCGTGCGCTCGGCCGTGGCCGTGGAGGTGTTCCTCCGGGCGCTGACGCTCGTCTCGGGCCTGGCCCAGGCGCTGATCTACGGGCTCGGCGGCTACCTCGTCCTCCAGGGACAGCTGGCGCCCGGCACCGTCGTCACGATGGCGCTGCTGCTCAATCGGCTCTACGCCCCGCTCACCGCCCTCGCAACCGCCCGCCTCGACGTGGTGACGGCGCTCGTGAGCTTCGAGCGCGTGTTCGAGGTGCTCGACATCGAACCGCTGATCGTCGAGCGATCCGATCCCACGCCCGTGCCTTCGGGCCCGGTGGCCGTCGAGCTCGACGGCGTGCGCTTCCGCTACCCGTCGGCCGAGCAGGTGTCGCTCGCCTCCCTCGAGGAGGTCGCCGTGCTCGACGACCGGGTCGGCAACGAGGTGGTGCGAGACGTGTCCGTGCGGGTCGAGCCCGGTCGCATGGTCGCGCTCGTGGGCCCCTCGGGTGCCGGGAAGTCGACGTTGGCGTCGCTTGTCCCCCGCCTCTACGACGTCGACGACGGTGCCGTGCGCCTCGCCGGGGTCGACGTGCGGGACCTTTCCTTCGACGACATCCGGGCGACGGTAGGCGTCGTCACCCAGGACGGGCACCTGTTCCACGACTCGATCCGGGCCAACCTCGCCTACGCCGCGCCGGGCGCGTCCGACGACGAGCTGTGGGACGCCCTGACCAGCGCTCGCCTCGCCGGCCTGATTCGATCGCTGCCCGACGGGCTCGACACGATCGTCGGCGAGCGGGGCTACCGGCTCTCGGGCGGCGAGCGCCAGCGCCTGACCATCGCCCGGCTCCTGCTCGCCAAGCCGCGGGTCGTGATCCTCGACGAGGCAACGGCCCACCTCGACTCCGAGTCGGAGGTGGCCGTGCAGGAGGCGCTGGCCGCCGCGCTGGCCGGGCGCACCGCCCTGGTGATCGCTCACCGGCTCTCCACGGTCCGGGCCGCCGACGCCATTCTCGTGATCGAGGACGGCCAGGTCGTCGAGCGGGGAACGCACGCCGAGCTGCTGGCGGCCGGCGGGCGCTACGCCGAGCTGCACCGCACGCAGTTCGCCGACGGTGCCGCACCGGAGGTGGCCGCTTCCGCCCACGAGGGCGCGGCGTCGGCCGAGGCCGTGGCAGCCCACGAGGGCGCGGCGTCCGCCGAGGCCGTGGCAGCCGACGAGGGCTCGGCGTCCGCGGCAGCCGACGAGGGCGCGGCCGACGCATGCCGGGACATGGGGACGGATGCGTACCCGGCACCGGGCGAGGGCGCACCGGTGGGCGCCACGCTCTAGGGACCACCACGCCCGCCACGGCCCCGGCCGGCTGCGGCGCTCCGGACGGCGCCTCGCCGCTGGGCCCCTGACACCTGCCGCTTCCACGCCTCGCTCATCCTCCTCCCCCCTGGCCCGATCCCCCGCATCGGCCCGACCGGCACACCCGCCGGTCGGGCCGGTTGCGTTCTCAGGGGCCGAGCAGCGGGAGCTGGACGCCGACGTCGTAGACGACCCGGTCGCCGTCCCGGCGGGCCTCCGGCGTCGGGACGTGTGGGGCGAGTCGGCCGTCGTGGAACAGGTGCTCGACCGGGCGGCCGGAGACGAGCACGAGATGGTCGGCGACGAGTCGGCGGTGGCAACGCCACCACAGCGACTCGGCACACATGATCGCCACCGCCCCGCCCCGGCCGGTTCCGGGGCTGCCGGCGGGACCGCCGGAGGCGGCCGGGGCGGCGGGGCCATCAGGGCCAGGAGAGCCGGGGCCAGCGGGCCCGGCAGGGCCCGGTACCGGAGCGGCGGGGCCGCCGTCGTCGGTCCGGGCCGCGGCGGGCGGGACCTCGGCCAAGGCGAGGAGCTCGGCGATGCCGGCGGCGAACTCCGCCGAGGCCATGTGGTCGGCGTACGCCCGGAACTGGCGCTGGCGCAGTCCGACGTTGGGCGAGCCGGTCGCCGGGGCCCGGCGGCCGCCAAGAGCGGGCAGCCACCGGTAGGCGATGCCGGCCTCGGGCAGCCACCGCTCGATCTCGGCCCGCCCGACATGCGGGTGCCGGCGGCTCCCCGGGTACCGGCGCACGTCGACGACCGTGGCGATGCCGGCGCGCCGCAGCAATCCGGCGAACGCCTCGGCGTCGAGGGTCCCGTGTCCGACGGTGCGGATCGCCTCCACCCCCGTGTCCTACCCGCCCCGTCGAAGCCGAATGTCGTGCAGGAGCCGCCGAACCGAGTGACCCGCCGACCCGAATCTCCGGCTCAGCGCGTGGCGCCGCCCAGCCCCGAGTCCGGACCGAATGCGCCGCCGCCTTCGTGCCAGCGGCGCAACGACTCGAACGGGTAGATGCCCGTGCCGTGGCCGTCGTTCCACTCGAACACCAGACCCCAGGCGCCGTGGAAGTCGGCGTGGTCGATGCGCAGCTCCGCCGGGCTGCCGGGCCGGGGCCACGCCTGCTCCCCGCGGTCGCGCAGGCCTCGGCACGTGGCGCACGGGCAGCCCTTGCGCAGCGTGACCAGGTCGAACGCCGCCACCTCGCCGTCGAGGAACGTGATGGTGACGCCCTCGTCACGCCGGACGTCGATCGCCTTGGGCTCGAAGCGCTCGTCCATCGCTCAGCCCGTCCGGAAGCGGTCGAGGCGACGGCGGTCGCGCTTGGTCGGGCGGCCGGCGCCCCGGTCGCGGACGAGGAGCGGTCCCCCGTCCTCCCGGGACGGCGGCGGCGGGCTGTGGTCGAGGAGGCACTCGGCGGCCATCGGGGCGCCGACCCGCTTGTCGATGATGCGGACGACCTCGACGACCCGCCGGCGGTCGTGCACCTGCGCCTCGACCCGGTCGCCGACCCGCACCGCGGACGCCGCCTTCACGGGTGCGTCGTTGACGCGCACGCGACCGCCCCGACAGGCGTCCGTGGCGTCGCCACGGGTCTTGAACAGGCGCACCGCCCACAACCACTTGTCGACCCGGGTCTCGTCCATCTGGGCCATCGTGCCAGGGCCGGGCGCCCGCGCCGACCCGGAGCCCCCACCGGCCTCCCGGCCGGCCACTAAAGTCCCCGACCTGATGGAGACGCGCGCCGCGCCGATCGCCGAGCCCGGCGACGCGCCGGACGAGGGGGACGCCGCCACCGACGGGACGGGCGGTCACGAACCGCGCGACCGGCTCGACGCCGTCGACCCGGTCGACCCGGCCGACGACCTCACCCCTGCCGACAGGCGCCGGCTGCGCCGGGCCTGGTGGGCCGGAGCGCTGCCCACCCTCCTCGTCTACGGCTGGGTGCTGATGGTCGAGCGGTGGAGCCCGCTGCAGCGCCAGTACTTCGACGACTTCTTCGACCTGCAGGCCCGCAGCTTCTTCAACGGCCGGCTCGACGTGCCGCCGGGCTCCGTCGGCTTCGAGGGCTTCCTGATCGGCGGCAAGACCTACATCTACTTCGGTCCGCTGCCGGCCCTGCTGCGCATGCCGGTCCTCGCGGTGACCGACCGGTTCGACGGGCGCCTCACGACGCTGTCGATGCTGGCGGGGATGGTCGTGCTGGCCGTCGCCTCGTTCCGGCTGGCTTGCGTGGTCCGGGCCATGGTGCGCGGCCCCGCGCCGGTCGGCCGGCGCGAGGTCCGGACGACGGCGGTGCTGGCGGTGGCCGTGCTCTTCTCGCCGCCGTTCTGGCTTGCGTCGTCGGCCGTCGTCTACCACGAGGCCACGATCTGGGGCGTGGCCCTGTCGGTGGCGGGGCTCGACGCCGTCGCCCGCTGGCAGCGCCGGCCCACCGGCCGTGGCCTGCTGATCGCCTCGGCGCTGATCACCGGCGCCGTGCTGAGCCGGCAGACGCTGGGGCTCGGGCCGCTGCTCGCCCTGGGGCTCGCCGGGCTCACGCTGCTCGTGCGCCGGTGGCGCACAGGCGACCCGGCCGAGCGGCGCCTCGCGGTGCGACGGCTGCTGCCCGCGCTCGTGCTCGCCGGGTTCCTGCCCGTGGCGCTGTCGGCGGGCCTCAACTACGCCAAGCTCGGCCAGCTCTTCGGCCTCCCCATGGACCGGCACCTGCAGTCGCTGATGACCGACGACCGCGACGACGTGCTCGCCGAGAACACCAACTTCATAGGGGGCGAGTACGTCACGACCACGGCGCGGCAGTACCTGCGGCCCGACGCCCTCGACGTGCGGTCCGACTTCCCGTACCTCGACTTCCCGCGCCGGGGGCCGACGCTCATGGACCGCTCGGCGGTCTTCGACGAGCTGGACTGGTCCTCGAGCATCCCGTCGAGCGCGCCGGCGCTCACGGTGCTCGCGCTCGCCGGCGTGGTGTGGACCGTACGCAGCCGCCGGCGGCGCGACTTCGCGTCCCGGCTGTCCCCGCTGTGGCTGGGGGCGCTGGCCGGCGGGGCGAGCGTGCTGGCCTTCGGCTACGTCGCCAACCGCTACCTGAACGACCTGTACCCGCTCGTCGTGGTCGGCGGGCTCGTCGGGTTCCACGCCGCAGGGACCGCCTCGGCGAGCTGGCGCCCGGCGCTCTGGCGGGCGCTGCTGGGCGGTGCCGGCCTGCTCGTCGGCGTCGGGGTGCTGGCCAACCTGGCGCTCGCCCTCGAGTACCAGCACGAACGAGGCCCGGTCGTGCCCGAGGCCTGGCGGGCCGACTGGGTGCGCTGGCGGGTGGCGCTGCCCGGCGCGCCCTCCCCCGTGTCCGTCGACCGCGACGACCGGCTCCCGCCGGTAGCCGACGGGGTGCTCGCCGTCGTCGGCGACTGCGACGGCCTCTACGTGGGGGTGCGCGATCGGTGGCTCGGCGTCGAGCGAGGCCCGGGCGTCGGCGTCCACGACGTGCGCCTCGACGTCGACGATCTGCCGGTCGGCGACCGCCTGCCGCTGCTCACGTTCCGCACCGACGGCCAGTCGACCGTGGTGGGCATCGTGCGGCTCGCCGACGGGACCGTGCGGGTCGACGTCCTGCCGGCAGAGTGGACCGACGCGGACTGGCAGCTCGGCGTTCCCGCCGAGCTCGACGGAACCGTGACACTGCAGGCCAGCGCCGATCCCCGCCAGCTCACCGCCAACCTCCAGCACGGCGGCACCGTGCTGAACGCCACGGCGCTGCCCTCTGGCAGCGACGAGGTCACGATCGGCGAGGCACCCGACCGCGAGGGGGTGGCCCGGTCTCTGCCCGGCGTCGAGGCGGTCCGCCCCGACCGCTCGCTGTGCGAGGAGGCGCTCGGCGGGTGACGCCGGCGTCCCCGACGGGCGGCCGACCGGTCGCGGCGGCCGGCGGATCGGCCCGGCCGGCGGACTAGTGGCCGACGAGGGCGAGCACGTCGGCGGGGGTGGCGGGCCCGTCGTGGACCAGCTCACCGTCGCGCAGGGCCAGGCACCGGTCGACGCGCTCGACGTAGACCGGGTCGTGGGTGGCGACGACCACAGCGGCGCCCGCCTCGTGGGCCTCGTCGAGCAGTTCGAGCATCGCCGCCTTGCCCGGGGCGTCGAGGCCCACGAACGGCTCGTCGACCAGCAGCAGCTGGAACGGTCGCAGCAGCCCCACGGCGATCGACGTCTTCTGGCGCAGGCCACGACTGAACCGGGCCGGCAGGTCGTCGCCCCGATCGATCAGCCCGAGCCGCTCGAGCAGCTCGTCGATGTCGTCGAGGTCCACGTCGACGCCGTGCAGGGCGGCCACGTATGCCATGTGCTCGCGCACGCTGAGGTCGTCGTAGAGAACGGGCTCGTCGGGCACGTAGCTGACGGCCGCCCGGGCGTCCGGAGCTCCTGCCGGCTCGCCGACCACGTCGATCGAGCCGTCGGACAGATCGATCAGGCCCGTGACCAGACGAAGCAGGGTCGACTTGCCCGACCCGTTGTGACCCACGAGCGCAACCCGCTCAGCCTCGTCGATCGTCAGGTCGAGCGGTGCCAGGGCCACCAGGTCGCCGTAGGCCTTGGTGGCGCCGTCGCTGACGAGGACGGGGTCAGGCGACATGGGCGGTCTCCTCGTCGAGGGATCGGGACGGCGTGCGGGACGGCATGGCCTGGTCCATGGCGGACTGCCAGGCCTCGTGGAGCCGATCCCGGTGGCGGACCCACGCCGCCACGACGGCGCCCAGGACCACGATGGCCACGGCGCCCGACGCGGCGGCGCCGGCGGCCTGCGCGGCTGTGCGCCCGTCCTCGACCGCCGCCCGCCCGGCCAGCAGCGGCAGCGTGCCGACGACGGCGAGTGCGGGCGGGAGACCGGTGCGGAACATGAGGCGGATCCCGGCGACTTCGGGCGGCACGAGACTCCAAGCGCCCTCGCCGGACACGTCGGGGCCGCCGCCCACCACGCTCACGGCTGCGCCGGCCGCGGCGCCCACGGCCGCGGGCACGACGCACATGGCGGCCACGGCCAGCCCGGCGAGCGACGGGCCCACGACGAGCCCCGCGACGCCGGCGAGCACGCACACGGCCAGCATCACGGCCGCGCCCACGGGTAGGTGGCGCAGGTGCAGGTCCCCTCGGGTCACCGGGGCGGACTGCGCCCGGCTGGGGTGGTCGACCTCCTGGGCCAGCGGTTCGAGGGCGTCGAGCCCGGCGAGGTACAGGGCGAGGCCGGCCACGACCACGAGAGGCGTCGTGCCCTCCCAGGCACCGCGGAGGGCGAGGCCGGCGACCGCGGCGAGCAGGACCAGGCGCCCTACACGGGCGGCGGGCCAGCGCAGCACGCCCCGCCAGCCGCGGGTCCATACCGGCAGGCGGCCGGTGCCCCGCACCCGCAGCGTCACCCACGGCCGCAACCGCGGCAGTTCCATCGCGAGCTGGCGGCGCAGCACCATGACCGTGCGCAGGTCCTGCAGCGTGGCGGCGAAGCGCAGCTGGCCGACGAGCGTGGCGCGGCGCTCGGCCGCCTCCAGTGACTGGTCACCGATCCGGAGCAGGCCCACGACGACGAGGGCGAACGAGGCGCCGAGGGCGACGACGCCGGCCACGTCGAACCCGTACGGCCACAGTGCGATCGATCCCCAGGGTGTCAGCGGCGAGCCCTCGACCGCGTCGAGCCCATCGGCCACGGCGTAGGCCACCAGGGCCACGCCGACGAGCGTGGCGACCGGCGAGGGCAGCCGTAGTGCGGAGGCCACGAGCGCCGCCCCGTAGGCGAGCAGCACGATGGCGAGCCCGGCGAGGGCCCCGCAGGCCATCCAGGCCGCAGCGTGGTGCTCGAGGCGCTGGGACGCCAGCAGGCCCGCCGCCGCCCCCGACACGATGGCGACGAAGACGAAGAACCGCAGCTGCCGCAGGGCCGGGCCCCGCAGCGCCGTCGTACGGTCGACGGGAGCGAGCAGCACATGGCGGACATCGGCCCCCTCGAGTGCCAGCGGGCCGCCCCGGCTGCCCGAGCGCAGACCGATTGCCAGCACGCCGGCCGCCACCGCGCCCACCCAGTCGGCCCCGTGGGTGGCGACGAGATGCATGTCGGCCGCGTCCAGCCGGGAGTCGCCGACCGCCGCGGCCGCCAGGTAGAGCGCCGCGGCGCCCAGCAGCGCGGAGACATAGGCCTGGTAGAGCGCGTCGATGGGATGGACGTCTGCGACCCGCCGGCGCCGCCGCTGCCGCCGCCAGGAGACGAGGGCGTTCTCGAGGTCGGCGTCGGGATCGGCGGTCACCACCGAGGAGCGACGCTACAGCGCGGCGCTGCACCGGCATGCACCGGGGCGGCGACGACATGCACCGGGCGGCGGCGCCGCCTCCACCGGTCGTCGCGCTACTCGCAGGTGGCGCCGGCCGGCGGGTCGCCCACGATGTAGCCGTTCGGCGCCGTGGTGGTGGTGGAGGGCGGCGGCGGGCGTGTCGTGGTCGTCTCGGCCGGCGCAGTCGTCGCGCTCGTGGCGGGCGCGCCCGGGACCGTCGTGGTCGGCATCCGGTCGAGCGGCGTCGGCTGGTCGTGCACCGTCGTGAAGTCCGCGCCGGCGACGAGCACGACCTCGCCCGGCTCGACCGCCGGGTCCTCGACGAGGTCGGCCCCGGCCGTGAGGTGGCGGGCCAGCCGCATGCCGTAGTTCTCCTGGCCGGGCGCGTAGCGCACGATCGAGTGCGGCGGGCGCTCGGCGACCGAGTCCGCCTCGCGCATGTCGAAGCCCACCTCCTGGAGGGCACCCGAGATGTCGCGGGCGAAGCCCTCCTGGTCCGTGCCGTTCAGGACGGTCACCCCGACGGCCGAGGCGCCGACCTCGCCCGGCGGCAGCCCGCGGAACACGTTCAGGATCGGCTCCGCCTCGCCGTCGGCGAGCACGAGCCGGTTCTCGTTCGTCGGGCTCGGCGTGGTGGGCAGGGGATAGTTCTCGAGGGCGTCGGCGCTGAAGTCGCGGAAGCCCTCGGCCAGGTCGACGATGTCGCCGACGCCGAGCTGGTCGTCGAGGCGGATGGTGCTCACGCCGATGTCGACCAGTTCACGCATGCGCAGCGGGTTCGACCGCACCTGGCTGAGCGCTTTGGCCATCGCCCGCTCGATGAAGATCTGCTGGCGCTGGTTGCGGCTGACGTCGGACTGGGGGTCGCGCTCCCACTCGCCGTCGTTGAGGTAGTCGAGGTACCGCGAGCGGGCGAACTGCAGGCCCTGGTCGCCGTTGAGCCGCACGCACCCCAGCTGCTCGATGAACAGGCCCGAGTGGGTGTCGCGCACGGCGTTCGGGATCCACACCGACACCCCGCCGATCGTGTCCACCAGCTGCTGGAACCCGTGGAAGTCGATCTCGACGTAGTGGTGGATCGGGATGCCGAAGTTCTGCTTGATCGTGTCGATCAGGACCTGCTCGCCGTTCTCCATGCTGTACGCAGCGTTGATCATGCCTCGCTCCCCCGTCCCGGCGAGCGTGACGATCAGATCGCGGGGAAACGAGAGCAGCGCCAGCCGGTCGGATGCGGGATCGACGCGGGCGATCATGATCGTGTCGCTGCGGTGCCCGGCGACCTCGCCGGCGTCGTCCGTGCCCTCGCGGGTGTCGCTGCCCACGATGAGGAAGTTCTCCGGCTCCCCGGGGGGGGCCGAGGCGATGTCGATATCGGAGACGCGGTCGATGCTGCCGTACTTGACGAGGGCGTAGCCAGCGACCGATGCACCGGAGACGCACACGATCAGGACGACGGCGAGCGCGGCCAGGACGACCCGCTGGCGGCCCGACCGGCGGCGCTTGCCCGGGGCCCTGCCGTCCTCGCCGGGAACCGGGCCGTCGTCGCGGCCGCCGCCGCTGCCGCCCCGGCGGCCTGCGCTGCGGCCGCGCTCGGACGTAGCGGTGCGCCCCGGGTGCGGCGAGCCGTCGTCGCCGCCCTCGCCGGCGGGACCACGATGGAGACGGGTGGCCGCCGCCGCGCCGAGCCCGGCGCGGGCATCTCGCGGCCCTGGTCCACCGACCACACCCTCTGGCGCCCGTCTCACGGCCGACTGCACCACGTAGGGGCCGGCGACCGTGGCCGGACCGGCGGCGAGAGCGGTCGTCGTCCACGGGCCGTCGCGCTCGCCCCGCTCGCGAACTCTGCCTCCGAGATTGCCCGGGCGGGGCTCGCGCTCCCCGCCCGCGCCGTCGCTCACACGGCCCGGGCGGTGCCGGTCAGCGCTCGAGTGCCCACCTCGGCCCGCCATCAGGGGCGACGTTAGTTGGAGGTGAACGGCCGCCGGGCATCGCGAGCGAAGGCGTGCCCGCTCGCTGCGTGCGCAAGGAGGGGATCAGGCGAGCAGGAGCCAAGTGCCGGCGGCCAGCGCACCGACCGTGACCAGGCCGAAGACCGCCACCCACACCCCGGCCGGCAGGCGCGTGAGGTGGGCGAGCTGGTCGGCGTCGGAATTCCAGCCGGGCTGGCGGCGGCGCTGGCGGCGGAGCTCGTTGACGGGGCGGACGCCGCCGAGCAGAAGGAACCAGGTCATCGTGTGGCCGAACGCCGCCTGCACGTCCGGTGAGGCGAGCAGTGACACGGCCACGACGGCGGCGCCGGTGACGAGTAGCGTCAGGGCGCCGTAGAGGTTGCGGACCATGATCAGCATGAGGAGCAGCACGATGGTGGCCGCCCACAGCATGACCGTGACCTGCTCGACGGCCAGCAGCGCGACGCCGACGAGGCCGACGAGCGACGGGCTGATGTAGCCAGCGGCGGCCGTGGCGACCATGCCCGGGCCGCGGGGCCTGCCGACCGACAGCGTGAGGCCCGAGGTGTCGGAGTGCAGGCGGATGCCCGTGAGCCGGCGCCCGGTGAGCACGGCGATGACGGCGTGGCCGCCCTCGTGCACGATCGTCACCACGTTGCGGGCCCGGCGCCAGATCCCGTCGACCGCGACGGCGAGCAGCGCGCAGGCCCCCGTGCCGAGGACCAGGTACGACGACGGGTCGATCCGTTCGATCGTGATCGAGTCCCAGGCCTCGGGCATCGGGACAGACTGCCACGCGTGCCGGGGCCCCCGGACCGTCGCGGCGCCGGGCCCGTGGGGGCCGGCGAGGGCCGGCGGGGCCGCGCTGCCCGGCCGGCGCGGGCCGGGACGCGGCCACGTCGAGGCCGGACCGGGGTGCCCGCCCGGGCCACGGCCGCGACCATCGACGTGCTGGCGAAACGTCAGCGACGATGGGCGGCGACGAGGCGCGAACGCAGGGCGTGGACCGCCGGCGGGACGGGATCGCCGGCCAGGACCACCTCGACCACGCGTCGGCCGAGGTCGCGGCACGGCGCCGCCCGCAGGCCCGGATCGGCATGCGCCCCGAGGGTGGACCGCGGCATGGCGGCCACCGCCAACCCCGCCGCCACCAGCGCCTGCTGCGTCACGAAGTCGTCGGTCGTGAACGCCACCCGCGGCTCGAACCCCGACATGCGGCACTGCGCCACCAGGTGGGCGCGGCACCGGTCGCACCCGGCCACCCACGTCTCGCGGGCGAGGTCGGCCAGGTCGTGCGCGTCGCGTCCGGCCGCCGGATGGTCGGCAGGCACGACGACGTCGATCGGGTCCTCGGACAGCGCCGTGACCGCCAGGCCCCGGTCGATGCCCGAGGCGCCCGCCGCCCCGACGCCGACCCGGGCGCCGGCGCCCGCACCCGCCGGGTCGGTGCTCCTACCCGCACCCGCGATCCCTGCGCCCGCCGCCACCGCGACTGGCGCCTCGGGGTAGCGGAACGTGACCGCCAGATCGACCTCGCCGGCCCGCAGGGCGGCGAGCGCCTCGGGCGGCTCGAGCTCGCGGAGCGACACGTCGACGCCGGGGTGGTCGGCCAGCAGAGCGGCGATCGCACCGGGCACGATCGTGGCGGCGGCGGTCGGGTAGGCGGCGATGCGGACCCGCCCCGCCCGCAGGCCGGCGATCGCGGCCACCTCGTCGCGCGCTGCGGCCAGGCGGGACAGCACGGCGTCCGCGTGGGCGGCCAGCGCGGCGCCTGCGTCGGTGAGGCGCACGCCGCGCCCGTGGCGGACGACGAGCGGCGTGCCCACCTCGCGTTCCAACTCGGTCATGTGGTGGGCGATGGCGGGCTGCGTGCAGGCCAGCGCCCGAGCCGCGCCGGCGAGCGAGCCGTGCCGGGCGACCTGCTGGAGCACCTCGAGCCGCTGCGTGCCGATCATCTCCTCACGGTAGACCCAAACGTTCCTTGGGTGATCGACAAGGAAGCCAGATCTTGTCTTGGTACCGGTGCGGGGGGACGATCGTGGCATGCGCTCCTTGTTCGCCCCGACCCGGACCTACCTCGACACCGCCACCTACGGCCTCGCGCCCACGGCGACGGCCGAAGTGGTGTTGGGCGCCGAGCGCGCCCGCATGGAGGGCCGCCTCGACGTCCCCGCCGTCGACGAGGCGATCGCCGCCTGCCGCTCGCTGTTCGGCGCCCTGGTCGGCGTGCCCGGCGACCGCGTGGCGATCGCCGCCCAGGTATCGCCGCTGGTGGGACTCGTCGCCGAGGCACTGCCCCCAGGGTCCACGGTGCTCGCCCCCGAGGGCGAGTTCACCTCGGTGCTGTGGCCGTTTCTGGCCCGGCGGTCCGACGGCGTGCGCGTCCGCACCGTGCCGGTCGAGCGGCTGGTCGACGCCGTCGACCGCACGGTCGACCTGGTGGCAACGTCCGTCGTGCAGTCCGCCGACGGCACGGTCCTCGACCCGGTCGCGCTTCTCGGCGCCGCGCGCGCCGGCGGCGCCCGGGTCCTGCTCGACGTCACCCAGGCCGCCGGCTGGCTGCCACTCGATGCCTGCGGCGATGCCGACTGGGTCGTGGGCGCCGGCTACAAGTGGCTGCTGGCGCCCCGCGGCACGGCGTTCCTAGCCGGCACCGCCGAGGCGCTCGACGCCGTGCGTCCGGCGGGCGCGGGGTGGTACGCCGGCGAGGACCCGTGGGACTCCTGCTACGGCGCCCCGCTGCGGCTGGCCGAGGGGGTGCGGCGCCTCGACGTGTCACCGGTGTGGCCGGCATGGCTGGGCCAGCGCTCGTCGCTCGAGCTGCTCACCCGCATCGGCGTCGACGCCATCCACCGCCACGACGTGGCCCTCGCCAACCGCCTGCGGGCGGGACTCGGGCTGGCGCCGGGGCCGTCGGCCATCGTGTCGCTCGCCGTGCCCGACGGCACCCGGGAGCGGCTGGCCGCCGCCGGCATCGCCGCCTCGGCCCGCGCCGGCCGTCTGCGGCTGTCCTGCCACCTCCACAACGACGAGTCCGACGTCGATCGGGCGCTCGGCGTGCTCGCCGCCGCCCCGCTGGCGGTGGCCTGACCGGCACGGCCGGGGCGATCCGGCCGCGCGCCCGCGACCGGCCAAGGCCCGCCTGGCAAGGACGCCCGGGGCACCATGGGGGCGATGACCGCCGCCCCCGCCCCCACTGACCGCCAGGACGTGCTCACGGCGGCGGCGACCGCCACCGGAGCCGAACCGGATGACCTGGCCGCCCTCCTGGCCGGCGGCACCGAGCGAACCTTCGCCCCCGGCGCCTGGCTGTTCCACGAGTCGACGCCCCGCGAGTGGCTCGGCGTCGTAGCGCAGGGCACGGTCGAGCTGGTCCGCGGGCTGCACGGCGAGGAGCGGGTCATGGCGCTCCTCGGCCCGGGCGAGGTCGTTGCGGCGGGCCTGCTGCTCGACGAGGGCCCTCATCTCGACAGCGCCCGCACCCGGTCGGGCGCCACCGTGCTGGTCGTCCCCCGCGCCGCCGTCGAGGCCCACCGGAACGAGCGGCCCGACGCGTTCTACCGGGTCGTCGCCCGGGTCGCTCGTGTGCTCGCCGAGCGGCTGCGCCTGCTCGACGATCGCCTCGTGGGCGCCGGGGTGGCCGGCGAGCGCCGGGGCGTGCGCCGCGAGCACGACATGCTGGGCGAGCGGGAGGTGCCGGCGGGGGCGTACTGGGGCGTCCAGACGCTGCGGGCCACCGAGAACTTCGCCATCTCGGGTGTCCCGCTGTGCCAGTTCTGGCACCTCGTCCAGGCCTTCGCGTTGGTCAAGAAGGCGGCAGCGCTGGCGAACGGCGAGGTCGGCGGCCTGCCGGTGGACCGGCGCGACGCCATCGTGGCCGCCTGCGACGAGATCGCCGCCGGCGGTCTGCGGGAGCAGTTCGTGGTCGACATGATCCAGGGCGGGGCCGGCACGTCGACGAACATGAACGTCAACGAGGTCATCGCCAACCGGGGCCTCGAGATCCTCGGCCACGATCGGGGCGACTACGCCCACCTGCACCCCAACGACGACGTCAACCGGTCGCAGTCCACGAACGACGCCTACCCGACCGCGTTGAAGCTGGGCCTCGTGCTGGCGTCGGGCGACACGCTCGCCGCCCTGCGGGAGCTGCGCGACGCGCTGGCGGCGAAGGGGCGCGCGTTCACCGACGTCGTGAAGATGGGCCGCACCGAGATGCAGGACGCCGTGCCGATGACGCTCGGCCAGGAGTTCGCCGCCTGGTCCACCATGGTGGGCGAGGCCACCCGGGCGCTCGAGCAGGCGGTCGCCAGTCTGCTCGACGTGAACCTCGGGGCCACTGCCATCGGCACGGGCATCAACGCCCCTCCCGGCTACGCGGAGGCGGCGACCGCGCACCTCGCCCAGGTCAGTGGCGTGCCGGTCCGTCAGGCCGCCGACCTGGTGGAGGCCACCCAGGACGCCGGCGAGTTCCTCGGCGTCTCAGGGGCGCTGAAGCGGGCGGCCGTGCAGATCTCGAAGGTCTGCAACGACCTGCGTCTGCTCTCCAGCGGGCCGCGCGCCGGGCTGGCCGAGATCCGGCTGCCGGCGGTGCAGCCGGGGTCGTCGATCATGCCGGGCAAGGTGAATCCGGTCATGCCCGAGCTCGTGAGCCAGGTGTGCTTCCAGCTCATCGGCTACGACACCACGATCACGATGGCCGCCGAATCGGGCCAGCTCGAGCTCAACATGGCCGAGCCGATCATCGCCTATGACCTGATGCACGGGCTGATGATCCTGAAGAACGCCTGCATCACGCTGACGGCCCGCTGCATCGTCGGCATCGAGGCCGACCGCGAGGTGTGCCGGGGCTACGTCGAGCGCTCGATAGGCGTGGTGACCGCGCTCAACCCGATCCTCGGCTATGAGCGCTCGGTGGCGATCGCCACCGAGGCCCTGGCGACCGGGCGGGCCGTCACCGACCTCGTCGTCGAACGGGGCTGGCTCGACCGGGCCCGGCTCGACGAGCTGCTGAGCCCCGAGGGCATGGCGGACCCTCGGGTCCCCCACCGCCACGAGCCATGAGCGGGCGGGGCCGAGCCGGGGCCGGGGCCGAGCCCCGGGCCGGCCCGGGCCGGGGCCGCGGCCGGGCCGAGGGCCGGGTTACTCCCCGGAGGACCAGTGCCCGACGCCGCCCAGGCGCTCGGGGGTGATGCGCAGCACGTAACCCGGCGGCGGGTCGTCGTCGCTCCCCGGCGGGAACCGCACGTCGGGGCCGAGGTAGACGTGCGCCAGGCGCTGCAGCAGCTCGGCGGCGCCGCCCTCGGTGACCCGGGCGGTGCCGTGCACGACCAGGTACTCGTCGAGCCCCATCGCATTGCGGGCGCCGGTCTCGAGCGACAGGGCGACGCGCCCGTCACGCTGCACGTTGCGGAGCTTCTGGCGCATGCCCATGTGGCCACAGACCAGCTCGTCGCCGTCGAGCCCGACCCATACGAGGCTCACCTGCGGGCTGCCGTCGGGGTTGGTGGTGGACAGATGCGCCAGCCGGCCCGACTCGATGACCCGGCGTGCCTCGTCGGTGAGAATGCTCACGCCCGCGAGGCTACGGCGTCGCCGGGATCAGGCCGACAGGGCGAGACCGGCGACCGCGGCCTCGGCGGCCGGCCAGTCGGGCAGCACGACGACCTCGGGCGTGATCCTCCATGTCTGCGCCGGGCCGGCCCGCCACCGGCGCACCCGAGCCACCCCGTCGCGGTCGAGGCTCGCGGCGACCGCCCCATCGGCCGTGGCGACGTTGGCCCAGGGACGGGACGCGACGCCGGTGAAGGTGACCGACACCCGGCACAGCGCCTCGACGTCCTCGGCGTCGAGCGGAATTGTGAACGTGCGGTGGCGCAGCACGCTGCGCCCCGAAGAGTGACTGACGGCCGTGCACCACGCAGGTCCGTCGGCGAACGCCTCGGACCACAGGCCCGGGCGCAGGGCGTCGCCGGCCGGCTCGGCGATCGGCGGCACCCAGAAGTACGGGTCGACCAGCCAGCGCCGGCGGCCGTCGCCCAGCACGACGACCGAGTGGATGTCGACCGGCGGAGACGCCGGGTCCACCCGCCCCATGCCCACGACGTCCGCGGTCAGGCGCCCACCGGCGGCCACGAGCGCCGAGTACAGCGTGGTGACCGCCCAGCAGGACCACGCCAGTCCCGGCCGGGCCAGCCACCCCTCGACCACGGCGGACCGGCGTCGACCTGGCGCGGCAAACCGGGCCCCGATGACGCCGGTTGACGACCAACCGGGTTCACGCCAGCCCGGCCTCGGGCACCCGTCACCGGCGGACCGCCGCCGGACGGGACGGCGGGGGTCCACGGGCCGGGCTGTCGGGCGCTGCCGGCGGCTGCGCGTGGTCTCAGGCGGTGCCCGCGCCGCCTGGGCGGGGCGCCCACAGGTCGGTGCAGCGCTCGCACACCTCGGCCGGGATGACGCCAGCTCGCATGAGCAGGGCGAAGGCCTGACAACCGAGGCAGAAGCCGAGGAACGCCTCGAGGCTTGCCGCCACGGCGAGTAGACCCAACACGATCCACGCGGCGCCGGTCAGGCCGAAGCCGAGCGCCAGCACCGCCGCCGTCAGGGAGAACGTCGCGCCGATCGCCTGGGCGAAGCGCTTGGGCGGGCCCGGCACGGGCCGGGGCGGGACCGCCAGGCGGGGACGCACGACGCGGGTCACCAGCCGGCCGAGCGGGCTGAGGGTGGGACCCGACAGCACCCGGGCCACGAAGCCGTAGGCGATCACGGCGGTGAGCCACGGCTGATCGAGGGCGATGGCGGCAACGGACAGGCCCACGACGCCGCCGGCCACCAGCCTGGCCGACACCTCGTCGACCGGATCGGGGAAGCCGATGATGCCTGCCATGCGACGCTCCTCGGGCGGGGCGGCGCCACACCGTCCCGCCTAACCCGAGCATAGAGGTCGGGTTTGTCAGCTACACGGCCCGGGACGAGATGCGGCGCGGCCCGTGCGCCCCGCTGCCCCGCCCGCATGACCCGCCGCGTGGCCCGTGAGACCCGCTGCGCCGCCCGCGCGGACCGCCAACGCCAGCATGCGGCGCAGACGCCCCACGGCGGCGCCGACGACGATCAGGACCTGGGGGTCGCGCCCGCCGTCCGGCCCGGTGACGGCCGCCCGCAGGGCCCGCTCGCCCGCGACGCCCACGAACACCAGACCCCGGGTGTCGACGACCACGGTGCGACCGCCGCGGCGCAGCCAGGCGACGGCCTCGGCCAGGCGCGGCGCCGTCGCCATGTCGAGCTCGCCGTCGAGCCGCAGCTCGACGAGCCACGGCCGGGACAGGACCCGCATGCCGAGCCCGTCCCGCTCGTCGCCCGAGAGCCACCCGATCCCGTCCCGGCCGCGTGCGGGGTCGGCCATGCCCCGGGCGCCTGGCCGGACGACCCTCGCCCCGCGCTCCGGCCCGCGGTCGGGAGACGGTGGGGGCCCGCCGGCGCGAGCGCCGTCGGAGGGGGACACCGGGACGACCGGCCTCGCGGCGTCGGTCACCTGGCGTTGGCCGGTCAGCGCCGTCACCCGTGTCTGGCGGAGCGCCGGCCTGGCCGCAGGCGGCGGTGCGGTGATCGCGACCGGCGCCACCGCTGCATCGGTGGCGGCCCGCGCGGCGGTCGACGCCCGTGCGGCGGACGTTGGTGGGGCGGCCGGCGGCCGATCGTCGGTCGGCGGCGGGCCCGCGGTCGGCATCGGCACCGCTGAGGCTGCCAGAGATGGTGCGACGGTCGAGGCCGGCGGCGGCGCGGGCCCGAGGTGGCGTTCCGGGGCCGGGGGTCCGGCCGGGTGGGCGGCGCGGGCGCGTGCACGGCGGGTCGGGATCATCGGGGCTGCCCTCCTTCGTCGGTATCGGCGAGCGTGCGCCCCCGACCTGGAGGTGCCCTCCACGCGAGCCGGGAAGGATCTGGAAACGGCCGACGCCCGCCACCGGCCCGGACGGCGGGGCGGACGCCGGCGCGAGCGGGGCGGACGCCGGCGCGAGCGGGGGCCGGGGCGCAAGCGAGCGGAGCGCGTGAGGCCCGCGGCTACGCCGGGTCGCCGGCCGCCACGCAGGGCTCGGGGGCCGCGATGGGCAGGTCGAGCCGGAACAGGGCCCCGCCGCCGGAGGCGTTCGCCACCGTGGCGGTGCCGCCGTGCTCCCCGGCGATGCCCGCCACGATCGACAGACCGAGGCCCACGCCGGCGCCGGCCCGGGAGTCGCTCGCCCGCCAGAAGCGGTCGAAGGCCCGGGTGAGCGCCTCGTCGTCGAGCCCGGGCCCGTGGTCGCGCACGGTCACGACCGCCCGACCCCCCTCTCGGATGCGGGCTCCGACGTCGATCTTCGTTCCCCTCGCCTGTGCTGCACGGCGTTGGCCACCAGGTTCCCGATGGCTTGGCGCGGGTGGTCGCGGTCACCGGCGACGACCACCGGCTCGGGGGCCTCGAGCACGACGGGGCGGGTCGGGTCGGCGGCCACGGCGTCGCTACAGGCGTCGGCGGCGAGCACCGCGACGTCGACGGCCTGGCGCTCCACGCGCCGGGTCCGGTCGAAGTGGGCCAGCAACAGCAGGTCGTTGACCAGCGTCTTCATGCGCTCGGATTCGTCCTCGATCCGTCGCATGATCACCTGGAGGTCGACGTGGTCCTGCTTGGCGCCGAGGCGGAACAGTTCCGCGAAGCCCTGGATCGACGTGAGAGGGTCCGCAGCTCGTGCGACACGTCGGCGAGGAACCGGCGAAGGCGAGCCTCGGTGGCCTCGCGCTCGGCGAACGCGTCCTCCAGCTCGCTGAGCATGGTGTTGAGGCGCGAGGCCGAGCTGGCCGATCTCCACACGGTGTCGTCGGTGCTGCCGCCCACGTAGGGCCGGTTGGAGGCGGGCGTCAGGTCGACGGCGAGCATCCAGGGCAGCGAGAACGCCAGCGCGGACGTACCGAAGACGAACGCGGCGCGCACCTTCGGCCACCAGCCGCCGGCCGTGCCGGCGAGCACCGCCAGGCCGAACCCCGGCAGGGGGATGGCGGCCGCCAGCATCTTCGTGTTGAACGCCAGCCCCACGAACGCCCCGGCCAGCACCAGCCAGCGGGTCGGCCGGTCGGCGTCGAGGGCATGCAGCAGCGCCCAGGCGGCCGCCACCAGCAGCAAGACCATGAACGCGGCGGCGCACCGTGCACCACATCAGCGCCACGGTGCCGGCGCCGGCCAACGCGCTCGGTAGTAGCAGCGACCAGGAGCCGTAGCCGAACGCCCGGGCGCTCAGGGCGCCGGCCCACAGGGCCAGCGGGGGCTTGTCGACGCTGATGAAGCCGCCCGGGTCGAGCGCGACGAAGAAGAAGTTCCCCCAGCTCACCGTCATGCTGCGCACGGCCGCGGCGTAGTAGGTGTTGCCGGGCCCGTTGGACGAGAGCTGCCAGCAGTCCAGCACCACGGCCACGGCGGTCACGCCCGCCAGCGCAGCCCGGTCGACCCTGCGTCCCCGGGCGCCGCGGGGGACGGCGCCCGGGGACGTCGCGACCGCCCCGCCCGGGCCCGGCGACGGGGAGGCGGCGTCGTCCGGTCCCGGAGGCTCCCGCGGCGGGACGGGAGCCCCCGGGGTCCCCGGGCGTCGCGGGACGTCGGCGGCGGGGGCAGCGGCGTGATCTTCATCGGCGTGAGCTTCGGCTGCGCAGCTGGAGGGCGGCTGGGTGGAGCCTCAGATGTCCCTCAGACCGACCGCAGGGTCGGCACCGCCCCGTTCCCGGTACATGGCGGGCGCCGCCCGGGCCCGCCGGTCCGCGAGACTTCCGTCCGTATGGACGTCACCGTCGTCGACCACCCCCTCGCGGCGCGGCTGCTGACCCGCCTGCGCGACGAGACCACCGACCGCGCCACCTTCCGCCTGGCCATCGACGAGCTGGCCGGCATGCTCGTCTACGAGGCCTGCCGCACGCTGGCCACAGAGCCGGTCGAGGTGCGCACGCCGCTCGGGCCGGCCCCGGGCGTGCGCATCGCCGCGTCGCCGCTGGTCGTGCCCGTCCTCCGGGCGGGGCTGGGCCTGCACGGGGCGTTCCTGCGCCTGCTGCCCGAGACCGACACGGCCTTCGTGGGCGTGGCCCGGAACGAGGACACGTTCCAGCCGGAGCCCTACATGAACTCGGTGCCCGCCGAGCTGGCGGGTCGCACAGTGATGGTGCTCGACCCGATGCTCGCCACCGGGGGGTCGCTCGTGCACGCCTGCCAGCTGCTGCGCGACCGGGGCGCCGGGCCCATGACCGGGGTGTGCGTGATCGCCGCGCCCGAGGGCATCGAGCGGGTCCGGGGATCGGGCTTCGTGGAGCGGGTCGTCACCGCCGCCATCGACAGTCACCTCAACGACCAGGCATACATCGTCCCCGGCCTCGGCGACGCGGGAGACCGCCTGTTCGGCACGGCCTGAGCCCGCCGTCGCCGAGGGTCAGCCGCCGACGAGCCGGCCGGCGTCGTCGAGCAGGGCGGCGACGGTGGCCGCGCCCTCGGCCCGGGCGGCGGCCAAGGCGGCCGCGTCGCCGCCGTGCGCGACCGGCACGACGGCCTCGGCGTAGCACTTGAGCTTGGGCTCCGTGCCCGACGGGCGAACGATCAGCCGCACGCCGTCGCCGCGCAGCACGACGCCGTCGGTCGGCGGCAGGCGCCCGCCCCGGCGCAGGTCCTCGACCGCGGTCACGGGACGGCCGGCGAGCCGGTCCGGCGGCGAAGCCACCAGCCGGTCGACCGCGGCCCGCATGCGAGCGAGGCCGTCGATCCCCTCGACCCGCACCGAGCGCTGGCGGGTGGCGTGCACGCCCAGCTCGCGGGCGAGGTCGTCGAGCCGGTCGAGCAGCGTACGGCCGCGGGCCCGCTCGGCCGCCACGAGGTCGGCGACCGCCAGGGCGGCGGTGATGCCGTCCTTGTCGCGCACGAGCGTTCCGACGCTCGACCCGACCGCCTCCTCGTAGCCGTAGACGAAGCGCAGGTCGGGTCGATCGAACGCGGCGCGGGCGATCCACTTGAAGCCCGTCAGCACCTCGGCCGAGACCACGCCCCGGGCGGCGGCGAGCCGGGACAGCGCGGAGGACGACACGATCGTCGTGACGACCAACCGATCCGGCCCGGTGTCGCGTGCCAGCAGCCAGTCGGCGAGCAGCAGGCCGATCTCGTCGCCGGACAGCGTCCGCCACCCGCCGCGTGACGCGGCGTCGGGCACCGCCACGGCAAGCCGGTCGGCGTCGGGGTCGTTCGCCAGCACCACGTCGGCGGACCGTGCGCGGGCGGCGGCGACGGCGAGGTCGAGGGCCCCGGGCTCCTCGGGGTTGGGGAACGCCACGGTGGCGAAGTCGGGATCCGGCTCGCCCTGGGCGGCGACGACGTGCGGCAGGGCGAAGCCGGCCCGGTCGAACGCCGCCAACACCACGTCGCGTCCGACGCCGTGCATCGGCGTGTAGACGACGCCGAGGGCGCGCCGGTCGGCGGGCGTGGCGGCCACCCCGTCGGCCGGCGGGCCGGCGGGCAGCGCCGTGGCGACCGCCCCGGTGAGGTAGGCATCGACGAGCGCGTCGCCCACGCTCGCGATGCGGGGGTCGTCGTCGGCGGCGCGGGGCACGGACGACGCGCCGCCCACGGCGTCGATGCACGCCGCGATCTCGGCATCGGACGGCGGCGCGATCTGGGCGCCGTCGCCGAGGAACACCTTGTAGCCGTTGTAGCGGGGCGGGTTGTGGCTGGCGGTGATGACGATGCCTGCGCACGCATCGAACTGGCGGACGCCGAAGGCCAGCACGGGCGTGGGCAGCGGCCGGTCGGCGAGCAGCGGTCGCAGGTCCGCCTGGGCCAGCACGGCGGCGGCGTCGGCAGCGAAGCGAGGCGAGCGGTGCCGGGCGTCGGAACCCACGACGAC
The DNA here is from genome assembly GCA_035296625.1 of Acidimicrobiales bacterium. Taxonomy (GTDB): domain Bacteria; phylum Actinomycetota; class Acidimicrobiia; order Acidimicrobiales; family VFJN01; genus DATCLS01. The sequence continues at coordinate 21,698 of DATHAO010000058.1, read as the reverse complement.
CGGCTCGCCCCGGTGCCCGGTGGCGACGAGGTGGGCGGCGAGGCCGGCCGTCGCCCGGATCACCACGGCCCGGTTCATGCGGTTCGGGCCGGCGGCCATCTCGCCGCGTAGTCCGGCCGTACCGAACGTCAGCCCATCCCCGAAGCGGTCCTGCAGCTCCTCGAGGGCTGCGGCGTCGCCGGCGTCGTTGCGGTCCAGCAGGGCGTCGACCTCGGCCTGGTCGCCGGCGTCGACGTCGGCGTCACGCCAGGCGCGGGCGGCGGCGACGACGTCGGCGGGTGCCATGGGCGCCGATCGTAGGTGTCGCCCGACGACCGGCGACATCCGCGCCGAGCGACCGCCGACGCCCTCCCCGCTCCCGGCGTCCGCCCTACAGCTTCGCCACCACGGCGGCCAGCAGGTCGCCCATGCGCTCGGCCGACGCCCGCCCGGCGGCGAGCACCTCCTCGTGGTGAAGCGCAGGACCGAGGCCGGCCGCCAGGTTCGTGACCAGCGACAGGCCGAGGACCTCGGCCCCGAGATGCCGGGCGGCGATGGCCTCCCACACGGTCGACATGCCCACGAGGTCGGCCCCGAGCCCGGCCAGCATGCGGACCTCGGCGGGCGTCTCGTAATGCGGGCCGGGCAGCGCCGCGTAGACACCCTCGGTGAGCCCCGGATCGACCGTGCGGGCCAGCGCCCGCAGCCGGGAGGCGTAGAGGTCGGACAGGTCGACGAAGCGGGAGGGCAGGCCGGTCGGCGGCGAGGAACCCGCCAACGGCGAGCGGCCGGTGAGGTTGAGGTGGTCGGCGATCAGCACCGGTTGGCCCACCGCGAGGCCGGAGCGGATGCCCCCGGAGGCGTTCGTGAGCACGACGACGTCGCAGCCGGCCCGGCACGCCGCGCGCACACCGTGCACCACGACGTCGGGGTCGTGGCCCTCGTAGGCGTGAACCCGGCCGAGGAACACGAGCACCCGCCGTCCGCCCTCGGCCAGGACCGACCGGACCGCGCCGGTGTGGCCGGCCACGGTCGCCGGCGGGAACCCGGGCAGGTCGACGGTCGCCACCTCGGCCACCACCTCTCCGAACCGGTCGGCGGCCGGCCGCCACCCCGAGCCCAGCACCACGGCGACGTCGTGACGTTCGGCGCCGGTGCGGGCGGCGAGGGCGGCGGCGGCCTCGTCGGCAAGGGCGTACGGGTCGCTCATCGGGGGCGAACGTAACCGCCCCAGCGGCCGACGGTGGTCGCTCGGGCCAGCCTCGGCGCCCTGGACGGTGCACATCGCCACGACCAGCGCCGACGGGCTGCGTCGTCTGCCACCGCTCGCCATTGTTCGTCACAACTTGTGACTAACGTGCACCGGCGTGGCCCGGCTCCGGGTCGCGCGTTCTGGACAGGACCAGGAGAAGCATTCGATGCGACGACGGTGGCTCAAGGGCCTCGGCATGGTGCTCGCGCTGTCACTCCTCGCTGCCGCGTGCGGCGACGACGACGACGACGATGCCTCGACCGACGAGACGAGTGACGAGGGCGGCGAGGCGGCCAGCGACTTCACGGCCGGCCAGGTGACCGACACGGGCGGGGTCGACGACCGCTCGTTCAACCAGACCGCCTACGCGGGCCTGCAGGAGGCGGCAGAGGAGGTCGGCTTCGAGCCCCAGGTGCTCGAGTCCGAGTCCGAGGCCGACTTCGCTCCCAACATCCAGACCCTGATCGAACAGGACAACGACCTCATCATCACCGTCGGCTTCCTGCTGGGCGACGCCACCGCGGCCGCCGCCGAGGAGAACCCCGACCAGAACTTCGCGATCGTCGACTACGACTACAGCGTCGACGCCGGGGATTCGGCCGACGAGTTCGACAACGTGCGCGAGCTGACCTTCTCCACCGATCAGGCGGCTTTCCTCGCCGGCTACGTTGCCGCCGCCACGACCGAGACCGGCACGGTCGGCACCTACGGGGGCATCAACATCCCCACGGTCACGATCTTCATGGACGGCTTCTCCGCCGGCGTCGACTACTGGAACGAGGAGAACGACGGCGACGTCGAGCTCATCGGCTGGGACGCCGAGGCGCAGGACGGCCTGTTCACCGGCGACTTCGAGAACCAGGCAGCCGGCCGGTCGACCACCGAGCAGCTGCTCGACGACGGCGCCGACATCGTCATGCCGGTGGCCGGCCCGGTCGGCCTCGGCTCGGTCGAGGCCGTCGAGGCCTCGGGCAGCGACGCCAAGCTGATCTGGGTCGACACCGACGGGTGCGTGACCGTCGAGGAATCCTGCGATCTGTTCCTGACCTCGGTCATGAAGAACATGGACGTCGCCGTGCGCGACACCACCGAAGCCGCCGCCGAGGGCGACTTCGAGGGCGGCCTCTACACCGGCACGCTCGAGAACGAGGGCGTGGACATCGCCCCGTTCCACGAGTTCGACGAGTCGGTCCCCCAGGAGGTGAAGGACGCCGTCGACGACCTGACGCAGCAGATCATCGACGGCGACATCGAGACGCGGCCCGGCGGGTAGCGCCTCTCCCATGAAGGTCGAGCTCCGAGGGATCACCAAGCGGTTCCCCGGTGTCGTGGCCGCCGAGGGCGTGGACGTCTCCGTGCAGAGCGGAGACGTCCACGCCCTGCTCGGAGAGAACGGCGCCGGCAAGTCCACGCTCATGAACATCCTCTTCGGGCTCTACCGGCCCGACGAGGGCGAGGTGCTGCTCGACGGCGAGCCGCTCGTCGCCCGGTCGCCGGCCGACGCCATCCGCGCCGGCATCGGCATGGTGCACCAGCACTTCATGCTGGTGCCCGTCTTCACCGTCGCCGAGAACGTCATCCTTGGCGTCGAGCCCACGGCCCGCCTCGGTCGCATCGAGCGCGACGAGGCCCGCCGACAGGTCGCGGAGCTCTCCGAGCGCTACGGGCTGTCGGTCGACCCCGACGCCCGCATGGAGGACCTGGCGGTCGGCGTGCAGCAGCGGGTCGAGATCCTCAAGGCGCTCTACCGCGACGCCCGCTGCCTCATCCTCGACGAGCCCACCGCGGTGCTCACCCCGCAGGAGATCGACGACCTCATGGGCATCGTCCGCGAGCTCGTGGCGGGTGGCCGGTCGGTGATCTTCATCAGCCACAAGCTGCGCGAGGTGCTCGAGGTGGCCGACCGCATCACGGTGCTGCGCCGGGGACGGGTAGTGGACCACACGACGCCCGGCGAAACGGACGAGCAGGCGCTCGCCACGATGATGGTCGGCCACGACGTGAAGCTCGTGGTCGACAAGGACCCGTCCGACCCCGGCGAGCCGGTCCTCGACGTGCGCGACCTGGTCGTCACCGACGAGCGGGGCCACCGGGTGGTCGACGGCCTGTCGCTCGACGTGCGGGCGGGCGAGATCGTCGCCGTGGCCGGCGTGCAGGGCAACGGCCAGACCCAGCTCGTGGAGGCGCTGACCGGGCTGCGCTCGCCCGACGGCGGCACGGTCGTGCTCGACGGCGTCGACGTGACCGGTGCGAACCCCGACGACCTGTTCGACGCCGGGCTGGCCCACGTGCCCGAGGACCGCCAGCGCGACGGCCTCATCGGCCCCTTCGACCTGGCCTCGAACATGGTGCTCAACCAGCTCGGCCAGGCCCCGTTCTCGAAGCGGGGCCGCGTCGACCGCAAGGCCGTGCGCCGCCACGCCGAGCGCCTCGTGGACGACTTCGACGTGCGCACCCCGTCCGTGGACGTGCACGCCGAGACGCTGTCGGGCGGCAACCAGCAGAAGGTGATCATCGCCCGCGAGTTCTTCCACGCCAGGCGCCTGCTCGTGATGTCGCAGCCCACGCGGGGACTCGACGTCGGGTCGATCCAGTACATCCACCGCCAGATCGTCGCGAAGCGCGACGAGGGGGTGGCCGTGCTCGTCAACAGCTCCGAGCTAGATGAGGTGCTGGCGCTCGCCGACCGGGTGGCCATCATGGTCAACGGCCGAATCGTCGACTTCCTCGACCGGTCCGAGGCCAACCGCCAGCGCTGCGGCCTGCTCATGGCCGGATCCGTCGAGGAGGCAGCCGCGCTCGAACCGGTCGCCGACGAGGGGGTGGCGGTCACGTGAGCACCACCGCCACGATCGACGCCGGCGAGGGCGACGCCGGCGGCCCGGCCGGCCGGCCCGGGACGGGCGCCGAGGTCGTCGCCCGCCTGCGCGCCGCCGGGCAGGCGCTGCTGCTGCCGGCCCTCGCCCTGCTCACGGCGCTGGTCGTGGGCGGCCTCGTCATCGTGTTCTCCAACCCCGACACGCTGAACCAGTGGGGCGACTTCTTCCGCGACCCCTCCCAGGCGCTGCGATCCTCGTGGGACGCCGTGTTCGACAGCTACCGCGCTCTGTGGGACAGCTCGCTCGCCACCCCGTCCGCGCTCGGCCGCACGCTCGTCGAGTCCACGCCGCTGGCCCTCGCCGGCCTGTCGGTCGCCCTCGCGTTCCGGGCCGGTTTGTTCAACATCGGGGCCGCCGGCCAGCTCATCGTGGGGGCCACGTGCGCCGGCTGGGTGGGCTTCACCTTCGACCTGCCGACCGCGGTCCACCTGCCCCTCGCCGTGATGGCCGGGGCGGCGGGCGGTGCCGCCTGGGGGGCGATCGCCGGGTTCCTCAAGGCCCGCTTCGGGGCCCACGAGGTCATCACGACGATCATGCTCAACTACATCTCCTACCGGCTGCTCGACTACGCGCTGCGAAGCACGGCGTTCCAGCGGCCGGGCCGCAACGACCCGATCTCCAAGCCGGTGCACGAGTCCGCCCGCCTACCCGAGATCACGGCCGGCGACATGCGGGTCCACGCCGGGCTGTTCATCGCCCTGGCCGCTGCGGTCGCCGTGTGGTGGTTGCTCGGCCGGTCGACGGTCGGGTTCCGCATGCGGGCGGTGGGCACGAACCCGTTCGCCTCGCGGTACGCCGGCATGAAGGTGGGCGCCACCTACATGCTCTCGATGGCGATCGCCGGCGGTCTCGCCGGCCTGGCCGGCACGAGCAACATCCTCGGCCGGCCGAGCTTCAGCCTGACCGGCGGCTTCTACGCCGAGATCGGCTTCGACGCCATCGCCGTGGCCCTGCTCGGCCGGGCGAACCCGTTCGGAGTGCTGGCCGCCGCCTTCCTGTTCGGCGTGCTGCGGGCCGGCTCGACCGGCATGCAGGCCGCCACCCAGACGCCGGTCGACATCATCATCGTCATCCAGGCGCTGATCATCCTGTTCGTGGCCGCCCCCCGCCTGGTGCGGGCCATCTACCGAGTTCCGGCCGGCCGGGGCGCCGAGCAGAGGTTCACCACGAGCTGGGGGGCCTGAGTGGCGGCCACGACCGACCCGACCGCCGGTCAGCCAACCCCCTCCGGCGACGGCGGCGGCGGTGACCACACGGGCGTCGACGACCGGCGCGCCGCGGCCGCCGGCGACGAGCGCGTCGGGCTGACCCCCGGACGACGCCTCGGCTTCGGCATCGCCACCGCCGTGCTGGGCCTCATCGCCCTCGTGGCGTTCGGGCTCGGCAGCGAGTCGGGCCTCGACGCAACGTTCGTGTTCAGCCGGGGCGGCGAGGCGTTCGAGCTGCCCGACGTGACGGTGCCCGCCCGGGCGACCGCGCTCGTCCTAGGCGTGGTCATCGTTGCCCTCGGCGTCGCCCAGGTCGCCGGCCGGCTGACGTCCCGCACCTACCTGGTTTTCGGCATCTCCCTGGCCCTGTTCGTGGTGGCGCTGCTGGCGTGGGCGGCCCGCGACGACTCGATCAACATCGTCGGCCTGCTGGACGGCACGCTGCGCCGGTCGATCCCGCTGGCGCTGGGTGCGCTGGCCGGCGTGCTGTGCGAGCGCGCCGGGGTCGTCAACATCGCCATCGAGGGCATGCTGCTCACCGCCGCGTTCGTGGGGGCCCTCACGGCGAGCGCGGCCGGCACCCCCTGGGTCGGCATGGCCTCCGGCGTCGCCGCCGGGGCGCTGCTGGGGCTGGCGCTCGCCGTGCTGTCGATCCGCTACCAGGTCGACCAGATCATCGGTGGCACGGTCATCAACATCTTCGCCGTGGGCCTCACCAGCTACCTGACGGCCCGGGTTCTCGTCGAGTACCAGGACCTCAACCAGCCCGGGTCGTTCCGTTCGGTGGCCATCCCCCTGCTGGGTGACATCCCGCTCGTCGGGCCGCTGCTGTTCGACAACACGATCTACGTCTACGTCATGTTCGTTCTCGTGTTCGGGCTGGCCTGGGCGCTGTTCCGCACCCGCTGGGGCCTCCGCCTGCGGGCCGTCGGCGAGCACCCCCGGGCGGCCGACACCGTGGGCATCAACGTGCTCCGGACCCGCTATCGGGCCGTCGTGCTGGGCGGGGCCGTGGCCGGGTTCGCCGGCACGTGGTTCACGCTCGACGCGGTCAGCGGGTTCGACGAGAACATGACCGCCGGCCGCGGCTTCATCGCCCTAGCCGCGCTTATCTTCGGGCGCTGGCATCCCGTCGGGGCGTTCATCGCGGCCCTCGTGTTCGGCTTCGCCGAGGAGCTGCAGGGGCGCCTCGCCCTGCTCGACACGCCGCTGCCCTCCGAGCTGCTGCTGATGACCCCCTACGTCGTCACGATCATCGTGGTCGCCGGCCTCGTCGGCCGGTCCCGGCCGCCGGCGGCCGACGGGCAGCCGTACACGACGGGCTGAGCGGGTGGTGACGGCGGCGATCGACTGGGACGCCCTGCGGGCGGCGGCCGCCGACGTCGCCACCCGGGCCTACGTGCGGTACTCGGGGTTCGGCGTCGGGGCGGCCGGGCTCGTGGACGACGGGCGGGTCGTGGTCGGATGCAACGTCGAGAACGCCTCGTACGGCCTCACGCTGTGCGCCGAATGCGGCCTGGTCTCGGCCCTGCACGCCACGGGCGGCGGCCGGCTGCGGGCTGTGGCGGTCACCGACCCGGACGGGCGCGACGTGGCGTGCTGCGGGCGGTGCCGGCAGCTGCTGGTCGAGGCCGGGGGCGCCGAGCTGCTGGTCAACGAGCGGCCGATGGCCGAGTGGCTGCCCGGGGCCTTCGGGCCCGACGACCTCGACGCCGCCGCCGGCGCCGGGACCGGGGCTGCGGACCCCACGGCCGCCGACCGAGCGGACCGGGCCGGCGGTGACGCCGCCACGCCTCCGGGCGCGGGCGGGGCGGGCGGGGGGCCGGGCTGATGGCCATCACGCCTCCGGCCCCGGCTGGGGTCCGGGCTGATGGCCATCACGCCTCCAGTCGCGGGCGGGCGGCCCGGCTGATGGCCATCACGCCTCCGGCCGCGGGTGGGGGTCCGGGCTGATGGCCACCGACGTGCTGGATGTGATCCGCACCAAGCGCGACGGCGGCGAGCTGTCCGACGAGCAGGTCCGCTTCTTCATCGAGGGCTACACGGCCGGCACGATCGCCGACGAGCAGGCGGCGGCGCTGTGCATGGCGATTCTGCTGCGTGACATGGCGCCCGGCGAGCTCGCCGCGTGGACCCGGGCGATGATCGAGTCGGGCGACCGCCTCGACCTGTCTTCCCTCCCCCGACCGACGGTCGACAAGCACTCGACCGGCGGGGTGGGCGACAAGGTCTCGCTGCCCCTGGCCCCACTGGCGGCGGCGTGCGGCGCGGCCGTGCCCCAGCTGTCGGGCCGGGGCCTCGGCCACACCGGCGGCACGCTCGACAAGATGGAGGCGATCCCCGGCTGGCGCGCCACGCTTCGCACCGACGAGGTGCTCGCCCAGCTGCGCGACGTGGGCGTCGTGATCTGTGCGGCGAGCGAGCGCCTGTGCCCGGCCGACCGCAAGCTGTACGCCCTGCGCGACGTCACGGCCACGGTCGAGGCGGTGCCTTTGATCGCCAGCTCGATCATGTCCAAGAAGATCGCGGAGGGCACCGAGGCGCTCGTGCTCGACGTGAAAATCGGCGCGGGCGCGTTCCTGCCCGACCTGGATACGGCCCGACGCCTGGCCGAGACGATGGTGGGGCTGGGCGACGCCCACGGCGTGCGAACCGTGGCGCTGATCACCGACATGGACGCTCCGCTCGGGCGTGCCGCGGGCAACGGCCTCGAGGTCGACGAGGCGGTCGAGGTCCTACGCGGTGGCGGGCCCGGCGACGTGGTCGAGGTCACCCTCGCCCTGGCGCGAGAGATGGTGGCGCTCGCCGGCCTCGAGGCCGATCCGGCCCGGGTGCTGGCCGACGGCCGGGCGCTCGCGGTGTGGGACGCCATGGTCCGGGCCCAGGGCGGCGATCCTGCGGCGCCCCGGCCGACGGCCGCAGTGCGCCACGAGGTCCGCAGCCCGGCCTCGGGCTACCTGCACCGGCTCGACGCCCGGGCGGTGGGCGTAGCCGTGTGGCGCCTCGGGGCCGGCCGGTCCCGCAAGGAAGATCCCGTCTCGCCGACGGCCGGCGCCCTCAGCCTGCGCAAGCCGGGGGACCCCGTCGAGGCCGGCGAGCCGGTGCTGGAGCTGCACGCCGACGACCCGGGCCGGCTCGACGCCGCCCTCGCCGCGCTGGAGGGGGCGATCGAGGTGGGCGCCGAGGCCCCCGAGCCCCGCCCACTCATCGTCGAGCGCGTCGGATGAGCGATCTCTAGACCGGTCGGTCTAGCGTCGTGCGCGGCGCGGCCGTGAGCACGTGGAGGACACCCCGATGACCGAGGACACTCAGCGCTGGCAGGTCGGCGACGTCCGGATCACGAGCGTCGTGGAGGCCCAGACCGATGGCATCCCGCCCGTGTTCTTCTTCCCCGACGCCGACGAGCAGCTGGTGCGCCGCCACGCCTGGCTGGTGCCGCACTGGGCCGCCCATGACGGCACGATCAGCATGCGGGTCCAGGCGCTGGTCGTCGAGGCGGGCGGCCGCACGTTCGTCGTCGACCCGTGCATCGGCAACGGCAAGGAACGCAGCCAGCCGTTCTGGAACGACCAGGCGTGGCCGTTCATGGAGCGGTTCCGCAAGGCCGGCTTCGACCCGGACGAGGTGGACGCCGTCGTCCACACCCACGTCCACGTCGACCACGTCGGCTGGGACACCCGCGCCGTCGACGGCCGGTGGGTGCCGACGTTCCGCCGGGCCCGCCACCTCTACACGCAGGCCGAGCTGGACTGGCTGGGGGCCAGCGACGACGCCGACGACCGGCGGATCCACGCCGATTCGGTCGCGCCGATCCTCGACGCCGGGCTGGCCGACGTGGTGGAGCCCGACGCCGACCTGGGCGACGGCCTGCGGCTCGCCGCAGCGCCCGGCCACACCCCGGGCCACACGGCCCTGTGGATCGCCTCGGGCGGCCACCAGGGGCTGCTGACCGGCGACGTGATCCACCACCCCGTCCAGTGCGCCGAGCCCGACGTGGGCTTCGTCTCGGACGCCGACAGCGCGCAGGCGCGAGCCACCCGCCGCCGCCTGCTGCGCAGCGCCACGGACGCCGACGCCGTCGTCGTCGGCGCCCACTTCCCTACCCTTCCGGCCGGCCGGGTCGTGGCCGAAGGGTCGGCGTGGCGCTTCGTCCCCGACACCGAGGCGCCGTAGGGGTACGGCACGCGGCGTCCCCTACGTCACCCCTGCCCAGGTAGCCTGGAGCATGGACGCTCGACCCACCCGAGACCAGATCCTCCGGGCCCCGAAGGTCCTGCTCCACGACCACCTCGACGGTGGGCTCCGCCCCGGGACCGTCGTCGACCTGGCCGCGGACGCCGGCCACACGCTGCCCACCACCGACCCGACCGAGCTCGGCCTCTGGTTCCACGAGGGCGCCTACCGGCGCGACCTGGACCTCTACCTCCAGACGTTCTCGCACACCGTCGCGGTGATGCAGACGAAGGACGCACTCGTGCGAGTCGCCGCCGAGTGCGCCGAGGACCTGGCGAGCGACGGCGCCGTCTACGCCGAGGTCCGCTTCGCTCCCGAGCTGCACATCGACGGAGCGCTCAGCCTCGACGAGGTGGTCACGGCCGTGCTCGAGGGCTTCCGCCTGGGCGCCGCCGGCCGCAACATCACGATCGGCACGCTGCTCACGGCCATGCGCCACGCCGCGAACTCGACCGACATCGCCCAGCTGACGCTGCGTCACCGCGACGAAGGCGTCGTCGGCTTCGACATCGCCGGCAGCGAGCACGGCAACCCGCCCACCCGGCACCTGGCCGCGTTCCAGGAGATCGCCAAGGCCAACCACCACATCACGATTCACGCCGGCGAGGCGTACGGGCTGCCCTCGATCTGGGAGGCCGTGCAGCTGTGCGGCGGCGAGCGGCTGGGCCACGGCGTGCGCATCGTCGAGGACATCGGCGTCGACGCCGACGGCCGGGCGCAGCTCGGGCGGCTGGCGGCATTCGTGCGCGACCGGCGCGTGCCGCTCGAGATGTGCCCGAGCTCGAACGTGCACACCGGCGTGGCGCCGTCCATACGCGACCACCCGATCGGCCTGCTCACCCGGCTGCGGTTCCGGGTCACGGTGAATACCGACAACCGGCTCATGTCGGCGATCAGCCTCACCGACGAGTTCGCGAACCTCGTGGAGGCGTTCGGCTACGGCTGGGACGAGCTCGAGTGGCTCACGCTCAACGCCATGAAGAGCGCGTTCTGGCCGTTCGACCAGCGCCTGCGCATCATCGCCAGCCAGATCCGCCCCGGCTTCGCCGCCCTGCGCGCCGAGGCCCTCTAACCCGCGCTCCCGGGCCCGTCGCCCGGCTCGTCGCCCGCGTCGCCGAGGCGTCCGGGGCCGCCGCCAGGCCCGCCCAGCCCCCCGGCCGGCTCGTCCCTCATCCCCACGATCGTCGCGCCCGGCCGGGCCGGGCCGGCGGACGGCCACCGGCGCCGACCGGGCGGGTCGGCGGCGGACACGCACCTGTACCCTGGCCGACGTGGTCCTCGCTGCCGATCCGCTGGCCGACGTCACGGCGTCGAACCGATCGCTCGGGCGCTTCCTCCACGGCCTGCCGCCCGTGGACCAGGTGGGCGCCGAGGCCCGGGCGGCCATGCTCGCCACCCGCTCGATCAAGACGTCCGCCAAGGCGTTCGCCATCGACCTCGCCGTGCGGATGGTCGACCTCACCACGCTCGAGGGGCAGGACACGCCCGGCAAGGTGACGGCGCTGGCATCGAAGGCCCGGCGCCCCGACCCCGACGACCCGACCTGCCCGCCGGTGGCGGCCGTGTGCGTCTACGGCGATCTCGTCCCCCCCGCGGTCGAGGTGCTGCGCGGCTCCGACGTGCACGTCGCCGCCGTGGCGACGGCGTTCCCGTCCGGCCGGGCGGCCCTCGCCGTGAAGCTGGCTGACGTGGCCGCCGCCCTCGCCGCCGGGGCCGACGAGATCGACATGGTGATCGACCGGGGCGCGTTCCTCTCCGGTCGCTACCTCGACGTGCACGACGAGATCGTCGCCACCCGGGAGGCATGCGGCGGTGCCCACCTCAAGGTGATCCTCGAGACCGGCGAGCTGGCCACCTACGACAACGTCCGCCGGGCGGCGTGGCTGGCCATGCTGGCCGGCGCCGACTTCGTGAAGACCTCGACCGGCAAGGTGTCGCCCGCCGCCACGCTGCCGGTCACGCTCGTCCTGCTGGAAGCGGTGCGCGACTTCGAGCGCACCGGCGGGCGGCGGGTGGGGGTCAAGGCCGCGGGCGGCATCCGGTCGAGCAAGGACGCCATCCGCTACCTGGTCACGGTCAACGAGACGTGCGGCGAGGCGTGGCTCACGCCAGACCTGTTCCGCTTCGGCGCCTCGTCGCTGCTCAACGACCTGCTCATGCAGCGCCGCAAGCTGGCCACCGGCCACTACACCGACCCCGACGAGATGACGGTCGACTGATGTCCGCCTTCGAGTACGCCCCCGCCCCCGAGTCGCGCTCGGTGGTCGACATCGCCCCCAGCTACGGCCTTTTCATCGGCGGCGAGCTGGTCGACCCGATCGACGGCACGCCGTTCAAGACGGTGAATCCCGCCACCGAGGAGGTGCTGTCCGAGGTCGTGGCGGCCGGGCCGGCCGACGTGGACCGCGCCGTGGCGGCCGCCCGGGCCGCCTACGACGGCGTGTGGTCGGCGCTGCCCGGTCGCGAGCGGGGCAAGTACCTCTTCCGCCTGGCCCGCCTCGTGCAGGAGCGATCCCGCGAGCTCGCCGTGCTCGAGTCCATCGACAACGGCAAGCCGATCCGCGAGGCCCGCGACGTCGACCTGCCGCTCGTGGCCGCCCACTTCTTCTACTACGCCGGCTGGGCCGACAAGCTAGGCCACGCCGGCTTCGGGCCCGATCCCCGCCCGCTCGGCGTCGCCGGTCAGGTCATCCCCTGGAACTTCCCGCTGCTGATGCTGGCGTGGAAGATCGCCCCCGCCCTCGCCACCGGCAACACCGTCGTGCTCAAGCCGGCCGAGACGACGCCGCTCACGGCCCTCGCCTTCGCCGACATCTGCCGCCAGGCCGACCTGCCGCCCGGCGTGGTGAACATCCTGACCGGCGCCGGCGACACCGGCCGGGCCCTCGTCGAGCACCCGGGCCTCGCCAAGGTGGCGTTCACCGGGTCGACGGCCGTGGGCCGCGAGATCGCCCGCTCGGTCGCCGGCTCGACGAAGAAGGTCACGCTCGAGCTTGGCGGCAAGGCGGCGAACGTCGTGTTCGACGACGCCCCGCTCGACGAGGCCGTCGAGGGCATCGTCAACGGCATCTTCTTCAACCAGGGCCACGTCTGCTGCGCCGGCAGCCGTCTGCTCGTGCAGGAGTCCGTGGCCGACGAGGTGCTCGACCGCCTGCGCCGCCGGCTCGGCACGCTGCGGCTCGGCGACCCGCTCGACAAGAACACCGACATCGGCGCGATCAACTCGGCCGAGCAGCTCGACCGCATCCGGGCGTTGTCCGTGGTGGGCGAGCAGGAGGGGGCCGAGCGCTGGTCGCCGGCCTGCGTCCTGCCCGAGCGGGGTTTCTGGTACCCGCCGACCGTGTTCACCGGGGTCAGCCAGGCCCACCGCATCGCTCGTGAGGAGATCTTCGGTCCGGTGCTCTCGGTGCTCACGTTCCGTACGCCGGATGAGGCCGTCGCCAAGGCGAACAACACCCCCTACGGCCTCTCGGCGGGCGTGTGGACCGACAAGGGCAGCCGCATCCTGTGGATGGCCCAGCGCCTGCGGGCGGGCGTGGTCTGGGCCAACACGTTCAACCGGTTCGACCCGGCGAGCCCGTTCGGCGGGTACCAGCAGTCGGGCTACGGCCGCGAGGGCGGGCGCCATGGCCTGGAGGCCTACCTCGATGTCTGACACGCCGGCGCCCGAACGGCTCGCGATCCGCAAGACCTACAAGCTCTACGTGGGGGGCAAGTTCTCCCGCTCCGAGTCCGGCCGGTCCTACGAGGTGCGCTCGGCGCGCGACGGGCGCTTCCTCGCCAACGCCACGCTGGCGTCCCGCAAGGACGGGCGCGACGCCGTCGTCGCCGCCCGCTCGGCGGCGAAGGGCTGGTCGGGAGCCACGGCCTACAACCGGGGCCAGGTGCTCTACCGGGTGGCCGAGGTCATGGAGGGCCGGCGCACCCAGTTCGTCGCCGACGTGGTCGACGGCGAGGGCGTCAAGCGCAAGGCCGCCGAGACCACCGTCGACGCCGCGATCGACCGGTGGGTCTGGTACGCCGGGTGGGCTGACAAGATCGCCCAGGTGGAGGGGTCGTCGAACCCGGTCGCCGGGCCCTTCTTCGCGTTCTCGGTGCCCGAGCCGTCGGGCGTCGCCGTCGTCGTCGCCCCGCAGCGGTCGTCACTGCTCGGCCTCGTGTCGGTCGTCGCCCCGGCGATCGTGGCGGGAGGGACGTGCGTGGTGCTGGCCTCCGAGGAGGCGCCCCTGCCGGCCGTGACCCTCGCCGAGGTGCTCGCCACCTCCGACGTGCCCGGCGGCGTGGTGAACGTGCTCACGGGCCGTGTGGCCGAGGTGGCGCCGTGGCTCGCGTCGCACGGCGGCGTCGACGTGATCGACCTCGCCGGCGTCGGCGACCCGGCGCTCGCCGCCGAGCTGGAGGCCGCCGCGGCCGAGACGCTCACCCGGGTGGTCCGCCCCGCGGGCGCCGACACCGACTGGACGCCGGACCCCGGCCTGGCCCGGCTGCGCTCCCACCTCGAGACGAAGTCCGTCTGGCACCCGGTCGGCACCTGAACCGGTGAGGTTCGGGCCTCTCCCCCCGCCCCGGCGGTGTGAGACGCCGGAACGACGGCTCAGGCCCGGTCGAAGCGGGACACGACCTCGACGTGTGGCGTGCCCACGAACTGGTCGACCAGGGTCGCGCCGACGAAGCGGTATCCGGCCCGGGCGAGCAGACGGGCGTCGCGGCCCAGGGCGGCGGCGTCGCAGCTCACGAGCACGACCCGCTCGGCGCCGGTGCGCCCGACGACCGCGACCGGCCCGCGCCCCAGCCCGGCCCGGGGCGGATCGGCGATCACGACGTGGGCCCGCCGCGGGTGCCAGCGGGCCACGTCCGACCGGACCACGCGGGCATCGAGCCCCTCGACGGCCCGCAGGTTCACCCGGGCGTCGGCGGCGCCGCCGGCCGAGGCGTCGACGAGCGTGACCCGGCCGCCGGCCTCGGCGGCCACGGTTGCCGCGAACAACCCCACGCCGCCGTAGAGGTCGAGCACGTGCCCGCCCGGGCCGGCCGCATCGCCCACCGCGTCGCCCACGGCCTCGACCAGGGCCTCGGCCCCCGCGGGACCCGACTGGAAGAACGACCGGGCCGACACCCGCAGGCGGCGGCCGGCCACCTCCTCGTGGATCCAGGCCCGCTTGCCGGCCGCCAGGTCGGCGCCCTCGACGACGCGCACGCCGTCGGGCACCGCGACGTCGCCGCGCACGACCGGGGCGGGGTCGTCGGGGGTGAGCGGGTCGACCGGGCGGTCGAGGATCACCAGGCGCTCGCCGGTGCGGGCCCCGGCCCGGACGGTCACCTCGGCGCCCGGTGGGAAGCGGCCCTCCGCCAGCACCTCGACCACGAGCGGGTGGGCCACCAGGCAACCGGGCACGGGAACGAGGTCGTGGCTGCGGGGCCGCCGCAGCGCCACCCGTCCCTCGGCGTCGACCACCCCGCGCACGGTCGTGCGGTAGTCGACGGCGGGCAGCGCCGGGCCCTCGTCCACCTCGGGATCCTCGACGCCGGCGTAGCGCAGGGCGTCAGCCACCAAGGCCGCCTTCAGCGAGCGCTGGCCGCCGGGGTCCACGTGCTGCCACCCGCAGCCCCCGCACCCTGCGGTCACGAAGGGGCACGGCGGCGCGACGCGCTCGGGGGCGGCCTCGAGCACCGCGTCGACGACGGCGTGGGGCCGACCCCGGCGCGCCCGCAGCGGCGTGGCCGTCACCCGCTCGCCGGGCAGCGCACCGTCCACGAGGACGACCCGGCCGCCGGGATCGCGGGCGATGCCCTCACCACCGGCGGCGAGGCCTGTGACGTGCAGCGCTGGGGGCGAGTCGGCCACCTACCCACCCTAGGATGAGTAGGTGGCACCTCCCGCCGGCACGGCCCCGATCCCGCCCCCCGACGCCCCGGGCACCGACCGGCCGTTCGAGATCGCGCCCTCGGTGCTGCCGGCGGACCTCGCCCGCCTGGCCGACGAGGTCGTGGCGCTCGAGAAGGCCGGCGTCGACCGCATCCAGTGGGACGTGATGGACGGCAGATTCGTCCCCAACCTCACGTTCGGGCCCGACGTCATCAGGGCGGCCCGGCCCCACACCAACGTGCCGTTCGAGGCCCACCTCATGGTGGACCAGCCCGACGCCCTGCTCGATCGGTACGTCGAGGCCGGTTGCGGGCTGCTGATCGTCCACGCCGAGTCGACGTGGCACCTGCACCGCACGCTGGGCCGGGTACGCGACCTCGGCGCCGACGCCGCGGTGGCGCTCAACCCGGCCACGCCGGCCAACGCCGTGGCGCACGTGCTCGACCTGTGCACGATGGTGCTCGTCATGACCGTGAACCCCGGTTTCGGGGGCCAGAGCTACATCTCCACGATGGAGCCCAAGATCGCAGAAATCCGACGCATGATCGTCGCCGGTGGGTACGACTGCGACCTGGAGGTCGACGGCGGGATCAGCCCGTCGACCGTCCAGGGAGCGACCCGGGCCGGCGCCAACGTCCTCGTGTCCGGGTCGGGCCTGTTCCGTGACCCCGAGGGACTCGAGCACGCCGTGGGCGAGCTGCGGGCCCTGGCGAACCAGAAGCGACCAGCACGAGGAGAGTGACGATGGCCAGCTTCTTCGACAGGGCCATGGACGTCGCCAAGGACCTGTCCGGCAAGGCGAAGGCGACGGCGGTCGACAACGCCGACAAGCTCGACGGCGCAGTCGACAAGGCGGCCGGCTTCATCGACAGGAAGACCAAGGGCAAGTACGCCAAGCACGTCGACAAGGCGCAGAGCGCCGCCCGCAAGGCGGTCGACAAGCTCGAGGCGGAGAAGCGCAAGGCCGATGGCCACGGCGTGGCCGGCACGGTCGACCCGGACCCGCCGGTCGCTCAGCCCGATCCCGGGCTCCACGACACCCCGGCGCCGCCGCCGAGCGCCGTCGACCCGGATCCCACCGTGGCGACGCCTGACCCGGGCGCCCCCGGGTCCACCGTGGGACCCCCGCCGAGCGCTGTCGATCCCGATCCCACCGTGGCGCGGCCCGACCCGGGCGCGCCCCACACGCCCTAGACGCGAAGGCGGGGGCCAGGGCCCCCGTCGCTCGTTCTCGTCGCTCGTCGTGCGGCCGCGGATACGTGTGCCGCTGCGTGCCCGGCCGTGCCGGTCAGAGCATCTCGCCGCGCTTGACGATCACGTTGTCGATGATGCCGTAGTCCTTGGCCTGCTCCGCCGTGAACCAGCGGTCGCGCTCGGAGTCGGCGAGGATCTGTTCGACCGTCTGACCGGTGTGGGAAGCGATGCGCTCGGCCATCAGCTGCTTGACGTAGAGCAGCTGCTCGGCCTGGATGGCGATGTCCGCGGCCTGACCGCGGAAGCCGCCCGAGGGCTGGTGCATCATGATGCGGGTGTGGGGCAGGGCGTAGCGCTTGCCCGGAGCACCGGCGCTGAGCAGGAACTGGCCCATCGAGGCCCCGAGGCCCATGCAGACCGTGGCCACGTCGGGCTCGATGAACTGCATGGTGTCGTAGATGGCCATGCCGGCGGTCACGGACCCGCCGGGGCTGTTGATGTAGAGCCAGACGTCCTGCTTCTCGTCCTCACCGGCCAGGTGCAGCATCTGGGCGCAGATGACGTTGGCGATGTCGTCGTCGACCTCGGTGCCGAGGAAGATGATGCGGTCGCGCAGGAGGCGGTTGAAGATCTCGTGCGTCGGGTTGCCGAGCGACGGACCCTGGGCCATCGGAGGAATCAAGCTCACGGCCGCAGAGGGTAGCGGCGCCTGCCCGCCGACAGGCACGGCCACCAGACATCGCTCGCGCGGCGGCCTCATCCCCGGTCACGGAACGAACGTCAGTTCGCCGGCCTTCCTGCGACGACATCCCCGGGTGCCTCGAGCAGGCTGACCGACATGGGCCCGGGGAGCGTGGTGGTCACCGCCCTCGGCCACGAACAGGGCAGGCTCGTCACCGGCAGCCTCGCCCTTGCGAGGTGTGCGGGCTCGTCAGCTGGCGGGATGCACCGCTCCCGCTGGCGCTCACCACGTCAAGGGGCATCCCTCTGATCACCGTCTCGCCAACCTCCGTATCATGTGTCCCAACTGTCACGCCCAGACCGCCACCTGGCGCGGCCGCGGGCGGAGGAGCGAGCCGGCGTAGCCCAACGGCAGAGGCACGACCCTTAGGAGGTCGCAAGTGTGGGTTCGAATCCCACCGCCGGTACCGGGGCGGATCGCGCCCTAGGGTCGGGCGCGTGAAGCTCGGCGACGTCCCCACACCGGCCCTCATCGTCGATCGGGCCGCGTTCGACCACAACGTGGCGACGATGGCCGCCGCCCACCCCGGCCCCCGGCTGCGGCCGCACGTGAAGGCGTTCAAGTCGACGGAGCTCGCCCGCGAGCTGGTCGCGGCCGGGCACCGCACGTTCTGCTGCGCCACGACCCGCGAGGTCGCCGGCATGGCCGCCGCCGGGCTCGGCGACGACCTGCTGCTGGCCAACGAGGTCCTCGACCCGGTTCGCCTGGCGGGCCTCGGCCGGCTGGTCGCCGACGGCGCCGCCCGGGTGACCGTGGCCGTCGACTCGCCCGAGACCGTGGCGGCGGCGGCCACCGGCGGAGTGCGCGAGGTGCTGGTGGACGTGAACGTCGGGCTTCCCCGCTGCGGATGCGACCCGGCCGACGCCGGCCGCATCGCCGAGCTGGCCCGCGCCGCCGGCATGGAGGTGCGGGGCGTCATGGGCTACGAGGGCCACCTCATGCGCGAGCCGCACGAGCAGAAGGTGGCGGCGGTCGAGGCGTCGATGAAGCTCCTGCTCGAGGCCCGCGAGCTGACGGGAGGCGACATCGTGTCGGCCGGCGGCACCGGCACCTACGACTGCAACCCGTGGGCCAACGAGATCCAGGCGGGGTCGTACGTGCTCATGGACACCGAGTACGTCCCCCACGCCGCGGCGTTCCGCAACGCCCTGGCACTCTGGACGACCGTGCTGTCGGTGAACCCCGCCGGGTGGGCGGTGGTCGACGGCGGCCTCAAGTCCCTCGGCATGGACCACGGCGACCCGACGGTGGTGGACGTGGGGGACTGCTGGTTCGTCTCCGACGAGCACGTCACCTTCGGCACGCGGGCCGAGCGCCCGCTCCAGGTGGGCGACCACGTGCGCGTGCTGCCGGCGCACGTCGACCCGACCGTGGCCATGCACGAGCGCATGCTGCTGGTCGAGGGCGACGGCGACGTCGGCGGCAGCGGTGGCCCGACCGGCGACGCCGAGGTGCTCGGCATCTGGCCGGTCGACCTGCGCGGCTGGTAGCGGGGGCGAGCCGGGCGCGAGCACGCGCCACATCGGTCCCCGGCCGGAAGACGTGGGCCATGGACGCGGTGTGGACGCTCGACGACCAGCCGCAGCGGCCGCCACGCTCGGCTGCCGGGGTCCGGCGGTTCGACCGCCACGCCGCTCTCGGCCTGGGGGCGACCTCGTCTCGCCGCCTCCCTACGAACGGCCGGCCGGCCGGAGAGCGGTAGCCGGGGTCGATAGTGTGCATGTGTAATACAAGTCGCCGCCACCCGCCGCTAGGAGCAGACATGGCCGAGATCGACGCCAGGGGCACCCTCCAGGTGGGCGGGCAGAGCTACGCCATCCACCGTCTCGACGCCCTCGAGGACGCGTTCGGCGTCTCCCGCCTGCCCTACTCGCTGAAGATCCTCCTCGAGAACCTGCTCCGCCACCGTGACGGCGTCCGGGTCACCGACGCCGACATCGAGGCGCTGGCGCGCTGGTCGGGCGGCCGCGATGGGGACGAGAGCCGCGAGATCTCGTTCCTGCCGGCCCGCGTCCTCATGCAGGACTTCACCGGCGTCCCCGCCGTGGTCGACCTGGCCGCGATGCGCCACGCCGTGGGCGTGGCCGGGGGCGATCCCCAGCGGCTCGACCCGCTGATCCCGGCCGACCTCGTCATCGACCACTCGGTGCAGGTCGACGTCTACGGCCGGGCCGACGCGCTGCGACGCAACGCCGAGCTCGAGTACGAGCGCAACCTCGAGCGCTACCAGTTCCTGCGCTGGGGCCAGACCGCGTTCGGCCACTTCCGGGTGGTGCCGCCGGCCACCGGCATCTGCCACCAGGTGAACCTCGAGCACCTCGCCACCGTGGTCGCCACGCGCGACGGGCAGGCCTTCCCCGACACGCTCGTCGGCACCGACAGCCACACCCCGATGGTCAACGGCGTGGGCGTGGTCGGCTGGGGGGTCGGCGGCATCGAGGCCGAGGCGGCGCTGCTCGGCCAGCCCATCTCGATGCTGATCCCCGAGGTCGTCGGCTTCAAGCTGTCGGGCGAGCTGCCCGAGGGCACGACCGCCACCGACCTCGTCCTCACCGTGACGAACATGCTGCGCTCCCACGGCGTGGTCGGCCGGTTCGTCGAGTTCTACGGCCCGGGCGCGGTCACCGTGCCGGTCGAGAACCGGGCCACGATCGGCAACATGTCGCCCGAGTACGGCTCGACGATCTCGATCTTCCCGATCGACGACCAGACGCTGCGCTACCTGCGCTTCACCGGCCGTCCCGACGAGCTCGTGGCGCTGGTCGAGGCGTACGCCAAGACCCAGGGGCTGTGGCTCGACCCCACGGCCGAGCCCACGTTCACCGAGACGCTCGAGCTGGACCTGTCGACGGTCGAGCCGTGCATCGCCGGCCCGTCGCGCCCCCAGGACCGGGTGCTTTTGCGCGAGGCCAAGCGCCGCTTCGCCGACGCGCTCGTCGATTCGCTGCCCGACGCCCCGGCGGCCGCCGGCACGCCCGTCTCGCTCACCAGCTCGGCGAACTACGACACCCAGGACGCCGAGTCGTTCCCCGCCAGCGACACGCCGTCCGGCGTGGTCAACGGCGTGGGCGCCGACCACGGGGCCGAGGTTCCACCCGCGGCCCCCGGCACACACGTCGCCGCGGAGCCCACCGCGGACCGCCCGCACCGACTGGTCGACGTGGCGCTCGAGGGCGGCGAGACGGTCGTGCTCGACCACGGCCACGTGGCGATCGCCGCGATCACGAGCTGCACGAACACCTCGAACCCGCATGTCATGGTCGCCGCCGGTCTGCTGGCGCGGAAGGCGGTCGAGCGCGGCCTGGGCACGAAGCCCTGGGTGAAGACGTCGCTGGCCCCCGGGTCGAAGGTCGTCGTCGACTACCTCGACCGGGCTGGGCTCACGCCCGATCTCGACAAGCTCGGGTTCAACCTGGTCGGCTTCGGCTGCACCACCTGCATCGGCAACTCCGGGCCGCTGCCGGCCGCCATCTCCCGGGCGGTCGACGAGCACGGCCTCGCACTCGTGTCGGTGCTGTCGGGCAACCGCAACTTCGAAGGCCGGATCAACCCCGACGTGCGGATGAACTATCTCGCGTCGCCCCCGCTCGTGGTGGCGTACGCGCTCGCCGGCAGCATGGACGTCGACCCGGTCAACGAGCCGCTCGGCACCGACCCCTCGGGCGCGCCGGTGTTCCTGCGCGACATCTGGCCGACGCCCGACGAGGTGGCCGCCCTGATCGAGACGTCGCTCGCGTCGGACATGTTCCGGGCCGCCTATGGCCAGGCCTTCGACGGCGACGAGATGTGGCAGGCGCTGCCCGTCCCCGCCGGCGGGGCCTACGAGTGGAGCGACGACTCGACCTACGTGCGCCGCCCGCCGTACTTCGACGGCATGCCGGCCGAGCCGCCGGCGCTGGCCGACATCGAGGGGGCCCGGGTGCTCGCCGTGCTCGGTGACAGCGTCACGACCGATCACATCTCGCCGGCCGGGGCGATCCACCCCGACAGCCCGGCCGGCCGGTGGCTCGTGGATCAGGGCGTGGCGCCCGAGGACTTCAACTCCTACGGGTCGCGCCGGGGCAACCACGAGGTGATGATCCGCGGCACGTTCGCCAACCGGCGCATCCGCAACCGGCTTGCGCCGGCGACCGAGGGCGGCGTCACGGTCCACCTGCCCTCCGGCGAGCAGACGTCGATCTACGAGGCGGCCGAGCGCTACCGGGCCGAGGGCACGCCGCTCGTCGTGCTCGCCGGCAAGGAGTACGGCTCCGGCTCGTCGCGCGACTGGGCGGCCAAGGGCACGGCGCTGCTCGGCGTGAAGGCGGTCATCGCCCAGAGCTTCGAGCGCATCCACCGGTCGAAC
>DATHAO010000057.1:0-24748 GCA_035296625.1 Acidimicrobiales bacterium | reverse complement strand
GGGGCGGGCAACGTCGAGGTGAGCCAGCGGGTCGCAGACCTTTGCCTCGCGGCCCTCGCCGAGCCGTGCGCCGCCCGGGTCCCCGCGGCCGGACAGGGCACGATGAACAACCTGCTCGTCGGCGGCGCCGGATGGGTCTACTACGAGACGGTCGCCGGCGGGCAGGGCGGCCGCCCGTCGGCGCCTGGGCAGTCGGGCGTCCACACCGGCATGACCAACACGAGGAACACACCGATCGAGGCGCTCGAGCGGGCGTTCCCGATGCGGGTCCTGCGCTATCGGCTGCGATCGGGCAGCGGCGGACCCGGCCGATGGGCCGGGGGCGACGGCATCGAGCGCGACCTCCAGGTCCTGGAGGACGTCACGGTGTCGCTCATCACCGAGCGCAGGGTCTCGCACCCGCCCGGCCTCTGGGGCGGCTCGCCCGGTGCGGTGGGGGAGAACTGGCTGCTGCCGGACGGCGACGGGTCCCGCGCCGAGCGCCTGCCCGACAAGTGCACCGTGCGCCTGGCGGCGGGCGACGTGGTACGCATGCGGACGCCGGGCGGCGGTGGTTGGGGCGCACCGACGCCGCGGGATAATGGGTGACGCCGGCGCCTCGACGTCCTCGAAGTCACGCGCCGTTCGCCGGCGGAACGCGTCGAGCTCCCGCCGCTGCCGCTCGTCCTGCGGGGGTGCCGTGCGAGCTCCCGTATTCGTCGATCTGGTGCAACGCCGTCCCTGATGGGCGCACGACCACCGGGAAGCGCGGGCGGCGGCGGGGCCCTGAAGGCGCAAATTGTGGCCGCCGATCCTTGTTATTCTGCGGCCCTTGGCGGGGGGGCCGTCACCCAGCGAAGAGAAAGGCCACCTGTGGCAGAAGCACCCGGCGAGCCCGTGATCGACACGAACGTCGCTCATCAGGGACGGATCTACGACTACCTGGCGGGCGGCGACGCCCACTTCGCAGTCGACCGTGAGGCCGCCCGGCACCAGGCCCTCGCCTACGGCGGTGGCGACGAGACGCGGGCGCCCCGCGACATCCGCGCCAACCGCGACTTCATCGGACGGGTGATCCGCTTCCTCGCCGGCGAAATGGGCATCCGCCAGTTCCTCGACATCGGCACGGGCATCCCCAAGGCGGACGACCTCCACCACGTGGCGCTGGACACGGCCTCCGACGCCCGCATGGTCTTCGTCGACAACGACGACGTCGTCCTGGCCCATGCCCACGAGCTGATGAAGACGACGCCCGAGGGCGTGGCCCGCTTCGTGAAGGGTGACTTCTTCGAGCCCGAGGCCGTGCTGGCTCAGGCCGCTGAGGCGCTCGACGTCACCGAGCCCATCGCGCTCATGCTCATCGCGCTCCTCCACCTGCACACCGACGACACCCACCCGCACGAGACCGTCGCCCGCTACGTCGAGGCTCTGCCCTCGGGCAGCTACCTGGCGATGAGCCACCTCTCCACTGACATCGACCCCGACGCGACGGGTCCGCTGCAGCGAGCGGCCGAAGACGCCAACGTCGAGTCCGGCTTCATGTTGCGCTCCGAGGCCGAGTTCACCCGCTTCTTCGACGGGCTGGAGCTGGTCGAGCCGGGAATCGTGCCGGTGACGTCGTGGCGGACCGACGTCGACTTCGTCGCGCCGTTCTGGTGCGGCGTCGGCCGCAAGCCCTGATCACCGGGCCGGCGAGCCCACCGGCCGGCGGACGAGGAGGTGCGCATGGCGTTCGTGAGCCCCGGGTTCCGGGGTCGGCGCAGCGAGCAGCGCGGCGGAGGCCTGATCCCGCCCGGCCAACACCTGGTGGACGACTTCCCCGTCCTCTCGGCTGGCCCGACGCCCGAGACGCCGCTCGACGAGTGGGACTTCACGGTGGTCGACGAGGCCGGCGCCACCGCCGCGCGCTGGACCTGGGACGAGCTGCGCGCCCTGCCTGCCGAGCAGCCGACCGTCGACATCCACTGCGTGACGTCGTGGAGCAAGCTCGGCACGGCGTGGGAGGGCGTCTCGGTCGACACGCTGCTCGACGACGTCGAGACCTCGGCCGACTTCGCGGTCGCCTTCTGCGACGGCGACTACACGACGAACCTGCCCCTCGAAGACCTGATCGACGGGCGGGCGTGGGTGGTGTGGGGCTACGAGGGTGACCCGCTCGAACCCGAGCACGGCGGGCCCGCCCGGCTGCTCGTGCCTCATCTCTACTTCTGGAAGAGCGCCAAGTGGCTGCGCGGCCTGCGCCTGACCGACGAGGACGAGCCCGGGTTCTGGGAAGGGCTCGGGTACCACAACTACGGGGACCCGTGGCGCGAGCAGCGGTACTGGGGCGACTGACCTGGCGCCTCGCCGAGGTGGTCGCCACGCTCGACGAGACGCCCACGGTCCGCACCCTCAGCCTCCGCGTGCCGGATTGGCCGGGTCACCTGCCCGGGCAGCACGTCGACATCCGGCTCACGGCCCCCGACGGCTACACGGCCCAGCGTGGGTACTCGATCGCCACCCCGGCCAACGGCGAGCGGATCGACGTGACGGTCGAGCGCCTCGAGGACGGCGAGGTGTCGCCGTACCTCAATGGCGAGCTGGTGGTCGGCGACCAGATCGAGCTGCGCGGCCCGATCGGGGGCTACTTCGTGTGGGAGCCCAGCCGTGGCGGTCCGGTGCTGCTCGTCGCCGGCGGGACCGGTGTGGTGCCGCTCATGGCGATGGTTCGTGAGCGCGCCCGGCGCGCCAGCACCGTCCCCGTGCGGCTGCTGCTGTCGGCCCGCACGTTCGCCGACCTCGTCTACCGCGACGAGCTGGACCGGCTGGCCGCGGCCGACGACGGCTTCTCGGTCACGTATGCGCTGACGCGCGGTGCGCCGGCCGGCTGGACGGGCCACCGGCGCCGGGTCGACGAGGCGATGCTCGCCGAGATCGCGTGGCCGGTCGAGGCGGGGGCGCAGACGTTCGTGTGCGGCTCGACCCCGTTCGTCGAGGCGGTGACCTCGGGCCTCGTGGCGCTCGGTCACCCGGCGGCGTCGATCAGGACCGAGCGCTACGGTGCGGCAGGAGCGTCATGACGAGCGATCCTCACTACCTCGACGGCAACGCGCTCGGCGGCCTGCTCGGCGAGGTCTTCGCCGCCGACCTCACCACCGCCACGGCCACCTGCGCCGGGTGCGGGAGTGTCGCGCCAGTCGCCGTCATGCACGTCTACGTCGACGCCCCCGGGGCGGTCGGCCGGTGCGCCACCTGCGGGATCGTGCATGTGCGCGTGGTGCAGAGCGCCGAGCGGACGTGGCTCGACCTGCGAGGCATCCGGGCCCTCGAGATGCCGCGCCTCCCGCCGCCGACCTCGCCGCCCCGTCCGTAGGCGATCTCCCGGCATCGTCGCGACTCGCGGGCGCGACGCCAGGCGATTGCGCGGCACTGCTCGACCTGGCGGAGCGGCGGCTGGTGCCCGACCGGGCGGCGCGTTGGCGGGCGCTGGCCGACCACCCGGCCGTCCTCGGCCTCTGACCCGACGCGTCCCCCACCGCGGATCCCGCCGGAGCGTCGACCGTCGCGGCGGTCAGCTCGCAGCCGGCGCGGCGGGTGGCTTCGGCACGGCTCGTGCGGGCGTCTCGGGGATCTCGTCGAGGCGCATCCGCCGTACGAGCCGAACGTGCGCGGTCCGGCGCCGCCAGTCGGCGTGGGTCTCGCAGTAGAGACGCTGCACGCCGTCGTGGAGTCGTTCGGCGTGGGTGGCCGGGCCGCTGCACCGGGCGGGGCACCAGCCCACGGCCGGTCGGTGCTCCGCGAGCCTGTACCAGCAGACCCGCAGATCGGCTGCGGGTCCAGCGCTCGTGACGCTCATCGGTCTCCTGCCTTGGCCCGGGGCACGCGAACCGGCCGCTGTCGGCAGACCCGATCCAACGGATCGCCGACCCGGGGCTGGCGGTCCGCCGGGTCGGAAATCGCGTGGAGCTCAGACCACCCGGACGTTCTGAGCTTCCTCGCCCTTGCGGCCGGGAGCGGCGTCGAACTCGACGCGGTCGCCCTCGTTGAGCGACCTGTGGCCTTCGCCCTGGATGTTGGAGTAGTGGACGAAGACGTCGTCGGCGCCCTCACGGGAGATGAAGCCGAAGCCTCGTTCGGCGTTGAAGAACTTCACGGTGCCTGTCGACAAAAGAGTCTCTCTTCGGTTCCGGGATCGGCCCGAATGACCAGCCCCGGTGGTATGACCCTATGCCGGCCCGTCACCGACTGCACCGATGCGGTCCCGCCCGCCCCTCACTCCACACGACCTCACCGGGACCGGCGCGCCGCCGCCGTCTGGTAGACGGGACGCTGGTGCGTGACCCGATCCGCCTCCCCGATCCGAGCGTGGTCGTGCTGGTCGGCGCCCCAGGCGCCGGCAAGTCGCACTGGGCGGCCGGCCGGTTCCCCGCCGGCGCCGTCGTGTCGTCCGACGCCCTGCGGGCCCTCGTCGGCCGCGGCGAGCACGACCAGCGGGCCGGCACCGACGCGTTCGACCTACTGGCCCTCGTGCTGGAGCGCCGCAGCCGACGTGGCCTCACCACCGTCGTCGACAGCACCGGGCTCGACGCCCGGCAGCGGGCCCAGTGGCTCGCCACGGCCCGGGCCCACGACCTGCCGGCCCACGCCGTCGTGTTCCGCACCGACGACCGCACCTGCCGGGCGCGCAACCGGGCCCGTGCCGCGCCGGTGCCGGCGAAGGTGCTCACCGGACAGCTGCGGGCCGCGGCCACGGTGCACGAGGCGATCGACGGCGAGGGATGGGACGGCGTGCACGATCCCGGTGACGTCGTGCTCGTACCGCCACGCTTCGTCGCCGCGCCCGCCGCCGCCCGCCGCCAGCAGGAGGATCCCGTGCCCCTCGACTTCGGCCTGCAGCTCTCCCGACACGCCTGGCCGGGCGGCGCCGAGGGGACCGCCGACCGGCTCGCCGCCCTCGCCGCGGAGGCCGAGGAGGTCGGCATCACGAGCCTGTGGGTCATGGACCACGTGCTGCAGATACCCACCGTGGGCCGCGAGTGGGAGGACCTGCTCGAGAGCTACACCACGCTCGGCTTCCTCGCCGGCCGGACCCGCACGGTCCGCCTCGGCGTGCTGGTCACGGCAGTGACGTTCCGCAACCTGGCCCACCTCGCCAAGATCGTGGCCACGCTCGACGTGCTGTCGGGCGGCCGGGCCGTGTGCGGCCTCGGCGCCGCGTGGTTCCGGCGCGAGCACGACCTCTACGGCTGGGGCCTGCCGCCGCTGTCCCGCCGCTACGAGCTGCTCGAGGACGCGCTCGAGCTGCTGCCGCTCATGTGGGGTCCGGGCAGCCCTCCCTTCGCCGGCCGCACCACGACCGTCCCCGCCGCCACCTGCTACCCGCGCCCACTCCAGGATCGTGTGCCGCTGTGGGTCGGCGGGTCGGGCGAGGGACGCACGCTGCGCCTCGTGGCCCGCCACGCCGACGGCTGCAACCTGTTCGGCGACCCGGCCACGGTGCGGCACAAGCTCGGCGTGCTGGCCCGCCACTGCGCCGAGCTCGACCGCGACGCCGGTGAGGTGCACGTCTCGCACCTGTCGACCGCCTCGGTGGTGGCCGCCGGCGCCGATCGCTCCCACGCGGAGGCCGGAACGGTCGACGAGCAGGTCGGGCGTTACCGCGAGCTGGCGGAGGCCGGCGTGCGGACGGCCATCGTCTCGGTCCCCGAGCTCGGCGCCGACCCGGGGGCGCTCGAACGCCTCGCTCCCGTCGTCGAACGGTTCCGGGCGTGACCGGCCGGCCGGATGGATCTCCCGACGCGGGTCGAGGGGGGACGGGCGTGCCTGGCGACCCCGGGACCGGGAACGTCCAGCCGGGCGTGGCCGGGCGGGCGACGTCGTGACCGCGGACGTCGGCCCGGCGCCCATCCGTCCGGGGCAGCTCCGTCGCGGGGAGGTCGGCGCCGACCCGGTCTCTGAGGTGGGCGCCGCCCAGGCCCGCTGGCGGGACGAGCGCCGGGACCTCGACCGGCGGCGCGCCGCCCTGGCCCGGCTCGGCGCCCGCCTGCACGGCGACATCGACCAGGTCGGGTCCACGGGGCTGCTCGTGGCGCCCGGATGGCTGCCCGAGGCGCCCGTGCCGCTCGACCGTGTGGAGCTGACCTGGACTGACGCCGTCCCGGCGCCGGCCGTCGACGGCACGGGACCTGCGTCGTCCGCGGTCCGGCCGCCCTGGCCCAGTGGGCGGCCGTTCGCCACCTACGCCGCCGCCATGGGCGCGCTCGCCCCGCCCCGGGTGTTCGAGGACCGGCCGAGCTACCGGCTGCTCGCCGTCACCTCCGGTCCCGCCGGCGTGGGCGCCGGCGTGCGGCTGGTGTTCGGGCCGGGCACGTACTTCGGCATGGTCGACGTCTCGGAGGCCGTGGCCCACGAGCTTGCCGCCGCCACCCGGGCCCCGATCGCCGCCCCGACTGCCACCCAGTCGCCGATCGCCGCGCCGTCCGCAGCCCCGCCGGCCCGGGACCACGTACCGGTCGCCGCGCCCGCGCTCGCCGACCTGCCGCTCCGGTCGGCGATCGGGGACCCGCTCGGCCTGGGCCGGCGCGTCGTCGTGCCCGCCATCACCGCCCTCACCCTGCGGCGGACCGCCGACGGACGGGCCCGCTTCCTGCTGCACCGGCGCGACGCCGCGAAGGTCGCCCACGGCGGCGGGCTCACGCAGGTGGCGCCGGTCGGGGTGTTCCAGGCCGCGGGCAGCGACCCGGCCTCGCAACGCCTCGACCTCGACCTTTGGCGGTGCCTCACACGCGAGTACCGCGAGGAGCTGCTCGGAGCCCCCGAGCACCGCAGCGACGGCCGTCCGCTCGACCACGAGGGCTGGCCGTTCGCCCGGGCGCTCGCCGCCGCCCGGCGGGCCGGGACCGTACGGGCGCACTGGTTGGGCCTGGGCGTCGACCCGCTCAGCCTCGTCGCGGACATGCTCGTCGCCGTGGTCGTCGACGCCCCGACCTTCGACGAGCTGTTCGCCGGCCTGGTCGCCACGAACGACGAGGGCGACCTCGTCACGGGTGACGGCACGGCCGACGGTCCCAGCGCCGGCGGGCCGAGCGCTGACGGGCCGGGCGCCGACGGTCCGCGGCCCGACGGTCCGAGCGCCGATGATCCGGGCGCCCACGGTCCGCCGCGCGACGGTCCGAGCGCCGATGATCCGGGCGCACACGGTCCGCGGCCCGACGGTCCGACCGTGACCGGCTTACCGTTCACGGCCGCCACGGTCCAACGGCTGCTGGTCGACGAGCCGATGCAGGCCGCCGGCGCCGCCGTCCTGGACTTGGCCTGGCGCCACCGCGCCGCCCTCCTGGCCTGAGCACCAGCGGCCCTCCTGGTCTGAGCCGTGTGGGCCCCTGGCCGAAGCCACCGGCGGCGTCCCGCCGGCAGCCACCGGCGCCCCTCCTGGTCTGAGCGACCGGCGGCGCCGGGTGACCCACGTCTCTGAGCGTTTTCCGTCGATCAGCAGCGGAAAGCGCGCATGGAGGGTGCGGCGGCCCGGTCGGGTGCGGCGGCCACCGCGGCGGCCCCGACGGGTGCGGCGGCGACCGTGGCGGCCCCGACGGGTGGAGGTCGCTACCGTGCAGCTCGTGGCCGCGCCGTCGCCGGCATCATCGCTCCACCTGGTGATCCGCACCGGCAACCCGGACTTCCTCGACTTCCCGTGGGACCAGCCTCTCGCCGCGTGGCAGGACCCCCGGCTCGTCGACTACGCGAAGGGCGTCTCGCGCCACGTCGTCCGCTTCGTCACCACGGACGGCCGGGCCTACGCCCTCAAGGAGACCTCGCTCCACCTCGCCGAGCGCGAGTACGGCCTCCTGCGCGACCTGGCCGAAGAGGCGCTGCCTGCGGTGGAGGCCGTCGGCGTGGTCCGGGGGCGCACGGATGCCGACGGGGAGCCGCTCGCCTCCGTGCTCATCACCCGGCACCTCGAGTTCTCGCTGCCGTACCGCACGCTCTTCGCCGGCCGGGGCGTGCCCGACCTGCGCAGCAAGCTGATCGACGCGCTCGCCGTCCTGCTCGTGCGCCTGCACCTCGACGGGTTCTTCTGGGGCGACTGCTCCCTGTCGAACGTGCTGTTCCGCCGCGACGCCGGGGCCCTGTCCGCCTACCTCGTCGACGCCGAGACCGGCGAGCGCCACGGCACGCTGTCCGACGGCCAGCGCGGGCACGACCTGGTCATCGCCACAGAGAACGTGGCCGGCGAGCTGCTCGACCTCGGCTCCGCGAGCCGCCTGCCCTCCGACGTCGACCCGTTCGAGACGGCCGCCGAGCTCGAGCGCCGCTACTTGGACCTGTGGGACGAGCTGACGCGCGAGGAGATCGTGCGGCCCGGCGAGCGCCACCGCGTCGAGGACCGCCTGCGCCGGCTCAACGAGCTGGGCTTCGACGTCGAAGAGGTCGAGGTGGTCCGCACGGCGGGGGGCGGGGACGTCCGCGTGATGGCGCGGGTGCTGGAGGAGGGCCACCACAGCCGCCGCCTCGCGGCGCTCACCGGTCTCGCCGTGCAGGAGAACCAGGCCCGCCGCCTGCTGAACGACATCGACGGCTACCGCGCCTGGCTGCAGCGGGCCAACGGTCCCGAGGTGCCCGACGCCGTGGCCGCCTACCGGTGGCTGGCCGAGGTGTTCGAGCCCGCGCTCGCCCGGGTGCCCGACGACCTGCGCAGCAAGCTCCACCCCGCCGAGCTGTTCCACGAGATCCTCGAGCACCGCTGGTACATGAGCGAGGAGCGGGACGAGGACGTGGACACCTTCGACGCCGTCGACGACTACGTGCGCTCGGAGCTGCCCGAGCGCACCGGCGAGATGACGATCCTGGAGCTGCCGCTCGACGGGGTGGACGACGACCCCGGTGACGAGCCCGGAGGTGAGCTCGAAGGAGCGGAGCCCGGAGGAGGCGACGATGGCTGAGTGGACGCGGCGGAGGTTCTTGGCGGCGTCCGGGGCGCTGGCCGCCGTCCCGGCCGGCGCGGCGCTGCTCGGGGCGTGCTCCGGCGACGACGACGGCGAGGCCACCGCCCGCGAGGGCGAGGGGTCGACGGGCACGACGGCCGCGCCGCTCGACCCGTCGGACTGGGCGTCGGTCCGCGACCAGTTCGCCATCGACCCCGACCTGCGGCACTTCGCGGCGTTCGTGTTCGCCAGCCACCCCCGGCCCGTGCGCGAGGCGATCGAGCGCCACCGCCGCGGCCTGGACGCCAACGCCGAGAGCTACCTGCTCGCCGAGGAGGAGGAGAACGAGGTCGCCGTCCGCCTGGCCGCTGCCGAGCACATGGGGGGCGACCCGGCGGACATCGCCCTGACCGACAGCACCACGATGGGCCTCGGCGTTCTTTACGGCGGGCTGCGCCTCGCCGAGGGGGACGAGGTGCTCACGACCGAGCACGACTTCTACTCGACGCACGAGGCGCTGCGCCTGCGGTCCGAGCGGACCGGCGCCACCGTGCGCCGGGTCGCGCTCTACGACGACCCGGCCGCCGCCGACCCCACCGAGATGGTCGAGCGCCTCGTCGCCTCCGTGACGCCCGCCACCCGGGTGGTCGCCGTCACGTGGGTCCACTCCGGCACCGGCGTGAAGGTGCCGGTCGCCGAGGTGGCCGCGGCGCTGGCCGACGCCGACACGTCCGGCGACCGGCCGCCGCTGCTGTGCGTCGACGGCGTCCACGGCCTCGGTGCCGAGCCGGACACGGTCGCCGACCTCGGCTGCGACTTCCTCGTCAGCGGCACCCACAAGTGGCTGTTCGGGCCCCGGGGGACCGGCGTCGTGTGGGGGCGCCCCGACGCATGGAGGGCGCTCGACCCGGCGATCCCGCCGTTCGAGCCGTCGAGCTTCACGGCGTGGATCCAGGGCGGCGTCCCCACCGGACCGGCGGGGTTCCGCCTGTCGCCCGGCGGCTACCACAGCGCCGAGCACCGGTGGGCGCTGGCGGAGGCGTTCCGGTTCCACCTGGACATCGGTCCGGCCGCGGTCGCGGATCGGGTGCGTACCCAGGCCACCCAGCTCAAGGAGGGCCTGGCGGCGATCCCGGGCGTGGAGGTGGTCACCCCGGCCGACCCCGCGGCGTCGGCGGGGATCGTGTGCGCCTCGGCGCGAGACGCCGACGCCGTCGAGATCGTCGCCGGCCTGCGTCCCCTGGGCTTCGTGGCGAGCGTGACGCCGTATCGCGAGCGCTACGCCCGCTTCGGTCCGAGCATCGTGACCACGCCCGACGACGTGGACGCCCTGGTCGAGGCCGTCGCCACCCTGGCCTGAGGGTTCCGCCCGCCGTCTGGACCAGGCTGTCGGGGTGCGCGGACGGGACAGCGGCTCCGATGGTGTGGTGGACGCACCGCCCGCCCGGCGCCGCGTGCGGCCCCTGCGCGGGGCCGTGGGTGTGGCCTCGTGGTCGTGGTCGCCACGATCGGCGTGCTGTCGTGGCGTTGGTTCGTGCACCCGACAGGCGACGGCCCGGTCAGTCCGACGCGATCGTGATGTTCGGTGGGGCCGGAGACCGCTTCGGCGACACCGTGCGCCTCGCCGAGGAGGGGTGGGCCGACGTGGTCGTGCTGTCCGATCCCGGCCGGCGAGGCCCGTTACACCCGCTTCGGCTTCTTCTGCCGCAACGACGGCTCCCGGCCCGGCTACCCGGTTCACGACTACGAGGCCATCTGCTTCGACCCGGAGACGGACACGACGCCCGGCGAGGCGCGCTACGTGGCCGAGATGGCCGAGGCGCGCGGGTGGCACCGCATCACGCTCGTCACCACCATCGACCAGGCCATGAGGGCCCGCATGCTGCTCGGCGCTGCTGGGACGGCGAGATCGCCTCGGTCGTAGTGCCCACCGACGAGGCGCGCCTCGGGCGCATCGGGTACGAGTGGGGGGCGTGGCTGCGGGCCAACCTCCAGCGGCGCGGCTGCTGAGCCCCCTCGCCGGTGTCACAGCCCGTCGGTACGGTCACGCCGGACCGACCACCCGACCGGAGGAGCCCGCCGTGCCCGCCATCGCCCGCCTGCGCACCATCGCACTCGACACGCCCGACCCCGAGGGGCTGGCCCGCTTCTACCAGGGGTTGATCGGCGGCGAGGTCACCAGCACCGTCGATGACTGGGTCGACCTACGGGTCGACGGGGTGCGGCTCGCCTTCCAGCTGGCGCCCGACCACCAGCCGCCGGACTGGGGCGATCCGCAGCGGCCCCAGCAGTTCCACATCGACCTCACCGTCGACGACATCGAGGCTGCCGAGCCGCACGTGCTGGCGCTCGGCGCCACCAAGCACGACCGGCAGCCCGGCGCCGACGAGAACTGGCGCGTGTACGTCGACCCGTCCGGGCACCCGTTCTGCCTGGTGTGGGACTACTCCGGCGCCGACTGACTCTGATGGGCGGTGCGTCGGCCGCACCGCTACCGATTCGGTGAGCGGCGATGGCCCTGCCGGTGGCGGCCATCGCCGGTGCTCGGCGTGCGGGCGGCGGCGGGCCGGAGCGCGACGGGCGGCGCTCGCGGCCGCCGGTGAGCGAGGATGTGCCGTGCTCACCGACGCGCCGCCCTCGCTCCCCGCAACCCGCAGCGCCCTCCAGCAGGTCGCGGTCCACGTCCTGGCCCGCCGCCGCCACGCGTACACCGAGCGCTTCGGGCTGCTGCCGGCGCCCGGCGGGATCGCCACACCGGCGTTCGGCGACGACATCGAGATCGTGCGCACGAGCGGCCGCTTCCTGGTCGTCGAGCGCAGCGGTTTCACGACCAGCGCGCCGATCACCACGCTGGCCGCCGCCGCCGAGCTGGTCGGCGTCGACCTCGGCCTCGAGTTCGCGGTCGGTGGCAGCACGCCGCCGATGGCGGAGCCCGCGGCCCCGCTCGGCGTCGACGACGAGGCGGCCCGGGCCGTGGCCGACTGGTGGGCGTTCGGTCAGTCGGTCATCGACGAGGTGGCGGCCAGCACGCCGTCGGTCACCGCCGCCACCCGGGTGCAGCTATGGCCGGAGCACTTCGACGTGGGCGGCACGATCACGGTGTCGGGCGACGGCGGTACCGACGCGGGCCCGCGGTTGAACCTGGGGGCGTCGCCCGGCGACACGTTCGAGCCGTACCCCTACCTGTACCTGTCGCCGTGGGCCGGCGAGCGCCCCGGCGATCCCGGCTTCTGGAACGCGTCGTTCGGCGCCGTGCTGCGCCACGCCGAGGTCGCCAAGCTCGACGGGCCCGACCAGAGGGCGGTGGCGCTCGCCTTCCTGCGCCGGGGCCTGGCAATGTTCGAGCGCCCCTGAGGGGCGCCCCGGTCGCCACCGGGGGCAGGGGGCGCACGACCGCCGGGTGACGGCAGGCGGGTCGCCGTGGCAGCCTGCGGCCATGAGCGACGACGGCGACCAGGGCCAGCCGCAGCTGGGGCCGGTGCTGCACGTCCGCGGCGCGGAGGTGCGGGTCGGCACCTGCTCGTGGACCGACAAGACCCTGGTCAAGGACACGACGTGGTACCCGAAGAAGACGATGTCGGCGGCCGACCGGCTCGGCTTCTACGCCGCCCGCTTCCCGGTCGTCGAGGCCGACAGCACCTACTACCGCCCCCCGTCCACCGAGCTGACCCGCGGGTGGGCCGAGCGCAGCCCCGACGGCTTCCGCATGGACGTGAAGGCGTTCGGCCTGATGACGGGCCACCCCGCCAAGCCTGAGACGCTGTGGCCCGACATCCGCGAGCAGCTCGACCCCGAGGCGGCCGAGAAGCGCAACGTCTATGCCCACCACCTGCCGGACGACGCCGTCGACGAGATGTGGCGGCGCTTCGCCGAGGCGCTCCGGCCGCTCCTGGAGCTGGGGAAGCTCGGCGGCGTGCTCCTGCAGTACCCACCGTGGTTCACGCCGAAGCGGGCGAACCGCGACGAGCTGGCTCGCTCCCGCGAGCGGCTCGGCGACGTGCCGGCCCACGTCGAGCTGCGCTCGCCCCGGTGGTTCGGCGACGACGACCTCGACCGTACGATCGGTCTGCTGG
Organism: Acidimicrobiales bacterium; assembly: GCA_035296625.1. GTDB lineage: Bacteria > Actinomycetota > Acidimicrobiia > Acidimicrobiales > VFJN01 > DATCLS01. The sequence goes on along the minus strand of DATHAO010000057.1, from coordinate 11,796 downwards.
CCGACCACGACCTCGCGCTCGTGGCCGTGGACGCCCCGGCGAAGAGCGGCCTGCCCCGCGTGGCGGCGTCGACCGCCGACATCGCCGTCGTACGCTTCCACGGGCGCAACGACGACACGTGGTCGGCCCGCACCTCGACCGCGGCCGAGCGCTTCAAGTACCTCTACGACCGGCGCGAGCTGCGGCCCTGGGTGAAGCGGGTGCAGGAGCTGGCGGAGGAGAGCCGTGAGGTCCACGTGCTCATGAACAACTGCTACGAGGACTACGGCGTCCGCAACGCCGCCGACATGGTCGACATGCTCACCGACGTGGCCGACTGAGCATGGTTCGCCTCCTTGACCGCTGGGTCAATAGAGTTCCGGCATGGACCTCAACGGGATCTCCTCCATCGTCACCGGCGGGGCCTCGGGCCTCGGCGCCGCCACCGTCCGGGCACTGGCCGCCCGCGGGGCCCGGGTCGTGATCGCGGACCTGGCCCAGCAGCAGGACAAGGGCGAGGCGCTGGCCAAGGAGCTCGACGGGATCTTCGCTCCGACCGACGTGACCGACACCGAGCAGGTCACGGCCGCGGTGGAGGCCGCCAAGGAGCTCGGCCCGCTGCGCGCCGTCGTCACGGCCGCCGGCCGAGGCTGGGCCACCCGCACGATCGGCAAGGACGGGCAGTACAGCTCCGCCCACGATCTGGGTGTGTTCACGAAGGTCATCGAGGTGAACCTGATCGGCACGTTCAACGTGATCCGCCTCGCGGCCACGGCCATGTCGCAGACCGAGCCGCTGGCGGACGGGGAGCGCGGCGCGATCGTCACGGTCGCGTCCGTGGCTGCGTTCGACGGGCAGATCGGCCAGGCCAGCTACTCGGCCTCGAAGGGCGGTGTCGTCGGGCTGACCCTGCCCGTGGCCCGCGACCTCTCCGCCGTCGGCATCCGCGTGAACTGCATCGCCCCCGGGCTCATCGACACGCCGATCTACGGCGAGGGAGACGCCAGCGAGCAGTTCAAGGAGAAGCTGAAGCGCGACGTGCTGTTCCCGAAGCGCCTGGGCTCGGCCGACGAGTTCGCCAGCATGGCCACCGAGCTGCTCGCGAACAGCTACCTGAACGCGGAGGTCATCCGCGTCGACGGCGGCGTGCGCATGCAGCCGAAGTGAGCGGAGGGCCTCGGGGGTGGAGCGCCGCGGTCTCCGCACGGCGACGGGCAGGTCGCGGCCCGTGGGGCAGGACCGCCCCCCGGAGCACCGTCTAAGCTCCGCGCCTGGTGTCTGGGACTGGGGTCGCTCCACGCGTACCGACGCCGGCCGCCCGCGCGGCCAACGGCGCTGCTCGCTCCGGTGAGCCGGCGCGGGCCCGTCGGCGCGACCGCAGCGCGGCGCCCGCCTCGCTCACCTACGTGGTGATCGACCTCGCGGCCGTCGCCACCGCGCTGCTGATCGCCCATCTCCTGCGCTTCGGGTTCAGCTCGCCGACGCTCAAGGGCACCGACGTGCCCTACGTCGTCGTGGCCGCGCTCGCCGTCCCGGTGTGGATCGGCGTGCTGGCGCTCGCCGGGTGCTACGACCGCCGCATCCTCGGCGTCGGCTCCGAGGAGTACCACCGGGTCCTCAACGGCGGCGTGCACTTCCTGGCCGTCGTGGCGGTCCTCCACTTCCTCGGCAGCGTGGTGATCGCGCGCGGCTTCGTCGGCGTGCTGATCCCCGTGGCCGTCGTCCTCACGCTGCTCGCCCGCTACTGGCTGCGCTCGTGGCTCTACAGGCGACGCCGCGCCGGCCACTACGTGCACCGCACCGTGCTCGTGGGCTCGCCCACGACCGTGGTCGACGTGGGGGAGCACCTCGTGCGCTCCGGCTGGCAGGGCTTCACGATCGTCGGGGCCTGCGTCGACACCGAGGAGCGCCAGCTGCACGTCTACGAGCAACCCGTGCCGGTCGTCGGGGGCATCGACGACATCGCGGCGGCGCTGGCCCGCTGCGGGGCCGATTCGGTCGCCATCACCGACGAGTCGCTGCCCGTGGACCTGCCCACCCTGGCCGAGGCCGTCGATCGGGCCGGCGCCAGCCTGCTCGTGGCGCCCGCCATCGCAGACGTGGCCGGGCCGCGCACGGTCGTGCAGCCGGTCGCCGGCCTGCCGCTGCTGCACGTGAAGCAGCCCGCCTTCGCCGGTCCCCAGCGGCTCGTGAAGGCGGTCATCGACCGGTCGGTCGGCGCGTTGGGCCTCATGCTCCTGATGCCGGTCATCGTGGGCGTGGCCGTGGCGATCAAGATCGACGACCCCGGCCCGGTCTTCTTCAAGCAGGTGCGGGTCGGCCGCGACGGCCGGCGCTTCACGATGGTCAAGTTCCGCACGATGGTGGTCGACGCCGAGAAGCTGCTGGCGCACCTCGAGGAGCACAACGAGACCGGCGGCGTGCTGTTCAAGATGCGCGAGGACCCGCGCATCACCCGGGTGGGGCGGCGGCTGCGCCGCTACTCGGTCGACGAGATCCCCCAGCTGTGGAACCTCCTGAAGGGGGAGATGTCGCTGGTCGGTCCCCGGCCCCCGTTGCCCAGCGAGGTCGAGCTCTACGAGCACCACGTCAACCGCCGGCTCATGGTCAAGCCCGGGCTCACGGGCCTGTGGCAGGTGAGCGGCCGCAGCGACCTGTCGTGGGACGAGGCCGTCCGCCTCGACCTCTACTACGTCGACCACTGGTCGCCGACGATGGACGTCATGATCGTGCTGAAGACGTTCTCGGCGGTCACCCGGGCGGCCGGCGCGTACTGACGCCCACGCCGCCCCGTGTCGTAGCGTTCGGCCCGATGTCCGTCGTCACGCGCCCGCTCGCGGTGCTGAGCTCGCCCCGTTACCGCACCGCGAACATGGTGGCGGCGGTCGTGGGCACGGGCGCACTGGCCGCTGTGCTGTCCGACGCGGCGCCCACCGGCCTGGGCGGCGTGGACGCCCTCTGGGTCGCGGCGCTCGTCGGCTCGGTCGCCTACCTGGCCGCCACCTCGCGCCGCTGGACGTGGTTCGTGCCGGCCGGGGCCGCCGCCGCCCTGGCCGGCGACACCCTGGCGCTCGTCGTGGCGGGGGCCGCCATCGCCGTGGCGTTCTGGTCGGTGCTCACCGACACCCGCACGCGCGGGCGGGGCGCGCTGGCCGGCGGCCTGGGCGCCGCCGCCCTGATGCAGGCGGAGCCCCTGGTGTTCCACGGCTCGACGGCTCTGATCACGGTTGCGGCGGTGGCGCCGATCGCGGTGTCGGGGTACCAGCACGCCAACCGGCGCTCGCAGAAGCGCATCCGGCGCGTCGGCGAGGTGGTCGCCGGCGTCGCCGCCCTGCTGACGGCCGGGGCGGTGCTCGGCGTCGTGTCGACGCAGGGCGACCTGATCAAGGGCGCCCGCCTGATCGACGACGGCCTCAACGCGGCGCGCAGCGCGGACGACGACGTGGCCGGCGAGAAGCTCGGGCAGGCGTCGCGCCACCTGTCGAGCGCGGACGTCACGCTGTCGAGCTGGTTCGTCGAGCCGGCCCGGGTGCTGCCCATCGTCGGTCCCAACATCGACGCCGTCGAGTCGCTGGCCCGCGAGGCCGGCGAAGTGGCCCAGGTGACCTCGGCCGCGGCCGACTCTGCCGACGTCGACGCCCTGCGCTTCATCGGCGGCCGCCTCGACCCCGAGGTCGTGTCGCGCATGGAGGAGCCGCTCGAGGCGAGCCTGTCCGCCGTAGAGGGCCTGCGCGAGACGGTCGACGACTCGATCTACTCGCCGTGGATCGCAGCCCCGCTCGGCGACCGCATGGACCTGCTCGCGGGCCAGCTCGACGACGCCATCCCCGACGGCGAGGCGGCCCTCACCGCCGTGCGCAGCGCCCCCACGCTGCTCGGCGCCGAGGCCCCCCGGCGCTACCTCGTGCTGTTCACCACGCCGGTCGAGGCGAGGGGCCGCACCGGCTTCCCGGGCAACTTCGCCGAGCTGCTGGTCGTCGACGGCAAGCTGTCGATGCCCCGCTTCGGGCGCATCTCCGAGCTCGAGCAGGGCGGCACCCCGGGGCCCGAGCGCACGCTCACCGAGCCGGCCGAGTACGTGGAGCGCTACGGGCGCTTCGACCCGAAGTCGACGTGGCGCAACCTCACGATGTCGCCCGACTTCCCGACCGTGGCCGCGGCGATCGAGCAGCTCTACCCCCAGTCCGGCGGGTCGCCGATCGACGGGGTGCTGGCCATCGACCCGATAGGCCTGGCCGGCCTGCTCCGCTACACCGGGCCGGTCGAGATCGCGGGCCTGCCCGCCCCGCTCGACGCCGACAACGCCGCCCGGTTCCTGCTGCTCGACCAGTACGTCACGTTCCCCGACGTGAGCCAGCGCGTCGACGTCCTCGAGGAGGTGGCCCGCACGACGTTCGAACGCATCACGAACGCCGACCTGCCGGGCCCGCGCGACGTGGCCGAGCAGCTCGATCCCCTCGTCGACCAGGGCCACATCCAGTTCACGACCTACGAGGTGCCGCTGTTCGCCTGGTTCGACTCGTTCGGCCTGGCCGGCCGGCTCGGAGACCTCGACGGCGACGGCCTGGCCGTCACGACCTCCAACGCCGGGGGGTCGAAGATCGACCTGTTCCTCGAGCGGTCGCTGCGCTACGACGCGACGTGGGACCCGGCCACGGGGGCGGTCTCGGGCACGATCACCTCGACGCTGCACAACGCCGCCCCGACCGAAGGCCTGCCCGACTACGTGATCGGCAACGTCATCGGGCTGCCGACCGGCACGAACCGGTCCTACGTGTCGATCTACACGCCGCTGGACGTGGGGGCCGCCCGCATCGACGGCGAGCCGGCGCCGATCGGGGCGAGCCGCGAGCTGGACCGGAACGTGTACAACGCGTTCGTCGACATCCCGCCCGGCGGCACGGTCACGATCGAGCTCGACGTGACGGGCACGGTCGAGGGCGACGAGTACGCGCTCGACCTGGCCCAGCAGCCGCTCGTCCACGCCGAGCAGGCGGACGTTTCGGTGGCGATCGCCGGCGAGGACCTCCTCACCGCCCGGGGTCACGGCGCGGCGCTCGACGGGCGCACGCTGACCTGGAGCGGGCCGCTGGACCGGAAGGTGCGCATCGGGGCCGACCCTGGCGGCTGATCGCCCGCCCGCGGCGCCGGACCGGGCGCCACAACGGGTCGTGGCCCGCCGCGCCTGGACCGGGCGCGACGTCAGCGGGTCGTGGCCCGCCGGGGTCGGCGGGCGAACAGGTTGCGGGGCGCCGGGCCCGGACCGGGCGCGACGTCAGCGGGTCGTGGCCCGCCGGGGTCGCCGGGCGAACAGGTTGCGGGGCGCCGGGCCGCGCGCCGGGGCCTGGGCCCGCTTGCCCACCCAGGTCGGGTGGTCGGCCACGGCCAGCAGCTCCTCGTCGCCGGCCGAGTCGCCGTAGGCCCACAGCTCGACCTCCGCGCCGGGCCCATAGGTGCCCTCCAGCCAGGTCCGCAGGCGCTCGACCTTGCCACTGCCCCGTGTGTTCGCCGCCCCGACGACGTCGCCGGTGAGCATGCCGTCGCCGGCAGCCACCAGCTCGACGGCGAGCACGCCGTCGATGCCCAGCTCGGCGGCCAGCGGGCGCAGGTAGGCGCCCAACGAGGCCGACACGACCACCACGGCGTGGCCCTCGTCCTGGTGCCAGCGCACCCGGGCGAGCATCTCGGGCCGCAGCAGGGTGGGCAGCGTGGTGGCGTAGGCGGCGCCCAGCTCGACGAGCCGGGACTCGGGCCAGCCGCGGAACAGGCTGGCCAGGCACGCCAGCTTCACGTCGTCGCGGTCGCGGCTGGTGCGGGCGGCCGCCGCGACGGCCAGAGCCACACGGCGGTTACCGCAGGCCTGGCGCAGGAACGGCACGAACGTGTCGCACCGGGCGAGCGTCTTGTCGAAGTCGAACGCCGCCACGCCGGGCCTCGTGGGGGTGGGTTCGGTGGCGCCCACGGTCACCGCCCGGCGGCCACGGCGGCCGCGACGCTGTCCACGTCGCGATGGGTGAAGGTGTAGCCGCTGGCCGCCAGCCGCTCCCCGACGATGCGTTGGCTGACGAACACGACGAGGTCGGCCATCTCGCTGCCGTAGAGCAGCGAGGGCCCGAACCGGGGCACGGGCAGCATCGTCGGCCGGTGCAGGCCGGCGCCCAGCGCCCGGGTGATCTCGGCGTTCGTGGCCGGCTCCGGAGCGACCAGGTTCACGGGCCCGGCCACGTCGTCGGCGGACAACAGGTGGCGGATGGCGCCGACCTCGTCGTCGAGACTGATCCAGCTCCACCACTGGCGGCCCGAGCCGAGCCTTCCGCCCACGCCGAGGCGCAGCAGCGGCAACAGGCGCCCGAGCGCGCCACCACGGGCGGTGAGCACCACGCCGGTCCGCAGCAGCACGGTGCGGATGCCGGCGTCGCTCGCGGGAGTGGCGGCCTCCTCCCAGCGCTGCGCGACGCGGGCGAGGAAGTCGTCGCCCGGCGAGGACTCCTCGGTGAGCTGCTCGTCGCCCCGGTCGCCGTAGTAGCCGATGGCCGAGCCGGACAGCAGCGTGGCGGGGCCCCGGTCGAGCCCGGCGAGCGTGCGGGCCAGCAGGTCGGTGCCCTTCGTGCGGCTCTCCTCGATCTCGCGCTTGCGGGCGGCCGTCCAGCGTTTGTCGCCGATGCCGGCGCCGGCCAGGTGGACGACGGCGTCGACGCCCTCGAGGGCGGCGGCGTCGATCCTGCCGGCCGCCGGGTCCCAGAGAACGGCGCGGGGGTCCTCGGACGGGCGGCGCCCCACCGGGCGCACGACGTGGCCGTCCCCGCGGAGCGCGGTGGTGAGTGCCGAACCGATCAGGCCGCTGGCACCTGTGACCGCGATGTCCATCCAGTCCTCCTCGTGGGGCCGCCGCTGCGGCTGCCGCCGGGCGGTTACGGTACGGCGCCAACCACGCTCGCGGGCAACTCATCGGGAGGTTCACGAGGTGCCGAAGGTCCTGTCCGAGTTCAAGGACTTCATATCGCGAGGCAATGTCATCGACCTGGCGGCGGCCGTGGTCATCGGCACTGCCTTCGTCCGCATCGTCAACGCCATCGTGGCCGGGTTGCTGACACCCCTGATCGGGATGATCTTCAGCAAGGACTTCGGCGACATGACCTTCACGGTCAACGACAGCGTGTTCCGCTACGGCGACGTGATCAACGCGATCCTGCAGTTCCTGGCGGTTGCGGTGGCGCTGTTCTTCCTTGTCGTTAAGCCCATCAACGTGCTCAACGAGCGGCGCCGCCGTGGTGTGGAGGCCCCGCCGCCCTCGCCGCCGACCGACGAGGCCGTGCTGCTCGCCGAGATCCGCGACCTGCTGCGGGTGCAGTCGGGGGCGGGCGTCGTCGGCGGTGGCCAGGTGCCGTCCTCGGGCCCGATCCCGCCGGCCGGTCCGGTGCCGCCCCGAGAAGACCCGGGTCGCTCGTTCTGACGTCCGGCAGGCACGGCGGCCGACCGCTCGTCGTACCGGCCGGATGGCGCCCGCCCTCAGCCTTCGAGCTGCTGGCTCAGGTAGAGGGGCTCACCGATCTTCTCGACGAGGCGCAGCTGCGTCTCGAGCCAGTCGACGTGGTCCTCCTCGGAGCGCAGCATCGACTCGAGCACGTCGCGCGTGCCATTGTCGCCCAGGCGGACGGCCAACGCGATGCCGCCGTTGAAGCGCTCGAGGGCGGCGTACTCGATGTCGAGGTCGAGCCGCAGCTGCTCGACCGGATCCTCGCCGAGGCGCACCGACCCGAGCCGCTGCAGGTTCGGCATGCCGTCGAGGTACAGGATGCGCTCGATGAGCTCGTCGGCGTGCTTCATCTCGTCGATCGACTCGGCGCGGGTCTTCTCGGCCAGCCGCAGGTAGCCCCAGTTCTCCTGCAGCTTGGCGTGCCCGAAGTACTGGTTGACGGCCGTGAGCTCGGCCGTCAGCACGTCGTTGAGCAACTCGATGATCTCGGGGTGCCCGTTCATGGGTGGTCTTCTTCCGGCTGGGGGACGGGTGCGTCGGCGCCGGACCGACCGGAGTGGCTATGCCGCCGGCTGCGCGTGCTCTCGCAGGACCGAGGTGGCCAGGAGCGCGACGATCGTAGGCCGGCACGACCCGCAGCGCGCCCCGGCGCCGCACCGCTCGGCCACGTCGTCGGGCGTGGCCGCACCCCCCTCGACTTCGGCGCGGATGGCCCGGTCGCTGACGACGTGACAGTGGCAGACGATCAAGACCGGCGACCTTCCCGATGCGAACAACTCGGTGACGCCCGGCGGGAGCTGCGCCATCCGTTCATGGATAAGCATGCCTTACAACTCCGGGGTGCTGTCAAGGCTGGCAACCGGCTTCGGGAGGACTGCCGGCGGCGAACCATGAGATGCGGCGGAAGGGGAGCGCGTCGGGAGCGTTGCAGTAGCGTCGCCATCCATGCACGTGGTGATCGTCGGCTGCGGCCGCGTCGGCTCGGGGCTGGCCAGCATCATCGAGAGCCAAGGTCACTCCATCGCCGTCCTCGACAAGAACCCCCAGGCGTTCCGGCGCCTGCACGAGGGCTTCAAGGGCCGCACGGTCCTGGGGGTCGGCTTCGACCGCGACCGCCTCGAGGAGGCCGGTGTCCGCGAGGCCGAGGCACTCGCCGCCGTCACGAGCGGCGACAACTCGAACATCCTCACGGCCCGGGTGGCGCGGGAGACCTTCGGGGTCGACCAGGTCGTCGCCCGCATCTACGACCCCCGCCGGGCGGTGATCTACGAGCGCCTGGGCATCTCGACGATCGCCACCGTCCAGTGGACGATCGACCGCATCCTGCGGCGGCTGCTGCCCGAGGCTTCCGAGACCGACTGGATCGACCCGTCGGCGCGGGTGGCCCTGATCGAGCGGCCCGTGTCGCCCAGCTGGGCCGGCCGGCCGCTGTCGGACATCGAGGTCCCGGGCGTGTCGCGCTCGGTGGCGGTGACCCGCATGGGCACGTCTCAGGTCGCCAGCCCGGACCTCGTCACGCAGGACGGCGACGTCGTCTACCTGGCGGTCGGTGTCGGGCACGTCGACGAGGTCGACGCCCACCTCAAGGAGGGAGGCCGATGAAGGTCGTCATCGCCGGCGGTGGGGCCGTCGGCACGTTCATCGCCGACGAGTTGCGCCAGGCGGGCCACAAGGTCGTGATCATCGAGCAGGACATCGCCCGGGTCGAGCGGGCCCTGGGCAGCGGCGAGCCGCCCGGCGTCGATTGGTACGCCGCCGACGCCTGCGAGGTGACCAGCCTGCGCGTGATCGGTCTCGAGGACGCGGACGTGGTGGCGGCGGTCACCGGTGACGACGAGGACAACCTGGTCATCAGCCTGCTGGCCAAGCAGGAGTTCGCCGTGCCCCGCGTCGTGGCCCGGGTGAACAACCCGAAGAACGAGTGGCTCTTCAACGAGAACTGGGGCGTCGACGTGGCCGTGTCGACCCCGCACCTGCTCACCGCCCTGGTCGAGGAGGCCGTGAGCGTCGGCTCGCTCGTCCGCCTGCTGTCCTTCGAGGGTGGCCGCGCCAGCCTCATCGAGGTGACCCTGGCGAGCGACACCCCGGCGAGCGATCGCGAGATCGTCGAGCTCGACTTCCCGCGCGACTCGACGGTCGTGGCAGTGCTGCGCAACGACCGCGTCGTGGTGCCCCGCGGCGACACCCGCCTGCTGCCGGGCGACGAGGTCCTCGTCCTCGTCACCGACGAGAGCATCGACGAGGTCCGCGAGATCCTGACGACCCGCTCGGGTGTCGGGGGGCCCGGCGACCAGGTGGCCCAGCCGGCCGACATGGGCTCGGTCGTGACGGAGGGAGCCGGCCAGCTCACCCGGACGCCGGTGCCCGAGGCCGAGGACGAGGCCCGGGTGGAGGTCGAGGAGCCCGGGCTGCCGGACGAGATGGCAGACGTCGGCGAGTCGGGCCTCGCGGACGAGACGGCCGACGTCGAGCAGCCGACCGACGTCGAGGAGCCAACCGTGGCGGACGAGCCGGCCGTCGAAGCAGCGACCGGCAACGGCGACTCGGTCACGCCCACAGCGCCGGCCGGGGCGGACGACCACCCACCGGTCGCGCACCACGGCGGTGAGGACGTCCCCGACCGCTCGGCGTGACCGTGGGGCCGGCCGGGTCGTGCCCGAACTCGGCATGACCGTGGGGCCGGCCGCGATGTGCCGGAGCTCGGCGTGACCGTGGGGCGGGCGAGCGCCCCGGTCAGGACAGCCGGCGGTGGACGCGCCCGTCGACGTGCAGGCTGGGTGCCTGGTCGTGGCCCTGGCCGAACACGGCGGCCTGGTCCGTCCCGCTGGCGGGATCGGTGAGCACGAACACACCCCGGTCCACGTCGACCGGCCGCAGCGCCGCCACCGCCCGCCGTGCGCCGAGCGCTGCGAGCACCCCCGAGGGCTCGGTCGTGAGCGTCAGGCCGCCGTCGACCTCCGCAACGACGACCCGCTGGTGCAGCCGGTCGTAGGTCCCCACGAGCGGCGCGGGGTCGACGGCCCCGGCGGCCGGGCCGTCGGTGGACCCTTCGGAGGCCGGCACCCGGAGGGGCTCCTCGGCCCGAACGTCCAGCAGGTCGGCCGCCACCTGGGCCACGAGGTCGCGGGCCAGCGCCGCCCCCAGTGGGCTGTTGGCCTGCACGGTCAGGGCGAAGCCGCACGCCGGCACGACGCGCAGGAACGCCCGCTGGCCGAACGTGTCGGCGTCCTGACCCAGGCAGACCTCATCGCCCCAGTGGCGGCGGCTCCACCCGAGCGCCTGCTCCTCGCCCGGGATGGGTGTCTCGATCTGCGACTCGGTCATCAGCTCGACGGCGGCGGCCGGCAGCACCTCATGGCGGTCGGACCCCTGGCCCGACTCGATGTGCATGCGGGCGAACGCCAGCAGGTCGGCGGCCGTGCACACGATGCCGCCCATGGGGCCGTTCGCCCGCGTGAGGGTCCAGCGGGGCTGGCGGGACGGCTCGCCGCCGGGGACCTGGATGTGGCCGGCCGCCGTGCGCCGGAGCAGCAGGTGCTGGGGCAGCGTGAGGGTGGCCGAGCACCCGAGCGGGCGCAGCAGGCGCCGCCGCAGTGCCTGGTCGAAGTTCTCGCCGCAGACGACCTCGATGAGCCGTCCCACGACGCCGAAGCCGGTGTTGCAGAAGCTGTAGGCCTCGTCGGGGGCGTGGACCTGGCCGAGGCCGGCCAGCGTGGCGACGTAGTGCAGCAGGGCGTCAGGGTTGCTGCCGGTGTCCAGCAGGTGGTCGCCGGCGATGCCGCTCGTGTGGGTCAGCAGGTGGCGTGGCGTGATCTCGAGCGTGGCGCCGGGGTCGGCGACCGAGAACTCCTGCAGCTGGGCCCGGACCGGCTCGTCGAGCGCCAGCAGCCCTGCGGCGTGGGCCTGGAGCACAAGCGTCGTGGTGTAGAGCTTGGTGATCGAGCCGATCTGGAACAGCGTGTCGGGGGTGACCTCCACGCCGGTGGCGATGTTGGCCACGCCGTGTGCCGCGATCGCCGTGTCGCCCTCGAGCAGCACGCCGCACACCGCCCCGGGTACGCCGTGGGCGGCGGCGGTCTCGCTGAGCAGCGCCTCGAGGCGCGTCCGATAGGCGGCGAGGCCGGGCATGGCCTTGGCACGGTAGCCAAGGGCGGAGGCCGGCGCGTGCGAACGTGGACACGTTGCGTCGGGTGGGCCCGTACCGCCGTGAGCCTCGTGCGCTGCCCCCGCGATCCGCTCACCGGCCGGGCCGGCGCGTCAGCGGGCGAGGGCCAGCTGCAGCGAGAAGGCGACGAGGATGGCGAGGCCGCAGGCCAGGGCCGCGATGATGAGGCGCCGGG
>DATHAO010000056.1:0-19456 GCA_035296625.1 Acidimicrobiales bacterium | reverse complement strand
CGTGCTGGTCCGCGATGGCGGCACGGTCGATTGGCTGGACGGGGCCCGCAGCGTGCCGCTCGCGTCGACCACCGTGCGGGATCGCCCCGAGGCCGTCGTGCCCCTGGGACCTGGCGACACCGTGCTGGCGTACACCGACGGCCTGGTCGAGCGGCGGGGCGTGCGTCTCGACGACCGGCTCGACGAGCTGGCCCGGGAGATTTCCGCTGCCGCCCACCTCGACACCATGGCCCTCGTCGACCAGCTGATCGACCGGCTCGCCCCGGCCGGTACCCGGGAGGACGACGTTGCCGTCGTCGCCTATCGGGCGCCCCCACCCGCCTGACGCGGGCCCGGCGGTCAGCGCACGGCGGCCCGGGCCAGACCGGCCAACGCGCCCGCGAGCACGAGCCAGCTCGGGTTGAGCCGGGTCCGCACCAGCACGGCCAGCGCGGCCACCGCCAACCCCGCGCCGAACGGACCGCCGAGGGCGTCGTCGGCCAGGTCGACCGCCACGGCGGCGATCAGCCCGACCGCCGCAGCGTTGAGCCCGTCGAGCACCACCCGGGCCCCGGGCCGGCGCAGGAGTGGCTCGACGACCCGGCCGAGCGCAGCTACGAGCAGAAACGCCGGGAGGAAGATCGCGACAGTCGCCACGGCCGCGCCCGCCGGGCCGCCGAGCAGGTAGCCGACGAACGTGGCGGTCGAGAACAGCGGGCCGGGCGTGATCTGCCCGATGCTCACGGCGTCGAGCACCTGCGTCGGCGTGAGCACGCCGAGCCGGTCCACGAACTCGGCCTGCACGAAGGCCACCAGCACGTAACCGCTGCCGAACAACGTGGCCCCGATGCGTAGGAACGACCAGAAGAGCCGGCCCAGCCCGATCGTCCCGGTGTCGGCGGTGCCGCCGACAAGGGTGCCCGTCCCGGTGGCGACGGCTGCCGCCGCCGCCCGGACGGCGCGGCCACCCGCCACAGCCCGTACCGCCCGGCCACCGGCGGCCGGAGCTGCCGCCAGCACGACGACGAGGCCGCGGGCGCCCGACCCGAGGCGCCGGCGCTGGGCCCACAGCGTCGTGGCGAGCGCCCCGGCGGCGAGGACGACGAGCTCGTCCGCACCGGCCACCTGAGCCCCCAGCGCGCCGGCGGCCACGAGACCGGTGAGCGTTCCCGTGACCGCCGTGCGCCCGAGCTGCCAGACCGCCGACACGACGATGGCCAGCACCACCGGCAGCACGCCGTCCCGCAGGTAGTCGGCCTCCGGCGTGGCGCCCTGATGCTCGTAGACCCAGGCGAGGACGCCGACGATCAGCGCCGCAGGGGCGACGAAGGCCACGCCCGCCGCCACGAGGCCTGTGGTGCCGGCCCTACGGCGGCCCAGCTCGATGGCCAGCTCCGTCGAGTTCGGGCCCGGCAGCAGCGCCGTCAGGCCGACGAGGTCGACGAACGTCTGCTCGTCCTCCCAGCCCCGCCGGCGCACCAGCTCCTCGCGCATGAGCGCCACGTGTGCCGCGGGCCCGCCGAAGGCCGTGGCCCCGAGCACCCCGAAGACCCGGGCCACCTCGACCCACCTGCGCTCCACGCCGGGACGGTACGCGATCCGAGGTGACCGCATCGGAACGCGCCGCCGAGCGCGCGGGAACGTTAGGGTGCCGGCCGTGCGCATCGGGCTCACGGGGGGCGCCTCGAGCGTCGACAAGATGATCGAGCAGGCCACTCGGGCCGAGGCCGACGGGTTCACAAGCCTCTGGTACGCCGGGGCGATCGGTGGCGACCCGCTCGTCGCCATCGCGCTGGCCGGCCGGGCCACCTCCACGATCGAGCTGGGGACCTCGGTGCTCCAGACGTATCCGACCCACCCGCTGCACCAGGCCAGCCGGGCGGCGTCGGTGGCGGCGGCCATGGGACGGCGCGGCTTCACGCTGGGCATCGGCCCATCGCACCGGCCCGTCATCGAGGACGTCTACGGGCTGTCCTACGAGCACCCCGGCCGCCACACCGAGGAGTACGTGCGGGTTCTCGCCCCGCTGCTCCGCGGACAGGACATGGTGTTCGACGGAGACGAGTTCCGCGTCCGCAGCGCCGGGCGGGTCACGCCGCCCATCGAACCGATCCCGCTCCTGGTCGCCGCCCTGGGGCCGCGCCTCCTGCGGGTCGCCGGATCGCTGGCGGACGGCACCGTGCTCTGGATGGCGAACGCCCGGGCCATCGAGGTCCACGTCGACCCGCGCCTACGGGAGGCGGCGGTCGCCGCCGGGCGCGCCGCCCCCCGGATCGTGGCCGGTCTGCCGGTGGCGGTCGTCGACGACGAGGCCGAGGGGCGGCAGGTGGCCGCCGAGCTGTTCGCCGGCTACGGCGTGCTGCCCAACTACCGGCGCATCCTCGACATCGGCGGGGCGGCCGCGCCGGGCGACGTCGCCCTCGTGGGCGACGAGGCGTCGGTGGCCGCCCAGATCGAGGCGGTGTTCGCCGCGGGCGCCACCGACCTGTGGGCGGCGCCGTTCCCCGTGGGCTCCGACCGGTCCGCCTCCCGGGCGCGGACCCGCGCGTTGCTTCGCTCGCTCGTCGCCGCCTGAGCGCCGCCTGAGCACCCGGACCCGTCTCGCCGGCCTCTCGACCTGCTCGCACGGTGCGGGGCGCGACGACCTCAGCTCTCGGCGAGCCGGCGGCTCTGGCGCTTGGCCCGCTACAGCGCGGCGTCGGCCTGGTGGAGGTCCACGCAGCGTAGGGCGGCGCCGTTGCTTCTGACGCGCCCTCAGCCGCGGTCGCCGGGGACGTCGATGCCGTCCTGGGCGAGGAGGGACCCGAAGGCTGCCAGCCAGCTCTCGTAGTACGGCGTGTCGGCCGGAGCGTCGGCGATGGCGGTCGCGAGGTGGCGGCGGAAGCGGGCCCAGCCGCAGCCGGTGGCCTCGACGTAGGCGGCGGCGAGACCGAACGCCCGCCTCTCCCACGGGGCGTCGAAGGCAAGCTCGCCGTTGCGGCGGGGGACCCCCTCGGGCGCGCGGTAATCGCGCGGCGATCTCGGCGACGTCCGGAGCCTCCTCGCTCGAACTGCGCCCACGTGGCCACACCGCATCATGCCTCGCCCGTCCGGCCGGGCCGGCTCAGGTCAGTAGCGACCGCTGCACCGGTCGCCGCGAGCATCATGACGCTCGATCGGCGGCGCGCCCCTAGGTTGGCAGCCGGTTCGGAAGGGTGGGCTCGGCCGCCGCTAGTCTTGCCGCGGACAGCAATCGGGGGAGCGCACCGGGTGGCGAAGGCGACGATCCTGACGGTGGACGACGACCCTGTCGTCTCGCAGGCGATCGCACGCGATCTGCGCAAGCAGTACGGCGCCGAGTTCCGGATCGTCCGTGTCTCGTCGGGCGCCGAGGCGCTCGCCGTCCTGGCGGAGCTCGCCCTGCGCGATCGAGCGGTCGCGCTGATCGCGTCCGACCAACGAATGCCGGCGATGACAGGCGTCGAGCTTCTCGACAGGGCCCGCCAGTACGCACCCGACGCCAAGCTCGTGTTGCTGACGGCCTACGCGGACACCGACGTCGCGATCCGAGCCATCAACGACATCGGGCTCGACTACTACCTGCTCAAGCCGTGGGATCCTCCCGAAGAGCTGCTGTACCCGGTGCTCGACGAGCTGCTGAGCGACTGGCGTGACGCGCACCCCGAGGAGCAGAGGGGGATCCGTGTCGTCGGCCACCGTTGGTCCGAACAGAGCCACGAGGTCAAGACGTTCCTCGCTCGGAACCACGTTCCCTATCGGTGGCTCGACGTGGAGCGCGACGAGGAAGCACGCCGGCTCCAGGATCTCGCTGCGGCCACCGCGGCCGACCTTCCACTCGTGCTCGTCCCCGACGCCGAGACCTTGCGCGCGCCGTCGAATCTCGAGGTCGCGAACGCCCTGGGCCTGCGCACCACCGCCGAGCAACCGCTGTACGACCTCTGCGTGGTCGGCGGCGGGCCAGCCGGCCTCGCCGCCGCCGTCTACGGGGCGTCCGAAGGGCTGCAGACCGTGGTGATCGAACGCGAGGCTCCGGGAGGACAAGCGGGTCAGAGCGCCGCCATCGAGAACTACCTGGGCTTCCCCAAGGGCCTGTCGGGTTCCGAGCTCACCCACCGGGCCGTGGCGCAGGCCAGACGCTTCGGGGCGGAGATGGTCCTCGCTCGCGACGTCGTGGGGTTCGACGTCCGGGAGCCGGTGCGCGCCGTCCGCTTCGACGACGGAGGCGAGATCGAAGCGCGGGCCGTGCTGATCGCGACCGGGGTCTCCTACCGCTTCCTCGAAGCAGCCGGCCTCGGGGAGCTCACGGGCCGGGGGGTCTACTACGGCGTCACCGGAAGCGAGGCGCGCGCCAGCGAGGGCGACGATGTGTACATCGTGGGCGCAGCGAACTCCTCCGGCCAGGCCGCCCTGAACCTTGCCCGCTACGCACGGCGAGTCGTCATGCTCGCCCGGTCCGACGACCTGGAGAAGTCGATGTCGCGTTATCTCGTCCAGCGGATACGAGCCGCCGAGAACGTCGAGGTGCGCCTCCGATCCGAGGTCGTCGGTGGGCGGGGAGATGGCCACCTTGAGGCGATCACGGTGGCCGACCGTGCGACGGGGACCGAAGAGGAGTTCCCCACGAACTGGCTCTTCGTCTTCATCGGCGCACTGCCTCACACGGACTGGCTCGGAGAAGCCGTCGCCCGCGACGCCAAGGGCTCCGTCATCACGGGCCACGATCTGATGGCCGAGCGAGAAGGTCCCCGATGGCCGCTCGAACGCCCGCCGTACGCGCTGGAGACGAGCGTCCCCGGTGTCTTCGCCGCCGGGGACGTTCGACTCGACTCCATGAAGCGAGTCGCCTCCGCCGTCGGAGAAGGCGCGATGTCCGTGTACCTCGTGCACCGATACCTGGCCACGATCTGATGGACATCGACGAGCTCCGCCGCCTGTTCTTGTTCGACGGGCTCAGCGACGAACAGCTGGCCGAGCTGATCGCCGTGGGAGAGGAGGTCGCCTTCGGGCAAGGCCAGATCCTGTTCAAGGAGGGTGATCCCGCCGACTCGTGGTGGGTGTTGCTCGACGGGCGCTTCGAGCTGCTCCGGTGGGACGGGCACGAGGCGTCCGTCGTCAGCGTGGTGGACCGGCCCGGCGTCTGGGCGGGCGGCTTCAAGGCGTGGGCCGAGACGGCCGGCTACCTCGCCACATGCCGCGGTGCCAGCGCCGGTCGGATGCTCCGGATTCCCGCTGACGCGCTCGGAGCCCGTGCCCGGGCGTGGTTCCCCTTCGGCGTCCACCTGATCGAGGGGTTCTTCCAGACGGTGCGCAACATGGAGGCGCTGTCACGTCAACGTGAAGCGCTCGTCGCCCTCGGCACTCTCGCGGCAGGCCTCGCCCACGAGATCAACAACCCGGCCTCCGCGGCAGCGCGCGCAGTCGACGCGTTGCAGGGCACCACCGACACGCTCCTCGGGTCACTCGTCGGGCTGGCGAACGGATCGCTCTCCCCCGAACAGTTCCTCGCGGTCGACGGGTTGCGCTGCGAGATCGACCCGTCGACCGCGAACGTCGATCCCATGGCGGTCGCCGATCGCGAGGAAGCGATCCTCGGCTGGTGCGACGCGCACGGGATCGAGGACGCCTGGCGCATCGCGCCCGTGCTCGCGCTGGCTGGGATCGATCTCGCCTGGTGTGACCGCATGGCCAAGGTGCTCGATGCCAGGACCTTGGAGCCCGGCCTCGAGTGGGTGGCCAGCACGCTCTCGATGGCCACCCTGCTCGCGGAGGTGAGGGAGGCCACCGGGCGCGTCTCCGCGCTCGTCGCGGCGGTGCGGTCGTACTCGCAGCTCGATCGGGCGTCGCTGCAGCTGACCGATGTCACCGACGGCATCGACAGCACGTTGGTGATGCTCGGCCACAAGCTCGGTGACGACATCACTGTGGTACGCGACTACGCCGCCGATCTGGCGCCCATCGAGGTGAACGCCGGCGAGCTCAACCAGGTGTGGACGAACCTCATCGTCAACGCCATCGACGCCATGGGCGGTGCGGGAACGCTGCGTATCTCCACCCGCGCCGAGGATGACGGGGTCGTGGTGGAGGTCGCGGACACCGGCCCCGGGATGCCACTGGAGGTGCAGGCCCGAGCCTTCGAGCCCTTCTTCACGACCAAGGACGTCGGCAGGGGGACCGGCCTCGGCCTCGACATCTCACGACGGATCGTCGTGGATCGGCATCACGGCCACATTGCCATCGCGTCGGTGCCCGGTGAGACGGTCGTGACCGTCCGCCTCCCCCGCGTCCACCCCTAGGACGGCCACGCGGATCACCGGGCCACGCCGATCATGTGGTCGCGGGTCACGAGCGGCAGCAACTCGTCCGCCGGGAGGCTCTCGGCCCCAGCGGGCGGCAGGGGCAGGACCATGTAGCGGATCTCCGCGCTCGAGTCCCACACCCGCACCTCGACGTCGTCGGGCAGCGTCGTGCCTATCTCGGCCAGCACCGCCCGCGGCTCGCGCACCATGCGCGCCCGGTAGGCGAAGCTCTTGTACCAGCGGGTCGGCAGGCCGAGCACGGGCCACGGATAGCAGGAGCACAGCGTGCACACGACCACGTTGTGCACCTCGGGCGTGTTCTCGAGCACGACGAGGTGTTCGCCCTCGGCGCCGCCGAAGCCCAGCTCGCCGACCGCCTGCGTGCCGTCGGCCAGGAGGCGGCGGCGGTAGGCGTCGTCGGTCCAGGCCCGGGCCACGACCCGGGCGCCGTTGAGAGGACCCAGGTCGTGCTCGTAGGTCGCCACGATCGCGTCCACCACGTCGCTGGTGATTAGGCCCTTCTCGACGAGGAGGGACTCGATCGCCGCGACGCGGCGCTCGGCGGGCGACGGGGGGGCGGGGTGGTGGTGGTCCTCACCGAGGCCGATGAGTTCCGGGGCCGCCCGCGGTCGTACCCGCATGGGACGAGCGACGACACCCGCAACGCAGGAGACCATGGTCCGGGCGAACGGGGTCGACATCTGCGTGGGCACGGTTGGGGATCCGGACGACCCCGCGATGCTGCTGATCCACGGCGCCGCGTCGTCGATGGACTGGTGGGAGGACGAGTTCTGTGCCCGCCTGGCGGCCGGCGGCCGGTTCGTCGTGCGCTACGACCACCGCGACACGGGGAGGTCGGTGACCGGCGCGCCCGGCGAGCCGGACTACACGATGGACGACCTGGTCGCCGATCCCATCGGCGTGCTCGACGCCCTGGGGTTGGCGCGCGCCCACGTCATGGGGATGTCGATGGGCGGGGCCATCGCCCAGCTGCTCGCCCTCGACCACGCGGACCGGGTGGCGACGCTGACGCTGGTGGCGACGAGCCCCAGCGGCCCCGGGGCCGACGGGCTGCCGCCGATGACGGACGAGCTTCAGGCGCACTTCGCCGCCCCCCGGCCCGAGCCGGACTGGTCCGACCGGGCGGCGGTCGTCGAGTGGCTCGTCGAGGTCATCCGCCCGTACGCCGGCTCCCACCCGGTGGACGAGGGAGCGCTCCGCCGGCTCGCCGAGCGCGTCGTCGACCGGTCGACGGACGTGGCCGCCGGCGCGAACCACTTCGCCGTCGAGGGCGGCGGCCCCTGGCGGCACCGGCTCGGCGGGATCACCGCGCCCACGCTGGTGGTTCACGGCGCCGAGGACCCGCTGTTCCCCCTCCCCCACGGCCGGGCGCTGGCCGACGAGATCCCCGGCGCCCGGCTGCTGATCCTCGACCGGACGGGCCACGAGTTGCCGCGCCCCACCTGGGACGTCGTCGTACCCGCCGTCCTCGCGCACACGGCGAGGTAGCGAGGTATCAGGCGCTGGCGACCGCGCGGGGCCGAACCGGCGTCATCCGAGCCCTGTTCCCGGGCCTCGATCACGCCGGTTCAAGGGTGGGCCACGGCCGCTGGTGACGGGGGCCACGAACTGTCCGGCCGCCCGCGCGGGGTCGTCGACGCGCAGCTGCCCGACGTCGCTCAGCGGGACGGGCCCCGGCGGGTGACGCCGTCGACGAGTAGCCGGGCGACGCGATCCCGCACCGCCGGCGCGTCGTCGTCGCCGGCCAGCAGGGTCAGCACGACCGCGGCGCCCGCCGCCAGGACGATGACGGCCCGGGCATCGGCCTCGGCCTCGTCCGCGCGGTCGCCGCCGCCGGTCTCGTCGCGGCCCTCGTCGTGTGCGCCGGCGCACCCGTCGGCGGGCGGCGAGGCCCGGTAGAGCGCAGTCGCCGGGGCCGTGAAGCCGTGCCACAGCCCCGCACGCACGTCGTCGTGGTCCCGCAGCGTGGCCAGCAGGCCCGGCACAGCGGCCCGCATCTCCGGCCGGTCGAACAGCTCGAACGCCCCCTCGACCACCGCCTCGACCCAACCCGCCCGGTCGACGCCGGCGAACCGGTCGAGGTCGGGGCCCGGCCCGAGGATGGCGTCGAGCACCAGGTGCGCCTTCGACGGCCAACGCCGGTGGATCGCCGCCCGGGTGACGCCGGAGCGCTCCGCGACGGCCCGCACGCTGGTCCGCTCCCACCCGGCCTCGGCCACCAGCGTCCGGGTCGTCGCCCGCACGCGCTCGTCGATCGCCGGGTCGCGGGGGCGGCCCGCCCGTTCAGCCACGTCCCGGCCCGGGGCACGCTCGTCGCACCGCGGTTACGGTACCAGTGGCATCGAAATGGAGGTCCGCCATGTCGGCACCGTCACCGTTCGCGCCCACCCGGCTCGGGCCTCTCACGCTCCGGAACCGGATCGTGAAGGCGGCCACGTTCGAGGGCGTCATGCCCCGCGGCGCCGTGACCGACGAGCTGATCGACTTCCACCGTCGGGTCGCCCGCGGCGGGGCGGCGATGACCACGGTCGCCTACTGCGCGGTCTCGCCGGGCGGCCGGGTCCACCGCAACACGCTCGTGATGCGCGACGAGATCGTCGGTGACCTCCGCCGGTTGACCGGCGCCGTGCACGACGAGGGCGCGGCGATCGCCGCCCAGCTGGGCCATGCCGGGCTGGTCGCGAACCCCCGCTCGAACGGCCGGCCGACGCTGGCGCCGTCGACGCGGTTCAGTGCTCCGGCCATGGGCGTGGTGCGGGCCGCCACGCCGGCCCAGCTCGACGGCGTCGTCGAGGACTTCGCCCGGGCGGCGACCGTCGCCGTGGCGGCCGGGTTCGACGCCGTCGAGCTGCACCTGGGTCACGGCTACCTGCTCAGCTCGTTCCTCAGCCCCAACCTGAACCACCGCCGCGACGGTTACGGCGGCAGCATCGAGAACCGGGCGCGGCTGGCGCGCCGCGTCGTCGAGGCGGTCCGCCGGGCGGTGGGCGACCGGGTCGCCGTGATCGCCAAGTTCAACATGGACGACGGCGTTCCCGGCGGCCTGTGGCTCGAGGACAGCCTGGCCATCGCCGCCCTGCTCGAGCAGGACGGGTACCTGGACGCCCTCGAGCTGACCGGGGGCAGCTCGCTGCAGAACGGCATGTACTTCTTCCGGGGCGACGTGCCGCTCGCCGAGTTCGCCGCCGCCCAACCGCGCGTCGTGGGGTGGGGGCTGCGGTTGTTCGGGCGCCGGATCTTCCCGACGTACCCGTTCGAGGAGGCGTTCTTCCTGCCGCTGGCCCGCCAGTTCCGCCAGGCGCTGTCGATGCCGCTGATCCTGCTGGGTGGCATCAACCGGCTCGACACGATCGAGGGGGCCCTGGCCGAGGGCTTCGACCTCGTGGCCATGGCCCGGGCGCTGCTGCGCGAACCCGACCTGGTCGAGGCCATGCGCACCGAGCACCGGGCGACCGGCCTGTGCATCCACTGCAACCGCTGCCTGCCCACGATCTACCGGGGGACCCGCTGCGTGCTGGTGCCCGAGCCCGCCGACGCCGCCGTCGGGCTCTCCCGGCCCGGCGGACGCGATGTGTAGCGTCCGGCGGCGTGCCCGGCGTTCCCCTGCGCATCGCCGTCGACGACCCGGCGGTCGTCGACGGGCTGGCCCGCATCCGCGTCCAGCAGCATGTCCCGGGACCGCACCCCGCCGGCGCGGTCGCCGAGGCCAAGGCGGCCGCCGCCCGGGTGCTGGCGGCGCTCGACGACGGGGGGCGGCGCGACGCCCGGGCGATCGAGCTCATCACGATCGACCCGGCCGGCAGCCGTGACCTCGACCAGGCCCTGCACATCGAGCTGCGTGCCGGCGGGCGCGGCTGGCGGGTCCGCTATGCGATCGCCGACGTGGCGGCGTTCGTCACGCCCGGCGGACCGCTCGACGCCGCCTGCTGGGACCGTGGCCTGACGTTCTACCTGCCCGACGGCCGCGCGTCGCTCCACCCGGCCGTGCTCGGCGAGGACGCCGGCAGTCTGCTGCCCGACCGCGACCGCGCGGCCGTGCTCTGGACCGTCGACCTCGATGCCGACGGCGCCGTGGCCGCCGCCACGGTGGAGCGGGCGGCCGTGAGGAGCCGGGCGCAGCTGACCTACGAGGACGCCCAAGCCCGGCTGGACGCGGGCACGGCGCCGGAGTCGCTCGCGCTGCTCCGGGAGGTTGGCGAGGCCCGGCGGCGCCAGGAGGAGGCCCGCGGTGGCGTGAGCCTCGACCTGCCGGTCCAGCGGGTGGAGCCCGTCGACGACGGCTACCGCATCGCGTTCGAGGCCACCGTGCCGGCGATGGGGTGGAACGCCCAGATCTCGCTGCTGGTCGGCATTGTCGCCGCCGAGCGGATGGTCGACGCGGGCATCGGCCTGCTGCGGACGATGCCGCCCCCGCCCGCCGACGTCGTCGAGACCGTGCGCCGCACCGCCCGCGCGCTCGGCGTGGCGTGGCCGCCGGGGGCGGCGTACGCCGATGTCGTGCGGGACCTCGACGGCGACGTGCCCGCCGAGGCGGCCCTGCTGGCCCTCGCCGCCCGGGGCCTGCGCGGCGCCGGCTACCTGGCCCTGCCGGCCGCGGCTGCGGCGGCCGACGGACCGGGGGCGCTCGAGCACGCGGCGGTGGCCGCCCGCTACGCGCACGTCCCAGCCCCGCTGCGCCGCCTCGGCGACCGCTACGCCACCGAGGTGTGCCTGGCGGTCGAGGCCGGGATGCGCCCGCCTGTCTGGGTCGCCGACGGACTGGCGGGGCTCCCCGACGCACTCCAGCGCGCCGGTGGCCGCGAGTCGGGGGCCTCACGGGCGGCGGTCGACCTGGCGGAGGCACTGGTCCTCCGCCCGCTGGTCGGCCGGCGGCTGGAGGTGGCGGTGGTCGCCGCGGACGACGAGGGATCGACGGTCGTGTGCCGCGACCCGGCCGTGCAGGCCCGTGTGGCCGGGCACCGGCTGGCGCTCGGCGAGCAGGTCGCCGTGCGAGTCGAGGCCGCCGACCCGGTCGAGCGCACGGTCACCCTGCGCCCGGTGTGATCCCGGCGGGCCATCTCGGTGGGGTCGTCGTCCCCCGTGCGCTCGGCGCTCGGCGCCTCAGGTCCGTTTCGCCACGGCGCACGGGGGTACCCCGCCCACCGGAGAACGACTCCTTCGGAGGTGCCCGACGATGAACGCCCTGACGCTGCTGACGGCCGACCACAACCGCGTGCGCGGCCTGTTCGCCCGCTTCTCGGAAGCCCATGAGAGCGACGACCACCAGGCCATGGAGCAGATCGCGCGGCAAATCTTCGTGGAGCTGGCCGTGCACACCCAGATCGAGGAGGAGATCTTCTACCCGGCGGTGCGCAACGCCGGCGAGCAGTTCTCCGAGGAGGTCTCCGAGGCGTTCGAGGAACACCATGTCGTGAAGGCGCTCATGGGTGAGGTCACCGCCCTGCAGGTCGAGGACGAGGCTTGGAGCGCCAAGATGCAGGTGATCGTCGAGAACGTCGAGCACCACGCCTCGGAGGAGGAGCAGGAGATGTTCCGCGAGGTCGGCAAGGCGATGGACGGCGACGCGCTCGAGGACCTCGGCATGCGCCTCGATCGGCGCAAGGGCGAGCTGGGTGCCCCGACGCTGGCCGACCGCGAGGGCCTCTCGACCGATCAGCTCAAGGAGCTCGCTCGTGACCAGGCGATCCCCGGCCGCTCGTCGATGAGCCGCGAGGAGCTCATGGCCACGGTCAGCCCGTCGGCCGTCTGATCGAACGCCGGCCCACCCCCAACCGGCGTCATCCGAGCCCGCTTCCCGGGCCCGGATGACGCCGGTTCGTGAACTGCCGGGCGGCTAGGTGGCGATCGGCGTCTGCTGGTGGATCGCCAGACGCCACTCGCCGTCCCGTCGCACCCACGTGCTCGCCATCTGGGCCTACCGGACCGGCGTCGGTCGAACCCGTCCCCCGCCCGGCGGCCCGACCGCCCGCACGGCGTGGGCCGCCCATCCCAGCTCGTTGGCCCGCACGTCGACCTCGGCGAAGCCGGCGCAGGTCAGGCGGGCGGCGACCGTGCCGGGGTCGACGGGGTTGTACGTGTCGCCGTGGTGCAGGGCGGCGAGCTCGTCGCGGGCGACGCCGTCGGAGGCCACGAACACGCCGCCCGGGCCCAGCACGCGCGCGACCTCGGCGAAGAGCCGGCCCTGCAGCTCGGCCGTCGGCACGTGGTGCAGCATCGTGAAGGACACGGCGCCCGTGAAGCGGCCTTCCTCGAACGGCATGGCCGTGGCATCGGCGTGCACCACGTCGACGTTCGTGCCGGCGAGCCGCGTGGCCAGGGCGCCGGCCAGCCGCTCGTCGAGCTCGACGGCCGTGAGCCGCGCCAGCCGTGTCCGCAGGAGATCGGTCGTCATGCCCGGGCCCGGGCCGACTTCCAGGACGTCGTCACCCAACCGGGCCTCCCCCAGCGCATAGGGCAGGATCACGTCGCGCAGGGCCTCGCGCCACTGCTCGCTGGCGCACAGCTCCAGGTGTTCGGTGTTCATCGCCGGACCGTACGGCCGGCCGTCGCTGGCGGGAACGACCTAGCCTGACGATCGATGTCGCGAGACGGACAAGGCCCGCCTGTCGCCGCCCTCCCGGCGGGGCTGACCGTCGACCTGGCGCCGACCGACGGGTTCGACTGGCACGCGCACGGCCACCACCAGATCGCGCTCGCCGCCCGGGGCGTGCTGGTCATGGGCGTCGAGGGCGCCACCTGGGTGCTGCCGCCCACGCGAGCGCTGTGGATCCCCGCCGGGGCCCGCCACTCGCTGGCCGTCGCGGGGCGCACCACGATGCTGAGCACCTACGTCGACCCCGGCCGCTGCCCCGTGACGTGGGCGGAGCCGACGGTGGTGGACGCGTCCGGCCTCCTCGGCGAGTTGGTGCGGCACCTCAGCCGCCACGGGCTGGCGGCCGGTGAGCGGGCGCGGGCCGAGAGCCTGCTGTGGGACCTGACGGCGCCGCTGCCGGTCACGACGCTCTCGACGCCGCTGCCCGTCGACGAGCGGGCCCGCGCCGTGGCCGAGGGCCTGCGGGCCGACGTCACCGACGGACGGTCGCTCGCGGCCTGGGGACGGGCCGTGGGTGCAAGCGCCCGTACGCTCGCCCGGCTCTTCCCGGCCGAGACCGGCATGGGCTTCGAGCGGTGGCGGACGACGGCCCGGCTGGCTGCCGCCCTCCCGCTGCTGGCGTCCGGCGCTCCCGTCGGGGCGACCGCCCACCGGGTGGGCTACGCCACACCGAGCGCGTTCGTGGCGGCGTTCCGTCGGGAGATCGGCACGACGCCGGCCGAGTACTTCCGTCCCCGCTGAGGGCGACCCCTCCGCACGGCGGCGGTCCGACGACCGCGCCCGAACGGGGCGGCCGGTCCCGACCGGGTCGACCCGCGGCCTCCCGCCGGGCGACGCCGCGCCGACCCCCGGGACGCACCGGCGCGGCACCGACGTCCGCCGGGCGCAGACGGGTCGGCTGGAGCGTCACCGGGCGGGTAGCGGTCGGCCATGACCACCGACGCACGGGTGTCCGCCCCCACCGGGGTGGACGACCCGACTACGACCTGATCCTCGTGCTGCAGCAGGCGCTCGAAGACTGCTTCCGCTACCAGCACTTCGCGGCCGACGCCGAGGAGCGCGGTGACCGAGAGCTGGTCGACTTCTTCACGGAGCTCGCCGACTCCGACCGCGAGATCGCCGCCCGGGCCAAGCAGATGCTGTTCGACCGGATGCGGTGACCCGGGCGCCCGGGCCGGGCCCGCCGCCCCGACCCGGGCACCTGGTCGACCCCGCGCCGCGCCCCCGGTCACCGCCAGGGCAGTACCCGGCCGAACTGGACGAGCTCCCCGGCCAGGTCGTCGCCTACCGGGTCGAGCATGAGGCGCACCAGGTGGGCGGCGGCCTCCTCGGGCCTCTGGGCCTCTGTCATGTCGGTGAACCACGGACGCGACGCATCGGTGTCGACAAGGCCGGGGCATGCGGCGGCCACGAAGGCGCCGGGCGGACCGTCGGCGCACACCGTGCGGGCCGCGATCCGGGCGGCGGCGACCTGGCCGACCTTCGACGGCACGTTGATCCAGGCCGGCCAGCCCTCGTCGCCGTCGCGGCCGGCCTCGACGGCCGCCGCGTAGGCGTCCATGGTGGCGTCCAGGTCGTCGAGCGTGAGGCCCGGGGTGCCGAAGCGCGCGTGCAGCGACGGGTCGAGCTCACGGAGCGTGCCGAACGAGCTGGCCACGACGAGGTAGCGGCCGCGGGGGCGCAGCAGCGGCAGGAGCGCGCGCAGCAGCCGGGTCGTCCCGCGGTTGTTCGTGTCCACGAACGCGCGGACCTGCTCGGCCATGGTGGCGTCGGGGGTGATGCGGGCGGCGGCGTTCGACACCACGATGTCCACGCCGCCGTGGCGGTCCCGCAGCAGGGCGGCGAACCGCTCGACGTCGGCGTCGGCGCGCACGTCGAGCAGCTCCGGCACGACGGCCAGCCCCTCGGCCCGCAGCCGGGCGGCGGCGGCCTGGACCCGGGCCCGGTCGCGGCCGGTCAGATACACCGCCGCGTCCGGACCGAGGCGCCGCCGCAGCGCGGCCACGACGGCCAGGCCCAGGCCCTGGTTCGCCCCCGTGACGACGGCGACCCGCCCGTCGCCGCTCGTCCACGCGTCGCTCGTCGGTTCGCTCATCGGCCCAGGATGGCGCGCACCGGCGCCCGTCGGACACGAGGGCCGGGCCGTTGACGGGGAGGGCGCCCGCCCATGCGCGCCGTGCTCGTGACGTGCCTGGCGGTCACCCACGGGCCCCGTCGACGGTCGTGCCGCTCGACGTGGCGCGCGTCGTCGAGGGACGCCGGTGGCGGGATCGGCCATGATGCGGGCGTGGCGGACGTGGTGGCAGAGACGGGCGAGCGGCGAGTCCGGTTCGTCCCCGCCCCAGCCCACGCCGGACGCTGCGGCACGACGCATGGAAGACCGCACGGATCTGCCGCATGTTCGGGGTGTCACACCCAGTCCGGCGGCCCGCGGCCGCCGGGCCGACACCCGGGGGGCCAAGGCCCGTGACGACGTGACGCCGACCCGTCGCCGGCCGCCTCGGGTCGTCCTCCTGGCCACCGTCCTGTTCGGGCTCGTCGCCGCCCTGTGGAGCGTGGCGGTCCCCGCCTTCCGCGCCCCGGACGAGGCCGCACACGTCGACCTCGTCCTCCACCTCGCCGAGGGGAACGGCTACCCGCGCTTCGACGGGCGCTTCATCGGCGAGGCGATGCGCTACGACACCGATCGGCACATCGTCGACCTCCACGTGGCGTGGCCCCGCTTCGACGCCGCCGACGCACCGGCCCGGGCGGACCGGCCCGACGTGGACGACCTCGGGGGCACGACCCCCGACGCGGACGTCCCGTGGATCGACGAACGCCGAGCCGGCTACCCCTACGTCTACAACCAGATGCCCCAGCACCCGCCGCTCTACTACGTGGCAGCGGCGGGGGTATTGCGGGTCGAGCGGTGGCTGCTCCCGGGCGCCGAGCGGACCGGCCTCGATCGCGAGATCGGGCTGTTGCGCCTGTTCGGCGTGCTGCTCGTGACCCCGGTCCCGCTGCTCGCGTGGGCCGTCGTCACCCGGCTCGGCGGCGACGAGCGGGCGGGGGCGGTGACGGCGTTCCTGCCGCTCGGGTTGCCCCAGTTCACCTACGTGGGGGCCGCCGTCACCAACGACACGCTGCTCACGTTGCTCGGCGGGGTGCTGGCGGTGCTCCTCGCGGGCGTCGCCCGCGGCCGGCGAGGTCCGCGGACCGACGTGGCGGTCGGCGTCGTCCTCGGCCTGGCCCTGCTGACGAAGGCGTTCGCGGTGATGTTCGCGCCGTGGGTGCTGGTCACCTACGCCGTGGCTGCCCGGGCGTCGGGCCGCCGTCGGTCGTCCGGGTGGGGAGTGCTCGTGGCCGCGGCCGTGGGGCTCGCCGTGGGGGGCTGGTGGTGGGTGGGCAACTGGCTGCGCGACGGAGAACCGGCCCCGACCACCGAGACGCTCACCCACACGGCCGACCGCAGGCCGCCGGGCTTCTCCGCGGACGCCGTCACGTTCCTGTGGACCTTCGCCGGGCGGATGGTGGCGCGCACCTGGGCGTGGATCGGCTACGGGGTCCCGAAGACCGGACTGCCCGCCGGGGTCGTCGCCGCGCTCACCCTCGCGACCGTGGCCGCCGTCGCCGTGGCGGTCCGTGCGGCCCGGCCAGGCCTCGCCGCCCGGGAGCGGGGCGGGCCGCGACGGGTCGACCTGGCGCTCGCCTGGCTCCCCACCGCTCTGATCGCCCTGTTCGTCGCCCGCCGGGCCTGGGGCCTGTGGCTGACGACCGGCCACTTCGCCTTCGTCCAGGGGCGCTACCTGTTCGCAGCCCTCGTGGGCCCGATGGCCGTCGTGGCGATCGGCACGGCCCGGGCGTGCGGCCGGGGGGCGGTGCCGGTGGTTCTCGGCCTCGTCGTCGTCCTGCAGGCGTGGATGCTGACGGCCGTCGTCCGCTTGGCGTGGACCGGGACGGAGCCCCTCGGTGCCCTGCGGGGGATGCTGGCGTGGTCGCCGTGGCCGTCTGCGGTGGTCGGGGCCGCGGCCGCTGCAGCCGTGGCCACGGTCGTGGCGATCGTCGCCGAGGTCCTACGGCCGGCACCGGCGGGCTTGCTCCGCCCACCGTCGGAACCGTCGACCGGTGCGGGCCCGTCGACCGGTGCCGGGCCGTCGACCGGTGCCGGCCCGGCCGCCGACGGGCCGGCGCTCGCCGGCCACCGGGCATGACAACGACCGGCAACCGATGAGACTCGCCGCTCGCCGTCGTCTCATGTGGTGTGGTGTGCCGGTCCGGTGCCGCCGGCCGATGCGGACCAACGACGAGGAGAGTGTCCGTGGAACTGAGGCTCGAACTAGTGGTGGTCCCCGTCACCGACGTGGACCGCGCCAAGGCGTTCTACGAGAAGGTCGGGTTCGCGACCGACGTCGACCACCGCGCCGGAGACGACTTCCGGGTGGTCCAGCTGACGCCCCCCGGCTCCGCGTGCTCGATCACGATCGGCAAGGGGGTCACGACGGCCCCGCCGGGGTGCATCCAGGGTCTGCACCTGGTAACGCCGGATCTCGAGGCGGCGCGGGCCGAGCTCGCCGAGCGGGGGGTGGAGGTCGGCGAGCCGTTCCACTTCGGGCCGGGTGGCCAGGAGCCCGGCCTGGACCCCGAGCGGCGGGACTACGGCTCGTTCGCCGCGTTCAGCGACCCGGACGGCAACGGCTGGCTCCTGCAGGAAGTGACGAAGGCCAAGCCGGCGCCCTGACTTTCGGCCCCGGGTGGGCGCACTCTGATCCGCATCGTCGCGTGGTGACCGGCCGCGACGTCCGATGACGACGACCGACCTGCTGCGGCAGGCCGTTGCCGGTGACGCTGGGCGCCGCCCTACCGACGCAATGGGTCGAAGGTCCCGAAGATTTCCGCCCCCGGGCAATGGCACCACTGTGAGCGCACGGCGTACCCCGGTACGTGGAGGTCGACCTCCCGCCACGGGGCGACGAGCTGGTCGAGCCGTCCCTGCGCCGTGTCATCGCCGCGTTCGCGTCCCGCCTCGGGGAGCTGCGCCGCCCGTCCTAGGCCGTCCTCCCGTTCCCAGCCATGCCGGAATACCCCCAGGGGTACCGATGTTTCCGCGGGATGAGCAACCCGCAGAGAGGACCACACGTGGGCACGATCGCATTGACAGAGGCGACCTTCGGTGAGGCGGTGACCGGCAACGACATCGTGCTGGTCGACTGGTGGGCATCGTGGTGTGGCCCCTGCGCCATGTTCGCACCGGTGTTCGAGGGCGCGGCCACCCGCCACGACGACATCGTCTTCGCCAAGGTAGACACCGAGGCCGAGCAGCGGCTCGCCGGCAGCGCGGGCATCATGTCGATCCCCACGCTGATGGCCTTCCGCGACGGCATCCTCGTGTTCAGCCAGGCGGGGGCACTACCGCAGGCCGCTCTCGAGGACCTCATCGCGCAGGTGCGGGCACTCGACATGGACGAGGTCCGCCGTTCCCTCGACCGCCAACCGGCCGGCTGACCGAAGCCGCTGGCTGACCGAAACCGGGCTGACCGAAACCGGGCGGTCGACCGTAACCGGCTGGCTCACCGAAACCGCGCGGCCGCCCCACGCTCAGCGGAGCGTGAGGAACAGGTCCTCCATCTCCTCGGCTGTCATGCCGTCCGCCTCGGCCCGTTCGGGGTCGTCGAGGCAGTGGCGCATGCCGGCGGACATGAGGCGGAGCCCGGCGCGGTGGAGGGCGGCCTGGGCGGCGGCGAGCTGCGCGATGACCGTGCGGCACTCTGCGCCCTCGTCGAGGAGGCGCTGGACGCCGCGCACCTGGCCCTCGGCGCGGCGCAGCCGATTCGTCACGTCGTCGGAGACCTCGTCGGGGAATCGCACGTTGTGAGCCTATACCCCCGTGGGTATACACCCAGACTCCGAGCGGGCGGAATGTCGTGGCAAGCTCCCTCCATCGCCCTGCCCCTGCGGACCCGCGTGTCGTCGATGCTGTCGGTGGACGTGTCGACGGAGATCACGATCGCGCGGCCGGTCGCCGCCGTGGCCGGCTACGCCGCCGACCCGGCGAACGCGCCCGAGTGGTACGAGAACATCGACTCGGTCGAGTGGAGGACGGCCCCGCCGCTCGCCCTCGGGTCACGCGTCGCGTTCGTCGCCCGGTTCCTCGGGCGGACTCTGGCGTACACCTACGAGATCGTGGAGCTCGTCCGCGGCGAGCGGCTGGTGATGCGCACCGCGGAGGGCCCGTTCCCCATGGAGACGACCTACACCTGGGCGGCCGCCGGTCAGGAGGCGACCCGGATGGCGCTGCGGAACCGCGGTCGCCCGCGCGGCGTCCTCCGGATCGCCGCCCCGGTCGTCCGGCTCGGCGTGCGCCGTGCCAACCGGGCCGACCTCCGACGCCTGAAGGCGCTCCTCGAAGCACGTCCCGCGTGACCGGCGGCGGGCGCCCGCCCGCCGCCGGTCACGCCGCGACCGTCCCCGCCGCCCGTTCTGTGACGCCAGAACGGGCGGCGGGCGGACCGGTCGGCCGGTCGCGGAGCGACGGTCGCGGACGGGCGGGGACGCCGGGGGCCCGGGGGGGGGGCAGCCGGCGGCGGGT
>DATHAO010000055.1:0-81213 GCA_035296625.1 Acidimicrobiales bacterium | reverse complement strand
GTGGCGGCGCATGCGCCCGGCGTCCATCTCGGCGGCCAGGAAGCCGGACGCCGCGTCGACGAGGGGCTCGAGGGCGGCGAGCAGGCGGGTGGAGGCCGGGGGGCCGAGCCGGGTGACCTCGCGCAGGAAGCCCAGCATCGTGGGGTGGCGGGCGGCGAGGCGGAACATGGCCCGCACGATCGCCTCGACGCGGCCGAAGCCCTCGCCGGCCGTGGCGATCGCCCGCTCGAGCCGGACGGTGACCTCGGCGGCCGTGCGGTCGACTGCGGCGTCGAGCAGGACCTCCTTCGACGGGTACCAGTACAGGATCGTCTGCTTGCGGATGCCCAGCTCGCGGGCGAGATCGTCGAGGGACGTGGCGCCGTAGCCCCGCGTGCCGAAGGCGGCCAACGCTGCGGTGACGATGCGCTCGGCCGTGGGCGTCGCCCGCAGCGCCGCCCGGGCCGGTGGGCGGGCGGCGGTGCGGGCCGACGCGCGTCCGCCGCCCTCACCCTCGCCGTCCGGTGTCGACCGCCTCATCTACCAGATGGTAGACAGATCGGCGTGATCCCCGAGGCGCTCGACGGCAGACGCATCGCCATCACCGGCGGCACCGGCTTCCTCGGCACGGCGTTGATCGAGCGCCTGCTTCGGTCCGTGCCCGGTTGCGAGCTGGTGCTTCTCATCCGACCCGGCAAGCGCTCGGGCGTCGACGCCCGGGCCCGGCGCGAGATCTTCCGCAACGACGCGTTCGACCGCGTCCGCGAGGAGCGGGGCTCGAAGGCGTTCGACGAGGAGGTCGCCCGACGGGTGACCTCGATCGCCGGCGACGTCGGCACGGACGGGCTCGGCCTCGACGACGCCGGGCGGACCGCGCTCGCGAGCTGCGACATCGTGATCCACTCGGCGGCCACGGTGTCGTTCGACTCGCCGCTCGACACCGCCGTCGAGGTCAACCTGCTCGGCCCGAGCCGCATCCTCGCGACGCTGCACGACCTGGCCGTCGCCCCCCACCTCGTCTCGGTGTCGACCTGCTACATCGCCGGAAACCGCCGGGGTGGCGCCCCCGAACGCCCCGTGCACGACAGCCCGTTCTTCGTCGACGTCGACTGGCGCAAGGAGGTGACCGGGGCCCGCCGCGCCCGGCAGGACGCCGAGTCGGAGAGCCGCACGCCCGAGGCGCTGGTCCGGTTCCGCAAGCAGGCGCGCACCGAGCTGGGAGCGGCCGGCACGCCGGCGCTGGCGGCCAAGACCGAGCAGCGTCGCGAAGCCTGGGTCAGGGAGCGGATGATCGAGGCTGGCCGCGCCCGCGCCGCGTCCCTCGGCTGGCCCGACGCGTACGCCTACACGAAGGCGCTCGGCGAGCGGGCCCTGCTCGCCGGCCGCGGCGACGTGCCCGTGTCGGTCGTGCGTCCGTCGATCATCGAGTCGTCGCTCGCCGAGCCGCGCCCGGGGTGGATCCGCGGCTTTCGCATGGCCGAGCCGGTCATCGTGAGCTACGCCCGCGGCCTGCTCAAGGAGTTCCCCGGCGTGCCGGAGGGCATCATCGACGTCATCCCCGTCGATCTCGTCGTCGCCGCCATCGTCGACGCCGCTGCCGGGGGTCCGCCGGAGGGCGAGCCCGACATCGTGCAGGTGGCCTCGGGGTCCGTGAACCCGCTGCGCTATCGCAACCTCGTCGACCTCGTGCAGGGCTGGTTCACCGAACACCCGATCTACGACGCCGCCGGCCAACCGATCACCGTGCCCGAGTGGAGCTTCCCCGGCCGTGGGCGCGTGCAGCGCCAACTCGAGCGCGCCAAGACCGTCATCGAACGGGCCGAGTCCACCCTCCAGGCGCTGCCGCTGCGGGGCCGCCAGGCCGAGTGGTCGGCGAAGCTCGAGGAGAAGCGCGAGGAGGCAGAGCGGGCGCTCGGCTACGTCGAGCTCTACGGCGCCTACGCCGAGTGCGAGGCGGTCTACGGGGTCGAGCGCCTTCTGGCCCGGTGGGACCGGCTCGACGCCACCGATCGGGACGCGTTCTGCTTCGACCCCCGGGTCATCGACTGGCCGCACTACGTGCGCGAGGTCCACCTGCCGTCCGTCGTGCGCCACGCCCGGGTCCGCACCACGCCCGGCGGCCGCACCGGCGAGGAGCGGTCCACCCGCCTGCGTCGCCAGGTGCTCGACCCGGCCCGGCACTTCGCGGCGTTCGACCTCGAGAACACGCTGATCGCGTCGAACGTCGTGGCGTCGTACTCGTGGCTCGCCACCCGCCGCCTGCCCAGCGAGGACCGGGTCCGCTTCGCGCTCCGCACGCTCGCGCAGGCCCCGTCCCTGCTGGCGCAGGACCGGCGCGACCGCAGCGACTTCCTGCGCCAGTTCTACCGGCGCTTCGACGGCGCCCCGGTGGCCCAGCTCGACGAGGACGGCGTCGAGATGTTCAGCGATCTGCTGCTCGCCAAGTCGTTCCCGGCCGCCATCCGCCGGGTGCGTGAGCACCGGCAGCTCGGCCACCGCACGGTGCTGATCACCGGGGCGCTCGACTTCGCGATCGGGCCGCTCCAGCCGCTGTTCGACGACGTGGTGTGCGCGCGGCTCGCCACCCGGCCCGACGGCACATACCGCGGCGAGTTGACCGACGTGCCGCCCACCGGTGAGGCCCGTGCCCAGGCGCTGGCCGAATACGCCGAGGACCACGGCTTCGACGTGGCCGAGGGCGTGGCCTACGCCGACTCGACGTCCGATCTACCCATGCTCGAGGCGGTCGGCTTCCCGGTGGCGGTGAACCCCGAGACCCGGCTCGCTGCCCTGGCCCGCAAGCGGGGCTGGCTCGTCGAGCATTTCGACAAGTCCGACGGGGCGCCGAACCGCACGCTGCCGATGGGCCCGCGCTGGGCCGCGACGAGGGCGTCCCGATGAAGGCGCTGGTGTTCTCGCGCCAGCCGGCCCGCTACGCCGCCGCCGTCGTGGCCGGCAACCTGCGCCCCGGGCGCGGTGCCCGCTACGGACCGCTGTCCCTGCGCGACGTCGACCCGCCCGAGCCGCCGACCGCCGAATGGGTGCGCGTCCGGCCCCGGCTGGCCGGCATCTGCGGCAGCGACCTGGCCACGATCGACGGCCGCTCGTCGCGCTGGTTCGAGTCCGTCGTGTCGTTCCCGTTCACGCCCGGCCACGAGATCGTGGGCGACACCGACGACGGGCGCCGGGTCGTCGTGATCCCCGTGCTGCACTGCGCCACCCGGGGCGTCGACCCGCCGTGCACCATGTGCCGGGACGGCCGGGTCAACCGGTGCGAGCGCGTGGCGTTCGGCCACCTGGAGCCGGGCCTACAGTGCGGCTTCTGCGAGTCGACCGGTGGCGGCTGGTCGCACGAGATGGTTGCGCACCCCACCCAGCTCGTGGACGTGCCCGACGAGCTCACCGACGGCCAGGCTGTGCTCATCGAGCCGACGGCGTGCGCCGTGCACGCCGCCCGCTCGGTCGGTGACGGCGCCGTGGCCGTCATCGGCGCCGGCGCGCTCGGGCTGCTCACGATCGCCGCCCTGCGGGCGATGGCGACGCTGCGGGGGCCGCTGATCGCCGCGGCCAAGCACCCCGAGCAGGTGCGATGGGCCAAGGAGCTGGGCGCGGACGTGGTCTGCGCCCCCGGCGAGCTGGAGCGGGCGGTGCGCTCGACCACCTCCTCGCTCGTCCTCGGCAACGGCCAGCTCACCGGCGGCATCGACGCCGTGGTCGACTGCGTGGGCTCCGAGGCGTCGATCGCCCAGGCCGTGCGCTGCGTCGCCCCCGGCGGCACCGTCCACCTCGTGGGCATGCCCGGCGTCACCAGCGTCGACCTCACGCCCGTGTGGCAGCGCGAGGTGGCGCTGCGCGGCACCTACGCCTACGAGGTGCCGACGCCGAGCGACCGGGTGGGCGTCACCCCCACCGACGACTTCGCCGCAGCCGTCGACCTCGTCCGCCGGCTCGACCTAGGACGGCTCGTGTCGGCCACGTACCCGCTGGCCCGCTACCAGGAGGCCGTCGCCCACGCCGCCGAAGCGGGCGCCCGCGGCGCCGTGAAGATCGCCTTCGACCTCCGCTCCGACCGGGAAAGGACCCGTCGCTGATGCCCCGCCCCGGCTTCGTGCTCGACGTCGACCGCTCGACGCCGCCGATCCTCTTCCACCACGGCGAGAGCTTCCGCCTCGAGAAGCTGCCGGCCGGTCGGAGCCGGGTGCTGTACCCGGGCGAGCCGCTGCAGGCGCTGCGCGACCCCGATGGTGCCATCCGCCACGCCCTCGATCACCCGCTCGGCGACAGCGAGCCGCTCCGCGCCCTGCTGCGCCCGGGCATGCGCCTCACGATCTGCTTCGACGACATCTCGCTGCCGTTGCCGCCCATGCGGGCGCCCGACGTGCGCCAGCGCATCATCGAGGCCGTCCTGGACCTCGCCGCCGAGGCCGGCGTCGACGACGTCCACCTCATCGCCGCCCTGGCCCTGCACCGGCGGATGACCGAGGCCGAGCTGCGCCATGCCGTCGGCGACCGCGTCTACGACGCGTTCGCCCCCGACGGCCTGCTCTACAACCACGACGCCGAGGACCCCGGCAACCTCGCCTTCCTGGGCACGACGCCCGACGGCGAGGAGGTCGAGATCAACAAGCGGGCCGCGGAGAGCGACCTGATCGTCTACGTCAACATCAACATGGTGGCGATGGACGGCGGCCACAAGTCGACCGCCACGGGCCTCGCCAGCTACCGCAGCCTGCGCCACCACCACAACGTCCAGACGATGCGGCGCTCCACCAGCTTCATGGACCGGCACAGCTCCGAGCTGCACAGCTCGAACTGGCGCATGGGCAAGGTGGTGCGCGACGCGGGTGTGAAGATCTTCCAGATCGAGACCACGCTCAACAACGACACGTTCGGCACGTCCGGTCCGATGTCGGTGTTGCAGAAGCGCGAGTGGGAGTGGAGCCCGCGCGACCGGGCGACGTTCGTGGCCATGAAGGCGGGCCTCGACCGCATGCCCCTCAAGGCCCGGCGCAAGATCTTCCAGTCGTGGCGGGCCCCCTACGGGCTCACCTCGGTCCAGGCCGGCGAGGTCGAGGCAGTCCACGAGGTCACGACCGGGAACGTGTTCCGCCAGCAGCTCGTCGAGCTCGAGGGCCAGACCGACATCCTCACGATGGGGCTGCCCTACATCTGCCCCTACAACGTGAACTCGGTGATGAACCCGATCCTCGTGATGTGCCTGGGGCTCGGCTACTTCTTCAACATGTACCGGGGCCGGCCGCCGGTACGTGAGGGCGGCGTGGTGATCATGAGCCACCCCACCACATGGGAGTTCCACCCCGTGCACCACCCCAGCTACATCGACTTCTTCGAGCAGGTGCTG
The DNA here is from genome assembly GCA_035296625.1 of Acidimicrobiales bacterium. Classification (GTDB taxonomy): domain Bacteria; phylum Actinomycetota; class Acidimicrobiia; order Acidimicrobiales; family VFJN01; genus DATCLS01. The sequence continues at coordinate 75,872 of DATHAO010000055.1, read as the reverse complement.
TCGGAGACGACCGACCCGGTCGAGATCGAGGCCCGCTTCGAGAAGTCCTTCGCCGAGGACGAGTGGTACCGCCACCTCTACCGGACGAGCTACGCCTACCACGGCGTTCACCCGTTCTACATGTGGTACTGGGGCTGCCACGGCCTCGCCTACACCGGGAAGGTGATCATCGTGGGTGGCGACAAGGCGGCCGTGCGGCGGCTCGGCTTCAGCGCCGCCTCGACGCTGCCCGACGCCCTCGAGATGGCCCAGGACGTGGTCGGCCGCGACGCGACGATCACCCACCTCCACAACCCGCCGCTCGTCATGGCGGACGTGAAGTAGGGGCGATGGTCACCCGCCGCCTCCCACGCCTCCCGTTCCCGCTCTCGGCACCGACGGTGCCCGAGGGTCTGGAGACGCCGGCCGGGCGCCCCCGCTCGGGCGCCGACTACGACACCGCCTGGGCCCGGCGCTACCCGGCCCGCCTCGCCCGGGCCGCCCTGGTCGAGGCCGTGGGACGGCCGGTGGTGGCCGCCCTCGCCGACCCCAGGCGCGAGGGCCTGGACCGGCTCGACCCGTTGCGGCGCGACGGCGAGCCGGTCATCTTCGCCGCCAACCACCACAGCCACCTCGACACGCCGGTGCTGCTCACCTCGATCCCCGAGCCGTGGCGACACACGCTCTTCGCCGGGGCGGCGGCCGACTACTTCTTCCGCACGCCGGTCACCAGCGCGCTCGCCGCGCTCGCCATCAACGCCGTGCCCATCGAGCGCACGAAGGTGAGCCGGCGCTCCGCCGATCGCCTGGCCGAGCTGATCGACGCCGGCTGGTCGCTGCTGATCTTCCCCGAGGGCGGACGCAGCCCGGACGGGTGGGGCCAGCCGTTCCGCGGGGGCGCCGCCTACCTGGCCGTGCGCTGCGGGGTGCCCGTCGTGCCCGTCCACATCGAGGGCACCGGGCGGATCCTGCGCAAGGGGCGCACGCTGCCCCGGCCGGCCTCGACCCGGGTCACGTTCGGCTCCCCGCTACGGCCCGCGCCCGACCACGACGCCCGCCGCTTCGGCGTCGTCGTCGAGCAGGCCGTCGCCGCGCTCGCCGACGAAGCCGCCACCGACTGGTGGCAGGCCCGGCGCCGGGCGCATGCCGGTGCCACACCGACCCTGACCGGCCCGGACGCCCCCGGGTGGCGGCGCGCCTGGGCGCTCGGGGACCCCAGCCGCCGGCGCCGCCGCCAGCGACGCCGTTGGCCAGAGCTCTGACCCGCCGCCACGGGCCGGCCACCCTGGCTGCCTGGGGCCGGTTCGACCCCAGCACGCAGCCGGCACCCCGAGGGGCCCGTCCTGACGCCGCCGCGACGGCCTCGTTGAATCGCACCACCGTTCCGAGTGCCCTAGGCTCCCCCGCCATGCTCCAGTTCGAGCGTGAGGTCGTGGGGGTCCTCATCGAAAGTCCCGACCAGCCTTTGCGGTCTTCGGTCGAGGCGTTCGTCGACGGGTCGTTGAAGGACATGCCGGAGCCCATCCGCGCCGGTGTCGTCGCCGAGAGCATCCTGCTCGGGGGGTACGCCGCCGCGCTGCGGAAGCTCGGCCGCATCCGGGGTGATCGCGGCCTCGTCGAGCGGCTCGACGCCTGGGAGACGTCGCCCGTCGGAGTCGTCCGGCAGTACGTGCGGATGATGCGCTCGCTGGTGCTGTTCGCTGAGAACGAGCTCGCGAGCGAGGGGGCCGCCTGATGGCGAGGCTGGAGACCGACGTCCTGGTCATCGGCTCGGGCGCCGGCGGGGCGGTCACGGCCGCGCGCCTGGCCCGCGCCGGGCGCCGGGTCACGGTCGTCGAGGAGGGCCCCTGGGTCGACGCCGACGCCCTCGAACCGTTCTCGCTCGAGGAGATGGTCGCCAAGTACCGCCACCACGGGCTGGCCGCGGCACTGGGCAACCCGGCCATCGCCTACGCGGAGGGCCGCTGCGTCGGCGGTAGCACGGAGATCAACAGCGGGCTCTACCACCGACTGCCCGACTACCTGGCCGACGAGTGGGAGCGCGTCTACCAGATCGACGAGTTCTCGCCCGACGTGCTCGCCCGCTACGCCGAACAGGTCGAGAGCGAGCTCACGGTGTCGACCGTGCCCGGGGCGCCGCCGCCCTCGTCGGCCGCACTGGAGCGCGGCGCCACCAAGCTCGGCTGGCGCAACGTCGAATTCGCCCGGGTGTTCAGCTACGACGCCCAGGGCCGCGGCACGAAGCAGACCATGAGCCGCACGATGCTGCCCAAGGCCGTCGCAGCCGGGGCCGAGATCCTGCCCGACTGCCGGGTCCTCAAGCTGATCCGCAGCGGCGACCGGGTGCTGGGCGCCGAGTGCCGGCGCGAGCACCCGGGCGGTGGTGTGGAGCGCCTGACCATCACGGCCGACCACGTCTTCGTGTGCGGCGGCGCCGTCCAGTCCCCTGCCCTCCTGCAGCGCAGCGGCATCCGGTCCGGTATCGGGGCGGGACTGAAGCTCCACCCCACCATCAAGATCGCCGCCCGGTTCACCCACCCGGTCGACCACGGTGACGTGCCGATGCATCGCGTCACGGAGTTCTCGCCAAACCTGACGATCGGCGGGTCGGCCAGCCGCAAGGGCCACGTGGCCATGGCCCTCGCCGACGCCGGCGTGCCGTTCGACGACGCGCTGGCCGACTGGGACAACATCTCCGTCTACTACGCCGCCATCCGCAGCGAGGGCAGCGGCCGGATCATCGCCGTACCCGGCCTGCGGTCGCCGCTGGTCACGTACAAGCTCACCGACGCCGACCTGAGCCGCCTGGCCCGCGGGCTCGTGCACCTGGGCGAGCTGCTCCTGGCAGCCGGGGCCACGGAGCTGTACCCGTCCATCCTCGGCGGGCCGGTGGTGCGCCGGGTCGACGAGCTGGGCGCGTGGTGGGACGGCGTCACCCGCACCGGCGCCAACCTCATGACCGTGCACCTCACGTCCACCATCCGGATGGGCGAGGACCGGCGCCGCTCCGCGGCCGACAGCTACGGCCGCGTCCGGGGCTACCGCAACCTGCACGTCAACGACGGCTCCCTCCTCCCGGACGCCCCGGGCGTCAACCCCCAGGCGGCCATCATGGCCATCGCCGCCCGCAACAGCGACCGCTTCCTCGCCGACGCGTGATCGCGCCGGCGTGACCGCCTACCGTCCGCCCGCAGAACCCACAGACAGGCGTCCGTGAACGAGCAAGAACCCTCGACCGTGCCCACGTCCCCGCCGGCGGCCTCCGCCGTCGTCACCGGCGCCGCCGGGTGGCTGGGGCAGAACCTGGTCCGCCGGCTGGCCCGCAGCCGCGACCGCGTCCGCTGCCTGGTGGTGAGCGACGACGAGGCGTCGGCCCTGGCCGTCGTCTCCCCCGTGATCGAGACCGTGGTCGGCGACGTGCGCGACCCGGCCACCGTCGACCGGCTATTCGACGGCGTCGGTGCCGCCGCCGTGTTCCACGCCGCCGCCGTGATCCACCCGCGCACGTCGACGCGGGAGTTCTTCGACGTCAACGTCGGCGGCACGCAGATGGTCATCGACCGGGCCCGCCGGTCCGGCGCCACGCGCTTCGTGCACGTGTCGTCGAACTCGCCGTTCGGCGTGAACCCGTCGCCCGACCACGTGTTCACCGAGGACTCGCCTTACGACCCGTACATGGGTTACGGGCAGTCCAAGCTCGAGGCCGAGCAGCTGGTCCGCAAGACCCACGAGCGCGGCGACATCCCAACGGTCATGGTGCGGGCGCCGTGGTTCTACGGTCCCTACCAGCCGCCCCGCCAGAGCCAGTTCTTCTCGGCCATCCGCAAGGGCCGGTTCCCGCTGGTGGGCGACGGCACCCAGCGCCGCTCCATGGCCTACACGGACAACCTGGTGCAGGGCCTCCTCAGGGCCGAGGTGTCGGAGAAGGCGCCCGGCAACGCGTACTGGGTGGCCGACGCCGAGCCGTACGAGCTGCGCGAGATCCTCGATACGGTCCGCCTGGCGCTCGAGGACGAGGGCCTGACCGTGTCCGGTCCCAAGCCCCGCATCCCCCGCGTGGCCGCCCGGATGGCGGAGCGGGCCGACGCCCTGCTGCAGAGCCGGGGCCGCTACCTGCAGGCACTGCACGTGCTGGGCGAGCTCAACCACACGATCGCCTGCGACATCTCCCGCGCCCGCGACGAGCTGGGCTACGAGCCGACCGTGGGGCTGCGGGAGGGCATGCGGGCCAGCATCCGCTGGTGCCTCGACCACGGGGAGCGCATCTGATGGCCAGGACCGTCCTCGTCACCGGCGGGAGCGGCTACTTCGGGTCCATCCTCACGGGCCTGGCCCTCGACCGTGGTGACCGGGTGCGGGTCCTCGACCTCAACCCGCCGGGCGACCGCGCCGACGAACTCGAGTATGTCGCAGGCGACGTGCGGGACCTCGACACCATGCGCAGCGCCTGCGAGGGCATCGACGTCGTGCTCAACAACGTGGCGCAGGTCCCCCTGGCCAAGGATCGCGAGCTGTTCTGGTCGGTCAACGTGACCGGCACGGCCAACGTGCTGCTGGCGGCCCGCGACACAGGCGTCGGCAAGGTGGTGCACACCTCGTCGAGCGCGATCTTCGGCATCCCGGAGACGAACCCGGTCACGGAGGAGACGCCCGGCCGCCCGCTGGAGGCCTACGGCAAGGCCAAGCTCGAGGCCGAGTTCCTGTGCCGCGACGCCGCGGACGCCGGGCTCGACGTGTCGATCGTGCGGCCCCGAACGATTCTCGGGCACGGCCGGTTGGGCATCATCGCCGTGCTGTTCGAGTTCGTGGCCGAGGGCGCGCCCGTGTACGTGCTGGGCGGGGGCGACAACGTCTACCAGTTCGTCCACGCCAACGACCTGGCCCACGCCTCCCTGCGGGCCGCCGACCGGGAGAAGCCGGCCACCTACAACATCGGCGCCACGGAGTTCGGCACCATGCGCGAGACGCTGCAGGCGCTGGTCGACCACGCCGGCACCGGGTCACGGGTCCGCTCGCTCCCCACCGGGCCGGCACGGGCCGCCATGCGGGCCGTGGCCGAGATGGGCGCCGCCCCCTTCGCGCCCTACCACTGGCTGGTCTACGGCGAGTCGCTGTGGTTCGACACGTCCAAGGCGCAGGAGGAGCTGGGCTGGCAGCCCCGGCACTCCAACGCGTCCGCGGTCATCGAATCGTACGAGTGGTTCCTGGCCAACCGGTCCACGCTGGGGGCGGGTGACCGGTCGCACCACCAGTCGCCGGTCAAGCTCGGCCTGCTGAAGCTGCTCAAGCGGTTGCCGTGAGCGGCGCGATCGACCAGCTCGGCGCCGCCGAGAGCGTCGATCGCGACAGCCGCCCCGCCGGCGGGTCGGCCGACGAGGCCGAGGGCCGGGCCGCCGGCACCGCGGGGGCGGACGCCAGCGAGCGCGACACCGGCGAGGCCCGGCGCCGCCGGGCGCTCGTGGCCGGGCTCACGACGCTGCTGGCGCTGCCGCTAGGCATCTCCCTGGCGATCCAGCGGACGCCCCGCTGGTACCCCTCGGTCGACATGGCCCAGATCGAGATGCGGATCCGCGACGTGGGGTCCAGCCACCCGCCGCTCGTGGGGTTGGGCGGCCGCATCTTCGGCTTCGGCCAGCAGGGCAGCCACCCGGGCCCCATCAGCTTCTACTCGATGGCGCCGGTCTACCGGCTGCTGGGCAGCAGCGCGTGGTCGATGCAGGCCGCCGGCGTGGTGCTCGACGTCGTGGCCATCGGGCTCGCCGTGTGGATCGGTTACCGGCGCTGGGGTCCCCAGGGCGCCGTGGGCGTGGCCGCCGGCATGGGGCTCCTGCTGCGCTACTACGGACCCGAGCTGGTCACCATGCCCTGGAACCCGCACTTCCCCGTGCTGTGGTGGGCGGTCGTGCTGCTCGGCGTGTGGTCGGTGCTGTGTGACGACCTGCCCCTGCTGGCCGTGGTGGTCGTAGCGGGGAGCCTGTGCGCACAGACCCACGTGCCCTACGTCGGCCTCGTCGGCGGGTTGCTGGCCGTCACGGCGGCATGGCTGGTGGTCGTGGCCGTACGGCGACGCGGGCAGAGGCGCCGGATCGCCGTCTGGGGCGCGGCGAGCGCCGGGCTGGGCCTGCTGCTGTGGCTGCCGCCCATCGTCCAGCAGCTGGCCAACTCGCCGGGCAACCTGTCGATCATCGTCGAGAACTTCGGGCATCCGGCCGACGAGCCGCTGGGCCTGCGGCCGGCGTGGGACCTGTTCCTGGCGCGCCTCGACCCCCTGGCCTTCGTGGGCGCCGATCCGGCCAGGACGAACGCACCCGCCGTGACGCTGCTGGTGGCCTGGGCCGTGGCGGTGGCGGTGGCCGCCTGGCTGCGGCACGGCAAGCTGCTGCGCCTGCACGCCGTCGTCGGCGCCGCGCTGGTGCTGGCCGTGGTGTCCATCAGCCGCATCTTCGGCGTGGCCTGGGCGTACCTCACGTACTGGTTGGGCGGCACGATCGCCCTGACGCTGGGCGCCGTGGTGGCCACCGCCGTCGTGGCCGTGGGTGTCGCCCTGGCCCGGGCGCCCGAGCCGGCGCCGGACTCGGGCTCGGCCGAGGACCAGGAGGCCACCGCGGCGGCGCCGGTCGCCGCCGAACCGCCGGCGTGGGTTCGGCCCGCGGTGTTGACGGTGCTGGCGTTGGTGCCGGCCCTGCTGTTCATCGCCGACGCCACCGGGACCGACGATCCCGATCCCCGCGTGTCCGCCGCCTTGCGACAGCTGGCGCCGGACACGATCGCCGCGCTGGGCCGGGGCGACGTGCCGGGCGGCGGCCGCGACGGCACCTACCTCGTCACCTGGGTCGACCCGGTCGACCTAGGCTCGCCGGGTTTCAGCCTGCTGCTCGACCTGGAACGGCACGGCTTCGACGTCAGCACCGACGACCAGCCGTTCAACGACGTGGCCGTCGGCGCCCACCGCACCATGCGTGCCGACGAGGCCGACGCCGAGGTCCACGTGTCGGTGGGCGATGCCGACATCGCGGCCTGGCGGTCGCGGCCCGGCGTGGACCAGGTGTCGGTCTACGAGCCCCGGTCCCAGGCGGAGCAGGCGGAGACCCGACGGATCGACCGCCAGATCGTCGACCGCCTCGAGGCCGAGGGGCTCCACGACCTGGCCGGCACGTTCGAGCGCGTCCGCATGGCCGCCGCCATCGACGCGCGCATGCCCGCCGACCTGGCGGCCGTCTTCGACCGGCTGAACGCCATCCCGCAGCCGGTGGCCGTGTTCGTCGGCGAGGTGTCGCGGTGACCGACACGGAGACCGGCACCGGCACCCCGGCCGCCGCTCCGCGCCCGACGGCCGCGGGCACCGGCGCCGCCACGGCCGCCGGCGAGCGCCGAGGCGGTCGCGGGACGGGCGGCACCGAGGTCGTCGACCCCGGTCGCGGCGCACCCCTGCCCGGCGCCGTGCCCCTCGACGAGGGACGACGCTCGCCGACGCTCGTGGCGCTGCTGCTGGCCGTGCTCGCCGTCCCCCTGGTGGTGGCGGTCGCCGTGCTGCACAGCCCGCGCTGGTACCCCCTCCTCGATCTGGCGCAGACCGAGCTGCGGGTCCGCGACGTCGGCGGCCGGCACACGCCGCTCGTCGGGCTGGCCGGGCGCATCCAGGCCTACGGCGAGCAGGGCAGCCACCCGGGCCCGCTGAGCTTCCTGGCGCTGTGGCCGTTCTACAAGCTGTTCGGCACCACGGCGTTCGCCCTCCAGGCGGCATCGGTGGCGCTGCACGTCGTGGCCATGGCCGGCATCCTGGGCGTGGCCCACCGGCGGGGCGGCCTACGCCTCGCGCTCGGGTTCGGCGCCGCCCTGGCCGTGCTGCTCCACGCCTACGGCACCGGCGTGTTCGTCGAGCCGTGGAACCCGTACATGCCGGTGCTGTGGTGGCTGCTGTTCCTGCTCGCCATCTGGTCGGTGCTGTGCGGCGACCTAGCGATGCTGCCCTTGGCCGTGTTCGCCGGCTCGTTCTGCATGCAGACCCACGTCTCGTACCTGGGCCTCATCGGCGGCGTGGCCGGCCTGACCGTGGCGGCCGCCGCCGTGTGGGCGTTCGTGCACCGGCGCGACACCGCGGCCCGGCGGCCACTGCTGCGCTGGGGTGGCGGGTCGCTGCTGCTCGGCCTGCTGCTGTGGACGCCGCCCCTGCTCGACCAGCTCACGAACGACCCGGGCAACGCCTCGATGATCGTCGAGAGCTTCCGGAACCCGTCCGAGGAGTCGGTCGGCCTGGGCGTCGGGGCGGAGCTGGTGGGTGTGCATCTGAACCTGTGGCGCCTGCTCACCGGTGACATCGCCACGTCCGGCTCGCTCCTGCCCGCCGCGGCCCTGCTCGTCGTCTGGCTCGGCGCCGTGGCGATGGCGTGGCGGTTGCGCCACGCCGCCCTGCTGCGCCTGCACGCGCTCGTCGCCGTCGTGCTCGTCCTGGGCGTCGTGTCAGCCAGCCGCATCTTCGGCGAGGTCTGGTACTACCTGGCGCTCTGGGCCTGGGGCATCGCGATCCTGGTCGTCGTCGCCACCGTGTGGACGCTGTGCGCCGCGCTGGCCGCCCGGGGCACCGGTCCGGGCCCGCTGTCCGACCCGCGCCGCGCCGCCCGCATCGGGTCGTGGGCTCTTGTCGCCGTCGTCGCGGTGTGGACGGGGCTGTTCACGCTCGACGCCCGCGACGCCGAGGAGCCGGCGGCGGGCCAGTCCGATCAGCTGCGCGTGCTGGCCCCGGACACCGTCGGCGCCCTCGCCGCCGACGAGGCGGGCGTCGGCGGGCGCGAGGCCCGCTACCTCGTCACCTGGACCGACCCCGTGGCGATCGGGGCCACCGGCTTCGGCCTGCTGCTCGAGCTCGACCGCCAAGGCTTCGACGTCGGAGTGCCCGAGTTCCACGGCACCGGCGCGGTGGAGCACCGCGTCATGGCCCCGGGCGCCGAGGACGCCGAGGTCCACCTGTCGGTCGGCGACGACATCGCGATCTGGAGGGACGACCCGGCGGCGATCGAGGTGGCGAAGGTCGACCTGCGCTCCGACGCCGACCGGCGACGCTACGCCGAGCTGCACGACGACGTGGTCGACGACCTCCTCGCCGCCGGCCTCGGCGACCTGGTGCCCGCCGTCGATGGGGCGCTGATGGCGATCGCCATCGAGGATCGGGCCCCGGCCGACGTTCGGGACCGCGTGACCGAGATGGCCGAGATCGGCGAGCCCGCGGCCGTCTTCGTGATCCCCCGCCGCTGACGGATCGGGCCGCAGGTCAGGGCCGCGTAAGGATCACCGTTCGGGGCAGGTCGTGGGTTAACCTGATCCGATCGCCTATGGGGCTCCGGGCAATGGCGCCCGCTTCTCTCAACGTCGCGGAAGTCGCCCCCGGATGATCACCACTCGTGAGCTGGACGAGCCGACGCGTCGTCGGCAGCCTCTCGCAGCCCACCGCGACGACCACATCGGTACGGCGAGCTTGCTCGCCGCCCTGGCAGGAGGTGCGCGCCTTGCTCCCCCCCACGACCCCCGAGAGAGATGCGTGTGGCATCGGCTTCGTCGCCGATGCCCGGGGCCGAGCGTCGCGGGAGATCGTCACGGCGGCGCTCCACGGCCTCGCCTGCGTCAAGCACCGGGGAGCCGTCGCCGCCGACGCCCGCACCGCCGACGGCTCGGGCCTCCTGCTGCCGATCCCGTCGGCGATCTTCGGCGAGCGCACGGGTGTCGCCGTCCTGTTCGTGCGGGGCGACGACCCCCGCAAGGCCGTCGACGAGGCCGCCACGGCCGAGGGCCTGACCGTCGTCGACTGGCGCGACCCGCCGACCGACCCGACGGCGCTCGGCGACCTCGCTCGCGAGACCGCCCCCCGCTTCGCCCAGGTGCTGTTCCGCACGGCCGCGGACGACGGCGGCGACGACGAGCGCCGCGCCCTGCGGTTCCGCAGGCGCATCCACCAGCACGCCCCGGGGACGTACGTGGCGTCGTGCTCGTTCCGCACGCTCGTCTACAAGGGCCTGTCGCCGGCCGACGCGGTCGCCGACTTCTTCCTGGATCTGCACGACGACCGGTTCGCAGGCAGTTTCGCCATCTTCCACCAGCGGTTCTCGACGAACACGCTCTCGACGTGGGAGCGGGCCCAGCCGTTCCGCACCCTGTGCCACAACGGCGAGATCAACGCCCTGTGGGGCAACGAGCGGCGGATGCGGGGCCGGGCCACGTTCGGCACCGAGGAGGCCGGCCTCGGCCCCGAGGAGCTGTTCCGCCCGCTGCTCGACGACGCCGACTCCGACTCGGGCAAGCTCGACGCCGCGGTCGACGTCCTCACCCGGGCCGGGCGCGACATCCGTCACGTCATGGCGATGGTCATGCCCTCGGCCTGGGAGAACGTCAGCGACCTCGACCCCGCCGTCCGCGGCTTCTACCGCTACCACTCGGCGCTGATGGAGCCCTGGGACGGGCCCGCCGGCGTCGTGTTCACCGACGGCATCGGCGTCGGCGCCCGGCTCGACCGCAACGGCCTGCGGCCGCTGCGCTACCAGGTCTGCGACGACGGCTTCATCGGCGTGTGCTCCGAGGTCGGGGCCATCGACGTGTCGGGCCATGGCCAGGTCACCCGCGGCCGCCTCGGGCCCGGCCAGATGCTCTTCGTCGACCCCACCCGGGGGCTGCTCGACGACGACGCCTGCCAGGAGCGCATCTCGGCCGCCGCCCCCTACGCCCGTTGGGCGGACGACGGGTTCTACCGGCTCGACCCCGGCACGCCGACGCTCGAGGTCCCCGAGGACCTGGCCCCCCGCCAGGCCATGAACGGGTTCACCAAGGAAGAGCTGTCGATGGTGCTGCGGCCAATGGCCGAGAGCGCGCACGAGCCGACGTTCTCGATGGGCGACGACTCGCCGCTGCCCAACCTGGCGCCCCGACCCCGGGCGGTTGGCCACTTCCTGCGCCAGCGCTTCGCCCAGGTGACGAACCCGCCGATCGACCCGCTGCGCGAACGCCTGGTGATGAGCCTGCGCACGCTGCTCGGCCCCCGGGCGCCGCTGCTGTCCGAGACCGAGGATGCGGCACGCATGCTGACGCTGCCCTCGTTCTTCCTGTACCCGGCGGGCGTCGACAACCTGGCGCTCACCGACCGGGCGCCGTGGCCGGTCATCCCGCTGGACGTGACGTTCCCGGTGGCGGAGGGCGCCGAGGGGCTGCGCACCGCCATCGAGCGCCTGCGCGACGAGGCCGTGGCCGCCGTCGAGGGCGGGGCGGGCACGCTCGTGCTCGAGACCGGCGACGCGAGCCCCGACCGGGCCCCGATCCCCTCCCTGCTCGCCACCGGCGCCGTGCACCAGGCGCTCGTGGTCGGCCGGCTGCGGTCGCTCACCTCGCTGGTCCTGGTAGCCGACGACGTCGTCGACGTGCACACCTTCGCCGCGCTGCTCGGCTTCGGTGCGGACGCGATCTGCCCGCGCCTCGCGCTGGCGACCGTGGCCTCCGAGGCCGACGAGGGCGACGAGGGCGAGGCCACCAGCCCCGAGGCGCAGATCAACTACCAGGCGGCGGTCGAGGCCGGCGTGCTGAAGATCCTCTCGAAGATGGGCATCTCGACTGTCGACTCGTACCGCGGCGCCCAGATCTTCGAGGTTGTCGGCCTCGCGCCCGAGGTCGTGGACCTGTGCTTCACCGGGACGCCAAACGTCGTGGGCGGCATCGGGTGGCGGGCGCTGACCGAGGACGCTCTCCGCCGCCACGCGGTCGCCTGGGCCGATCGGGTCGACCTCGACTCGCCTGGCTTCTACCGGGTGCGCAAGGGCGGTGAGCCCCACGGCAAGGACAAGGACACGGTCCAGGCCCTGAACGACCTCACGCTCGTGCAGGAGCCCCCGACGGACGGCCAGACCCGCGAGATGGTCGCGGCCCACCTGCTGCAGTCGGCGATCCGGTCAGAGTCGTCGGAGCGCTACGACGCGTTCGCCAAGATGGCGAACGACCGGCCCCTGATCGAGCTGCACGACCTGCTGGAGCTGGCGCCCGCCGGTCCGCCGGTCCCGCTCGACGAGGTCGAGCCGGCCAGCACGATCGCCAAACGCTTCTCGACCGGGGCCATGTCGCACGGCGCTCTGTCGAAGGAGGCCCACGAGACGCTGTCCCAGGCCATGAACCTGCTCGGGGCCCTGTCGAACTGCGGCGAGGGCGGCGAGGACCCCTACCGGTACAGGACCCGTGGCCAGGGCCGCGACGACAAGAACTCGAAGATCAAGCAGATCGCCTCGGGCCGCTTCGGCGTCACCCCCGAATACCTCGCGCACGCCGACGAGCTGCAGATCAAGATGGCGCAGGGGTCCAAGCCCGGCGAGGGCGGCCAGCTGCCCGGCCACAAGGTCTCGGCCGAGATCGCCCGCCTGCGCCACACCCAGCCCGGCGTCGGTCTGATCTCGCCGCCGCCCCACCACGACATCTACTCCATCGAGGACCTGGCGCAGCTCATCTACGACCTCAAGCAGGTCAACGCCGCCCAGGTGTCGGTGAAGCTCGTCTCCGAGGACGGCATCGGCACGATCGCCGCCGGCTGCGTAAAGGCCCTGGCCGACGTGGTCCACATCAGCGGCCAGAACGGCGGCACTGGCGCCAGCCCCCTCTCGTCGATCAAGCACGCCGGCCTCCCCTGGGAGCTCGGCCTGGTCGACGCCCAGCGGGCGCTGGTCGACAACGGCCTGCGCAGCCGCGTGCGCCTCCGGGTCGACGGCGGGTTCCTCACCGGCCGCGAGGTCATAGTCAGCGCCCTGCTCGGCGCGGACGAGTACAGCTTCGGCACCGCGGCGATGATCGCCGAGGGTTGCATCATGCTGCGGGCCTGCCACCGCGACACCTGCAAGCCCGGGGTGGCCACCCAGCGGGCGCACCTGCGGGCCAACTTCACCGGCACGCCCGAGGGCGTGGCGGCGTACTTCCTGTTCGTGGCCGAGGAGGTGCGCGGCTACCTCGCCAAGCTGGGCCTGCGCAGCCTCGACGAGGCGATCGGCCGCGTCGACCTGCTCCGCCAGCGGCGCACCGGCAACGAGCGGGCCGACGCCATGGACCTGGCGCCGCTGCTCGAGGCGCCGGCCGACACCGATGGGCCCCGCCGCTTCGTCGAGCGGGTGGCACTGCAGGACCCGCGGGCGGAGCTGGGCGACCAGCTGCTCGCCGACGCCTTCCGCCGCGTGTGGGACGGCGACGACATCGAGCTCGCGTACGCGATCGGCAACGCCGACCGGGCCATCGGCGCCTCGCTGTCGGGGGCCATCGCCCTCGAATACGGCGAGCTGCCGCCCCGCGGCACGGCGCGGGTGCGCCTGACCGGCACCGCCGGCCAGAGCTTCGCCGCCTTCCTCACCCACGGCGTCGAGATCGAGCTGACCGGCGAGGCCAACGACTATGTGGGCAAGGGCATGGGCGGTGGCATCGTGACGATCCGCCGCCCAGCCAACGACGGCTCCGACGTGCCGGTGCTCGCCGGCAACACGTGCCTCTACGGCGCCACCGGCGGCGAGCTGTACATCGCCGGGGCGGCCGGTGAGCGCTTCGCCGTGCGCAACTCGGGGGCGACCGCGGTCGTGGAGGCCGCCGGCGACCACTGCTGCGAGTACATGACCGGCGGCACGGTCGTCGTGCTGGGCCGTGTCGGCTGGAACCTGGGCGCCGGGATGACCGGTGGCCAGGCGTTCCTGTTCGACGACCGCTTCGACCGGCTCGCCACCCGCCTCAACCCGGACCTCGTCGACGCGTTCCGCCCCGACGCGGCCGCTCTGCAGGAGGTGCGGTGGCTGGTCGAGCGGCACGCCGAGCTGACGGCCTCGCCGCGATCGCTCAAGGTGCTCGACCGCTGGGACGAGATGGCCGAGCACGTGTGGCACGTGCTCCCCAAGAGCCAGATGCGTCGCATCGAGGGCGAGCAGGCGGGGCGCGTCGGCAGCGTGTGACGAACTGCGCGCGAGGGGCGCCGGGCCCTCGTTCCGGGATCCGGCGCCCCGGGGACGGTGTAGATTCGCCGTCCGTCATGCGTGGCGACTCTGGTGCCCCGGCGATCCCCAACTGCCGTAGCCTCTCCCTCCTCGGCGACCGCCCGGCGTGCACCCTCTACGCCGCCGACAGCGACGCCTACGGGGGCGCGGTGACGGTCACGGTCTACGGACGCGTCAGCGACGACGCCTCCCGGCGGCGGTTCGACCGAGCCGTCGCGACCGCCCGGCGGCTGGGCCAGCACCCCCACCTGGTCACCATCCATGCGAGCGGCCGCCTCGACGACGGGCGCCTGTACGTGGTGAGCGACGGGCACGAGCGCACGACGACCCACGGGTTGCTGGCCACGAGCGGCGTGCTCGCGGTCGAACCCGTCCTGCGCATGGGCATCGCGCTCGCCGGGGCCCTGGAGACGGCGCACCGGGCCGGGGTGGTGCACGGCGGCGTGGCGCCCGACCTCATCCTGCTCAGCGCCGAGGGCCAGCCGGTGCTCACCGAGGCCGGCCTCACCGAGTTCGGCCAGCCGGCCGGAATCAGCGCGGCGCTCGACCGGTCGATCCCCTACCACGCCCCGCCCGAGGTGCTCGAGAGCACGGACCTGTCGGCGGCCACCGACGTCTACTCGCTCGCGTCGGTGATCTACACGCTGCTGGTCGGCCAGCCGCCGCACGCCACCTGCGGCGTGGTGGACTCGACGGCGTCGCTGCTGCTGCGCATCCTGCAGATGCCGATGCCGACGATCCAGCGGTCCGACGTGCCGCCCGGCCTCGAGGACGCCCTCCGCACCGCGCTCACCCATACGCCGGGCAAGCGCCAGCAGCAGGTGCTCGAGCTTGCCTGGGCCCTGCAGGACGCCCAGCGGCTGGCCGGCATGGAGGTCACCGAGCCGATCGTCGCCGACCTCGCCGTGCCGGGCGACTCCCCGGCGGGCCCGGGGGCGGCGCCCGCCAGTTCCGCGGCGGCGCCCGCCGGTTCTGCGGCAGCGCCCGCCGGTCCCGGGGTGGCCCACGCCAGCTTCGCGGCGGCGCCCGCCGGTCCTGAGACGGCGCCCGTCCCGCCGCCCGCAACGCCCGTCCCGGCGACGGAAGCTGGACTGCCTGTGGCTCCCGTCGCGCCCCTGCTGACGCCGCGCGCCCCGCTCGGGCCCGACCGCACGCCGGAAGCCTCCGACGACCCGACGCCGGCGGCGCCCCGGGGGCCGGCTGGCTCGGAGGTGCCTGCGTTCCCGTGGCCCGACGACGCCTCGGTCGCCGCAACGGCCGGCACGGCCCCGGACGGCACCCCCTGGGCGACGCTGTCCGACCTGGCCGGGCGCCTGGCCGGCAGCGTCGACCGCGCTCCCGTCGCCGATGCGCGGCCGGCGGTGCTCGGGTCCGGTGGCCCGGGCGTGGCCGGTGTCCCGATCGGGGGCGGGTTCGACCCGTTGCCGACGTCACCGGCCGGCGGGTCCTCGGGCGCGGGCGACGAGCCTGCGGCCGAGCCCCGTCCCGACTGGTCGTGGCTGGCCGACCCCGCCGTCCCGACGCCGGGCGTCCCGGCCGCCCACCCTGGCGGCGCCGACGACCGCCCTTGGCACCCCGGGGCCGCCGACGACCACCACCTCTCGGCGGCCGCGGACTGGACCGGCCCCGCACCCGACCTCGGCCGCGCACCCGCCACCGCCGACTGGACCCCCGGCCCCGCACCCGACCTCGGCCGCGCACCCGCCACCGCCGACAGCCCGTGGCGTCCCGGCGACGGCGGCGGGCCCCCGTGGGCCGCCACCACGTCGATGCCTGGCACGGGCCCCTCCACCGGTGACATCGCCGGCAACGGATCGGGCGAGGAGGATGAGGCTCGCCCCTGGTGGGCGGCGTTCGGCTCGACCGACACCCCGCCCGACAGCGCGGGCGCCACTACCGGCCTCAACGGCATGTCGAGCGCGCACGGCGCCGGGCCGGCGGGCGACCTCGCCGGAGCCGACCAGGCCCGCGGCGCGCCCGACGGGACCGCCGCCGGCGAGGTTCCGGGCGAGTCGCGCTCCCGCCGCAGCCACGACCGCGCCCACCGGCGGGAGCCCCGGCCGGCCCGTCCGGTCGAGAGCGGCGAGCGCAGCAACGCGTCTAGCGCCCTCGAGCGGGCCCGCCAGGCCCGGCTGGAGCGCCAGCGCCTCGAGCGCGAGGGAGGCACCCGGCCCGGCTTCGGGTCGCGCATCGACGGACGGGCCGGCGCGTCCGACGGCGCAGCATCCGGCGGCCGGTCCCTGACCGGCATCGACGTCGACACCGAGCCGCGCCCGCCTGCGCCGGGCCCCGGGCGCCCCGGCGTGCGGGCCGGGCCTCCCGCGCTGCCGGTCATCGTGCTGCTCGTCGTCGTGGTCGTGCTCGGCCTGGGGGGCGCCTACCTGGTGGCCACGGGTGAGGACAGCGCGGGCCCGGGCTCGGCCGACCGCACGGCCACAACGCCGACGAGCCAGGCCACGCCCGCGAGCGCCCCGATGGCTACCGTCCCTACGCCCAACCCGGCGACGGCCATCCGCGCCGTCCCCCTGGACGGTGGTCTGCTACTCGATTGGGACGGCCCCGACGGGCCCGCCTACGTGCTGCAGCTGCTCACGGCCGGCGCCGCACCCCGCCGGCTCGACGCCGGGCCGGGGACCGGGCTGCTCGTGCCGGCGGAGGTCATGGCGCAGATCGGAGCGGACTACTGCGTCGACGTGGCGGGCGTACCGCCCGTCGAGGCCCCCCGTCTCGACCCGGCCGTGCCGCTGCCCACGGCGTGCGTGGGCGCCGCGACGCCCGAATCCGTCCGGAGGACCTGACGGCCGCGCCGCCATTACTGGACGAGGCGGAGGCCGGACGGGCCGATCGAGGGCTCGACGCGATTCAGCTCGACCACGAACTCGGTGCGGTGCGCCGGGAACACGAACTCCGACAGGAGCACTGGTGACTCCCGGGCGTCGCGGGTGATCCGCTCGCAGCGCAGCATCGGGGAGCCGACCGGCACGGCGAGCAGGGCGGCGTCCTCGGGCCCGGCGGCCACCGCCCCTATCGTCTGGGTGGCCGAGCCGATGGCCGCGCCGACCAGGTCGTAGAACGGTGCTCGCTGGACCTCGGCCCGCGACAGGCCGGCGGCCACGTCCTCGGGGCACCACACGGTGACCCGGGCGAACGGCTCGCCGTCGGCCAGGTTCACGCGCCGCGCCTCGAGCACCGAGCCGGCGCCCAGAACCTGGCGCGCCCGGGGCGGCGCCGGCACGACGCCGAAGCTCACGATGCGCCGCTCCGACGCGCTGCCGAGCGCCTCCAGCTGCTCCTCGATCGTGCCCAGGCGGGCCAGCGACTGGCGCACCGGGTCGGTCGCCACGAACCAGCCGAAGCCCTGCCGGGCGTCGATCAGGCCCTCGTCGCGCAGCAGCTCGAGCGCCTTGCGCACGGTGACCCGGCTGACCCCGTAGGCGGTCGACAGCTCGCTCTCGCTGGGCAGGAGTCGGCCCCGGCCGAACTCACCGGCCTCCACGCGGCCCCGCAGCTCGTCGGCGATCGATCGGTAGCGGACCTCGCGCACTTGTCACAGACTTGTCTGCCCGGCCGCCCTCGGGCAAACGCCGACCCCCGGGCTGCGGGGCGGGCCCGCGGGTGACAAGATGACCGCCTCGGCCCGTCTGGGGGCTCGACGTCCGGCCGGTGCGACGAAGCTCCGGCCCGGGCTCGTCGCCCGCGGCACGTCGAGGTCCGGTCCCCAATCCCCGAGCGGCGGCTGATCGAATGGTTCGCCCCGAGCACGATCCCCCCGAGGCCCCCGGCCCCCCGGCCGAGGCGGCGTCCCCACGGCCGGACGGGCCGGCCGCGCCCCCCGACGCCCCGCTCCTGCTCGGCATCGACCACGTCCAGCTGGCGATGCCCGCCGGCCACGAGGCGGTCGCCGCCGCCCACCGCTTCTACGGCGACCTGCTCGGGCTGCGCCCCGTGCCCAAGCCCCCCGCGCTGGCCGTGCGGGGCGGGTGCTGGTTCGAGGGACCGCAGGTGACCCTGCACCTGGGCGTCGAGGACCCCTTCCGCCCGGCGCGCAAGGCCCACCCGGTGCTCGTGGTCGCCGACCTCGGCGCCCTGGCCGCCCGGATCACCGCCGCGGGTCACGACGTGCGGCCCGCCGAGGACGTGCCGGGCACGGTGCGGGCCCACACCGACGACCCGTTCGGCAACCGCATCGAGCTGGTCCAGGCCTCGGGCCCGACCGCCGAGTCCTTCGCGGCGATGGCCGACCACGCGCTCTTCCCCGTCTCGCTGATCGACCCGGACGGAACGATCGTGTGGGCGGGCGCCTCGATGGAGCGGTTCTTCGGGTGGCGGCCAGACCAGCTCGTGGGCACCCGCTTCGACAGCGTGGTCGCTCCCCAGTCGCTGGGCGAGGTCTACGAGGCGTTCGGCGTGATCGACGAGGCGTTCGAGATCACGCCGTGGGGCGGCGTGGGCCTACCCGTCGACCTGGTGCACGCCGATGGGCGGCACCTGCCCTGCGAGTTGTCCGTCCTCACGACGCGGCGCACGGGCCTGCCCTGGTACGTCGTCCACGTTCGCCGAGTGGGCTACGAGCGCGCCCTCGACCTGGCGATCGGGGCCATGGGCGAGGGCGCTCCGGTGGCCGAGGTGCTCGCCGAGCTGGTCGCCGCCCTCGAGGAGATGGTGCCCGAGACCGCGGTGGCGATCGGCGACCGCTGGACCGGCAACCGGTTCGAGGCGACCGCGGGGCGGGCCGGCGGGCTGCTGGAGGCCGACCCCTGCGCGCCGTGGACCCGGGCCGTGCACTCCGGCAAGGACCACTTCGCCGAGCTGGACGAGTTGCCGCCCGCGCTGGCTGCCCGTGCCCGGGCCGAGGGCTACGAGGCCTGCTGGGTTCACCCCGTGGCGCTGCCGGGCGACGGGGAACCCGCCGCCGCCATTGTGGTGTGGCGCACCCGGGCCGGCCGCCCGAGCCGCTTCAACTGGACGACCGTGCGGCGCGTCGGCCACCTGCTGCGTCTCACGCTGCAATGGGACCGAAGCCACACCACGTTGCGCTTCGCCGCCACCCACGACCCGCTCACCGGGTTGGCGAATCGCCCGGCGTTCATCGACCGGCTCGCCGCGGTGGCCCGCTCCGGCGAAGACCAGGCCGCCGTGATCTACCTCGACCTCGACCACTTCAAGCCGGTCAACGAGCAACTCGGGCACCCGGTCGGCGACCGCGTGCTGGCCGCGGTGGGCGGGCGGCTGCTCGACGCCCTGCGGCCCGGCGACCTGGTGGCCCGCATCGGCGGCGACGAGTTCGCCGTGCTGTGCGAGCGGCTGACCACACCCGACGCCGTCGAGGTCGTGGCGGCCCGACTGCTCGAGGTCCTCCGCGAGCCGATCACCCCGCTGCCCGGCTCGTCCTACGAGGTGCACCTCGACGCCAGCATCGGCGTGGCGTCGGTGGCCGAGGGGCCGGTCGACGATGTGCTCCAGCGAGCCGACGACGCCATGCGCGCGGCCAAGACGTCCGGCCGCGGGCGCTGGGTGCGCGACTCGGCCGGAGAGGCGGCACCGACGGGCGCAGCCGTGGCCCAGCGGCCCGGTCCCGAAGGCTCCACGAGCGGAGATAGCCCGTCGCTCGACCTCTCGGCCGCCCAGCGGCCGAGAAGACGACCGTGACCATCCGCGGATCCGCTCAGCCGGGCCGTGCTCAGTCCTCGCCGGGGCGGCGCTCCGTCTCGGCCTCGGGGTCGCCTCGGTAGCCGGTGGGGTAGGTGAGGGCGAGCTCCTCGGCCGTCGGCGTGCGGCCCTCGCGGGCCTCGGGCGGCAGCAGGTCGGCGATCGCCGCCATGATCCTGCGGGTGTCCGCGGCGGGTGAGCGCAGCTTGAGCGTGACGGGTGGCCCCACCGCCACCGAGACGTGGGCGGGGTTCGTGAGGTTCCACATGCGGGGGACACGCTCGCGGCGCGGCCACACGCGCTCGGTGCCCCACAGCCCGATGGGCACGACCGGCACGCCGGTCATGGCCGCCAGGCGGGCTGCGCCCCATCGGCCCTTCAGCTCGGGGTCGAAGAACGCGGGCCCGCGCGGGATCGTGCCCTGGGGGAGGATCGCCACGAGCTCGCCCGCCCCGAGCGCCACCGCGGCCTGCTCGAGCGGCTCGCTCGACCCGCTGGCCCGGTCGACGGGGATGCCGCCCATGGCCCGCACGACGGGGCCGACGACGGGGGCGTCGAAGACCTCACGCTTGCCGAGAAACCGCACGGGCCGGTGGCGGCGAGCGAACGCGAGCGCCAGCGCGACCGGGTCGAAGTAGCTGCGGTGGTTCGACACGAGGATCGCCGGGCCGTCGTCCGGGATGTGCTCGAGGCCGGAGAACGTGAAGCGGGCGTAGGGCAGCAGCTCGGGGCGCAGGGCGTACTGGCCGATGCGCTGCAGCTCGAGCCCGATGATCGGCAGCTTCGCCACTCCGGCGGGCACGTCGAGGTGCACGATCGGCCACCGCCGCAGCGTCGCCACGGCCTGCAGCCGCAGGTCGGGGTTGACGGCCACGGGGTGGGCGACGGCGCCGAGCAGCGGGCGGTCGTAGAGGCTGTCGGAGTACGCCCAGCTGGCGCCGACGTCGACGCCGTGGTCGTCGGCCCAGGCCCGCACGGCCCGTAGCTTGCCCGGACCCCAGACGAACTCGCCGTCGATAGTGCCGTCGTAGCGGCCATCGGGGCCGGTCCCGTAGCGGGTGGCGATCACGTCGTCGAAGCCGAGCGCGTCGGCCAGAGGGCCCACCATGTCGACCGGCGTGGTGGTCGCCATGACCACGGGCCGCCCGGCCCGGCGGTGCCCGTCGAGCAGCGGCCGGGCGTAGGGCTGGACGACGTCGACGAGGCGCCCGGCGGCGATGCGCCCGGCCTCGCGCACCTCGGCGCTGGACCAGCCCTTGGCCAGCCGGGCTCCCTGGCGGGTGAGGAGCATGGCCGGGCGGGTCTCACCCACCAGGTCGAAGAACCGATAGAGCAGCGACTCGCCGGGCACGGGGCCCTGCGTGATCACCCCGGCGTCGCGCATGGCCTGGCTGTAGGCCGGGCCGCTGGCGCCGCTGAGCAGCGTGCGGTCGAGGTCGAAGAAGGCCGCGGCCTGCGGACGGCGACCGTCGGCGACGGGTCCCGGGGTGGCGGTGGCACTCATCGGGGCCGACCGTACAGCCCGGACGCCGCTGCTGCGGGGTGGCGGGCGGAGCCACCGGAAAACGGAAGGAGCCGACCGCGGGTGATCGGTCGGCTCCTACGGGTGCTTCGCAGCGGAGGGGGGATCCCGTCTGCGGCACCTCTAATCGAACGGCTTCGGAGGGGGGATTCCTACGCCGCTCGTGTACAGCCATTGTGGGACGAGCCGGCCGATGCGTCAAACAGTTGTTTCCGATAGGTGCCATCATGTTGAGCGATGGACCTTCGTCAGCTCGCCGCCCTCGTGGCCGTGGCGGAAGCCGGCTCGTTCTCCGGCGCCGCCCGGTTGCTCCACACGGTTCAGTCGAACGTGTCCACGCACGTGGCGCGGCTCGAGCGCGAGCTGAGCGCCACGCTGGTCGACCGTACCTCCGGGGCGCTGACCGACGAGGGCGACGTCGTCGTCGCCCGGGCCCGGCGCATCCGCCACGAGCTCGACGCCCTGCGCGCGGACGTCGATGCGCTCATGCACGACGTGTCGGGCAGCGTCCGCCTCGGCTGCATCGGCACGGTCGGGCGCTGGCTCGTGCCCCGGCTGCTCGAGGTGATGCGCGAGCGGCATCCGAAGGTGGGAGTCGTGGTGGTCGACGCCACCACGACGTCGCTGCTCCCCCAGCTGCTGAGCGAGGCGCTCGACCTCGCGGTCGTGAACCTGCCGATCCCCGACCCCGATCTCGTCAGCCGCCCCCTCTTCGACGAGGACCGCATCGTCGTGGCCCCCGACGGCCACCCGCTCGCCAAGCACGAGCGCATCGACCTCGCCGAGCTGGCGGCCCACGAGCTGCTGCTCGAACCGCAGGGCACGGCGTTCCGCGACGAGCTGGACCGCGAGGCCGCCCAGGCGGGCGTCGCCCTGCGCCCTTTGGCCGAGGTCGACGGCCTCCGCCTCGTGGCGTCGCTGGCCTTCGAGGGCTTCGGCCCCGCCGTCCTACCCTCCTCCGCGGTGCCGGCGTGGATCACCGGCGCCTGGCACCGCGTGCCGGTCGACGGCCTGGCCCGTCGCCGGGTCGGCCTCGCCCACAGCCGCCGCGCCCGCCTGTCGGCCCCAGCGCGGGTCGTCGACGAGACGATTCGCGAGATCGTGGCCGCCGCCGACCAACCCGGTGTCCACCCTAGGCTGGACGAGGCCGGCCGGTAGCCTCCGGCCCGATGTGGGCCGTGACCATCGTGGACGGCGCCCTCCAGTGGCGCGAGCACCCCGACCCCGTAGCCGGGCCGACCGAGCTGATCGTGCGCGTGCGAGCCGCCGGGGTGTGCCGCGGTGATCTCATGCAGCGGGACGGCTTCTACCCGCCGCCGCCCGGCACGGCACCGCCGGACATCCCGGGCCTGGAGATGGCAGGTGAGGTCGTGGCCGCCGGCGAGCGCTGCCAGCGCTTCACCGTCGGCGACCGGGTAATGGCCGTGGTGGCCGGGGCCGCGCAGGCCGAGCTGGCCGCAGTGCCCGAGCCGCTGGCCGTGCCGGTCCCCGATGGGGTGTCGTGGGAGCGCGCCGGCGGCGTACCCGAGAACTACACGACCGCCCACGACGCGCTCTTCGCCCAGTGCGAGCTGGGCATGGGCGAGCGGGTCTGCGTGCACGGCGCCGCCGGCGGCGTCGGCACGGCCGCGGTCGAGCTGGCGGTGGCCGCGGGGGCCGACGTGGTCGCCACCGTGCGGTCCGTCGCCCAGCGGGCGGGCGTGGCCGCACTCGGGGCCACGGTCGTGGCCCCCGACGGCTTCGGCGAGCGCGGGCCCTTCGACGTCGTGCTCGAGCTGGTGGGGGCCCCGAACATGCCGGCGAACCTGGCGGCTCTGGCCACCGCCGGGCGGATCGCGGTGATCGGCGTGGGTGCCGGGTTCCGGGCCGAGGTCGACCTGCTGGCTCTCATGGCGACCCGGGGACGGATCCACGGCTCGACGCTGCGGTCGCGGCCCCTGGAGGACAAGGCGCTCGCCGCCCGCCGGGTCGAGCGCCACGTGCTGCCGCTGCTCGCCGACGGACGGATCACCGTGCCGCTGGCGGCCACGTTCCCGATGGCGGAGGCGGCAGCCGCCTACGAACGGTTCGCGGACGGCGGCAAGCTCGGCAAGATCGTCCTCCTCGCCGACTGATCCGGCCGAGCTAGTCGAGGCCGGACCGGCCGCCGCGTGCCCTCAGCCGGCCGTGCGGAACGGATCCGCCGTCCGGCAGCGGTCCCACGGTGGCCGTGGCGTGGGCGGTGCCCGCGACGGTGAACCAGACGGACACACGCCCGGGCGACGACATCGTCACCAGCTCGACCGGGGCGCCGGGGGCGATGCCTGCGCCGTACTCGATGACGGCCCGATGCGGCGCGGCGAGCAGCGGGTGGCGGGCGGCTCCCGGCGCCGGACCGTCCGGCGCGGGCTCCTCGGAGGCCGAGCCCGCCGGGCCGCCGAGCAGCAGCTCCTCCACGGCCGCCCAGTAGGCGGCGTTGTTGACGTGGCCGAGGAGGTCGACGTCGACCGCCCGCAGAGGCCACGCGCGGGTGGCCACGGCGGGCCCGGGCGGTGGCGGCCCGTCGAGCCAGCGCCGGCTCGACACCCTGCGGCCACCGGCCGCCGACGCATAGGCGGCGACGAACGCCTCGGGCAGCCGCGCCGGAGCCATCGTGGTCACGTCGACGTGCACCCACAGCGTGGCGATCTCGACGCGGCCGCCGCGCTCGCCAGCCAGCGCCAGACGCCGCTCGGCCCACCGGCCGCCCGTGCCGCCGCACCACGTCGCGAGGCCGAGCCACTCCTGCCACACGGGCGGCCGGTGGACGTCGATCACCGCCCGGCGCGCCACCCAGGTGGTCGCCGGGTCGTCGATGCCGCTCTCGGCCGTGTCGTCGTTGCCGATGTCCTGCAGGTAGCGGGCGCAGGCGTCGAGGCGCAGGCGGCCCGTCGGATCGGCGTCCGCCAGACGGACGCGCCGGCCCGCCCGGAACACCCGTCCGGCCTCGGGCGGCGGCACCAGCACCTCGTCGAGCACGGCCCGGGTTGTAGCGGCCCGACGCTACCGCCGTCGAACCGGTCGGACCGACCGTCGTGCGCCAACCGCCCGGTCGGGGCGGTCCCGGCTCGGCGGGCAGACTGCGGGGCATGGTCGGCACACTTGACTGGACCCCCGCCACCACCCGCCCCGATCTGCTCGCCGTCCCCGTCGGCGCGGCGCTCGCGGCGCTCGACGACGCCGACCAAACCACGGTCCTCGTCGCCGCCATCGACCCCGACCTCGCGGACACCGCCGCGTTCTGCGACGCCTACGGCGTGGGTCTCGACGAGTCGGCGAACTGCGTGGTCGTGGCGGCCAAGCGGGGCCCGGACCGATCCTTCGCCGCCTGCATGGTGCTGGCCACGACCCGGGCCGACGTCAACGGGCGGGTCCGCCGGCACCTGCAGGCGAAGAAGGCATCCTTCGCGCCGATGGACGTGGCGGTCGCCGAGACAGGCATGGCCTACGGGGGCATCACCCCGGTCGGCCTGCCGCCGTCGTGGCCGGTGCTCGTCGACGGCGCCGTCGTCGCCGCCGACCGGGTCGTCGTGGGCAGCGGGCTGCGCGACTCGAAGCTGCTCCTCCCGGGAGCCCTGCTCGGCCGCCTGCCGGGCGCCGTCGTGCTGGACGGCCTGGGCCAACCGTCCAGCTCCTGACTCGATCAGTGGGCGAACGCGTTACGTACGGCGCCGACTACGCACAGAATTGCGTGTGACCATGGACACACTGGTCGCATCTGCTCACCATGGCATCGTCGACCCGCTGACTGAACGCCGGGATGCCCGGCAGGCGGGACCGACCCGGCCGCCGCGCCCCGCCCGCCGCTCGTCAGGCGTCGAGCGGCAGGCGGAAGGCGCGGAGCACGAAGCCCGGCTCGATCTCCCAGTCCCGGCCCGGGTCGCGGGCGAAGCCGAGGCGCACGTAGAGCCGGTGGGCCGTCGTCATCCACGGGGTGGAGTGCAGCAGCAGCTGGGCGCGCCCGGCCGCCGTGGCGCGGTCGATGCAGGCCCGGGTGAGCGCCTCGCCCACCCCCCGCCCCTGGGCCTCGGGGTCGACGGCCAGCATGCGTATGCCCGCGGCGTCGCGCTCGGAGAACTCGGCCGACGGCGAGGTGTGCCCCGGCACGTAGGTGACGCCACCCAGCACCGTGCCGTCGCCGTCGACGGCAACGAGCACCTCGGCCTCGGCCGCCCGGCCCGCCACGTCGCGCAGCTCGGCCTCGTAGTCGTCGAGAGCGCCGTCGTGGTCGCCCGGGTTGATGGCCCGGTACGCGGCCACGGTCAGCTCGCCCAGGAAACGGTGCTCGTCGGGGTGCACGGCCCTGATCTCCACCGCCGTCGGAGGCTACCGAGTCGTGGCCCCGGCCGGCACGGCGATACCGTCGCCCACCATGGACTTCGTGTTGGCTTCCGAGCTCCAGGCCCTGCGCGACGAGGCCCTCGAGGTGGGCCGCGCGGCGGCCAAGCGCGTCGAGGTCCCCGAGGACACGTGGATCACCGGCCACGACCGGGCGTTCGCCGAGGAGCTCGGCATGCGCGGCTGGCTGGGCATGACCTGGCCGGTCGAGCACGGCGGCGGCGGGCGCAGCGCCATGGAGCGCTTCGTCGTGTTCGAGGCGCTGATCAGCACGGGCGCCCCGATCGCCGCCGCGTGGTTCGCCGACCGGCAGATGGGCCCGTCGCTGCTTACCTACGGTGACGACGAGCAGCGCCGCCGATGGCTACCGGGCATCATCGGCGGGACGTCGATGTGGTGCATCGGCATGAGCGAGCCCGACGCCGGATCGAACGTCGCCGGCATCCGCACGAAGGCCGAGCGAGACGGCGACGAGTGGGTCGTCAACGGCCAGAAGATCTGGACATCGGGCGCGGCGGACGCCGACTGGTGCTACCTCATCTGCCGCACCGATCCCGACGCCCGGCCCCACGAGGGCCTCTCCGAGTTCGTCGTCGACATGCAGGCGCCGGGCGTCTCGGTGAAGCCGATCCTCGACATGACCGGCAGCCGCCACTTCTGCGAGGTCTTCTTCGAGGACGTGCGCGTGCCGGCCGCCAACATGGTGGGCGAGCTGAACGGCTCGTTCCGCCAGGTGATGCGCCAGATGGAACACGAGCGTGGCGGCATCGACCGGCTGGTGTCGAACCGCCGGCTCTACGAGGACTGCCTGCCGCTGGCCGACCGGGCCGACCCACTCGTGCGCCAGGAGATCGCCGCCATCGAGTCGGGCTACCGCATCGGCCGGCTACTCGTGCTGCGAGAGACGCTGGGCCAGGCCCCGCCGCAGTTCTCGGCGGCCACGAAGACGTTCTGCACCGAGCTCGAGCAGCGCATCGCCGGCTTCTGCGGCCGGGCGCTCGGCGCCGCGGCCATGCTGGCCGAGCCGGGGCTGGCCCACCGGGTGAGCCGAAACATCGCATATGCGCCCGCCTACACGATCATGGGCGGCACGACGCAGATCCTGCGCAACATCCTGGGCGAGCGCACGCTCGGCCTGCCCCGCGAGCCCCGTCCCGCCTGACCGGGCGGGCGTCCGTCAGACCCGGCGGACCGGCGGCAGCGGATCGCGCTCGACCGGCGCCACCCGCAGGTGGGCGTCCGCGATGGCCGCCCCGCCACCGGACACGATGATCGGGTTCAGCTCGAGGCCGACGATCTCAGGCGCCTCCTCGACCAGGGCGCCGACGCGCAGCAGCACGTCCTCGATCCGGGCGCGGCCCACCTCGTCGAGCACCGCGGCCACCGGGGACGAGACCACGAGCTGGGCCGCGTCGCGGTCGGTGAGTGGCAGGACCTGCACCTGGGCGGCGGTCAGCGCGGTGGCCACGCCGCCCGGGCCGAACGAGAGCACGGGACCGACGAGGTGGCTGTCGCTCACGGTCACGGCCAGGTCGACGCCCGGCTCGACCATCGGCTGGATGACCATCGGCCACGCCGCCGCCCCGAGCGCCGCCTCCATGCGGGCGAGCGCGGCCCGCAGCTCGGTCTCGTCGTGCACGTCGAGCGCCACGCCCCCGACCTCGGACTTGGCGAGCCGGGAGCGGTGGAACGCCTTGGCGACGACCGGGTAACCGGTCTCCGCGGCGGCGGCGACCGCGCCGCGCACCTCATCGACGAGGCAGGAGGGCACCGGGGCGAGCCCGGCCGCGGCGAGCACCTCGAGGGCCACCGAGTTCGGCAGCCACCCGCGCTCACCCGCGACCAGTGCCTCCGCCACGAGCGCCCGGGCGTCCGCTGGGCGCGCGCCGTCGGGCACGACGAATCGGCCCTCCGGCTGCGAGCGCCACAGCGCGTACTGGGTGACCCGGCCCAGCGCGTAGGCGGCGTCATCGGGAAAGTCGAAGATCGGCACCTTCCCACGGCCCTCGAGGACGATGGCCACGGGGTGCTCGCCGAACACGCACGCCACGAGCGTCGTCTCGCCGGCCGCGGCGGCCGCCGCCTCGACGGCCGCGGTCAGGTCCGTCGTGCTCTGGCGGGGCGCGGGGGCCACGACGGCCAGCACGCTGTCGACCCCCTCGTCGGCCATGAGCGCCCGCAGCGCCGCCTCGAGGTCTGCGCCGCCGGACTCGAAGCCGAGGTCGACCGTGCCCGAGCGGATCCGGGCCGACCGGCCGACGGACTCCTCCACGCCCGGGCCCAGGGTGGCGAGCGCCAGGCCGGCGTCGACGCAGGCGTCGGCCGCCAGAGCCAGGGACCCCCCGCCGTTGCCGACGAGAGCCACCCGGCGGCCGGCCGGCCGTGGCTGGCACGAGAGCACGCGGGAGACGTCGAGCAGCTGGGCCAGCGTGTCGACGCGCACGATGCCGGTCTGGCGCAGCAGGGCGTCCACCGTGGCCTCGGACACCTCCGCGCCGACCGACGGATAGGCCCGGGCCGCTCCCCCGCTCTTCACGGCCACGATGGGCTTCGTGCGGCCGACCTCGCGGGCGATGCGGCTGAACTTCCGGGCGTTGCCGAACGACTCGAGGTAGAGCAGGACCAGTTCGGTGCGGTCGTCGTCGGCCCACCACTGCAGCAGGTCGTTGGCCGACACGTCGGCCCGGTTGCCGATCGCCGCGAACGTCGAGGCGCCGAGGCCCGCGGCGCCGATGTGGTCCAGGATGACCCCCCCGATCGTGCCCGACTCCGAGAGCAGCGCCACGGGCCCGCGGTGGGTCTCGGGCGTGGCGAACGTGGCGTGCAACCGCACCTTCGGGTCGGTGTTGATCACGCCGAGGCAGTTCGGCCCGAGCACGCGTATGCCGAAGCGACGGGCGGTGCGCACGACGGCCGCCGACAACGCCTCGCCCTCCGGCCCGGCCTCCGCGAAGCCGGCGGAGATGACGATGACCGCCTTGACCCCCTTGTGGCCGCAGTCCTCGACCACGCCCGGCACCTCGGCGGCCGGCACGACCACGATCGCCAGGTCGACCGGCCCGTCGATCGCCTCGAGGCTGGGCACTGCGGGCACGCCGGCGACGTGGGCCGCCGTCTTGTTGACCGGGTACACCGGACCCGTGAACTCGTGGAGGACGAGGTTGCGCAGCACGGCGTGGCCGACGCTCGTGCGGGCGCGGCCGGCACCGATCACCGCCACGGAGCGAGGCGCGAGGAGGAGACGGACCGCCTCGGCCGCGGCGTGGGCCGCCCGGGCCTCGATCGCCGCCTCGGCCTCCGGTGTCGGCTGCAGATCGAGATGCACCTCGATGACCCCCTCCTCGAACGACGAGCGGGTCTGGAACCCCGCCTGGCGGAACACGCCCACCATGCGATGGTTCGTGGGCAGGACGGTGGCCGTGAACGCGCTGATGCCGGCCTGCCGGGCGGCGGCGGCCAGGTACTCGAGCAGGAGCGTGGCCATGCCCCGGCCCTTGTGGCGGTCATCGACGAAGAACGCCACCTCGGCCTCGGAGCGGGTCGGCCAGCGGTCGTAGCGGGCCACGCCGATCAGCTCCTCGTCCAGCAGCGCCACGAAAGCCATGCGGTCGACGTAGTCCACGTGTGTGAAGTGGTCGACCTCCTTGTCCGAGAGATGGGGGCGCGGCGTGAAGTACCGGAAGTAGATGCTCTCGGGCGACTGCCGGCCGTGGAAGTCGACGAGGCGGGGCCCGTCGTCGGGCCGGATCGGCCGCACGTGGACGGTCGCCCCGTCGGCGAGCACCACGTCCGCCTCCCACGCTGCGGGGTAGGCCGGGGGAACCGTCGTCGTGTCGTCCACCGCACCCGAGGCTACGGCGCCCGGCCGGGGCCGGCTCGGCGGGCCTCTTTGCCTGCGGTAGCGTCCGTACGGGCTCCCGACGGCGAGTCCTGCGAACGGCGGAAGGAGGCCCGGTGACGGGGTGGCGGCCACGGTTGGGGGCGCTCGCGGGCTCCGTCGTGCTGGTGCTCGTGGCGACGGCGTGCGCCGACCAGGCGGACAGGAACCCGCTCAGCGGCGATGTCGTCGGCGTCGGTGACGGCGCACCCCTGCCCGTCGGCGACCCGGGAGCCGTGGCGTTCGCCGCCATCGACGACGTCATCGCCTACTGGGAGCGGACCTACCCCGAGGTCTACGGCGGCGACCTCGCCCCGTTGGCCGGCGGCCTGCACCCCTACGGGCCCGACACCGAGATGCCGCCCTGCGGCGACCCGCGCCCGTCCTATGAGGAGATCGCCAACAACGCGTTCTACTGCGCCGGCAGCGACCTGATCGCGTGGGACGCCGCCCGGCTGCTCCCGTGGATCAACGAGCAGTTCGGGGCGTTCACGATCGGCATCGTGTTCGCCCACGAGTACGGCCACGCCATCCAGGCCCGCTCGGGCGACGACGGCCCGACGATCGTGCTCGAGCTGCAGGCCGACTGCTTCGCCGGGGCGTGGACCGCCGAGGTCGCCGCCGGCCACAGCCGGTCGTTCCAGGTCGACGCGTCCGCCCTCGATGCCAGCCTGGCCGGCCTTGTGGCCATCAGCGACGCGCCCGGCACGAGCGCGGACGACCCGCTCGCCCACGGCAGCGGCTTCGACCGCATCGGCTCGTTCCAGGACGGCTTCGAGAAAGGGGCCGCCCGCTGCGCCGAGTACCCGCGCACCCGCCTGCCCATCGTGGAGATGCCGTTCGACCCGGGCGAGGAGAGCAGCCGGGGCAACCTGCGCCTCGACGACGAGGGCAGCGATGCCGGCCTGCTCACCCGGCTCGAGGTCGACCTCAACGCCTTCTACGACGTCCTGTTCGACCAGCTCGGCCTCAACTGGCGGCCGGTCGACGACCTCGTGCTCGTCGACCCCGCCATCGACGAGGTGACCTGCGGCGGCGAGCAGCTGTCGGGCGAGGCTCTGCGCTACGCGGCCGCCTACTGCGAAGACGAGAACATCGCCCTGTTCGACCGCGCCGGCCTGGCCGAGGACCTCTACGAGATCGGCGACTTCGCGGTGGCCTCCGAGATCGCCCGGCTGTACGCGCTGGCCGCGCAGGTGCAGTTCGGCCTCGACGAGGGGCGCGCCGCCAGCCTGCAGGCCGACTGCCTGACCGGCGTGTGGGCGTTCTCGAGCTTCGAGCGCGCGGACTTCCAGCCCGACAACCTGATCATGTCGGCCGGCGACCTCGACGAGGGCATCATGGGCTTCCTCGCCTACGACGTCTCCACGGAGGACACGGGCTCGGTGTTCGAGCGCACCGACGCCCTTCGCACCGGCTTCGTCAACGGCTATCGGGGCTGCGAGGAGTTCGCCCCGGTCGGCTGAGCGGACCTAGGCCTGGCGGCTGCGGCGCGACTCCCGCACGACCAGCGCCGCGATCAGCCCGACGCCGCCCACGATCGCCAGGAACACGGCGATCTGCAGCGCGCCGCCCCTGTCCCCCGCCTCGCCGGGCTCGCGGCCCGAGTTGGGCCGGGGGATGATGTTCTGGTCGGGCACCACGCTGTCGTCGGTGCTGGGATCGCCGTCGGGGTCGTCGCCCGGGTCGGCCTGGGCGGCGTGCGCGGTGGTCGCCGCGTGGACCGCGTGGACCGCGTGGACCGGGTGCGCCGGAGCTGCGTCGGCGGTGGGCTCGGCGAGGGCGGCACCGGGCCCGGCCAGCGCCCACACGGTCCACGCCAGGGCGAGGGTGGCAGCGAGGGCGAGCCGGGGGCGCATGCGCGCCATGGTCCGGCCCGCCACCCGCCGCGGTCAAACCGGGGCCTCCCAGGACACGCGGATGGGTCACGGCTGCGCCGATCGGCGCAACCTCAGGACGGCGGCACGTAGTCCATCGGCAGGATGACGGTCTTCGTCTCGAGGAACGCCTCGAGGCCCTCCGGTCCCAGCTCGCGGCCCACGCCCGAGGCCTTGTAGCCGCCGAACGGGTTGCGCAGGTCGAGCGTGCCGAAGCTGTTGATGCCGTAGGTGCCGGTGCGGACCTGGCGGGCCACGCCCAGGCCCCGCTCGACATCCGCCGTCCACACGGAGCCCGACAGCCCGTAGTCGCTGTCGTTGGCGATGCGCACGGCATCGGCCTCGTCGTCATAGGCGATGACCGACAGCACGGGGCCGAAGATCTCCTCCTGGGCGATCGTCATGCCGTTGTCGACGTCGGTGAACAGCGTCGGCTCGACGTACCAGCCCTTGTCCAGTCCGGCGGGCCGGCCTCCGCCCACGGCGAGGCGGGCGCCCTCGCTCCGGCCCTTCTCGATGTAGCCGAGGACCCGGTCGCGCTGGCGCTCGGCCACGAGGGGGCCGACCGCGACGGTCGGGTCGGTGGGATCGCCCACCGTCGTGCCCTTCACGGCCTCCGCGAGGGCGTCGACCACCTCGTCGTAGCGGGAACGGGAGGCCAGGATTCGGGTCTGGGCGATGCAGGCCTCGCCGTTGTTCATGAGCGCGGACGGCATGAGCAGCGGGATCGACGTCGCCAGGTCGGCGTCGTCGAGCACGATGGCCGCCGACTTGCCGCCGAGCTCGAGCGTGCAGGTCTTCAGCATCTCGCCGCAGATCGCGCCGACCTTGCGGCCCGCCGCGGTCGAGCCCGTGAAGCTGACCTTGTCGACGCCGCGGTGGCGCACGAGGTACTCGCCCACCTCGCGGCCGGCCGGGAGGATCGACACCATGCCGGCGGGTACGCCGACCTCGTCGAGCAGCTCGCCGACGAGGTACGCGTCGAGTGGGGTCTCGGGCGACGGCTTCAGCACGATCGGCGACCCCGAGGCCAGCGCGCCGCCGAGCTTCACGGCGATCAGGAACAGCGGCACGTTCCAGGGGATGATCCCGGCGACGACGCCGACCGGCTCCTTGCGGACCAGGTTCGGCCCGAGCGCGCCGGCACGGAGCTCCTCGAACGGGTAGCTGCGCACGAGATCGGCCCAGCCGTCGAGCACCATCGTCGCGGAGAGCACCTGGCCCATGATCGACCAGCTCGACGGGGAGCCCATCTCGGCGGTGATCGTGTCGGCGAACTCCTGGCTGCGGGCTCCGATCGCCTGGCTGAGCCGCGTGATCAGCTCGGCCCGCTCCTCGGCGGTGAGTTGCTGGTACGGGCCGGTGAGCGCCGCCTTCGCGGCCTCGACCGCCCGATCGATGTCGGCCTCGGCGGCCTCGGGCACCCGGGCGATCGGCTCTTCGGTGGCCGGGCTGATCACCTCGATGGCGTTGGTCGTCGACGGGGCGACCCACGCGCCGCCGATGTAGAGCCTGTCCTTGATCTCCACGTGCTTCCCCTCGGTCCCGGCAACATCTGATGCGACGTCAGACATCGTGCCACGACCCGGCGGGGGAACCCAACGCCCGTTTGGTTCAGGCGCCGCCGAACGTGGCGTAGGCGTCGAGAACCTCGGGGTTGGACAGGCTTCCCCGGCTGGCGGCCACGTCGGGATCGGCGCCGCCGAGGATGCGCTTGACCGGCACCTCCAGCTTCTTGCCCGACAGCGTGCGCGGCACGCCCGGCACCTCGTGGATCTCGTCCGGGACGTGGCGGGGCGACAGGTCGGTCCGCAGCGCCCTCACCAGGCGGGCCCGCAGGTCGTCGTCGAGCCGCCGGCCGGGCGCCGGGGCCACGAACAGCAGCAGGCGGCCCGGCCCGCCGCGAGGGTCGTCGAGGTGCACGACAAGGCTGTCCGCGACCTCGTCGAAGCCCTCGACGACCGCGTAGAGCTCGGCCGTCCCCATCCGCACCCCGCCCCGGTTCAGCGTGGCGTCCGAGCGGCCGGTGATGATGCTGGCGCCGTCCGGCAGCAGCGTGATCCAGTCGCCGTGCGTCCACACGCCGGGGTGGCGCTCGAAGTAGGCGGCCCGCAGCCGGGTGCCGTCGTCGTCGCCCCAGAACCCCACCGGCATCGACGGCATCGGGGCGGTGACCACCAGCTCGCCCTGCTCGCCGACGACGGGTCGGCCGTCCTCGTCCCACGCCTCGACGGCCACGCCCAGGTAGCGGCAGGAGATCTCGCCGCGGCGGACGGGAACGAGCGGGCAGCCGCCCACGAACGCCGTGCACACGTCGGTGCCGCCGCTGATCGACGACAGCAGCACGGCGGGCCCGACCGCGTCGTGGACCCAGTCGAAGCCCTCGGCCGGCAACGGTGCCCCGGTCGACCCCACGCTGTGCAGCGCCGACAGGTCCGCGATCTCCGCCGGCTCGACGCCGGCCTTGCGACAGGCCATGAGGAACGGCGCCGAGGTGCCGAACAACGTGACGCCCTCCTCCCCTGCGAGGCGCCAGAGCGCGCCGAGGTCGGGGTGGCCGGGGTCGCCGTCGACGAGCACAAGCGTCGCGCCGACCAGCAGGCCCGACACCAGGTAGTTCCACATCATCCAACCGGTCGTGGTGAACCACAGGAACCGGTCGCCGGGGCCGAGGTCGTTGTGGAGCGCCAGCACCTTGTGGTGCTCCAGGAGGATGCCGCCGTGACCATGCACGATCGGCTTGGGCAGGCCGGTCGTGCCGGAGGAGTAGAGGACGTAGAGCGGGTGGTCGAACGGCACGCCAGCGAACGTCAGCTCTCCAGCGTCGGCGGCGCCAGCCTCGTCGCCGGAGTCGCCGAGCAGCTCGGCCCAGGTCAGCGTGCCGGCAAGCCGGGCGGCGGGGTCGAGGTAGGGCACCGTGACGACCGCCCGGAGCGACGGAAGGTCGGCCCGGATGGCCGCCACCTCGGCGGCCCGGTCGACGGCCTTGGCGCCGTAGCGATAGCCGTCCACGGCCAGCAGGACGGCGGGCGCGATCTGGCGCAGGCGGTCGACGACGCTGCGGGTGCCGAACTCGGGCGCGCACGACGACCAGACCGCCCCCAGGCTGGCGGCCGCCAGGAACGCCACGACGGCCTCGGGGATCGTCGGCAGGTAGGCGGCGACGCGGTCGCCGCGGCGGACGCCCAGGCGGACGAGTCCGGCGCGACAGCGGGCCACCTGCTCACGGAGCTCGTCGATGTGCAGCTCGACCCGGTCGCGGGTCTGGGACCGGGCCACGATCGCCGGCCCGTTCGGCTCGCTGCGCAGGGCATGGGCCGCGTAGTTGAGCGTCGCGCCGGGGAACCAGCGCGCGCCGGGCATCGTCCGGTCGGCGAGCGCGGTGCTGACCGGGGTCGACGACTCGAGGTGGAAGTGGTCCCAGATCGACCGCCAGAAGCCGTCGAGGTCGGTGACCGACCACCGCCACAGGTCGTCGTAGCCGTCGACGCTCCGGCCCCGCTCCTCCTCGAGCCAGGTGAGGTACTGCCCGATGCGGCTCCGCTCCCGGACGTCGGGAGCCGGCTGCCAGAGGATCTCCCCGCGCGGGTCCATGTCCGTCACGGTAGGTCGCCCCGGCCGCCCGCCCGGCGTCGACCGCGGGTGAGGGGTCCGACCGCGGCCGGGCCGGGGCGCCGTCGAGGGGCCGGCGGCGGCCCTCCTCAGGCGGGGACGACCGCGATCTCGCCGTGCATGCCGTAGGCGTAGTGCCCGGGCAGGTGGCAGGCGTACTCGACCGTGCCGGGCTCGTCGAAGGTGTAGGTCGTCTCGGCCCGGCCGTTCGGGCCCACGGAGACCTCGCCGGGCACCGGCGGGTGCGATGCCTCGTGGCCGGTGGCGTGGCGGGCATGGACCTCCGGCGGTCCGACGATCAGCTCGTGGCCGATCGGGTCACCGTTGTCAAGCACGAACCGCACGGTGGTGCCCGCGACGACCCGGACGTCGCCGCCCGTGAACGCCGAGTGCGCGACGCCCAGCTCGACGGTGACGGTGCCGGGTCCGAGCGGCGGGGTGCTCCCGAGCTCGCCGGCCTGTCCGCCCTGGCCGGCCGGTCCGGCCGCCGCCCCGACCCCGCACGCGGCGAGGGCGCCGGCGGCCAGCACGATCCTGGCCGCCACCCGCCGCCTTCGAGCCCGCGGCTGCGGGACCGGGGTCACGACCGGTTCCCCGACGCCGGCGGGACCGTCGGTGCCGACGGCGAAACCAGGCCGACCGTCGGTGCCGACGGCGACGCCGGCGCGGCCGCCCGTGCCGACGGCGACGCCGGCGCGGCCGCCGGTGAGAGCGAGCGGCGGCGGGCCACGACGACTCCCCCGGCGAGCACGAGGCCCCCGGCCACCGCGGCCACCAGCGGCCACGGCGTGGCGTTGCTCCCGCCGTCGCCCTCCGGGACCGGGGCGGCGGCCGCCGGCTCGTCCACGCCGGCATCGGCCAGCGAGGGCTCGACGCCCGGGGTGGTCGACACGGCCAGGTCGTAGTCCAACTCGCCCGCCGGGGCGTCGAGCTGCAGGTAGGACAGCCACATGTCGCGAGGTACCCACGCCATGCCCACGTCCGAGCGCAGGTCGGCGAGCAGGGACGGCGACGCCTGCTCGCTGCGCGCCACGGTGAGGCCGTCGCCGCCGGCCAGCAGCTGCGGCTCCTCGTCGGTGAGCAGGAACACGTCGGCCTCGACCGCCCGCTCGTCGTCGAGGCCCAGTCCGAGGATGTGGACCGGCACCCACGGGTCGTCGGTGGGGATCGTGGCCATGATCGGCGTGCTGTCACCGGCGCCCTGGCCGAGGTCCTCGGCCCGCTGGGCGTCGAACCTGGCGGCCATGAACACGGGGCTGCGCCGGGCGTAGTGGTCCAGCACCTCGGGTGCGTCCGGCGTGAGCAGGAAGCCGTTCTCGAGGGCCCACCGGCCCACCTCGTCGCCGCCCCCCCGCAGCACGGTGGTGTCGAGCGCGTCGACCTGTGTCTCGAGCACCACCTCGGCGTCCTGGGCCGTCAGCGCCAGCTCCTCGGCACCGCGCGCCCGGACCGCGGGCGGCGCCACCTCCTGGGCGAGGCGCTGCAACGTCCAATCGCCGGCCCGCGTCACGTCGGTGGGCACGTCGGGCAGGGGCACGATGGAGCCCACCGATTCGCCCTCGCCGCTGAACTCGAACGCCGTCACGTACCGCTCCACGCCATCGGTGTAGGCCGCCAGCGTCGTCGTGCGGGTCAGCTCGATCGTGCCGTTCTCCCCGACCAGGCCACCGCAGGCGCCGGCCGGGTCGGCCAGCACCACCGCCACGGGCAGGGCCATCGCCACCGCCGCCACGAACCGTCGTCTCGCCATGTCGCCTTCTCCTCCGACCACCGCTGTCGGCGGGTGTGACGATCGGCGTGGCTGCCCGGGTTCCCGGCCGATCGCCTGGACGTCTCGACCGGCGTGGGGTGGGATGGGCGCGGGCGCCCCGCCCGGGTGCCGCCCCGACGCCCCGAGGAGGACCGCCCATGGCCACCGCCCTGGCGCTCGACCACATCGTCCTGATCGTCGACGACGTCGAGAAGACGCTCGCCTGGTACGGCCGGCACGCCGGGCTCGACGGCGTCCGCATCGACGAGTGGCGCAGCGGCGAGGCCCCGTTCCCGTCGCTGCGGGTCGACGCCGCCACGATCATCGACATCATCCCCCACGGATGGGACGACGGCACCGGGCGCGGGCACCTCGACCACATCTGCTTCGTGGTCAGCGAGACCGACCGCCGGGCCCTGGCCGACGAGCTCGAGGTCATCGACGCCGGACCGCGCTACGGGGCACGGGGCGACGGCGAGTCGGTCTACGTGCGGGATCCCGACGGCCTGATGGTCGAGTTCCGCTCGTACGCCGACCGACGACCGTAAGCATTCGCGCGCCGTTCTGGCAGCGGTTCCTTCGCCCGTCGGCATCTAGCGCTGCCAGAAGCCCGACACGGGCTCGACTTCGGGCTGCCGCCGGGCGCCAGCGCCGTGCTCCGCGGTCGTCGAGCACCGGGCGCCTGACCTGGACCCGGGGCCCGGGGCCCGGGGCGGATGGTGCCCCGGGGTCGGTAGCCTCCGCGCCAGTGGACCGCACCGACCCCGACACCCAGGCCCCCGAGCTCGCCATGCTCGGCCAGTTCCTCGACTTCCACCGCGCCACCCTGGTCGGGAAGGCCGCGGGCCTCGACCGTGAGCAGCTGGCCCGCACCCACCCTCCGTCGACGCTCACGCTGATCGGCCTCGTGAAGCACGCGGCGCTCAACGAGGACCACTGGTTCGGCCACATCATGCTCGGTCGGCCCCGCGCCGAGCCCTGGGCCAGCGCCCCGTGGGACGACGACGAGGACTGGGAGTTGACCAGCGCTCCCGGCGACGACCCGGCGTACGTGTTCGGGCTGTACGACGACGCATGCGCCCGGAGCCGGGCGGCACTCGCCGAGGTGGGCGACCTGGGCACGCTGTCGGTCAACCAGAGCCGGCGCACCGGGGAGCGCTTCAGCGCCCGGTGGATCGTGCTGCACATGATCGAGGAGACGGCCCGCCACAACGGCCACGCCGACCTCCTCCGTGAAAGCATCGACGGCGTCACGGGCGAGTGACGCCGTGCGGGCCGAGGACTGGGACCGCCGCTACGCCGCCGTCGAGCTCGTCTGGTCGGCCGGCCCGAACCGCCTGGTGGCCGACCAGACCGCCGACCTCCCGCCGGGACGGGCCCTCGACCTGGCCTGCGGTGAGGGACGCAACGCCCTGTGGCTCGCCGGCCGGGGCTGGCGGGTCGTCGCCGCGGACTTCTCGGCCGTGGCCCTCGGCAAGGGACGGCGCCTGGCAGGCGCCGCACCTCGGGGCGACGCCGTCACCTGGGTGGAGGCCGACGTCACGACGTGGGACCCACCCGGCCCCTTCGACCTCGTGGTGATCGCCTACCTGCAGCTGGACGCCGACGAGCTGGCGGCGGCGCTCGGCCCGGTGTTGCCGGCCGTCGCTCCCGGCGGGACCGTGCTCGTCGTGGGCCACGACCGCCGCAACATCGCCGAGGGCGTGGGCGGGCCGCAGGACCCCACCGTTCTGCTCGATCCGGCGACGGTGACCGCCCTGCTGCCCGGCCTCGTGATCGAGCGGGCCGAGACGGTCGAGCGACCGGTGGACGGCGCCGACCGGCCCGCGCTGGACACGCTGGTCCGGGCCCACCGCCCGGTGACCCCGGCCTCCTGACCCCCTCACCCGGCCCCGACCGGCGGGCGGGCGGCGAGTGGGCCCCGGACGACCCGCGGCGGTGGGTCCGTCAGCTGCGGTCGGACACCTCGCCGGCCTCCGGTCCGATCGTGTCGGCTGCGTAGGCGTCGCGCTCGCCGAGCGGCTTCGACCCACCGGTGGTGGTGTCGGAGACCGTCTGGCGCTCGCTCTCACCGTTCAGCTCGGCCCCGGTGATGATGGCGAAGGCGCTGATCCAGAGCCACAGCATCACGACCACGATTGCGCCGAGGGCCCCGTAGGTCTCGTTGTAGCTGCCGAAGTTCGCCGTGTAGAACGAGAAGCCGATCGAGGCCGCCAGCCACAGGACGGCGGCGACGATCGCCCCGGTCGAGGCCCAGCCCCAGCGCGGGTTGTCGCGGTCCGGGCCGAACCGGTAGATCAGCGCCAGGCCGACCAGGATGAGCAGGGCGGCGATCGGCCAGCGGACGATCCCGAGGACGTCGCGCGCCACGCCGAGCGCACCGCCGGAGTCGAGGGCGGCCGGCGCCACGACGACTCCCAGGCCGACCGCACCGATCGCCACGAGGGCGATCGTGAGGAAGATGGCGGTACCCCGCAGCTTGAAGAAGCCCCGGGTCTCGTCCTCGTGGTACGCCCGGTTGACCGCCGTCATCAGGTTCTTCACGCCGGACGAGGCCGACCACAGCGCGACGACGAGACCGACGAGGGCACCCAGGCGCAGGCCGCTGGGCGAGCTCTCGACGATGTCGGACAGCTGGGACGACACCAGCTCCTGCACCTCCTTGGGGGCGGCAGCGAGCATGTCGTCGATGTTGCGCTGGATGTCGGCCGGGTCGGCCACCAGCCCGTAGACCGAGACGAGCGCAACCAGGCCCGGCACCAGCGACAGGAGGGCGTAGAACGCCACGCCGGCCGACAGCAGGGTCACGTCGTCGCGCTTGATGTCGGCCTTCACGCGGGTCAGCACGTCCTTCCAGCCGCGCGCCGGGATCTCGGTCGGTCGATCGGCGGTGCGTCCGCGGTCGTCCTCGTGGTTGCCCCGAAGGAAGGACGTGATCGAAGCCATGCGGCCGGGCTACCCACGCACCGCGTGCTTACACACGCGCTGCGTCACGGCCGCCCGGTCGGAGGTCGCCTCTGGGGGGTCCGCGGCGTGGCGCGGCGGGGCGCGGCGGGGCACGGCGGGGCACGATCCGGCACGACGGCCACGCTGCGCCTGGCCGCCGTCCACCCCGAGGTTTGGCGGACGTGGCGCGCCGAACGCTGGGTGGCGGCGACCGTGACGGTGCGAGGATGCCGCCGATGGCAGGCACCGACGACGTCTACACCCACGGCCACAGCGAGGCGGTCCTGCGGTCCCACCGCTGGCGCACCGCGGCCAACTCGGCCGCCTACCTGCTCCCCCACCTGACCCCCGGGACCTCGCTGCTCGACGTGGGCTGCGGTCCGGGCACCCTGACCGTGGACCTGGCACGGCGCGTCGCGCCGGGGCGCGTGGTCGGCGTCGACGTGGCGGCCGACGTGGTCGACCGGGCACGCGCGCACGCCGAGGAGGCCGGCGTGGCGAACGTCTCGTTCGCCGTGGGCGACTTCCGGTCGCTCGAGCTCGCAGCCGGTCCCGATGGAGCGGGCGGCTTCGACGTCGTGCACGCGCACCAGGTGCTCCAGCACCTCCGCGACCCGGTGGGGGCCCTGCGGGCCATGGCCGGGCTCGTCCGCCCCGGCGGGCTCGTCGCCGTGCGCGACGCCGACTACCCGGCGATGACCTGGGCGCCGGACTCCCCGGGGCTCGACCGCTGGCTCGAGGTGTACCTGGCGGTGACGCAACGGAACGGGGCCGACGCGGCCGCCGCCCGGCATCTACCGGTGTGGGCACGGGCTGCGGGGTTGACCGACACCACGTTCACGACGTCGACCTGGACCTTCGCCACACCCGACGACCGTCGCTGGTGGGCCGCCATGTGGGCCGAGCGCATCGTGTCGTCGTCGGTGGCCCACCAGGCCGTGTCCTACGGCGTGGCGACGGCCACCGAGCTGGCCGACATCGCGGCCGCCTGGCACGCCTGGGCCGAGGGGCCGGACGGGGTCTTCGTGATCATCAACGGCGAGCTGCTCGCCCGGCCGTGACGACCCCCCGACGAGGGGCGCTACCAGGGCCCGCCGGTGAGGCGGACCACCTTCGACGACGGCCACCCGGCGCCGTCCCACGCCACGAGCGCCACCCGCTCGATCGTGACCTCGGTGTCGATGCGCCGGCCGGCCAGAGCAGCCCAGGCCTCGGGCCCCCGCTGGGAGGTGATCGGGTGGACCAGCGTGATGTGGGGCACGGCCTCGTCGACCCCGTGAGGCGTGCACGGCGGCGCGAGCAGCTGGGCGCGGGCGCCGAGATAGGCGCCGGACACGTCGTCGGTGCGCACCTGGAGGCCCCGGCGCGGGTCCGGCGGTTCCCCGTAGGGGACGACCTCGGTGAGCAGCAGCGGGATCGGGCCCGACCACTCCCCCAGCTCGTCCAGGCGCTGGGCGAGCAGGCCGGGGTGCGGGGTCTCGTCGGGGTAGGTCAGTGTGGCGTGCAACCCGATCTGCGCGGCGAAGGCGGGATCGAAGACGCGCCGGATCTGGTCGAGCGGCGCGGCGACATCGGGCGGCAGGAACAGCGTCGCGTGCGCACCCCCGCCGATGTCCATGCCGCGAGTGTGCCGCCGCGAGAGCCGGTCGCCCAACCGCGACGCCATCGCCCCGCCCCGACGGCTCGGCGTTGACCCTCCCCCAGGGGGAGACGGCAGGCTCCCCGGGTAACACGTGACCGACGCCCCGGCCCGTTCCGCGCCCAGAATCCACCAGTCGGTCCAGGAGGAGACACCACCATGAGCCTGCGCCTCAACAACGTGACGTTCGACTGCGACGACCCCGAAGCCGTCGCACGCTTCTGGTCGGCGGCCCTCGACCGCCCTCTCGACCCGGACCCCACGCCCTTCTTCGTATCGATCGGAGAGGCCGGCGCCGGCGATGGTGCGGCGGGACCGAGCTTCTTCTTCAGCAAGGTGCCCGAGGCCAAGACCGTCAAGAACCGCGTGCACGTCGACCTCGCCTCCGACGACCGCGAGGTCGAGGTGGACCGCCTCGTCGGCCTCGGCGCCCGGCGCGTCGCGGACAAGGACGAGTACGGCCACGCCTGGACCGTCATGGCCGACCCCGAGGGCAACGAGTTCTGCGTCTCCTAGCCCCGGTCCTGGTCGCCCGCCCCTCGTCGCGCCCCGGCCCCGTTCTGGGGACCGAAGCGGTTGCCGGCAACCAACTCGGTCCCCAGAACGGGCGGATCGGCCCACCGGCGACGCCCGCACCCCAGGGTGGACAGAAAAGTGTCAGCATCATTCCGCACGGAGGTAACGCGAAAGGGTGCGTTCATGGGCCCGACCTCCCGTACGGTCAGCTCGGTGAGCGCCACGACAGGCGACGGAGAGGGGGCGGCATGAGACCCGGTCCGCCGCCGCCCGCCGGGCAACGTCGAGATGCTCCGCTGGTCGCTCGAGGCCGGATCGCCGCGAGGACGCGCCCGGCGCCGCGTCCCCGCCTGCTGGACGGCGCCGCCCGCCCCGGCTCCACCGGGGCGAGGACCGGACCCGCGCTCCGGCGCCGGGGCGGGTCCTGTGGACCCGGACGCACCAGCTCGCGCTGCGCCACGACCGCCGCCGCCGACGCGACGTCGTGCTCGCCCACGCCGCCCCCACCGAGGAGAAGCCATGGCCTACCTGGTGACCGCCATCATCAAACCCCAGCGCCTCGACGACGTGAAGGAGGCCGTGCGCAAGGCCGGCGTCGTCGGCCTCACGGTCAGCGAGGCCCAGGGCTACGGCCGCCAGGGCGGCAAGACGGAGACGTTCCGGGGCTCGGAGTACGTCGTCGAGTTCGTCCCGAAGCTGCGGGTCGAGGTCGTCGTCCGTGACGCCGACGTCGACGACGTCATCCAGGCGATCGCCGACGCCGGCAGGACCGGCAAGATCGGGGACGGCAAGCTCTGGGCGCTGGGCCTCGACCGGCTCATGCGGATCCGCACGGGCGAGGTCGGCGACGACGCCATCTGAGGGACGAGGTCTGACGACGACACCCGTCCCTGAGGACCCGGCGGACCGGATGCCGTCCGACGTCCGGGCGCCGACGGCGTCATCGCCCGGCTCCGACGCCGCGTCGGCCCGCTCGCCATGCGCATCCACACCGCCACGGGCACGGCCTTGCCGCTCGATGTCGACCAGGACGGCGACGCCCGTCCCGTGACGCGCCCGTCCCCCGGTCACCGAGGGGAGCCGGTGGCCGGGGGGACGGGGTGGGGGAAGGATGTTCAGTCGGCGGGGAGCGTGCCGAGCGTGACCTGAGCGGTGTTCTCGTCGCCGTCCCGGGTGTAGGTGAGCTCGACCTTGTCGCCCGGGGCGTGGCCCCGGATGGCGGCGGTGAGGTCGGTGGCGTCGCTGACGGCGTCGCCGTCGACGGCGGTCACGATGTCGCCCTCCTCGAGGCCGGCCTCGCGAGCCGGGCTCTCGGACTCGAGGTTCCCGATCAGGGCGCCGCTCGAGTCGGCGTCGGCGATCTGCACGCCCAGGAAGGCGTGGGTGGCCACGCCGTCGTCGATGAGCTGCTGGGCGATCGACCGGGCTTCGTCGATGGGGATGGCGAAGCCGACGCCGATGTTGCCTGACTGGCCCGTCGTGCCTCCTGCGGTGGACGCGATGGCGGTGTTGATGCCGATGACCTCGCCCCGGGCGTTGATGAGGGCGCCGCCCGAGTTGCCGGGGTTGATGGCGGCATCGGTCTGGATGGCGTCGATGACCGCCGTCGGCGAGTCTGACGAGCCGAACGGCGACTGCTGGGCGCCGCCCAGGGTGATCGCCCGGTTGAGGGCGCTGACGATGCCGGAGGTCACCGAGCCGTCGAGCCCGAGCGGGCTCCCGATGGCGAGGACCGTGTCACCGACGTGGAGGTCGTCGCTGCTCCCGAGCGTGGCGGGCGTCAGGTCGCTGACGTCCTGCGCCTGGATGACGGCCAGGTCGCTGGCGGGGTCGGTACCGACGACGTCGGCGTCCGCTGTCTGGCCATCGGAGAAGGCCACGGACATGTCCGCGCCGTCGCCCGCGGCCTCGGCGGCCACATGGTTGTTCGTGAGGATCATGCCGTCGTCGCTGATCACGACGCCCGAGCCCTGGGCCTCGCCCCGGTCCGTGTCGATGGTGATCGACACGACGCTCGGCAGGACGGTGTCAGCCACCTGGGACAGGGGCTCGTCGGGCTCGCTGTCGCCGGAGGAACCGGCCTCGCGGGCGGTCGCTGCGGCGTTCAGGCTGGTGGCGGCGGGGGGCTCGGGATCGTCGTCGATCGCCAGGGCGATCAGGGCGCCGCCGGTGCCGGCGCCCAGCACGAGGGCGAGCACCCCGGCCGCGGCCGCGGCCCGGCGGCCCCGGCCGGAGGGTGTGGGGCGCCCGGGGGCGGCGTCCGGGGCCGGGGGTGCAGGTGGTGCGGCGCCATGGCCGGGAGCCCCGGGGCCGACGGCGCCGGAACCAGGGACGCCGGAGCCAGGGACGCCCGGACCAGCGTGGCCGGGGCCAGGGCCCGCCGGGCCGCCGGAACCCTGGGCACCGGGGCCGCTGCGACCAGTGGGACCACCGGAGGCGCCGGGCCCACCGGGAGTGCCGAACCCACCTGGAGCGTCGGGCGCGCCGAAGCCGCTCGGCGCGCCGACGGGCGTGGCCCCGCCCGGAGCCATCGGGCCGCCCGTCCCGGCGGCGGGCGGGGCGGACGGCACGGGCGGGAGCGACGGCGGCGACGTGGGGCGGCCGGGCGACATCCCCCCGCCTGACGGCGGGACGGCGGGGTGCGACGGGGCGGACTCGCGAGGGGCGGCGGGCTCGCCATGGGTCACCGGTTGCGACGGTGACTGGGGACCCGTGCCGGTCCCGGTGGTGCTCAGCTCTTCGGCCATGGCTGCACACTGACCCCATAGCCTGCGGGGGAACTGGGCGGCACCTGTGAATATCCTGGACGTCGCTCCCAGGGTCCTCCCAGGTCGTGCCCAGCCCGTGCACAGCCCTACGGCGCAGGCTGGACCCCATGGGCCCGCCAACGCAGCAGTACCGTCGTGGATCAGCA
The DNA here is from genome assembly GCA_035296625.1 of Acidimicrobiales bacterium. Classification (GTDB taxonomy): domain Bacteria; phylum Actinomycetota; class Acidimicrobiia; order Acidimicrobiales; family VFJN01; genus DATCLS01. The sequence goes on along the minus strand of DATHAO010000055.1, from coordinate 31,250 downwards.
TGACCCCACCGGGACCACCGTGACCGACATCTTGCCCCCGACGAACGGCGGCACGCCGGAGGCCCGCCTGCTCGTGGTCGACGACGAGCCCAACATCGTCGAGCTGCTGGCGGCCAGCCTGCGGTTCGCCGGCTTCGCGGTGGCGACAGCTCTGACCGGAACCGACGCGGTGAAGACTGTCGAGCGCGTCCACCCGGACCTTGTGGTGCTCGACGTGATGCTGCCCGACATCGACGGCTTCGTCGTGCTGCGGCGCCTGCAGGCGGCCAACCGACCGCTGCCGGTGCTGTTCCTCACCGCCCGCGACGCCAACGAGGACAAGGTGACCGGCTTGACGCTCGGTGGCGACGACTACGTCACCAAGCCGTTCAGCCTCGAGGAGGTGATCGCCCGCATCCGGGCGATCCTGCGCCGCACCGGCGCCGTCACCGGCGGGGCCCCGCCCCACCTCACCGTCGCCGACCTCGAGCTCGACGAGGACAGCCACGAGGTGTTCCGCGCCGGGCGCGAGGTCACGCTCTCGCCGACCGAGTTCAACCTGCTGCGCTACCTGATGGTCAACGCCGGGCGCGTCCTGTCCAAGGCGCAGATCCTCGACCACGTGTGGAGCTACGACTTCGACGGCGACGCCAACATCGTCGAGTCGTACATCTCCTACCTGCGCCGGAAGCTCGACGGCGGCGGCGTGGTGCCGCTGATCCACACGGTGCGCGGGGTCGGCTACGTGCTTCGGGCGCCCCGCGGCGCCCCGTGAGCCAGGCCGCCGCCCCCGGCGCCGGTTCCGTGCCGATGACCGCGGCCCGGGCGGCCGGGTCCGGCGAGGCCCACCGCGCCCGGCGACGGCAGTCGCCCCTCTGGCTGCGCCTCATCTCGGCACTGCTGGCGCTCACCGCGCTCGGCCTGGCGCTCACGGGCGTCTTCGGTGTGCGCCTGCTCCGCGGCTACCTCGTCGACCGGGCCGACGACCAGCTCCGGGCGGCGACCAGCCGGCTCACCGGCGAGCCGAGCCTGCCCGGCCAGGAGGGCACCGGCGACCAGATCCTGCCCAGCGACTTCCAGGCCGTCGTGCAGGACGCCGAGGGAGCGCGGATCGTCACGTTCAATGCGCCGCTCCGGGGCGACGAGGGCGCGCCCGACCTCCCGGCCCTCGACCTGCTGCAGGCCGCCGCCCGGGCCGACGAACCCTTCACCGTCGACTCGGCGGGCGGGGGGCCGTCGTGGCGGGTGCTCGCGACCCCCCTCGAGGGTCGGCGGGCGACACTGCTCGTCGCCACGAGCCTCGACGAGGTGGACGCCACGGTCGGCAACCTGCTCCACATCGACCTGGTGGTCGGTGCCATCGTGCTCGCTGGCCTCGCCCTCGCCTCGTACACCCTGGTGCGGACAGCGATGCGCCCGCTCACCGAGATCGAGGAGACGGCGGCCGCCATCGCCGCGGGCGACCTGTCCCGCCGCATCGCCGACCAGGATGAGGGAACCGAGGTCGGCCGCCTCGGACGGGCGCTGAACGCCATGCTCGAGCAGATCGAGACCGCGTTCCGGGCGCGGGAGATCTCGGAGACGGCGGCGCGGCGCTCCGAGGAGAAGATGCGGCGCTTCGTGGCCGACGCTAGCCACGAGCTGCGCACGCCGCTCACCTCGATCCGGGGTTTCGCCGAGCTGCACCGCCAGGGGGCCGTGACCGACGCGGTCGACGTCAGCCGCTTGCTCGCCCGCGTCGAGGCGGAGGCCACCCGCATGGGCCTGCTCGTCGACGATCTGCTGCAGCTGGCCCGCCTCGACCAGCAGCGACCGCTGGCCCACGGCCCAGTGGACCTCGTGGTCGTGGCGGCCGACGCCGTCGAGGCGGCCCGCACCCGCGCCCCCGACCGCACGATCCGCCTGGTGGTCGACCCGACCGACACGCCGGCCGCGTCCACCAGCGCCGTGCCCGCAGCGACCGAGGTCGCGGACCGAACCGGCGTCGCGCAGGCCCGGGAACCGGGCTTCCCTGACGCCGGTTCGGTCGGAGTCGGCGTCACCTTGGCGGGCGACGAGGCCCGCCTCCGCCAGGTCCTCACGAACCTGGTCGACAACGCGCTCACCCACACGCCGGACGGCACGCCGGTGACGGTGCGGGTGGGCCGGGGGCTGGCCGCCGACCTGGGCGAGGTGGCGGTCGTCGAGGTGCGCGACGAGGGACCGGGGCTGACGCCGGACCAGGCGGAGCGGGTGTTCGAGCGTTTCTACCGCACCGACGCCGCTCGCAGCCGGGCCCAGGGCGGCACGGGGCTCGGGCTGTCGATCGTCGCCGCCATCACCGCCGCGCACGGCGGCCGGGTGGAGGTCGACACGGCGCCCGGTGCCGGTGCGACGTTCCGGGTCCTGCTCCCCCGCCAGGCGCCGCCTGCCGGAGCGGACCCCGCCCGCCCGCGGCCAGCAGCGGCGCTCGCCCAGGGCCACCCGGCTCCCTCGCCGTCGGCCCTGTCCGACCGATCGCGCCGGCCGGCCTGACACCCGATCGGGCTTGGGGGATCCCAAGCGGGGTTGGAGCATCGGCGAAGCGTCCTGCTGGCTGCCGCCGCCTGCTTGACTCTGGGCGTGAAGAAGTCGATCGATTTCGGCCTGGACGACCACCCCGACGAAGACGACGAGCGGGCCCGCACGGCATGGGCCGTCAGCGTGGTCGACGACTGCGAGGGCTGCGCCGACCTGCGGGTCGAGCTGAACGTCGAGGAGGCCGGGCGCAACGGCACCGGCCTCACCGCCCATCTGGCTCCGGCCACCGCCCGCCGCCTGCGGGACGCCCTGGCCGCCGGCCTGCGCGAGATCGGGGAGGACCCCGGCGCCTGACCCGTCCGATCCTCCACCGCCGACCGGGAACACATGCACTCCCTACAAAGTTGCATCGTCTGCAAGTTTGGGCAGTAGCGTGGCCAGATGGCCGGGCCGACGAACATGACGCCCGCCGACATCGGCCGGCTCCCGGCCGGCGAGCGGGCCGAACTGGCCCAGGCGTTCGCCGAGGCGATCACCGGCGTCTTCCGCGTGGCCGTGCCCGTGCTCGTCGTCGGCTTCCTCCTCACGCTGCTGGTGCGGGAGGTCCCGCTCCGCACGGCATCGGGCCAGGCTCGGCGCGACGGAGCATCGACCCGTAGCGGCGCCTTGGAGTCGGCCGACATGGTGCCGGTCGACGCCGCCCTCACCGCCGCCGCGCTCGCCGCCATCGACGCCGGCCGCGGGCTCACCTCCCCGGATGGGGCCCCCATCGACTACAACCGGGCCGGGAGTGGGGCGGAGCGGGTCTCCGTGGGGCACACGAGCACCGGACGGTGAGGATGGCCGAGGGGCTGCGAGAGCGGAAGAAGGCCGAAACCCGGCGGGCGCTGTCGTCGGCCGCGCTGCGACTGGCGGATCGGCACGGCCCCGAAGGGGTGACCGTCGAAGCCATCGCCGAGGCGGCGGGCGTGTCGCCCCGGACGTTCTTCAACTACTTCGCCTCCAAGGACGACGCCATCGTCGGCCTGGGCCCCGCCCACTCCTCGAACCTGCTGCACGGCCTTCTGACCCGACCGGCCGACGAACCTCCGCTCGATGCCCTGCTGGCGGCCGTGCACAGCGTGCTCGACGGCCTCGAGGCCAGCGCCGGCGACTGGCGGGTGCGCCACGGGCTGCTGCAGCGCTACCCCGCGCTCGCCGCCCGTTACGCCTCGCGCTTCGCCGAGGTCGAGCGGGGCCTCGCCGAGGAGATCGCCCGGCGTACGCGGCTCGACCCCGACCTCGACACCTATCCGGGGCTCGTGGTCAGCGCCGCGCTCGGGGCCACCCGGGTGGCGATCACGGCCTGGCAGGCCCGCGAGGACCGCGGCGACCTGGGCGACGTGATCGAGGAGGCGTTCGACCAGCTGGCCGCCGGCCTCGACCTCGACCGGGTCCCGACCCTGGCCAGCGCCCCGACCGGGCCCTGACCACCCGCGCACCAGCCCGCCCGCGCCGGCTTCGCCGCGGTCAGGGGGCGTGGGTGGGGATCACCTCGACGCGGTGCCGCGCGCCCGCGTCGAGCCGCGTCCGCACGTGGCGGCTGCACAGGGGGCAGACCGCGCCGCCGTTGCCGTCGGTGGCGCCCACCCGCAGCCGCCAGCCCGAGGCACCGCAGTCGCGGGCCCGCACGAGGCCGCGCCACGCCCGGCGCAGCGCGTCACCCATGGCGTCGGCCCCCGACGATGCGCTCGGATCGATCGGCGAGCCGCAGGACCCGTGCCCCGCGCTCGGCGCCCTCGACCTCGCGCAGACGGCCGTGCAGCTCGGCGATCTGGCGCTCGTGGGCGACCTGGTTGGCCAGCGTCTCGTAGTGGAACACGGTGTAGGGCTTGTCGAGCCGATCGGCACGCACGGCGGCGGCCGGCACGGGGATGTGCGCGGCGTCGGCGGTGCGCTCGAGCTCGCTCAGCCGCCGGTCGATCTCGGAGAGCTCGCCGAAGGAGCCCAGGCCGGCGGCGACGGGGACCGGCGGCTGGTGGCGGCGGCCGGCCACGTAGGCCGCAGCGGCGACGCCGGCGGCGGCCAGGAAGCGCCTCACGGCCGACGCTCCGCGTCTAGGACCACGGCTACGGCGTGAGCGTGTGGGCGGGGCCCTGGATGTCGGCGACCCGACGCCCGCATGATGCCGGCGGCGGGCGCTGCCGATGCGGGCCGCATCCGGGGGGCGGGCCCGGTGTCGCTCGCGAGGGACATCGTGCTGGTCCTTTTGCGAAGTCTTAGATACTGACCAGCGGCACGATTAAATCGCGCCGCTGTACTGTCCAGATTCGTAGATTGTGCTCAGTATCTATCCGTACGGGCACTGACCGCAAGGACTTCCTTGAGCCCGATCGAGGGGCCACGGAGGGCCGGGCCCTGCAATGCGCAGAGGCTCCGACCCTCGCGTCGACCCTGGTCAGCTGCTAGTTACGGTCGAACTCGCCGCCCGCGACGCCACCGAGGAACGCCCGCCACTCGCCGGGCGTGAACTCGAGGACGGGCCCCAGGCCGTGCTGCTTGGAATCCCGCACGCCGACGCTGCCGTCGACGGCGAACGCAACCTCGACGCAGTTGTCGCCGCCGCTGGACAGGCTCGACTTGCGCCAGTTCGCGTACTTACTCTGTCGGGTCATTTGACAGTGGTTCCTCTCGAATTGACCAGCCACATGCTCAGCACGTGAATCTGGACCGCCCAGACTTTATGAACGTGCTCATATTCTCGCGTACGACCACGTACCGCAAGGAGCATTCTCTCGGGACGCGCGGCGGTGAGCGGGCCCGCGAACATTGCCGCCGACCCGGCATGCGGGGGCTTTCTCCTGCTCAGGGCCGTCTTTCCGCCCTGCCCACAGGTCGCTAGGGTCCCGACGACCGAGGTGTCGGCAGCCACATGGTTTTTTCGAGCTGACTTCAATGATTCGCTATAGCAACCTTTTCGCCAGGGTCTCGTGGCATCACTCAGCGGCGCCGCGACCACCGCTCGTGGCTTTTAGTCCCCTAGGGACTGACCGACTTGGCCGTGTCGATGAGGAGCTCGAGGCCTTGCTCGACGGGCAGGGTGGCGTCGCGCAACCGGCCGAACAGCTCGTCGTAGCGCTTCACGCTGGCGTCATCGGTGAGCATGAGGTCGTCGGTGACCGTGTCGACCGCCACGACCGTGGGATCGCCTGGGTCGGTGAAGGTGTAGATGGAGAATGCCGAGCGGGGCACCGAGTATCCGGCGATCTGCGCGTCGACCGGAAGGATGCGCACGGTGATCTTCCGGCTGCCGTTGACCGTGGCGGCCACGTGGTAGAGCTGTGCCTTGACCACCTCGGGCGGTGCGGCGCTCCGGCGGACCGCCAGCTCGTCGATGATGACCTCGTAGGTCGGCCCGCCCGGCCGGCGCAACATGCGCTGGCGACCGATGCGGGCCTCGATCGCCTTGTCGGCCATGTAGCCGATCGAGCCGCTGGCCGCGTCGGCGTCGACCCGTGCGTGGGTGAAGCCGGCGGTCTGGAGCAGGCCCGGCACGAACGTCATCTGGAACTCTCGGATCGTCTGCGCCCCGGCCTCGAGGTTGGCGTAGAGCGCCTGGCGGTCCCCCATGGCCTTGTTGGACTCCCACCATCCGCGCTCGCCCGCCTCGCGGGCGATCGTCATGATCTGAGTCCAACGGTCGTCGTCGACCCCGAGGGCCTCGAGGATGCGCATGACGTCGTCCTGGTCGACGACGTGGCCGTTCTCGAGGCGCGAGATCTGCGCGCGGCTCTGGCCGATCCGTTTGGCCAGCTGCTCGTGCGTCAGCCCGGCCTCCGCTCGCAGGGCTCGCAGCTCCGCCGCCAGGCGCAATCGACGTACGTACGGACTGATCATCCCTCCGCCCCTCGACACCTGCTGTCCATGCACAATAGCCCAGCGCGTACGTTCACGAAACCTGTACGTCCCGAATGTCTGTACTCGAACCAAGTTCGTTCGCACTGACGGAACGTGGTGACGCGGACAGAGGTTACTTCGCTGCACGACGTGGTCTTGGCAATGACACCGCGATACCCCGCGCTGGCCGTCCGTTGGATGGCCACGGCCCCCGGCAGGGACCGACGAGGACAGGTTCCCCCGTGTCCTCGGACATCGATGGGGCTCTCGGGGTGGTCCGTGGGGCGTGCCGCCGATCGTTGTGGGCGGGTATTTCGTCGCGAGCGTCAATAACTCGCCCACATATTGGCCCGATGTTGCCGCGATCGGCGCACATCGATTACCCTTGCGAAATGACTTCTGCCACAGCCGCGGCCGATGCCGGCGGCGACAGGCCGGTCAAGCGGGTCCGGAAGAACCCGAATGCCCGTCGTGCTGAAATCGTCGCCACTGCCCGTGAAGTCTTCGCCTCATCGGGTTATGCCGACTCTGGTCTGGCAGAGATCGCTTCCGCCGCGAAGGTTTCGAAGGGGCTGCTCTACCACTACTTCCCCGAGGGGCGCGCTAAGCTGTTCGTGAGCGTCATGCAGGAGCTGCTGACCGAGTTCCAGCAGCGCCTGCGTCAGGCGGCCAAGGTTCCCTTCTCGCCGCGTACCCGCATGGAACACCTCCTCGCGGCACTCTTCGGGTTCTTCGACGAGAACCCGCCGGCGTACCGGCTGCTGTTCCGCGATCCGTGGGTCGCGCACGACGAGACGGTCGAGGCGTCGGCGATCGCCACCCGCGTGCAGATCTCCTCCGAGTTCGCCGGGCTGATGGCGATGTCGGGGCCGGCGGACGACGTGGTGGCCGCGAGCGCTGGGATGCTCGGCTTCGCACTCGCGAACGTCGAGCTGTGCCTCGCCGGTCAGCTCGACCCCGAGACGGGGTGGCGCGTCACCTGCGAGTACGCCACCTCCAAGTTCACCGACTGATCGCAGCGGTCGCGACGGGCGCGTCGCTGATCCTCGACCGGCATCCCGGCCTGCCGCTGACGGCGGTGGGCCCGCGTCGCGCCCGGGCCGAAACCAAGGGGCGGCCGGTCGTTCTCGTCCCTACGCGGCCGGTGACGCCCGGGTGGACCCGCTACTGGCCGGCCCGCCGAGAAGGAGCCGCACGGGGGGCACGGAAGCGGCATCGAGGGACTCGTCGCCCTCGTCGTCGTCGAGGTGGTCCGCAACATCGGCCATGTCGCCCAGCGTGGCGAAGAGGGTGGTGTGAGGTGCCCAACGGGCCCCCTTCGTGGCGTCGACGGCGCCAGACTGACGGCGTGGACGACGGCGACCGGCTGACCTGGGACCCTCCGGGCCAAGGCGTCTGGTGGCTGACGCGCGAGCACTTCCCGTCGCCGGTGAGCGGTCTGTTCGCAGCGCTGTTCCCGCCCATGACCCTCGGGTGGCGGCGGGGCGCGGAGCGGTTGGGGTTGCCGCCGCGCGATGCCCGGTGGGGCGCGGTCAACGGCTGGCTCTACTACTCCCCCGGCCCGCGGACCCTCGCCAGCGAGGTGGCGCTCGCCGGTCTCGACGACACGGCACGGGTCACGCTCGAGACTCGGGGCTGGCGCGCCGAGGTCGGGCGCTGGACAACGACCGAGCGCCCGGCCGTCGTGGCGACCAACCGGGCGCTGCAGGACGAGGACCCCGCCTCGCTCGGCGGCCCGGCGCTGGCCACGCACCTCCAGCGGGTCGTCGCCCATGCCGCCGACGTGGGGGCGCTGCACTTCGAGCACCTGGGCATCGGCGTCGCCGCCGGATTCCTGGTCCAGGCGGCGGACGGCTGGGGCCTCGACGTGGGCCAGGTCGTCGCCCTCCTCGGCGGGGCGTCACCGGCTTCCGCGGCCGCCGCCGGCCACGTGGACCGCATCGCCGACGCGCTGGTCGAGGCCGGTGCGGCGCCCGCGGACCTGCACACACTCGCCGACGTGCGGGTGGCGTCGCCGGCGGCGGCCGAGGCGCTCGATGGGTACCTCGGCGACCATGGCCTCCGGCTCGTGCACGGCCACGACCTGTGCGAACCCACGCTGGTCGAGCGGCCCGACCTGGTGGTCGCCTCGATCATCGCCCGCCTCACCCGGCCCCCGGCGGCTGCCGACGTCACCGCGGGCGCCGACGTCGGCAGATCGGTCCGGCCCGGCGGTGGATCCGGCCCGACGCGGGAGGCGGCGGGCGGTCCGTCGCCGGAGGAGGCGGCGGTCGAGGCCGTGCGGCGGCGGGTGCCGGCCGGCGAACGGGACCGGTTCGACGAGCTGCTGGCGGACGCCCGCCTCTGCTACCAACTGCGCGACGACGACGGGGCGCTGTGCTTCACATGGCCTCTGGGGCTCGTGCGCCGAGCCGTGCGGGAGACTGGCGCCCGGCTCGTCGCCGCCGGGGTGCTGGCGGCAGCCGACCACCTGTTCGAGGCGACGCCCGACGAGATCGCCGCCCTCGTCACCGCCCCGACCCGGGACCGCGTTGATGCGCCCGGTGCGGCCGCCCCCTCCGACGTCGACGGGGCCGTGCTGGCGGCCCGGGCGGAGCGCCGGACGCGTGCCGCCCTTGCCGACCCGCCGGTCCAGCTCGGCGCGGCGCCCGCTCGGGCGGACGCAAGCGCGCCGCCCCTCCCGGTCCACGTGGCGACGCTCGCTGCGGCGCAGGAGGCGTACTTCGCGGCGGCGTCGACCGACGGGTCGGTCGGTCCGGCGGGCGACGCCCCGGGCCGGGACCCCGCCGGCGAGGGGACGCTGCGTGGGCTAGGCGTCGGTTCGGGCACGGCCGCCGGGCGGGCGTTCGTCGCGACCGGGCCTGACCAGGCGCTGGAGGGCCTGCGGCCCGGTGACGTCCTGGTTACCGTGACGACGACGGCGTCGTACAACGCCCTGTTCCCGATCGTGGCGGCCGTCGTGACCGGGAGCGGCGGCCTGTTCAGCCACGCCGCCATCCTGGCCCGCGAGTCGGGGCTCCCCGCCGTCGTGGGCGTCCCGGACGTCGTGGCCACCGTCCGAACCGGCGACCACGTCGAGGTCGACGCGGCCGCCGGCACCGTCCGGATCAGCCGACCGGCGCCGCCCGACCCGCCCGTCTGACGGTCCCACCCCTCGGGCGCCGGACGGTTCCGGCCGCTCGGGCGCCGGACGGTTCCCGGGCTCAGTGGCCGGTGTCGTAGCCGAAGCGATCGGTGTCCGACGCTCCGTGACGTTCGGGCGCGGCGGGCGCGGCGTCGCGGGCGCCGCCGAACGTCCGCCCCAGCTCGTCGGCGACGAGCGGCAGCAGGTTCGGGTTCACATAGCGCGTCAACTTGGCGGCCAATGTGGCGGCCACCGCCCGGGCGATCTCGCGGTCGAGCTCGTTCCATGGGCCGCCCTCGGCTAGATCGCGGCGGTTGCCTGCCATCCCGTTGATCCCGTTGAGCCGCGCGGGGAGGGCCGACGGCGGCGTGGCGCCGGCGTCCCCGCCGGGGTCGGCCGGGCCGGTCCCCGCGACCGGCGCGGCCGGCTGAACGGGACCGGCGGGCTCGCCGCCGGGCCGGCCCAGCTGATGCGACCCGGCGCCGAGACCCTCGTCGCTGGGCGTCCAGCCCTCGACGGACGGCGGCTCGTCGCGGTCCCTCCGGGCGTCGGCCCTGCCGGCGACGAACGCCCGTGGGACCACGTTCGAGGCCATGTGCGCGCCCGGCCGGTGGTCACCGGCGTCGCGGTCGAGGAGGCCGTCGGCGGGCGACCCACCGGCAACGGGCCCGGCCTCGCCGCCGGGCGGGCGGGAGGGCCGGGCGATCCGGGCCCGACCCGGCTCGTCCGGCACCGGGCCGCGATCTGCGGGCGTCGGACCGGGTGCGTCCGGCGCCGGGTCGTGCGCCGCCTGACCCGGTGCGTCGACGGCGGGGCCACGACCGGCGGCGACCGCGCCGGGCGGCTCGAGGGTGGGTCGTCCGGCGGAGGTCGCCGGGCCGTCGCGGGGACCGGCCGGGGCCGGACCGGTCAGCGGGCCGGCACCGGGCGTCGGCCGCCTAGCGGGCGAACTGCGGGCCACGAACTCACGGGGGATCGACGTCCGCCAGTCCACTCCGCCGGGCGGCGGGTCGGCGCCGCCGATCTCCTGCCAAGGGGAACTGTCCGGTCGGCCGAACTCGGTCGGTCCCACTGCCATCTGGCTGCTTTCCACCTCGTCGCGGTCTTCCCCGGCCGGGTCGCCGTCGCTCACCTCGAATCGCTCGGCGGCCGGTCGGTGCGGCCCGGCGCCCGACGTGCCGTTCAGCACGGGTTGGATGGGCGGTGCCTCGGGCGCACCGGCGGCGGCCACGAGGCGCCCACCACCCAGGCGGCGGCGCGGGGGCGCAGGCTGGTCGTCGTCGGCCGGTCCGTGGCCCGGGCGGTCCGCAGCCGGTCCACCGGCGTCCCTCGGGCTCGGCGGCGGGGTGGGCGGGCGCCCGTCGGCCGTACGTCCGGGCTCGAACGGCCGGACCGGCGCCGGGCCGGCGGGCGGCGATCCCGACGGTGCGCCCGCGGCGAAGGCGGAGCGCTCCTCGCCGTCCCGCACGGGCGGGCCATACGCCGGCTCGTCCGGCGCCGCGCCGGCACCGTTGGCAGGGCGCTCGTCCCGGCCGTCCCGCACGGGCGCGCCAAACGCCGGCTCGTCCGGCGCCGGGCCGGCACTGTAGGCCGGCCCCTCGTCGCCTGGGCGAGGGGCCGAGGTCGGCGGGCGGGCGCCGTAGGACGCACCCGCCAGGTGACGGGGGCCCAGGCGGTCACCGCCGTACGGCGTGCTGTCGGCGGCATGCCGATCGGCGGCCGCGGTCGGGGCCGGTCGGGCGATCTCGGGTGAGGAGGCCGATCGCTCCGAGGCGCCGGGAGGAGCCTCAGCTCGCTCGATCGGTGCCCCAGGTGCCGGGGCGGAGGATGAGCGGCGATCGCCGGGATCACCCTGGACGCCGTGGCGCAGGCCGCCGAACGGGTCGTTGGTGGCCGCCCGCCCGTTGAGCGCGGCCGGGGGCCGGGGCGCCGGCGCCACCTCGCGACGCTCAGGGGCCGGGGCGGCCGGCGAAGCCGCCGGCGCGGACGTCGGCGCGGCCGGCGAGGAGGTCGGGGTGGCCGGCGCGGCGGGTCGGCGGAGATCCGACGGCGGCGCGGCATGATCGGCGTCGGACCGTGCTGCGCTCCGCCGCAAGGCGGCCGCCGCCCCGCTGGGCGGCGCAGAGGCCGCCGGTGCCGTGGGCTGGCCGGTCGGCCGCTCGGGCAGGCGGCACAAGTCGTCGGACTGGCCGGTCGGCCGCTCGGGCAGGCGGGGCAAGTCGTCGCCGGGGTCGAGTCCGGGCATGGCCATCGTGGCGTCCGGGTCGTACCCCGGCGGCTCGCCGAACGGCGACGGGGTGCCGTCGGCGAACACTGCCCGTCGGTCCTCTGCCCCCGTACCCGCGGCGGACTCCGGCGACCCCGCCCATCCAGCGGCGCCGCCCATACCGGCGGCGGGACCCTGGCCTTCGGCGGCAGGGTCGGCAGCCGGCCCGAGCGGGCCACGAGCGTCGGGGGCGGCCGGGGCAGTTTGGTCGGCGGGCGGCCGGACCGGGCCACGAGCGTCCGGGGCGGCCGGGGCCGTTTGGTCGGCGGGCGGCCGGACCGGGCCACGAGCGGCCAGGTCGGGCGGGGCGGAGTCGGCGGGCGGAGGGGCCGGGCTACGAGCGGTCGGGGCGGCCGGCGTGGTCGAGCGATGACCGGACGACGCGGGCGGCGGCGTGCGGTCACTGCGCGCGGCAGGCGGGACGGCGCCGGACGGCGCCCTCACGTTGGAGCCGAAACCACCGCGACCGCTGGGGCCGCCATCGGCCGGCGTCCGCAACGACGTCGGCGGGCTGCCCGCAGGCGACCCCTCGTCGGTGGCCGACGTGGCCCGCCCGTCAGCCGCGCGAGCGGCGGTCGACGACCCGGGACGATCAGCGGCTGGCTCCCCGGCACCGATGCGGCCGTTCACCGGGCGCGACGGCGAGGAGGGGTCGTCGTGTTCCGGGTTCGTCGGCGAGGGGCCGGAGGTCCTGCCGAACGGGCTGGTCCGACCCCCGGTCACCTCCGCCCGCTGGTCGAAGGCACCCGCGGGACGCCCATCGTCCACGACCCGGTCGGACCGGTCGGCCCGACGGTCGTCGGCCGGCGTGGAGCGACCGGATGCGCCGACGCGATGCCCGCCCGCGGAACCGGCCCCAGAGGACGGATCCTCGGCACCGCCGTTGTCCGGCGACCCGGCGGAGCGGTCCGACCACCGGGCGGCGAGGTCCGACGACCCGGCGGACCGGTCCGACGACTCGGCGGCGCGATCCGACGACCCGGCGGGATCCGATTCAGCGGCGCGATCCGACGACCCGGCGGGGCGAATCGATTCGGTGGCGCGATCCGACGATCCGGCGGGGCGGTCCGACCACCCGGCGGACCGATCCGACGATCCGGCGGCGGGGTCCGACGACTCCACGCCCGCGCCAGACGAGCCGGCAGACGGATCGTCGTTGGGTCCGGGTCGCTCGTCCACTCCGGTGCCACGGTCGAGCTCGTCGGCCGGGCGACCGAACACGCCCACCGACCGGTCGTCCCCGGGCACCGGGCGACCGGACGACCCAGCACCACCGTCGGTGGAGCGGTCCCTGGCCGGCGATGCACCGGCCGGCGACCCGGCGTCCGGACCGAACGAGCCGGACGCGGACGAGTCCGACCACTCGGACGATTCGGCACCCGAGCCGAACGAACCGGACGATCCGACCCCCGAGCCGAACAAACCGGAGGACGCGGGCGCACCCGGTCCAGGGCCGTCCGACGACGACACCCTCGAGGCGGAGCGCGGCGTTGGCGGACGCGACGGGGTCGGTCCGGCCCCGGCGCCACCCGGCGAACGGGACCGGTCCGACGACGATGGGAGGGACCGAGCGGAGGCACCCGACGATGACGAGACCGACGACGACGGGACGGACTGGCCGGAGGCACCCGACGACGAGAACGGCGACGAGTACGACGAGTACGGCGACGGCGACGGCTCATCCGGCTCGTCGGGCTCGGGCGGGAGCAGCGACGTCACCCGCCGCGGCGAGGGTGCGGGATCGATCGTCCCCAGCTCGACCGGCAACGGGTCGCTGTGGACGAGCGCCAACCGCTGCGTGCACCGCGTCATGGCGATGAACAGGGTGCGCAGCCCCCGCTCGGACTCGGTCATGATCAGCGCCGGCTCGACCACGACCACACCGTCGAACTCGAGGCCCTTGGCGGCCTCGGCGGACAGCAGCACGATCGGGGCGCTGCCGCCCCGCAGCTCGGGCGTCCACGCCAGATCGGCCCGCTCCAGCGCCGCCGCCACCCGGGCCCGGTGCCGCGCCGGCACGACGATGCCCACCATGCCCACGTCGAGCAGGCGGTGGACGGCCTCGATCGTTGCCTCGGCAAGGTCGGCCGCCTCGGTGACCTCGACCCCGTAGCCGGTCTCGCGCACGGCGACCGGCGCCTCGAGGTGGGGGGCGATCGACGGCAGCAGCCGCATCGCCACCTCGTGGACCTCGGCGGGCAACCGGTAGCTCGTGGACAGCTCGACGATCTCGGTGGGCACCCGGTCTCGCTTGAGGTGCAGCGCCACCTCCTCCCACGAGGCGCGCGCCCACGGGCTCGTGCCCTGCGCCAGGTCGCCGAGCAGGGTCATGGAACCCGACCGCGACCGCCGCCGGATCGACTCGAGCTGCATGGGGGAGAGATCCTGGGCCTCGTCGACCACGATGTGCTCGAAGGTGGCCGGCGCGCCGTTCAGCAGCACGTCTGCGGCGTCGAGCAGCGCGACGTCGTGCGCGGACCACTGCCACGCCCCGACCCGCACGTCGGCGGGGATGGCGAGCAGAGCCATCTCGTCGTCGGTCAGCAGGCCGGCGGCGGCGGCCGTCAGCTGCACGGGGCTGGAGAGCAGGTCGACGAGGAACGCCTGGGGCGTCAGCGTGGGCCAGGCCTGCGCCAGGTAGTCGTCGACCGCCCGGGTGGCCTCGCCGCGCACGTCGGGCTCGCGGTCGTCGCCGTTGCGGCTCGCCCGCCCGGCGAGGTGGGCGCGCGCCTCGGCGAGCAGGAACGCCCGCAGTTCGCGGAACGCCTCGTTGTGCGGCCGGGCGCTGAGCTGGCGGGCGCGGGCCGCGACCCTCGTGCCGTCGAGGCGGACGATGCGACGGTCGACCTTGAGGTCGATCGGCCGGGTCTCGATGCGCTGGCGGTTGCGCAGGCCGCTGACGATGACGCGCAGCATGCGCCGGTCGCCCTTGAGCCGCCGCAGCTCGGGAGGGTCGGTGCGGCCGATGCGCACCCGGGGCCCGAGCGCCGTGATCGGCAGCTGCACGGTGGCCTGGTCGCCGAGGGCGGGCAGGACCGTCGAGATGTAGCGGACGAAGGCCGGGTTCGGCCCGACGACGAGCACGTCGCCCGGACCGATGCGGTCGCGGTGGTTGTGGAGCAGCCACGACACGCGGTGCAGGCCCACCTGAGTCTTGCCGGTGCCGGGACCGCCCTGGACGACGAGCACCTGGTCGGGATCGCGGGTGATGACGTCGTACTGATCGCGCTGGATGCTGGCGACGACGTCGCGCAGCGCCCCCGAGCGGGTCTCGCCGAGCGCGTCCAGCAGGGTGTCGGACACGACGGGCCCGCGGCCCTGGGCCACAGCTCGCGCAATGCCCGTGAACACCTCCTCGTCGATGTCGAGGATGCGGTTGGCCCGGCAGCGGTAGGCCCGCCGGGCGTCGATGCCCTCGGGGTCGGCCGCGGAGGCCGTGTAGAACGGAGCGGCGATCGGCGCCTGCCAGTTGACGACGACGATCTCGTTCTCGTCGTTCCAGACGGCGTCCTTGCCGATGTAGAAGCTTTCCCCCTCGGCGTCGATGCGCCCGAAGGCCACGCCCTCGGCGGCGTCGACCTGGGGGAACACCGCCAGGCGGCTGCGAAGC
Organism: Acidimicrobiales bacterium; assembly: GCA_035296625.1. Lineage (GTDB taxonomy): Bacteria > Actinomycetota > Acidimicrobiia > Acidimicrobiales > VFJN01 > DATCLS01. The sequence continues at coordinate 15,896 of DATHAO010000055.1, read as the reverse complement.
TGGTCGAGCACCCGGGCGTCGGCGTCGGGGTCGACGCCCGGAGAGTGCGGGCGTTGGCGCTCGTGGAGCGCGAGCGCCCGGTCGAAGTAGTCCTGCTCCCGACGGATGTCAGGGTGCACGGCGCGCTCCGCGGCGTGGCGCAGCCGCTGGGCGGGACCCGGCACGGAGCAGGCCGGGACACCGGCCGCCCGTCGCTGATCGCCCGAACCGCACCATCACAGAACCCCTGCTCAAGGCCGATCGAAGGTCATGCGCGCACACGAAGGGACCGTTGTGGCGGGACAAGCGAACGGCGAACCAGCGTCTCGACTCGTCGGCGTCGCGTCGGGGGTGCGGAGTGGTCTGGCCGTACCGTGCGCGTGCCGACCACCGAACACTACTCGTGACGCGCGACGGCGTGGGAGGACCCAGGGCCCCGCCGGCCGGGGGGAGGTGACGGTATGGAGACGCCCCGATCGGCGGTGGATGCTACGGCTCGAGAGTCCCGCCTGGCCGACCTGACCGCGGGTCGGTCACGGTTGACGACCGCACCGGTCCCGGCTTCGATGCGACCGTGACAGAGATCGATGCCCTGGTCGACAAGCTGACGCTCGACGAGAAGGCCGCGCTGACGGCGGGGGTCGACTTCTGGTCGACGGTGGCGGTGCCCCGGCTCGGCATCCCCACGGTCTTCCTCTCCGACGGCCCGAACGGTGCCCGCGGCTCGATCATGGGGCCCGACGGCCCGACGAGCCTATGCCTGCCGTGTGGGTCCGCCCTCGGCGCCACCTGGCATCCCGACCTCGTCGAGGAGGTCGGCGCAGCCATCGGGCGCGACGCCCGCCGCAAGTCGGCCAGGGTGCTCCTCGCCCCCACCGTCAACCTCCACCGCTCACCGCTCGCCGGGCGCAACTTCGAGTGCTACGCCGAGGACCCGTTGCTCTCGGGCCGCCTGGCCGCAGCCTTCGTGCGGGGCGCCCAGGGCGAAGGTGTCGCCACCACGGTGAAGCACCTGGTGGGCAACGACGCCGAGTTCGAGCGCCACACGATCAGCTCCGAGATCGACGAGCGGGCGCTGCGCGAGCTCTACCTCGCCCCCTTCGAGGCAGCCGTGCGCGAGGGCGGCTCGCTCGGGCTGATGACCGCCTACAACCGGCTCAACGCGCGGTGGGTCACCGAGCGCCGGGAGGTGCTCGAGGGCATCGCCCGCGACGAGTGGGGCTTCGACGGCTTCGTCGTCACCGACTGGTTCGGCTTCGTCGACACCGAGGGCTCGGCGGCAGCCGGCGTCGACCTCGAGATGCCGGGCCCGGCGCGGGCGTTCGGCCCGGCCCTAGCCGACGCCGTCCGGTCCGGCGCCGTCGACGAGAAGCTCGTCGACGCCCAGGTCCGGCGCCTCCTCACGGCGTTCGACCGCATCGGCGCGCTCGATGACCCGGTGGACGCCGAGCGGGTCGAGGCCGCCGAGGAGCGGCCCGAGGACCGCGACGTCGCCCGGCGGGCCGCCGCCGAGGCCATCGTGCTGCTGGCCAACGACGGGCTGCTACCCCTCGACCCCGCCCGCCTGGGCACCTTGGCGGTGATCGGCCCGAACGCGGCGCGGGCTCACATCATGGGCGGCGGCTCGGCGTCGCTGCGGGCGCACCGGCTCGAGAGCCCGCTCGACGGGCTGCGGGCGCGGCTGGGCGACGGGGTGACGATCGTGCACGAGCCGGGATGCACCAACGACAAGGTGCTCCCGTTGCTCGCCGGGCGGCGCACCGCGGCGCCGAGCGGCGCGGGCCCGGGCTTCGACCTCGAGTTCCACGCCCGTCCCGACCTGGCGGGCGAGGTCGTCCACGTGGCCCACTCGCCGGCCGGCGAAGCCCTCTACATGAGCCCGCCCGCGCCGACCGTGCCCGACGCCGGCTGGTCGCTGCGGGCGCGTACCCGCGTGACACCCGACGAGTCAGGTCCCCACGAGCTCGGCCTCGTCCAGGTTGCGGGCGCCCGCGTGCTCGTCGGCGGGCGGGTGGTGATCGACGGGGTGGCCGAGCGACCGCCGCGGGGTGAGGCCTTCTTCGGATACGGCAGCGAGGAGCTCACGGCCACGGTCGATCTCCAGGCCGACGTGCCGGTGGACGTGGTGGTCGAGTACATGGGCTGGGAGCGGGCCGGTGCCGGCGGCTTCCGCCTCGGTTGGCGCCGGGCCGCCACCGACGACCTGATGCAGCGGGCCGCCGACGCCGCCGCGGCCGCGGATGCCGCGATCGTGGTCGTCGGAACGACCGGCGACTGGGAGTCCGAGGGCCACGACCGCGCCTCGATGGACCTGCCCGGCCGCCAGGACGAGCTGGTCCGCCGGGTGCTGGCCGCCAACCACGCCACGGTCGTGGTGGTCAACGCCGGCTCGCCGGTCACGCTCGACTGGGCGGGCGAGGCCCGAGCCGTGCTCCAGGCATGGTTCGGCGGGCAGGAGATGGCGTCCGCCCTGGCCGGGGTGCTGGTCGGCGACACGGACCCGGGTGGGCGCCTGCCGGTCACGCTGCCCGAGCGGGTCGAGCACGGCCCGGCGCACGGCAACTTCCCGGGGGAGAACGGCGCCGTGCGCTACGGCGAAGGCGTTCTCGTCGGCTACCGCTGGTTCGAGGCCCGCCACCTGCCGACGCGGTTCCCGTTCGGCCACGGGCTGTCGTACACCGCGTGCGCGATCGGCACGCCTGTCCTGTCGGCCACGTCGTTGCGGCCCGGCGAGGTCCTGGCGGTCGACGTGCCGGTCAGGAACACCGGCGACCGGCGCGGCGCCGAGGTCGTGCAGCTCTACGTGGCGCCGCCCACGCCGACCCGCCTCGTGCGGCCGCCCAAGGAGCTGCGGGCCTTCGCCAAGGTGTGGCTCGACCCGGACGAGACGACGACGGTGCGGCTCGAGCTCGGCGACCGGGCCTTCGCCTACTGGGACCCCGGCCAGCCCGACCGCCCGGACATCGAGGCCCGCATGGCCTACCTGCCGGTCTCGACCGGGCGCCGTCCCCGCCAGCCCGGCTGGCAGGTCGACCCGGGGCCATACCGCCTGCTCGTCGGGCGCAGCTCGGCCGACATCGCCCACACCGTCGAGGTGGCGGTCGAGGCCGCGCCCGGGACCTGAACGCACCCGGCGCAGGCGACAGGATTGCCGCCGAAGGCCGAGCCGTTGGCGCCCGTGGGCCACCGCGCCCGGCGCCGACCGGCGGGCTGTCAGGCGCTGGCCGAGGCGGGTCGGAGGACCTCGGCGGGTCCGCCGCCGGTCGCGGCCGCCCCGGCGGCCGCCGCCTGGCGCCGGACGAGCGCGGCCAGATCGGTGACGGGCACGAACCCCAGGAGCCGCCGGCACCGGCCGGTGTCGGCCAGCGAGGCCTCGACCTCGTCGCGATGGGCCCGCTCGACGACGATCTCGGCGGGACCCACCGCCTCGACGACGGCATCGACCATCTCTCGCAGCGTGAACGACGTCCCGGTGCCAACGTTGAGCGAGCCGAGGACCTCACGCCGGGCCATGGCGACCAGCACCGCGACCACCTGGCGGACGTCTGTGACGTCCCGCCGCCGGGCCGGCGAGCCGAATACCCGGAGCGGCTCGCCCGCCGCCGCGGCGGCGATCCACCGGGCCAGCGCCATGTCGGGCCGCTGGTGCTCGCCGGCGACCGTGAACGGCCGGGCTACGGCCACGTGGCCGCCGGCGGCCAGCCGGCGCCGTGTGAGGCGCTCGACCGCCAGCTTCGAGCGGGCGTAGCCGCCCCGCGGCCGCAGCGGATCGCCCTCGCGGCAGGCCCGTCCGGCCGTGCCGCCGTAGACGCTCGACGACGACGCCACGACGAGCGGCGTCGACCGGGGCACGGCCCGCAGGACGGCGTCGGTGGCCAGCACGTTGTCGCGCCACCACGTCGCCTCCGCGGTACGGCCGGAGCGGCGGACGCCTCCTGCGCCGGCCAGGTGGAACACGGCATCGGCGCTGCGCACGACGTCGAGGGCGATGTCGTCGGCGACCAGGTCGGCGACGATGTCGGCGCCCGGCCGGCGGTCGAGGCCGACGACGTCGTCGCCGCCCCCGCGCAGGTCGGCGACGAGGTGGCGGCCGATGAACCCGGCCGCGCCGGTGACCGCGATCATCGGCGGTCGCTCATCGGGTACGGCGTAGTAGGGAGTCCGGCACTAACGTGTGAAGGTACATGAACACCGTCGCGGCGATCGAGGTCGGGCGCCTGCGCAAGGGCTTCGGGAGCACCGAGGTGCTCCGGGGCATCGACGTGCGCGTGCCGCCCGGCACCGTGCTCGCCGTGCTCGGCCCCAGCGGCGGTGGCAAGACCACGTTGCTCCGCACGATCGCCGGCCTCGAGCGGCTCGACTCCGGCGTGGTGCGGCTGGGCGGTCGGCTGGTGGCGGGCCCCGGCACCCACGTGGCGCCCGAGCGTCGGCGCATCGGCATGGTGTTCCAGGACTGGGCCCTGTTTCCGCACCTCAGCGTGGCCCGCAACGTGGGGTACGGCCTCCCCCGGGGCGAGCGGCGCGGGCCGCGGGTGGACGACGTGCTCGCCATGGTCGGCCTCGGCGGGCTGGGCGACCGCCACCCGGGCACGCTGTCGGGCGGGCAGCAGCAGCGGGTGGCGCTGGCCCGGGCCCTGGCGCCCCGGCCCGAGGTGCTGCTGCTCGACGAGCCGTTCTCCAACCTCGACGCCGCCCTGCGGGCGCAGGTCCGGGCCGAGGTGCATGCCCTGCTGTCCGAGCTCGGCATCACGACCGTGTTCGTGACCCACGACCAGGACGAGGCGTTCCTGCTGGGCGACGAGGTGGCGATCGTGAGCGACGGCCGGGTCGTGCAGCACGCCTCGCCGGCCGAGCTCTACGCGCGCCCGGCGACCGCCTGGGTCGCCTCGTTTGTGGGCGACGCCAACCTGATCGCCGGCGAGGCGGCGGGCCCGCGGGCGGCCACGGCTGTCGGCGACATCGCCCTCGGTCGGGCGGCAGCCGGCGACGTGCGCGTGCTGGTCCGGCCCGAGGAGCTGCGCCTCGATCCCCTCGATGACCGGGCCGACGGCGTGCCCGGCACCGTCGAGGAGCGCGAGTTCTACGGCCACGACACCGTGTACGTCGTGCAGCCCAGGGTCGGGGCGGCGCTCCGGATCCGGGCAGGGTCGCAGCCGCGCTTCGGTCCGGGCGACGCCGTGGCCGTTCGCTACGACGGCCCACCCACCATGGCCTTCGGCCCCGACGGCCATCCCGCGCCGCCCGGCGGCCCCGAGGCCGGTCACGGCGGGGCCCGTGGCGGCGGGGCGAGCCGGCCCCTACCCGGCACGTGATCGGCGTCGTCGGGGCCGGCCCCGCTGGGTTGGCCGCCGCCTGGCGCGCCGCCCGCGCCGGGCACGAGGTGGTCGTGGTCGACCGGGCCGCGACGGTCGGCGGCATGGCCGGATCGTTCACGGTGGCGGGCCTGCGGGTCGACCACGGCAGCCACCGCCTCCACCCGGCCACGCCGGCCCCGATCCTCGCCGCCCTGCAGGACCTGCTGGGTGACGACCTGCAGGTCCGCCCCCGCCACGGCCGCATCCGCCTGCTCGACCGGTGGGTCGCCTTCCCGCTCCGCACCGGCGACCTGCTCCGCCGGGCGCCTCCGGGCTTCGCGGCCCGGGCCGGCCTCGACGCCCTCACGTCCCCGCTGCGACGGCCCAGGGCCGACACGTTCGCGGAGGTCCTGCGCGCCGGGCTCGGTCCCGCCGTGCTCCGCGCCTTCTACGGCCCCTACGCCCGCAAGCTGTGGGACTCCGACCCCGCCGAGCTCGCCGGGGAGCTGGCCCGCCGCCGGGTGAGCGCCGGCGGTCCGCTCGACGTGGTGCGCCGGTTGGCGCGCGGTGCCCGGCCGGAGGGCCGCACGTTCCTCTACCCCCGCACCGGGTTCGGGGCCATCGCCGAGGCGCTGGGCGATGCGGCCACCGCCGCCGGCGCCGACATCCGCCTCGGCTGCACCGTCGAGGCCCTCACCGCCCGCGGCGATGGCGGGCACGGGTGGGCGCTGCACCTGGACGGCGGCGAGCGGCTGGACGTCGACCTCGTGTGGTCGACGGCGCCGGTCTCCGCGCTGGCCCGCGCGGTCGCCCCGCCAGCGCCCGAGGCCGTGACCGCAGCGGACCGCCGGCTGGCCCACCGGGCGCTCGTGCTGCTCTACGTCGTGCTTGACCGCGCCCGGTGGACCGAGTTCGACGCCCACTACTTCCCCGGGCCCGAGGTAGCGGCGGCCCGGGTGTCCGAACCCCGCAACTACCGGGCCGACCCCGGCGAGCCGGCCGACCGCACGGTGCTGTGCGCCGAGATCCCCTGCTGGGCCGGTGACGACACGTGGCGGGCCGACGACGCCGCCCTGGCTGGGCGGCTGGCCGACGAGCTGGCCCGTGTGGGCCTGCCGCAGCTTCGCCCGGTGCAGGTCGAGAGCCGCCGGCTCCCCCGCGTCTACCCCGTCTACCGCCCCGGCCACGACGCCGACCTGGCCACGCTCGAGGCATGGCTCGCTGGCCTACCCGGCCTGGCCACTTTCGGCCGCCAGGGTCTGTTCACCCCCGACAACACCCACCACGCCCTCGCCATGGGGTGGGCGGCCGCCGACGCCCTCGACGCCGCCGGCGGGTTCGACCACCGGACGTGGGCCGCGGCTCGCGACGGCTTCCGCGCGTTCGTCGTCGAGGACTGAGCCCGGGCGCTACGCCGTGCGCAACTCGTGCCACACGCCCGGCACGACCCGGCGCAGGTACGGGCCCAGCCTCACGAACGAGCGCCCGTGCTGCCGGAACCGGTAGCTGATGGGCACCTCGGCGTAGCGGAACCCCTTGGCCACCAGGTCGAGGGTCAGCACCTGCGCGTAGTTGAAGTCGTGGACGACCTCGGCCCGCCGGGCGGCCTCGGGCGACAGCACCCGGTAGCCGGACTGGCCGTCGGTCAGGCCGAGCACGCCCCAGCGGCGCACGAGCATGCGCACGCCCAGCGTCAGCACCCGATTGCCGAACCACCGGTGAGGGTGCATCGAGCGCTCGTCACCGGCGAAGCGCGAGCCGACGACGTAGTCGGCCCGGCCGTCGAGCACGGGGCCGACGAGGCGCTCGAGCTCCTCCGGGGCGTACTCCCCGTCCGCGTCGCAGAACGCCACGGCGACGGCGTCCAGCTCGGCGCCGAGCGCCAGGCCGGTCCGCACGGCGGCGCCGAGACCCCGGTTCGCGCCGTGCGACCGCACCTGGGCCCCGGCGGCGGCCGCCGCTCGCGCCGTACCGTCCGTCGACCCGTCGTCGACGACCACCACGACGACCGGGTGGCCGCGCACGGCGGCGGGGGCTCGGGCCACGACGGCCCCGACGGTGGCCTCCTCGTCGTGCGCGGGCAGGAACAGGACGACGGGGGACACGGTGCTCGCAGTCATGGTTAGGCATACTTTACGCGATGTCGGAGGCATGGATATTCTCCGCCGCATGGTTCGTGGGCACCGTCGTCTGGCCGCCACGGTCGCCCTGTTGGGTTTGGGCGCGCTGCCGGCGGCCTGCAGCACCCACGGCGACGACGGTCGCCTCGTGGTCTACAGCGGGCGCACGTCGAACCTGATCGACCCGTTGCTCCAGCGGTTCTCCGAGGAGTCGGGCGTCGCCATCGACGTCCGCTACGACGACTCGGCGAACCTGGCGCTCCTCGTCGACGAGGAGGGGGACCGCACGCCGGCCGACGTGTTCATCTCCCAGAGTCCGGGCGCCGTCGGCTACCTCGACGAGGGTGGCCACCTGACGACGCTGCCCGACGACGTCCTCGCCCTGGTGCCCGAGGGCGACGCCGCGGACGATGGCCGCTGGGTGGGCCTGTCGGGACGCGTCCGCACCCTCGTCCACAACACCGGTCTCGTCGACCCTGCGACGCTGCCCGACTCGGTGCTCGACCTGGCGGACGAGGAGTATGCCGGCCAGGTGGCCGTCGCCCCCACGAACGGGTCGTTCCAGGACTTCGTGACCGTGCTGCGGCTCCAGGTCGGCGAGAACGAGGCCCGATCGTTCCTCGAGGGCCTCGCCGCCAACGAGAGCCCGACCTACAGCAACAACACCGCGATCGTCGAGGCCGTCGGCCGGGGCGAGGTGCCGATGGGCCTCGTCAACCACTACTACGCGTTCGTCGCCAAGGACGAGAACCCCGACCTCCCGGTCAAGAACCACTTCTTCCCCGCGGGCGACTACGGCTCGACGCTGCTCGTGACCGCCGCGTCCGTGGTCGAGGCCACCGACCACGCCGACGCGGCCGAGCAGCTCGTCGAGTTCCTGCTGTCGGAGGAGTCGCAGGCCTACTTCAGCGAGGAGACGTTCGAGTACCCGCTGGCCGACGGCGCCGAGGCCAACGCCGCCCTGCCGCCCTTCGACGACGTCTCCACGACCCGGGTCGACCTCAGCGAGCTGGGCGGCGGCCTCGAGGCCACGACCGAGCTGATCGACGCGAGTGGCCTCAACTCCTGACCTGCTCGGGGCGGCGGCCCCCGGCCCGGCACCGCCGGCGCCCACCGGGCCGGCGGGCGGGAGACGGCGGCGCCGCTGGACGGGCACGGCGTCGCCGCCGCTCGTGGCCGTCGGCGTCGCCACCGGGCTGCTGTTCGCCGGTCCGCTCGTGTACCTGGCGATCGAGACCCTGGGCGGGGACGAGGCGCTGGCCGAGCTGTACACGTCGTCACGCACGGTCCGCCCGCTCGCCAACACGCTGCGGCTGGCCCTCGCCACGGCGGCCACCGCGGCGGTGACCGGCACGGCGCTGGCCTGGCTGACGACTCGCACCGACGTCCCGCTGCGCCGCCTGTGGGCAGGGCTCGTCCCTCTCCCGCTCGTGTTCCCGTCCTTCGTGGGCGCGCTCGCCCTGGTGGCGGCCGTGGCCCCCGGCGGCCTGCTGGCCAGCCCGCTCGAAGCCGTCGGGGTGGAGGCGACCCGGCCGGAGGGTTTCTGGGGCGCCTGGCTGGTGCTCACGCTGTTCACGACGCCCTTCGTCCTGCTGCCGGTCGCCGCTCGCCTGTCGTCGCTGCCCCCCTCGCTCGAGGAGAGTGCCCGACTGCTCGGGCGCCGGCCCGTCGCCGTGTTCCGTACCGTGGTGCTGCCCCAGATCAGCGGCTCGATCTGGGCCGGCAGCCTCCTCGTATTCCTGTACGCCGTCAGCGACTTCGGCGTCGTCGTGCTGCTGCGCTACGACACGCTGACCCGCGCCATCTACACGAACCGGGTGCTCGACCGCACCCAGTCCGTGGCGCTCAGCCTGCTGCTGGCGGTCGTGGCGCTCGCCGTCGTGGCCGGCGAACGGGTGCTCGCGCACCGACGGCGCGAGGTGCCGGGGACGGCGACGGACCGCCCGCTGCGGGTGCCGCTCGGCCGTTGGCGCTGGCCGGCGCTCGCCGGCGTCGTGGCCTGGGTGGCGCTCGCCCTCGCGGCGCCGCTCGCCTCGCTCGGACTGTGGGCCTGGCGAGGCCTGCGTGGCGCCGGCAGCGGGCTGGCCCAGGGCGAGGAGGTCGGCGATCTAGGGGTACCGGCGCTGAACACGATCGGCATCGGCGTCGTGACGGCGCTCGTGGCCGTGGCCGTCGTGTTGCCCGTCGCCTACCTCTCGGCCCGTCACCGCGCCCCGGCCGGCGACGCCGTGCACGGGCTCGTGGCCGTCGGCTTCGCCCTGCCGGGACTGGTGGTCGCGCTGGCCGTCGTGTCGTGGGCCATCGAGCTGCCGCCGTCCCTCGACCTGTACCAGAGCTTCCCGGTACTGGTCGCCGCCTACGTCGTGCACCTGGGCGCCCAGTCGCTGCGGGCGACGGAGGTGGCGGTGGCATCCGTCCCAACCCGGCTCGAGGAGTCGGCGCGGCTGCTTGGCGCCGGGCGGGTCCGGCGCTTCGCCACCGTCGAGCTGCCCCTGATGCTGCCGGGACTGGCCGCCGGCGGCGGGCTCGTGCTGCTCTCGACGATGAAGGAGCTGCCGATCACGCTCCTACTGTCGCCGCTCGGCTTCGAGACGCTGGCGACCCGGGTCTGGGAGGACGCCGAGGCGGCGTTCCTGGCGGAGGCCGGCCTGGCCAGTCTCGTGCTGGTCGCGCTGTCCGGGGTGCTGACGTGGCTGCTGGTCGTGCGCCGCGCCGAGCGCCTGGCATGAGCCGCGGGAGCCGGGGGCCCGCCGGGGCGGCCGGACCGCCCGCCGGGGCGCCCGGGGCGCCCGACGCGCCGGCCCCAGCCGCAGCCGGTCCCCTCGTGCCTTCCGCCGCCGACGCGCACGCCCGAGTCGCGGCCGGTCCGGTCGTGCCGCCCGCCGCCGACGCGCCGGGCGCCCAGCGCTCGGACCCGGTCGTCGACCGCCGCCGGGTGGCGATCGCCTGCGCGCTCGTGGGCGTGGCGGTAGCGGCGTGGGCGGCGATCGCCATCCCCGCCCGAGCGACCTATCGCGAGCGGACGACGGCCGACGAGCCGCAGTACCTGCTCTCCGCGCTCAGCCTCGCGGAGGACGGCGACCTGTGGATCGACGACGAGATCGCAGGGCGCCGCTTCCGGCCGTTCCACGACGAGGCGCTGCCGACCCAGACCGAGCCGCTCGCCAACGGTCGGTCGGTGAGCCCGCACGACCCGCTGCTGCCGGTTGTGCTCGCCGTACCGATGGGCATCGGCGGGTGGGTGGGGGCCAAGGCGGCGCTCGCCGCGCTCGGTGGGGCACTCGCAGCCCTGCTGACCTGGGTCGCCCACCGCCGGCTGGGAGTGCCCCTCGGCGTGGCGGCCGGCACGACGCTGACGTTCGGGGCGGCGGCACCGCTGTCCGCCTATGCCACGCAGGTCTACCCGGAGCTGCCCGCCGCGCTGGCGGTGGCCGCCGCGCTCGCCGTCCTTCTGCAGACGCCGCCCGCGGCCCCCACCGCCGCCGGCTCGGCCACCGCGGGCCCGCCCCCCGCCGCAGCCCCCACCGGCGCCGGGTCGGCCGCCGCGGGACTACTCCCCCTGCCGTGGGGCCGGGGTGCGGTCGCCGTGCTGGTCGTCGCCGTCGCCGCGCTGCCGTGGCTCGGCATCAAGTACGCCCCGGTCGCCGCCGTGCTGGCCGCGCTGGGCGTGGCCCGGCTTGTGCGCGCCGGGCGAGTGCGCACGGCTTTGGGCGTGGCGGCGGCACTGGCGGCGATCGGCGCCGCGTACCTGGTCGTACACCGCCTGGTCTACGGCGGCTGGACCGTATACGCGGCCGGTGACCACTTCACCGGCGGCGAGCTGACCGTCGCCGGCGAGCACCCCGACCGGGTGGGGCGCACCCGGCGCCTGGCCGGCCTGCTGCTCGACGAGGGGTTCGGACTGGTCGTATGGATGCCCGGGTTCCTGCTCGCCGTGCCGGCGCTCGCCGCCCTGGCCCGGCGGTCGTGGAGGACCGCCGTCGTGCTCGTCGCCCCGCTCGCCGCCGGCTGGGCCACGGCCACGTGGGTGGCCCTCACGATGCACGGGTGGTGGTGGCCGGGCCGGCAGGTGGTCGTCGTCGTGCCGTGCCTGGTGCTGGCGGTGGCCTGGTGGGCAGGTCGGGTGGCCGCCGTGCGCCCCGCCGTGGTCGTCGCGGGGGTGGTCGGCGCAGGGACGTGGCTGTGGCTGGTCGTCGAGGTGCTGGCCGGACGCGTGACGCTCATCGGGGACTTCGAGCGCACGGCGAACCCCGTCGTGCGGCTGCTGCGCCTGGCGCTGCCCGACTACCGGCACCCGGGTGTGGCGGACTGGGTGCTCCAGGGCTTGTGGTTGGCCGGGCTCGGGGTGGCGGCGCTGCTGGCCGCCCGCGTTCCGCGTCCTGTTCCCGTTGCCCAGCCACGGATCCGGGACACGGAACCGCAGCCGAACCGCTGACGCGCGGCCAGACTCGTCCCGTGGAAGCGATCGACTACGACCGGGGCGCGGCGGCCTACGAGCGGGCGCGGACCCTGCCCCCGGCGGTGCTCGAAGGGTGGCGCCGGGCGGTCGGGACGCTGGGTACGGCGCCCGGCGGGCGGGCGCTCGACCTCGGCTGCGGCACCGGGCAGTTCCTCGGACCGCTCGCCGACTGGCTCGACGCCATGGTCGTGGGCGTCGAGCCCTCGGCCGGCATGCGCGACGCGGCCCGCCCGGCGCTCGTGCCCGGCCGGTGCAGCGTCGTGGCCGGCCGGGCCGAGGCGCTGCCGCTGGCCCGCGGCAGCGTGGGCGTGGCGTGGCTGTCGACTGTCGTTCACCAGATCGACGACCTCGGCGCCGCGACCGCCGAGCTGCGCCGGGTCGTGACGCGGGGTGGCAGGGTGCTGATCCGCGGGTTCTTCGGCGATCGCCCCTTGGGCGGCTACTTCCGGCTGTTCCCGGGGGCGGAGCGGGCGGCGGCCACGTTCCCGACCACGGCGGCCATCGTGGAGGCGTTCGGGCGGGCCGGCTTCGGCGGAGCCACCATCACGCCGGTCGGCGAGGACTGGGGCGTCGCGCCCGGCCCGTGGGCGGCCCGCGCCCGCACCCTGCGCCACGTCGACTCGGCGCTGCGCCCGCTCACCGACGAGGAATTCGCGGCGGGCATCGCGGCCGTCGAGGCCCTGGCGGACGCCGGCACCGCCGCCCGCCCGGCCGTGCTCCACCTCGACCTCGTGGCCCTCGAGGGCTGATACGACGACGGCCAGGCCGGAAGGGACCTGGGCGTTCGTTGACCAGCGAGTGACGGACATGTGGGGCGCGCTCACGACGAGGCCAGTCCGAACACCGGCGTGGCGACGCCGAGCAAGCCGAACACGACCGCGAGGCCGAACCCGTAGTCGTGGACGCGCAGGTGCGTGATGCGGTGGTCACGGGGCGTCCTCGAGGCCCCACGACACGACCCGATCGGGATGGATCCGTATCAGGGGCCTTGCTCCTGCAATCGGCGCGATCGAGCCGCCGTCCGTCTACGTCTCCTACCAGCAGGGGCCACGAGCATCGGCCGCGGGAGTCGGCGACACGACGGCCCCGCCACGGGCCCCGTCCCGATGGGGTCCGTCGGGGTACGTTCGACCCAGCGGGCGGAGGAGGACGGCATGGCGAACGAACGCGTGGCGGTCGTGGTGGTGGGCGCAGGGTTCGCGGGGTTGACCGCGGCCAGGGCGCTCCACGAGGCGGGACGGTCGGTGGTCGTGCTGGAGGCCCGTGAGCGCGTGGGCGGGCGGACCTGCACGGAGGAGCACCACGGCACGTGGATCGACCTGGGTGGCCAGTGGATCGGTCCCGGCCAGGACCGCATCGCGGCCCTCGTCGCCGAGCTGGGTTTCGGCACCTACCCACAGCGGGAGCGGGGCGACGACGTGGTGCTCGACGACGGAGCCGCTCGCCGGGTGCCGAACGTGGCCCTCGCGTTCACCGACGACGAGCTCGGCGCCTACCTGGAGCTCGTGGGCACCCTGGAGGCGATCGCCGACCAGGTGCCCCTCGACGCGCCCTGGCGGGCAGCCGAGGCGGCGGCGTGGGACGCCACGAGCCTGCGCGCCTGGGTGTGCGCCCGCGGTGTCCCGTCGCGGGTGACGGGCCTGTTCGAGGTGGGGGTGCAGGCGGTGTTCGCGGCATCGACCGCTCAGCTCTCCCTCCTGCACGCGGCTCACTACGTCCACGCGGCCGGCGGCTGGTCGAACCTCACGGACAGCGAGGGCGGCGCCCAGCAGGACCGCATCGAGGGTGGCGTGCAGCCGGTCGCCGAGCGCCTCGCAGGCCGACTGCCCGAGGGTGCGCTGCAGCTGTCCTCACCGGTGGGACGCATCGTCCAGGACGACCACGGCGTGGTGGTCGAGGCCCCGGGCACCGCGGTCCGGGCTGCGCGGGCCGTCGTGGCGTTGCCGCCGACGCTGGCGGGACGCATCGACTACGCACCGCCGCTGCCGCCTCGGCGCGACCAGCTCGTGCAGCACATGCCGCAGGGGTCGGTCATCAAGTTCCACGCCCTCTACGACGGGCCGTGGTGGCGCGCCGAGGGCCTGTCGGGGACCATCCTGTGCCCGGACGAGCCCATCGGCGTGACCTTCGACTGCACGCCTCCGGCCGGCACGCCGGGGCTCCTCACCGGCTTCTTCGAGGGGCCGGCGGCCGTGGCCGCCGGCGTGCGGACAACCGACGAGCGGCGCGACGTCGTCGTGGACGTGCTCGCCCGCACTCTCGGCGAGCGCGCCCGCGACGTCCTCGGCTACGTCGATCGCGACTGGTCGGCCGAACCCTTCACCCGGGGGTGCTACGGCGCCCACCTGCCTCCCGGGGCCTGGACGGTCTATGGCCCCGCCCTCCGCGAGCCGGTGGGCCGCATCCACTGGGCCGGCACCGAGACGGCCGAACGTTGGACCGGCTACATCGACGGCGCCATCGACAGCGGGCAGCGGGTGGCCGCCGAGGTCCTCGACGCGCTCGCCGACTGATCATGTGCGACGCCGTCTGCGTGCGACGGCCGGGCGGGATGCTGTTCGCCAAGTCGAGCGACCGGCCTGTGGACGAGGTGCAGGTCCTGCGCTGGCTCGGCCGGCGCCCCCCGGGCCACGATCCGGTGCGGGCGACCCACGTCGCAGTGCCCGATGCCGGCGCGGCGGCGCTGCTGGGCTCGCAGCCCCTGTGGATGTGGGGTCTCGAGCACGGCATCAACGAACACGGGGTGGCCATCGGCAACGAGAAGGTGTGGACGGTCGACGACCCGCGCGCCGCAGCGCCGGCGCTGCTGGGCATGGATCTCGTGCGCCTCGGCCTCGAGCGAGGAACCACCGCCGACGGTGCACTCGACGCCATGGTGGCGTTGCTCGAGGCCCACGGGCAGGGCGGCTCGGGTGAGGAGCGGCGCGACGAACCCTACTGGTCGTCGTTCCTGGTGATCGACGGCCGCGGCGGCTGGGTGGTCGAGACCTCGGGACGGGCTTGGGTCGCCCAGCCGGTCGCCGACGGGGCCGCCATCTCGAACCGGCTGACGCTGTCGACCGGCTGGGTCCGGTCGTCGTCCGACGTGGCGCCGGACGCCGACTGGGACGAGCGCCGGTCACCCCATGTCCCCACCCGCATCGCCGACCACCGGCTGGCCGCCACACGGGCGTGCGTTGCCCGCGGGAAGCTGGTGACGCCGGCCGACGCCGTGGCGATGCTGCGCGACCACGGCGGAGGGCCGTGGGGTGCGCCCGGTGCACCGGCAGACGGCGCCGCCCCGCCTCCGCCGGAGGACGTGCGCACCGACTGGTCCGGCGTGACGGTGTGCATGCACGTCCGCGGTTACCAGTGCACGACGGCATCGATGGTCGCCGACCTGCCGTCCTCCGGTGATGCGCCGCTGAGGGCGTGGGCGTCGTTGGGCACGGCGTGCAGCGCCGTGTTCCTGCCCGTCGCGGTCCTCGGCGACCGTGCGCGCGCCGGCGACGCCGTACCCGCCGGGAGGGCCGGTGGCCCGCTCGCGGTCGTGCCGGAGGTGCTGACCGACGTCGAGGTGGCGGTCGTTCGCGGCTCTCAGCCGCCTGGTGGAGGCTCCGGGCGAGCAGGGATCAGCGGCACTCTCCGCCATACGCGCCGTGCTCGGCCCGCTCGAGGCGGCCGCCTGGGACGAGGCGGACGTGCTGTGGGCGGGGGGTGCCTCTCCCGAGACGTGGCAGGCGGCCGCCAACGGCTGGGACGCTGCCGTGCGGGCCGCGCTGGACTCGCTCACGTGACAGCGACGGGGCGGCGCCTATCTGCATACGGGTTGACGCGCACTCACGGGGCGGGACGTGGCGTCGCCCCTAGCTGGCCGGGTGTCACGAGTCTGGACTCGTAGGCGGCGACGACAAGCTGGGCGCGGTCGCGCGCGTGGAGCTTGGTCATCGCCCGGCTCACGTGCGTCCGTGCAGTGGCGACGCTGATGAACAGCTCGGCGGCGATCTCTTCGTTGCTGAGACCGCCGCCGACCAGGGCGAGAACCTCTCGCTCGCGATCGGTCAG